>CAZGQK010000008.1:0-265 GCA_964527645.1 uncultured Legionellales bacterium | reverse complement strand
CAACGGCGGTGGCAAAAAAAGGTATTGCTAATGAGTTAGCCGGTAAACAATTAGCGCGGTACAGATAGATCTTGCCGTCCAACTCTTTACGGGTACTACAAATGCAGATCATACAAGCGATATCGCCATTCCGGTTATCGGGGCGGCTATTATTAGGCACCTTGAAGTTACTGTATCGTCATTATCGACGCTGCTATTCCAACGGCTGGGAATGCCGTAACCGTGTCAGCTGTAGAATTATTTATCGGTAAACTTTACCTGAAAA
>CAZGQK010000007.1:23896-76086 GCA_964527645.1 uncultured Legionellales bacterium | reverse complement strand
ATATATTTATACTATATAATCTAAATTAAGGAAGTTAAACTATATTGGACAGGAATGATATGCGTACACAGAGAGCCATCCGTAGAAAGCGGAATCTTGTCGCAAAGAACAACCGGCATAAATACCACAAACGTTAACCAAGGATGATTTAACGTGAACGATAAAAAGGCGATAACGATTAGCTTTGAGCTGTTTCCACCAAAAACAGCTCAAGGGCTTATCTCATTAACGCAAACTTGGCGCACACTAAACAATTTTTCACCGGAATATTTTTCGGTAACCTTTGGTGCCGGCGGCGGCACACAGAATAAAACCCTGCCTGTTATCCAAGGCCTTTGCCAAGATAATATTACCGCTGCCCCACACTTAACTTGCATCGGCTTAACACGTGAGCATATCGAAAAAATATTGCAAGACTACCAAGCCATGGGTATTACTCGATTAGTCGTTTTACGCGGTGATTTACCTGCCGAGGGCAACACTAACAGCGGTGATTTTTCTTACGCGGAAGAATTGGTGCGCTTTATTCGTCAAAAAACCGGCGATTATTTTTTCATTGAAGTCGCCGCCTACCCAGAGTTCCATCCACAAGCCAACAACGCCAACCAGGATCTTGAATTCTTTAAACAAAAAGTTTTGGCCGGTGCTAATCAAGCGATTACACAATACTTTTACAATAAAGAAGCGTACCTTCTTTTTATGGAAGCCTGCCAAAAAATAGGGATCACTATCCCTATTATTCCCGGTATTATGCCCATCCACAGCTTAAGCCAACTACTACGCTTTTCAAAAACCTGCGGCGCCGATGTGCCGATGTGGCTTAGCAAGCGATTACAAGCCTACCAACACGATGAAGCTTCCATGCGCGCCCTCGGCATTGAAATGGTTACGCGACTGTGCGCAGACTTAATAGAAGCCGGTGCTCCCAGCCTACACTTTTATACCTTAAACAAAGTAGAACCCACCGCTTCTATTATTAATAATTTGTTGGGGTCCTCAAAGCATGGAGTCATTGCGCGCCATACCGCAGTTTAGCCACGAGGCATAGTTTGCAACATCCTCGCGACAATGTTCGTATGCAAATATGAGGTTTTTTAAAGCTGAATCTCTTCCGGCTTAATTCTTAATACAACCGGCTTATCCGCCAACCGCATAATCGCCGGCGCTAGCGCACAAACAACCAGGCCAGCAAACACAATAAATAACCCAAAATGGGTAAAAGCCGAAACATAAATATGTAAACTTTGGCTCGCAGAAACATGATTACCTTTAGGGAACGCTACCATTTTAGCTAATACACCGCCTAATAAGCTACCAATCGCTGTTGCTATAAACCAACCACCCATCATCGTACCTAACATTTTTCTCGGCACTAACTGCACCACCATTGACAAACCCAGCGCACTCACCAACAGTTCTGCTAAGCTCTCCATAGTATAGCTACCAATAATCCACCACGCTGAAACCTTACTCTGTGCATTGGCAAAATAAGGACTAAAATAGAAAATCAACAAACTCAAACCAACCACCACAATACCTAGACCAAATTTCATGGCAATCGAAATATTAATATGGTGTCGCTGCAGCTTTACATAGGCCCATGCCAAAAGAGGACTCCATAAAATAATGCCGATGGGCACCATGGAAAGAAAAGTTGATGAGTGTAGCGGAATACCCAATAAAGTATGATTAACATTACGATCGGTGAATAAAACTAAAGACATGGGCTGTTGAATATAAATTGAGAAGAAAATCATTGCTACAAATACCAATATAATTGCAGCAATTAATTTGCCCTGTTCACGACCATTTAAACGCAAAAACATCATGCTGATATATACCAACAAAGCGATGCCAATTAAAATAACAGATATGTCAGCAAGCTCAACATGCATGAGCGCATAATTCATAAAAGCAATCATCGCCACAACACCCAAAGTAAAATACGCAATACGTAACGGCGTTAAAGCTGGCAATGATTTTTCATTATCCAAAGAGACAAAGTGTCGCCGAAACAGCATAAAAACAGCTAATCCAATAATCACTCCCACCGCTGCCAAAGCAAAGGCAGCACGCCAACCATAAGCATGCGCCACGTAACCGCACAACACAAAAGCCAAAAGACTGCCGACATTGATCCCCATATAAAATAGTGTATAACCACTATCTACCCGTGTATCTTTCTCACTATAACTACGGCCCAGCAATGTTGATGGCACAAATTTAAAAAATCCCATACCTACAATTAAAAAGGCCAACGACAAATAAAAGAAATGTCTACCTGGCAGAGCTAAACCCACATAGGCCAAACACAACAAGCACGCGCCAACAATCAAAGAACGACGATAGCCCAAAAAATTATCCGCAATATAGCCACCGATAGCTGGTGTTACCCACAAAAAGGCACTAAAGGCAGCAAATAAAGCATAAGACCTCGCGTCTGACCAATGAAAACTTTTGGTCATAAAAAGCATCAGCAAACCCAGCATGGTATAAAAACCATAACGCTCCCACAACTCCACAAAGAAAAGAATGCGCAATTGCGATGGCTGCTTTAATTTTACTCCCTTATTCATTACCTACCCTTCTATCAATCATGAAACCAAATACCAACAAATGCCGCTAATTTTTTTGAACAAAACCCTCACAAAAACAGAGAAAAATCTGCTCAATATCAACAGACAACATTTATCTAAGTATTCTACAACTTGTGTTTAGCCTGATCCTGATGCTTTGCCTCGACCTGCTGTTGTGGCAGCACAACAATAGGTGCCGGAATAATAATCATCGGCATATTATTTAACGATTTTCCCCAACCCCAATCCGCATTAAGCTGCTGCATAGCCTGTTCCATCTGCCGCTGCCAATTTAAATTTTCACGTTGCAGCTGCTGCATTTTTTTCAGTGCCGCATCCGTTTTCTTTTTTGAAAAAGAATCTGCATGCGTGTAACCATAGAAACTATAAACATTCACATTGCCATTCGATGTTTTTTTAGTAAATGTTTCATGTATAATTTGCGGGCTTCGTTGCATCGCATTATTTTTAACCCAGCCGACCTTACCTGTCCTTGGATCTGCTATTTTTGTCCAGCTCCCTTGTTGCTTAATCAAAATTATTGGTGAACCTTTTTTTAAACTAAATATTTTTTTTGCTTTCGTACTGGGTTGTGCATAGAAATTTAAAACTGATTGATTAATAGCAAAGGCAGATACATTCATGAAAAAGAACAATAGCCCAACAGAAAAAATGATCTTTATTCTATGCATCCCATACCCCTCATGCAATCGAAAAATCCGAGCCTAGATAGTAATCAATCCCAAAGAAGATAGCAATATCCTAAGTATATGTCATGGCATTATCAGCCTAAATGTACTGCCCCGTCTAAACGTACAGTAACGCCATTTATATAAATATTTTCAATAAGATGCATAACAGTTTGCGCGTATTCCTGCGGTTTACCTAAACGCTGAGGAAAAGGCACTGCTTGCGCCAAAGATTCCTGTACTTCAACCGGCATCGCCGTCATCATAGGTGTAGCAAACACACCCGGGGACACAGTCACCACGCGAATACCAAAGCGCCCCAACTCCCGCGCTGCCGGCACAGTCATTGCCACTATGCCGCCTTTGGAGGCACTGTAAGCAATCTGCCCAATCTGGCCCTCGTAGGCGGCAATAGAAGCCGTATTGATGATGATGCCACGCTCACCATCAGCATTAACGGCATCGCTCACACTCATTTTAGCGGCAACCAAACGCATGACATTAAAAGTGCCAATAAGATTCACAGCGATAACTTTTTCAAAATCATCCAATGGCATAGCACCACCGCGCCCGACAATACGCTTAGCCGGTGCAATACCGGCACAATTAACACAAATACGTATATCGCCTAATGTTGCTGCTAATTCATCCATCACCGATGATAATTGCTCAGCATCCGTGACATCACTCACATAAGCGACACCGCCAATCTCTTTCGCTATCTGTTGCG
The DNA here is from genome assembly GCA_964527645.1 of uncultured Legionellales bacterium. Lineage (GTDB taxonomy): Bacteria > Pseudomonadota > Gammaproteobacteria > CAZGQK01 > CAZGQK01 > CAZGQK01. Next base: position 72,091 of record CAZGQK010000007.1, on the reverse strand, counting down.
CTTGCTCTGCAGCAATATCTAAAATAGCCACCCGTGCACCTGCTTGTGCTAACGCACGTGCTGTTGCTGCTCCTAATCCTGAACCACCGCCACTAATAATGGCAACTTGACCTTTAATTTGCATACCTACTCCTATTTTGTCGGATCCCGATAAATGGTCATATCCACTTTTACCTCACTTTTACCTACTAAACAAGCAATCATCGCATCACCCGATATATTCACCGCCGTACGTGCCATATCCAACAAACGGTCAATACCAATAATTAAACCAATCCCTTCTACCGGTAAACCAACTTGTTGTAACACCATCGCCAAAGTAATCATACCAACACCTGGCACACCCGCCGTGCCAATAGAAGCCAGAGTTGCCATACCAATAACGGTTAAATAGCCTACTAAACCAATAGAAACATGATAGGCATGCGCAATAAATACCGTCGCTACTCCCTGCATAATTGCTGTGCCATCCATATTAATGGTGGCTCCTAAGGGCACTATAAAAGAAGCAATAGATCCCTGCACGCCTAAGCGTTGTTTCACGGTATTTAAAACTAAGGGTATGGAAGCACTACTGCTCGAAACACTAAAAGCAAATAACATGGTTTGATACATTTTACGAAAAAATATTTTAGGATTAAGTCGGCCAAATAACCCTAATAGCAAACTATAACAACCAAACAGCTGAATCAATAACACCAACACAACCACAAGAAAATAACCCAGCAAATGGCCGATCAAGCTCAAACCAACTCGCGAAAATTGTGTCGCCAACAAACAAAAAACGCCATAAGGCGCTAACTGCATAATCATTAATACTAGGCGTATTAAAACAGCTTCGAGATTTTTAAAAACGACAACCAGGTGCTCTGCTTTTTTACCAACTGCCGCCATAGCAATCCCCACCAACAAAGCAAACACAATAATTTGCAACATATTACCTTGCATTAAAGCTGCTATCGGATTACTGGGAAACAAATTAACAATAATGTCTTTAATCGTCGGCACGCTGGCAGCAGAAAAGTTGCGCGCCAAACCTAAATTCATGCCGGCACCTACATGAAATAATTTAGCCAATAGCAATGCTATGGTGATAGCCACAGCCGTGGTCACTAAATAAAAGAATAAAGTTCTTATCCCAACACGGCCCAATTGCTGCAAACCACCCAAAGAACTACTGCCACACACCAAAGAGACAAATACAATTGGCACCACCAACATCTTAATCAGATTCAAAAAGATCTGCCCACCGGTGCTTAATAAATCGTTTACCAATAAGTCTCGCCAATGCAAAGATAAAGGTAAAAATTTAATCAATAATCCAATAGCGATGCCAAGCACCATGCCAATAACGATCTTAATCGTCAGTGCATGCGCTGGAGAAGGCTTAGCGTAAGAATTTACCATATAATTTCATCCTTGAAATGCTGGTTATCTTCACTATGATAGCGTAAATAGCCTAAATATCCTACAACAATTGCCAGGCCGAAAAAGCAAAAGTGTGGGGGAATACATTACTGAATGGCACCATGCTTCTTTCTTGCGCTATTAGCGACCTTTTCAATCTTCCTCAAGAGAAAAAGTCTGCTCTTGATTGAGTATTGGCGAAAACAAACGCGAACCGAAGCTGACAAAAATAGTAAATACGACAAACAATGCAATAAAAGCCAAAAATAAATAACCAGCCTGCACGTGTTTAATTGCGCCAATAACCCCCACCAAACCACACAAAAAAGCAAACAGGCACAATAACGGCGTGGATAGACTGACATCAATGCCCGCTTGATGAATCACATGATGAAAATGTCCACGATCAGGTGCTAATGGCGAGCGCCGCTTTAAAACACGACGCACCACTGAGGCCATAATATCCAACATCGGCAATGCCAATATCCAAACAAAAGTAATTGGCGGCGCCACCGCATGTGCCCTTTGCGATAAATGCACAGCAAACCACGTAGCCGCGAAACCCAAAAAAGTACTACCCGCATCACCTAAAAAAACCCAGGCTTGCGAGCGTCCTGGAATACGCCAGTTAAATAATAAAAAGGCAAATAAAGCGGCCAACAACACTAATAATAAATGCATGTCTAACAAAGCCGATTCATGCCAAGCAATAAACGCCAGCAAAGCAAATTGCACAAAAGCAATGCCACCCGCCAAACCATCTTGGCCATCCATCATGTTCATGGCGTTGATGTAACTGACCACAGCGAAGACAGTAATCGGCAATCCCCAAGCATATAAGTGCACGTCACCGAGAAAAAATAAATTACCCAAATTATGCAACACTAATCCGCCCCAGGCCGTCATCATTAACGCAGCCAGAACTTGGCCCAACATGCGCAATTTGGCTGACAGTTGATGAAAATCATCCACCACACCCATTAACACTAACAGCGCACAAGCAGCAAATAATCCACGAAACATGCTCAAAGAAATTGGCAACGTCGCCGCGGCAATACCAAAACCAAAAAAAATCGCGATGCCGCCTACCAAAGGCACCGAGCCCTGATGATGCTTGCGCTCATTGGGATTATCTAGCAAACCAATTTTTTTTGCTAATGGCATTAATAACCAAATACAATAAACCGTTGCTGAAAAAGCAATTAAGTAACTCAACAGTATCTTCATTAGTTACAAACATCCTCTGTCATTTCTTGTAAACTTGTTAATAATATATTTTTTAATTCAGGGTCTTGCTGTGCCACATGCAAAGTCGCCTGCAAATAACCACGTTGCGAGCCACAATCAAAGCGTTTACCTGAAAAAGCATGCACACAAACCGACTCACTTAGCAATAAATCAGCTATGGCATCGGTTAATTGAATTTCATTACCCGCACCCGGGCTGGTTTTTTCCAATAAAGCAAAAATATTAGGTGACAACACATAACGACCAATCACACCCAAATTGGATGGCGCTTGTTCTGGTTGCGGTTTTTCAATGATGTTAGCGATTTCTTCAGAATTTTCTTTTAACGCAACCATGCCATACTTTTCACTGTCTTGCCGATTAATCGGCTCAACACCGAGCACACTGTGGCCTAAATGCTGATATTTATCCACCATATGACGCAGGCAGTCCTCTTCTACCAAAAAGTCATCCGCCAATAAAACCGCAAACGGCTCATTGCCGACTAAGTTTTTGGCACACAACACCGCATGCCCCAAACCACGTGGTTGCGCTTGGCGCACATAAGACACGCTCACATTAGCTGGCAATATCGACTTTATGGTATTTAATGCCGCTAATTTTCCAGCCGCTTGCAAACGCCCCTCAAGCTCATAATGACTATCAAAATAATCTTCAATAGCACCTTTGCTCGAACTGGTGACAAAAACCAAGTGGGTTATCCCTGCTTTAACAGCCTCTGCAACCGCATACTGAATTAACGGTTTATTCATAATCGGTAACATTTCTTTGGGACAAGCTTTAGTCACTGGCAAAAAGCGTGAGCCAATGCCCGCCACTGGAAATACCGCTGTAGTTACTTTTTTCATGCTATTTCCTCTAGATCCATTACCTTTAAATAAGCTTGCCTTAAATCCATAGCTTTTTCGCCACCCGATTCTTTAGCGGCAGTAGATTGCATTGACTTATTAATTTTTTGGGCCAATGCTTTACCATAAGAAACTGCTGGTTGATCAAAGGCATTAATCTGCCACAAGACACTTAAGACAAATACTTTGTGCTCATACAAAGCCAATAAAGCCCCTAAATTTTTCGGCGTTAATTGCGACGTAATTAATAAATTATTTGGCCCTCGCGCTGCTATTTTTTCATTACCAACAGCGTCATTACCTTGCCACAACAACTGACTCTGTGCCTGACAGTTCGCCACCAAGCGGTTATGAATTAATTGCTGATTGGTTAGCGTTTGCAACGGCAAAATAAAATCCACCGGCACCGTAGCGTGCGCCTGCAATAAAAATTGCGCAAACGTGTGTTGACTATCGCTGCCAACCTCACCCCAAATAATCGGACCGGTTGCATGACCAAGCGGCTGATTGTCTAAATCCACCGCTTTACCCAAACTTTCCATATGCAATTGTTGCAAATACGGCACCAACGATCGCAGCTGATAACTGTAAGGTGTCACACAACGTGTTTGGTTGCCACAAATGCTGACATACCAATAATCCAATAGTGCCAAAATAACCGGCATATTATCGGCTAATGCGGCCGTGTTAAAATGCTGATCCATGGCATGAGCGCCGTCCAACAACGCCTGAAAAGCATCCATGCCAATGGCTAATGCAATCGTTATTCCCACGGCTGAACACCAAGAAAAACGCCCACCAACTCCCGCAGCCATTGGCAAACAATTTTCTGACCTAACGCCAAAAGCCTCTGCTACTGGTTGATTAGCCGTTACCGCCAATAAATGTTGCGACAGTTGCTCTGTTATACATCCCGCATTGAGCAACCATTTTTTCGCACGCTGAGCGTTAGTCAATGTTTCTTGGGTAGCAAATGATTTTGAAGTAACAATAAATAAAGTAGTTGCTGGATTTAACTTGTTTAACACCGAAAATAAATGTTGCGGATCTAAATTCGACACAAAATGACAACGCGGCTGCACACCATCCGCCAACACTTCTACCGCTAACTTTGGTCCCCAATCAGAGCCACCCACGCCTAAATTCACCACATCGGTAATCGCTTTGCCGGAAAATCCTAGCCATTTTTTTTGCCGCACTTTTTCTACGATGCGCTGCATTTTTTGCCAAACGTGATCGATATTAAAAGCTAACTTTTTTTCTGAGGCCAATGCCAAGTCGCGATTACGCATTAAGGTGTGCAAAACCAGTTGATCCTCACTGGTGTTTAACCATTGGCCCGCCAACAGCTGTTGTTTTTTTTGAGACACCTCGCAAACTTCTGCGAGCTTAATTAACAAATCCCAGGTAGTATCATCGGGCGTATTTTTGGAATAATCCAGCAACCAGCCTGCCGCCGACAAAATATGCCCATCACCATGCCGAGCCACAGAAGCATCACGATATCTTTGCTGCAATTGCCGCACTAGATTTTGTTGTAGTTGCTTATCCATATCCATCCGCTTACCGAAAACCTGCCTATTCTAAAGAATCTACCGGTGTTTTAGAAGTCATTTCTGCTGCTATCTGCCGCCCCAATGCCGTTGCGTAAAGCTGTAAGGTTGCCTGATTAACAATGGCCATGCTGAACTCTTGCTCAACCAAACAACGCCCCTGCTCACCCATTTGAGCCCGCAAAGTTGCATCCGACAATAAACGTCGCAACGCCGTCATCAACGCCTGTACATCTCCCACTGGCACCAACAGGCCATTTTGCTCGTGGCGCACAATCTCATTACATCCAGCAACATCACTCGCCACAATTGGCTTGGCACAAGCCGCCGCTTCAATCAGCACACGTGGTAAGCCTTCACGAAATCGTACCGGCAAACAAACGATGTCCGCTTGGTTCAAGGTGGTGAGCATATCTTCACAATGGCCCCACCAGGTTATGCCCGCTTGTTTAACCCAGCTTTCAATCATTGCTGCACTAATGGCAGCAGGATTTTCATTATCCAAAGGGCCGACCAACACAAACTGCGCTAACTTACTTTGCTGATTTATTTGCTGCGCCGCTAACACAAAATCTTCAACGCCCTTGCTCGATAACATCCGCGCCGGCAACATGACAATGGGCAAAGCATTTTTTTGCGCTTGCGGATAATACTGATCTAATCGAACACCTGAGCCTTTAATTAAATACGCTTGTTTTGCAGTGATCATACGCTCCTGCACAAATAAAGCCTGATCATCACGATTTTGAAAAATAAAAAAACTACTCTCGCGAGCAACTAAAAAACGAAACCCCCAAATAATCAAGCGTCGAATAAAACGTGACTTAATGCGTTGATCACAAAAAACAAAACCTAACCCGGTAATCACGTGAATACTTTTTAGTTTAACAAAACGTGCTGCAATGCCACCGTACAAGCAAGCTTTTAAAGAAACCAAATGCAGTAGATCTGGACGTAATGTACGCAGTAGCTGTAACAAAGCCCACCAGGATTTAAGCTCACGCAAGGGGTTCACCGAAGCGCGACGCAGCGGCAAAGGATGAAGCTTAAAGCCATAGGCCTCAATAACCGCAGATTGCTCAGAGGACGGCACTGCCACATGAATCGCATAACCTGCCTGTTGCGCTGCCAACGCCAACGCCAAACGATGCGATAAGAAATAACGCGCCGCATTGACCACAAACAGTAGTTTTGGCTGTCTCATTGGTGATTACCCCTCATACACCAAAATAACCCCCTGCCTAGGTTAGACTAGGCAACTCAAGTTGAGTACAATACACAGCTTCAATTGGGGACTCAACCATTACTAGGATAACCATGAGCATTGAACGCAAAATTGCCGTTGTAGGACTAGGATACGTCGGTTTGCCCGTCGCTGTCGCTTTTGGTCAAAAAAAACACACTATTGGCTACGACAAATCAACAACACGCATACAAGCCCTCAAACGCCACCACGACCATACACATGAGGTCTCTTCTGAAGAGCTACAAGCAACCGATGTTCTTTTTACCAACAAAGCACAAGACCTGAGAGAGGCTGATTTCTACATCATTGCCGTCCCTACTCCTATTGATCACGCCAAGCGGCCCGATTTATCCATTTTACTCAGTGCGACACAAACGGTAGCTGAACACCTCAAACCTGGCGATATCGTCGTGTACGAATCGACCGTTTACCCGGGCGCGACCGAAGAAGATTGTATCCCCGTTTTGGAACAATACTCAGGCCTGACCTGGAAACAAGACTTTCACGTCGGTTATTCCCCCGAGCGTATTAATCCAGGCGACAAAGAACATACCTTTAAAAAGATCACAAAGGTGGTCTCTGGCGATGATGCCGAGACCTTGGCAATCGTCGCCCGCACTTATGCCAGTGTAGTTGATGCCGGAGTACATGAGGCCAGCAGCATTAAAGTGGCAGAAGCCGCCAAAGTTATTGAAAATACCCAACGCGATATTAACATTGCGCTGATGAACGAATTGGCGTTGATTTTTAATCGCATGAATATCGATACACAAGAGGTGCTTGCCGCAGCTGGCAGCAAATGGAATTTTTTAAATTTTAAACCCGGCTTGGTCGGCGGGCATTGCATAGGCGTTGACCCTTATTACCTAACCCACAAAGCACAACAAATGAATTATCACCCGGAAGTGATCTTATCGGGTCGGCGTATTAACGATCACATGGGTGCCTTTATTGGTGAAAAAACGGTGCTAAAAATGATTCAGGCTGGCGCTAAAATTAAAGGCAGTCAAGTAGCCATTTTAGGTTTAACCTTTAAAGAAAACTGCAACGACATTCGCAATACCCGCGTAATTGACATCATCAAAACACTGCAAAAATACGACATCCAAACTAAAATTCACGCGCCTTATGCCAATGCCGAAGAAGCAAAAATGAAATACGATTTGAGTTTATCCAGCTGGGATGACATTGAAAATGCTGACGCCGTGATTGTTGCGGTTGCGCATCAAGAATTTCAGAATATTTCAGTTAAAGATTTTCAAAATAAATTATCCGATGTCGGTATCGTTATTGATATCAAAAATTGCTTAACGCCCGAGCATTATCAACAATTGAATATTTGGAGATTATAACGTGCGAATTTTAGTGACCGGTGCCGCAGGATTCATTGGCTCTCACGTCGGCCAAGCTTTATTAAACCGTGGTGACACGGTTATTGGCCTGGATAATCTAAACGATTACTACGACGTTAGTTTAAAAAAAGCACGCCTACAACGACTGGAAAAAAGCGCAAACTTTTCTTTTATCCAACTAGACCTTGCCGATCGTGAAAAAATACCAGCCTTATTTGCTAGTGAGCAGTTTGATGCCGTGGTTAATTTAGCCGCGCAAGCCGGCGTGCGTTATTCACTGGAAAATCCGCACGCTTATATTGATTCCAATATCATCGGTTTTACCAATATTTTAGAAGGTTGCCGCGCACAAAAAGTGAAACATTTGGTTTACGCTTCCACCAGCTCAGTTTACGGTGCCAACAGCAAACAACCCTTTGCCGAGAGCGATTCGGTCAACCATCCGGTTGCGCTTTATGCCGCAACTAAAAAAGCCAATGAATTGATGGCACACAGCTACGCGCATTTGTATCAATTACCCTGCACGGGACTACGCTTTTTTACGGTTTATGGACCATGGGGCCGCCCGGACATGGCGCTATTTAAATTTACCAAAAATATGTTAGCCGGCCAACCGATAGATGTTTATAACCACGGCAAGATGGAGCGTGACTTTACCTATATCGATGATATTGTAGCGGGCATTGTTGCAGCTATTGATCATCCCGCCCAAGCAAATCCTAATTGGCACAGCGAAAAACCAGACCCAGCAACCAGCTATGCGCCCTGGCGTATTTATAATATTGGTCGAGGGGAAAAAATAGCACTGATGGATTTTATTGCAGCGCTAGAAAAAGCACTGGACAAGAAAGCGATTTTAAACTTAATGCCGATGCAAGCCGGCGATGTCAGCAGCACCAGCGCAGACACACATAAACTGCAACAGGAATTAAATTATCAACCGAAGACGAGTGTCGAAGCAGGAATTAATCAGTTTGTAGCTTGGTATTTGGATTATTACAATATTAAAGTTGCGCCTTAACTTTTATCCTAGCGCGCCAATTAGCCAGCAACATCGATAAAACAGGCAATCCCAACAAAATAACTATCCAATTCGATGGCATCAAATGACGCATTGTAGTGCCATAATTAATAGTACCCAATGACCACATAAAGTTAAATATTAAGTAGACAGCCAACAAAAGCCCATAATAGCGTTTTTTCTCCATGATAAAGAGACCACAAAAACTGGCCAACAACAGAATATTCTTTAGTAAATAATACCCATAGCAAATGACCATTTTAAACGGAATAGAATAGTGCGATAACGAAAAAATACTTGGGCCGGTGAGAAAAAAGTAAAAGCGCTCCCATACACCACCTTGATATGCAGAGTTGGCCCCAATTAGCACAAGCGGTTTTACATAGCTTGTGGATAATTTTGCAATATCAGAAAAATGCCATAATGATGCTGGGTTTTTTATTACCTGCTGCAACAACGAAATCAAGGTTACAAGCGATGTTCCTTGAATATATTTGTAAAAAAACAAGGCAACAAACCCTAGTGTTACAAAGGTTATAAGAGAACGTAAAAACCATAGGTGAAACTCTTTTCTACGAAAAGAAAAAACTGAAATCAAAGGCAGCAACGCAATTAAAAAAACAATTAGCGACTTATGCAACAATGCCAATAAAATGGCCGAACCAAAATACAAAAAACAATCCCACCTGATTATTTTTCCCCCTCGATTCCAACGCATCCCATAGTAAATAGTCGTCATAAAAAATAAAAGTTGATACGGCTCGCGCAGCAACATTGAGCCAAAGGTTACTTGATTGGGCAATAAACCGAACACCAGCAAGATAGGCAGCAAATAACGTGCCCAACCCAAATCCTTAACAAGCTGAGCCAGATAATAGCAAGCAAAGACAAAAGCTACCACAGATAGCGATTGGCCCAGCAATAAAGAAGGCTGCATGCGATAGAACAGCGCAATAAAGCTTGAATAAACACCCATGCCAGCTTGATTGAATTGATAATGATGGCTATGAGCTATTTGTAAAGCCAGTTGATTAAACGATCCCGCATCTGGCTGAGCAATCGGTGCCAGAATAGCCGGAAAATAAATGAGCATAACGGAAATGAGCTGATGTAAAAAAACAGCCCCCAAAAGCACATAAAAGATAGGCTTGTTCTGATTTAAATCAACAAAATAAAAAATACCCAAAAAAGTAAGCGCAATGACAATCCAGCCACTTAGGTTGCTTAAATCTAGGCAGCCCATCAACAAACAAAAAGCCGACAACGTTGCGATGAGAACCTTTTCAAAAATATGGGACTTCGCAACCTGCTCATCAACAACTACTGTACTTTCAACCACCTAGATGCCCTCAATGCCTTATCTTAAAATAAAAAAGAGATATTACACTAAAATAGTGCTAGAATCATCCCTTAATATTTCCTTACACCTACGTACTGACAAAGCTCCCCGACCTATACCAAACATATAAAGACCCTGATGCATACAATCATTAACCGAAAGTACATTTCTGCCATCAAATACAACTGGATATTTAAGCTTTTGCTTCAATAATTCAACATCCGGCTTCCTGAATTCATCCCATTCAGTTACCAAAGCCAATACGTCCGCTTCATGCAAAGCCTCTATTGCACTATCACAAAAATGTAAATTAGCATTACGGTTAAATTTATCGATAGCAATAGATTTAACCAAGGGATCATAAACTTTTACCTGCGCCCCCACCTGCAACAGCGATTGAATCAAACTAAGACTCGACGCTTCGCGCATATCATCGGTACCCGGCTTAAATGCCAAGCCCCAAACAGCAATCGTTCGCCCCACCAAACGATCAGAAAAGAAATGCATAATTTGTTGAAATTGATGGCGCTTCTGACGCTCATTTACCAGATCAGTGGCAGCAGCAAGCTGCATATCAACCCCTACAGATTCCCCAATAACTCGCAAGGCACGCACATCTTTAGGAAAGCATGAACCCCCATACCCACAACCTGCTTTGAGAAATAATTCACCGATACGTGGATCATTTTTCATACCACGCTCAACTTCTAAAACATCTGCCCCTACTTTTTCTGCAAGCAAAGCTATTTCATTCATAAAACTAATTTTGGTAGCTAAAAAAGAATTGGCAGCATATTTCGTCAACTCTGCCGAAGCAGGCTTCATTTCATGATAATTAACACCACGCTGTATTAATGGCGCATAAAGTTCACTCATCAGTTTCTTAGCCCGATCCGATTCGACCCCAACCACAATACGATGTGGACACATAAAATCTTCTACCGCCTGACCTTCACGTAAAAATTCTGGATTAGAGACCACATCAAACTCACACTCATTACCCCGCTCAGACAGTAACTGCTGAATACGTGCTTTAACCAATGTATTGCTGCCAACTGGAACCGTAGATTTATTGATAATTAAACGATAATCGTGCATATCACGACCCAACGACTCACAGACAGAAAGCACATAAGTTAAATCTGCTGAACCATCTGCTGATGACGGAGTGCCCACTGCAATCAACTGCACTACGCCAAATCCAATAGCCGCTTGCATGTCACCAGAAAACTGAATACACCCTTGCTCAAGACACTTATCTAACATAGGCTGCAAACCTATTTCATAAATCGGTAACTTGCCCTGTGATAAATTTTCCACCTTAGCTTGATTCACATCAACACACAAAACCTCATGACCTAATTCAGCCAAACAAATGCCGGTAACCAAACCAACATAACCGCAACCATAAACAGATACTTTCATTACTGCCCCAAAATTTTACTTAAAAATTTACCAACAAATACACTATTGATGCTGCTGATACCAAGCCTGAAACATTAATATTGGCCATAATACAAAATGATAATCACCCTTATCTTCATGATGTTTTTGCCACATTACACTCACCGATTTTTCATCAAAAACGGCCTGCCGGCGTAACAAATCAGCAGATAATAAGTCATTTGCCCATTCCCGCAATGGTCCACGCAACCAGGCCGCGAGCGGCACACCAAAGCCCATTTTGGGGCGTTCAAATAAATGATTTGGAATGTAGGTTGATAAAATATCACGTAAAACAAGCTTACCCTTACCACCTTTTACTTTTGACTCTATCGGCAATCGCCATGCAGCTTCCATTAAACGATGATCCAGTAGTGGCACGCGCACTTCCAAACTATTAGCCATACTTGCTCGATCAACTTTTGTTAAAATATCACCGGGCAAATAAGTATGACTATCAGCCAACATCATTTGTTCAACCAAACCCAAGGAATCCTTGCTAAAAGCATCAAGAATAAGTGGTGTATCATCAATATCAGCAGATAATAAAGAATGACTATAAGCGGTATTTGACACCAGGCATTGATATACCCCAGCAAATGAAGAAGCTGAGAGCAATTTTAAAAGTTTAGGCAGTTTATCGCGATAATTATGTACTTTTTCACGCATAAAAACCGATTGCACTGCTTTTAGAAAAAATACTAAAAAATTAACCGGCATTTTTTGTAGCAAGGCGGCTGTAACTCGACGAAACCACAACGGCAAATGATTAACGTAGCGCCAAATTTTCATGGTTAAAAAATATCGACTGTAGCCAGCAAAAACTTCATCACCACCATCACCACTCAAACAAACCGTCATGGACTGCTTAGCTAAGCGTGTTAACAATACAGTAGGTAATTGCGATGAATCAGCAAACGGTTCATTATAAGTTTGTGCCAATTGCGGTATAACCGACAATAAATCAGCCTTGGAAACATAAAGCTCGGCATGCTCACAACCCAAATGTTGCGCTACTTTTTTTGCCCACACCGCTTCATTAAATTCCTGATCTTCAAAGCCGATACTAAATGTTTTTACCGGCCTAGATGCATGTGACTGCATCACTGCTGTTACCAAAGATGAATCTATGCCCCCCGATAAAAAAGAGCCCAAGGGCACATCGGCGATCATGCGCGAGGAGACAGCATCTTTAATTAGATTATGTATATAATTTTGATCAACTGCTGCCGATTGCTGAGGCGCATGTGCACAATCATCCTTAACAGACCAATAACGTTGAATATCTTTTATTAATTCCCCATCAACTAAATTAAATGTAGCGATGCTACCTGGTTCAAGTTTAAAAACATCTTGATAAATGGAATTTGGGCTAGCAATATAATTAAACTGCAGTAACTGCGACAAAGCTTGATGATCAATATTTTTATCCAGTAAATTGCTAGCATGCAGCGCCGATAACTCAGAGGCAAACAGTAATTTTTCACCCAAAATAGCATAGTAAAGTGGCTTAATGCCAACGCGATCTCTAACCAAATACAGCTTTTTCGTTTGACGATCCCAGAGGGCAAACGCAAACATACCATTGATACGAGTTAAAGCTTGTGCCAAACCAAGTTCTTCTATACAAGCAAGCAGTGTTTCCGTGTCACAACTTGACTGCAGCACAACTCCTTTTTCTTGCAACCATTGATTTAATTTTCGATAATTATAAATCTCACCATTATAAGCAATAACATAGCGCCCGCTTTTGGAAATCATCGGTTGATGTCCAGCTTTTGAAGTATCTAAAATAGACAAACGACGATGCACTAAGCTTAAAGGGTAATCCGGTTCTTGCCAAATGCCTTGATCGTCAGGGCCACGCGCCTGCAAAGATTCTCCCACCTTATGTAAAGTGCCTACATCAAGAGAACAATTTAAAAAACCAGCTATTCCGCACATATCACTTTCGTCCCTTCAAGTACCAGAGAATTATAATAATCAAAATAATCCGTAGCTCTATCTTTAATATCAAAGTGCTTTTCAATCCGCTCACGAGAACGAGACGATAGCTGTTGCCTGCTCTCATGCAAAAAAGTCAATATTTCTTTCAAGGCTCTGCTCATGGCAGTAACATCACCGGGAGGGACAACCAAACCACAATCATCAACTATCATGGCCGAATCTCCCACGTCAGTCACGACACAAGGAAGCCCCATCGCCATGGCTTCACCAACAACGTTTGGAAACCCCTCACCCCATAACGATGGACTCACCGCCACATCGCTAATACTATAAAGCGAAGCAACATCTTCTTGCTCCCCCAAAAAGCTAACGTGATCTAGCAAACCTAATGATTTTACCAGCGTAAATAATTCTTGGTTAGATTCATCAAGATTCTTTCCAACCAATAACAAATGCGCATCACAGCGATCTTTAATAGCAGAAAATGATTCCAGCAAAAAGCGATGTCCTTTCATTGGATGAAAACGCGCCACCTGGATTAATATTATTTTATCTGCAAGCTTCCCCTTTAGCTGAACTGCAAAATTATCCGGCACATCTGCTGGGTTAAATTTTTTAAGATCAAATCCATTAAAGAGTACCTTGCTTTTTCGTGCAGAAAATCCCATATTTTGATGTTGCTGAGCCACATTCTCTGAGCAATAAATTATCGATGTGGGTTTGTTAGATAAGAATGCACATAAACGAATGACCGATCCAGTTAACCATTTTTCTCTATTAGCCTTATTTAGCGATTGGCGTATATTCCAAATAACAATAGGGTTTGATTTTCTAAAAAAACGCGCAACCAAGGCCATTAAATTCCCATGGTACATCCACCCCTGAATAATATTAGGATTAATTTTTTTGACCAATTTTAACAGCCTATAGAATAAAAAAAATCCTGCAAGCGGGTGCTTAAAGTTACAACTGTAAACCTCAACCCCTAGGGTTTTTATCCTTTCGCCCACTTCACCTAAGGGGCACAAAGAAATAACCACGTGCTCTTGGTTTACAGGTCGCTGCTGCATGAGCTTATATAACATCATCTCAGCGCCGCCAGTAGAAGTAGAGGTTATAATATGTAATATCTTCATGAATTCTTTATAATTATCATAAGAATAGTTAAACAAAAAAATCAAACATTCGTTTCATTAAATAAGGATATCAACGTGCTTCCGACAATTTTTTTAGTATAATTTTCCAAATAAAACTGACGAGACCTCTTTCCCAACTCCAAAACAACATCTGGGTTTTTTAATAGGAACTTCAATTTATTTTCTACAGAAAGCGCATCACTCTCATCAAAGATATAACCATTAACATCATTTTTTAGCGTATATTGAGTTGCACCACCATTATAGCCTAACGACATAATGCCAAGGGCTGATGATTCAATATAAGTTAAGCAAAAGGTTTCTCGATATAGCGAAAGCATAATGCTTATATCCATTGTCGCAATAACAGCTGGGAGAAAATGATAATTGATTTCACCCAAAAATATCACATTCTCATCCAAATCATAACTTTTTGATATATTTTTTAAATTTCTCAAATATCCTCCACAACCAATGACGGTGTAAGTCCAGTTAGAGATCCCTTGATCTTTAAGATTCTTGAGTATTAATAAAACACCTTGAATATTTTTTGCCTTTTCAAGGCGGGCATAGCTTACTAATTTTATGTTGTTAGGATCTATCTTTTTAGAAATAGATGGCAGCCAATGATCTTCATCAATGGGATGTGGAATAACCTTAATCTTGCCCTCGCTAGAAACCAGAGGGCATAATTGTTCTCTGGTTTCTTCTGTGATAGCAACAAAATGGGCGGGCGATCGATAAGTTCTTTTTAGAAGCGCATCTCTAAGCAATCGCTTTAGGATATTATTTTTAATACCATAAGCTGTTCCAGAGCTGATAAAATAAACACTATAGCCCTTAAACATCCATTTTAACAAGGAATAAGCAATCTCCACTTCTCTGCCTATCAACAAAACGACTGCACCTTTATAGTCTTTTCTCTTGAGAAGCTTATTCAAAAATATGAGGCGAGATATTGACCCCTGATACCCTTCTTTTGCATGGCCGGTAACTGTATAATTGCACGGAAGTTTATCCTGTGAAAGCTCGGCTACAGGAGCAATAACACGTACATCGCAACCCAGCTCACCTAATGCCTGGAAAGTAACGTGACTTGCAACCTGCATCCCCCCAATTGACGGAAAAAACAAATTGACGACAGAAATTATTTTCATGAAATCAATTCAACCTATTATCATTTTAATTTTTTTTAGACCCAATCAAGGAGTAAAGAATTTTCTTTTCATTTTTACTAAGATAAGAACCAAACCATAAAGATATAAAGAATAGCATTACTAGAAATAGGTAAACAGAAATTGAGCCAATTAAGTTTAATTTCCAGAAATAAATAGCGCTAAAGAGAAAGGCGAAATATACTAATGATATCAGTATATTCTCAGCCCATGGCATAGTCATAAAATATTCAGGTCCGAGAAGCAACAAAATCAGGAGCGAATTTAAAAAAATTGCCGTTCCTGTTGCAATGGCTGCCCCACTCATTCCCCATATTGGAATCAGGAACCAGTTCAAAAAAACACAAACAAAAAGTGAGATAAGTGTCGTATAAGATAGAATTTTAGTTTTTTTTACAATAGTGGCTATACTCCCACCGAATGGGAAAATATTAGTTAGTAAATAGAAAAAGCACAGTATCTCAAATGGCAATGCTCCTGATGAGTACTTAACGCCAAATACAATGGAAATTAATTCTTGAGAAACAATCAGTAATCCAGATACTAAGGGCAGCGAACACATAAAGGCAAGCTTTCCTAGGAGCCTTAATGTGACTTTCATATTCTCTATATTTCCAATCTCATACATTTTTGTCATCACAGGAACCAACATTGATTGCAAAGGAAAGCATGGGATAAATTGAGCTAATGAGGCTAAAACAAAGGCAATATTATAAATTGCCACCTCCTTTTCACCCATCATACTGCCAAGCATAATATTGTCCGTATATAAAAAAATCATGGCAAAAAGGCTTGCAAAGACACAAGGGAGAGAGAAAAGAAAAATATCTTTTTGCTCTTTAAAGGGTATCCAGCTTATGCGACCCATGAGCGGCATCTCTAACTTGTTAAAGATGCAAAGGATTACGCTTAACGTTAAAACAGAAGTTATAATAAATAAGCTTATAACCTGAGCTGCACTTTGCAGTGAGAAAAAAACGATGGTTGATAATAATAACAGAAGCAATCCAATTTTTGTGCTGAAAGTATCAATCATGTAATATATGCTTGGCCTTAAACTTGAAATAAAAAAACAATTTAAAGATATAATCAGCGACCTTAGTGGTATGAAAAAAATATACAAATAACACAAAGAGGCTAATGAAGCTCCATAAAATTTAACAAATATTGGTCTTCCGAAGTATAAAGTAAGCCCACCAAGCAAGCCAGCAAGCAATATGCATATTGTCACCGCATAAAAGAAAAACCGCCTTTTCTCAACAGACTCCTTGGCATAAATACAATCATAGCGCTTAATGGCTGTTGGCAATCCTATAGCGCAAAGTATATAAAATATTCCAGCAAATGAATTAAATAGATTATAGAGTCCAAGCTGATGCTGCGATATAGTACGCGCCAGGATAATATTAAGGAGATAACCAAATCCTATTGAAATTGGATAGAAAAAAGAAGAAGATAAAAAGCCACGGGCTATTAACTTAAGCTCAGTATTAATTCCTGCAGCATGGGATTCTAGTTCCATAGCTTCATCTTTAGAAATATTTCCAGGAAAATCGAGCTTTGCTTTCATGTCAATACAATTTTGTTCGCTTTGTTTACAGACACAGCTAACTGACTGTCTCTAAAGGATTGAGGACGGAATCATCAGATTTATTAAAATTAATATAATCGATTATTTGGTCGGCAAATGCTTGTATGTTCTTATCAGCCAATATAGCATCCTTGTCTAGGCTTGACTCATAATAAATCCCTTTAAATGATACAGAGAAAACTTTCTCCAAGAAGGCAATAAATACTTCCTCATTATGCTGATAATTATTCAACATATGGAAAATAACGTCTGCCCAACCTGCTGGAGCAATATCGCCCATCTTTTTCACTAAAGGACAATAATTGTAATATATGCTTCCCAGCGTAATAACTGGTTTTTTATAAAACAATGCCTCAAGTCCGGCTGTACCCGTTATGGTAACAACAAGATCAGAATTTTTGATAATATCATGTGAATCCACACTGGGGCTAATCAGTCTAACATTTGGGATTTTTGCTATAGATTTATAATATGAAAGTTTCCTTAGGCCAAGCATTGAACCATGTTCTTTAACAAAAAGGAGCTTATTGATAGGTAGCGATTTAGCAACATTCTCAATGATTGATATTTGATTCATATAGTATGGCCCCATCACCATGGTTGATGCTTCAGGTTCAACGTGCAATGGAAAATAGACATACAGTTGAGACGGGTCATAATTATCCCATGAAATCAGTCTTCTATGAAAAAATTTATTTAAATGATTTTTAGTTTCATGCAAGATTCGTATAAAGGGACTTTTCTTTGTATGGTCATTAGAAAATACATTTCTTATATAATAATTATACGAGTATTGAATGAATCTAATTATTATATTGTAAACAGCACTGAAGCTTAATTGCCTTTGCTTTTTACCCAAGCTGACATAATCCGGAACCACCCTTTCTTTTCGAAATTTAGACAAATAACAAGCGACATCTTCTCTTACATTATCGCTTATATCATGCTGGTCTATGTCATCAAAAATATCTGAAAAATTCTCCAGAGGTGAACCATTTAAAATATTTAATCCGTCAATCCTGGCTGACGTCACTGTAACGATCTTGATATTCAACTTTTTCGCCACAGCATACATAACATAATGCGGCATTGATGAAAAACCATGACATACGATTACATTTATTTTATGTTTATTTAAATATTGTTCATAGAATTCAAAACAACCTGCGATTTTCTTCTTAAGGTCATCAATATGATCCCAGCACCAAGTACGATCAGCACAGACAAAAGGCCAAAGCGTGGGGGTGCCGTATTTTTCCTCAATTGACTTGAGTTTCTCCTCGGTGACTTCAACATGGCGAAAATTTTCTAAATAATCCTGTAACAACGTAACTGACCTGAAACAATGGTTTTGTCTGCTTAAATAGGACTGATAAATTTTCCCCACAACCAATGCATGGGACTCTATCTGAGAATCATAAGAAGACTCAACACAGCTAGAAAGCTTTTCATAGGTATAAGTTACATCCCAATCGCAAATATATAATATTTTCATCTTTATAAATCCTAAATTCTAAAAACTATTCGTTTAGCGATCTTATAAGCATAAAGGATTCTGCTTTCTTAAACCCAACACTTGCTCCTCTCCACCTAGCCAAAGCCTCAACAGCCTGCACCGACCTAGGATGTGGAAATTCGCGCATCTCTGAAGCATATTGCTGTAATGCATCCATTTTCTTTTGAAAAAATTTTTCATCTATGTCAACAAACCAATTAGGAGAAAACTGCAGCTTCACCCCCGGAGGTTGCCACTCTGTGCTAGAAACTGTTTCAAAACAGAGTATTTTTTTAACAATGGAGCCAGGTTGTGGACGGCAGGCTGTTATCACCGATGAATAAACTATTTGATGATCTACATTTACATCATTCCCATAGTGAGTATATATTATATTGGGTTTTTCTGTTTCAATAACTGCCTCAATTTTTTTAACAACATCAAGTAAATCTAACGAATCCATGCGATTATCTGGAAAACTCGCAAACTCGACATCATTAACACCTAAAATAGCATTCGCTTTTTTTGCTGATTCCTTCAAAGCAAGCAGTGACTCAGTATTTGATTCTAAATCTCTTATTGAAGATCTTGATGTGATTCCTTCCGCCATAATCAAAACCTTTACAGAATCACCACCTGCTGCATGTTTCGCGACCACCCCACCACAACCTAATATTTCATCATCTGGATGCGCAGCAACAATCAATATATTATTCTTCATTCAAAGAAACCTCTTTTTTTCTCAACACAAAATCCCATGATGCAAATTGATATTCTTCTTCGACATTCATAAGCTTCCTAACTTTTTCCTCTAAATAAACGAATTGAAATCTATCAGCAAACAATTCATCAAGGAGATATTTATCCGAAAAATGAACGATCCCCAAATCAGAAAATTGACCGTCAATATAATCAGTTTTGGAGTTAGGGCAAGTAGTTTCTTTACCACGCTTGTATTCAGTATGATTTTTTGAAAACCAATCAACCCCTATAAATAATCCGCTATCTTTCAGAACATCATGAACCCCACTAATAATATTTATAATGTCTTCAGTCATATTATGTGTTACAGATGCCCTGTCAATAACAAGATCAAAGGGGCCATCAAATACAAAATCACTAACAAAGTCGCCTACAGCAATGCTGTTTTTACTTTCTGGAAAACGTTCATGCAGTTGAGATACAATTGTCTGACTCCCTTCTACAGCATAATAATCCATACCCAGTGCCTGAAAAAATGGAATATTTGCTCCAGCACCACATCCCAATTCCAATACTCTCTTTCCTTCAAATGGACGTGGACAATGTCTATAAACCAAAGAGACCAAATCTGTCCATGGCCATATACTCATGTGTGTGTTTTCTTTAAACCTTTGATCCCATTCGACTGAAAAACCTGTATTCATAAATCCTCCTTGTTAAATAAGTAATCTAAAACTGATAAGGCGGGTATAAAGTTATCACCCAATTGGGGGTATGGGACGCACTCATAATTTTGAAAATCAATAGAGATACCATTGCTATGGAATTTACACTCATCCAAATAATCAACGCCATTAGCACCTGAAAGATATCGCTTAACCTTTAATTTTCGACATACATCAAGTATTAAATCAGATTTTTTAGAATGAACATCCAAACTTGACAATAATACAATATCAGTTTCAACACCCAAAATAGGCAACAACAACTTTAAATATTTCAGACAGTACTCGGACAAACTTTCAAATTTACGCTCATAACATGGCTTAATACTCTCAAACACTTCCTCAAAATTTCTAGATTTCTTATAGCTGCCAATAATTGATGCCGAATGTTTTTTTTGCCATTTTTTCGTGTTATCAATTTTAATATCTGCTATTGTTTTATTCTTATAATCCTTAGTAAGGACGGGAACCGTAAGCCATAGGGGTCCCTGCAGGGTTTTTATCCTATTTCTATTAATAAAGCTATTCTTTTCAAATTGAACAGAATCCATTATAACAAAGATATCTGATCTAGCTATTTTATCAATGTAACCAAGCCAAGGGATATAGGCTGGTTGATGCGCGGAAAGTTTCATTACGATTAAGCACTCACTAATTCATTAACTATGAAAAACATTATTATTATTCTTCTCCATTTATATATTTTTTATAATAACCTGGTTTAATATTCATAGGGTTACCCGCCACCAATGAATATGATGGGATTTCACCAGAGTCAACTATTGTTCCTGAAGCTATTATAGAATGATGGCCAATAATAGCGCCTCCCTTAATAACTGAGTGGGATCCGATAAAAACATTGTTGCCAATGAGTATGTCCTTCCTATCTATCTCCAAGCAAATTTCCAAACACCTTTTATGTGAGTCGGCGCAATTAATGGCGACAAATGAAGCTATATCGCAATTATCACCTATCACTACCCTCGCTCCTTTTGCATTAATCTCGCTCATTCCTCCAATATTAACGTTCTCGCCTATTTCTGGGTCTCCATTTATCCAGACCAAAGGATGAAACCTATTACATTTAAATTGAATAAATTTTTCAAACTTCTCTTTGAAAGCTAAATCATCCACTACACCAAATCCTCCAATAACAGTAATTGATTCTTTTTAATATCTTTTTTCGAAGTGTAATTGATTATTTTAGATAAAAACTTTGGCTCCAATCCTATTCCCGGCCTTCTTAAAGTAAGGTTGTCTAGCGAAAATATTTCACCTGCCGCAATATCTTTCTTGGCTACAATACTTCTTCTAGCAATTTTTTTCATCTCACGCTCTGAGCTGGTTGGTCTTAAAATGTGAGACCCCATCATTTCGAATGACCGATGAATTGAAGCAACCCACTCTTTTAATCCATTTGGATCCTCTGAAAACCAATGATCAGGACCAGGTAAATCGTGTGATAGTGTAAAATGCTTCTCAAAGAAAACAGCACCTAAGCTCACGGCTAAAGATGACGCCAGCGGCCCTTGCGTATGATCTGAAAAACCTAAAATGATATTTGGAAATGCTCCTCTTAACGTTTTCATTTTATTCAAATTTACCTCATTTACTGGGGTTGGATAAGCTGAAGTACATTGCAATAAAATCGTTGGATAACCATCAAAAGCACCGATAGTTTCCAAAGATTCAAAAATTTCTGCCATATTGGCCATGCCTGAAGAAACAATTAATGGCAATCCTGTTTTAGCATATTCTCTCAGCAATGGTAGATTAGTGAAATCATCGGAACCGACCTTGATTGCTTCAATACCCAGTTCAAGCAGAAGTTCCAAATCTGAAACATTTTGTGGCGTCGACAAAAATGTTATTTCTGACTGATCACAATACTTTTTAATTTTTATCCACTCTTGCTTACTAAACTCATAGCGTTCGAACATATCTAGCATTGATTCAGTCACGTCTTTACCTTGCGATTTATAGGTAAACATTTGTGAGTTATCTGCAACAAATTCATTCGCCTTAAATGTTTGAAACTTAACAGCATTCACACCACAACCTTTAGCCACATCAATCATCTTATATGCTTTATCAAGCTCGCCATTATGATTAATCCCAGCTTCAGCAACGATAAAAGGAGTACCACCCCGCTTAAGTTCTTCGCCCGCAATTATTATTGAATTTGACATGCTTCTTTTACCTCCTCTCGTATCAATTTAGCGACTTTTTCTGCTCCATGAGCATCAGTAACATTCATTGCCAACTTAGACATTATTTTTAGTTTTTTATTAGAAAGACCCTTAAGACATTCTATAATGCTATCTTGTAAGCAATCATCATTTTCATGGGCAAACAAGAAGCCAGCATCCTGTGAATTTTCGGCAATTTCACGTTCATTATCACCATCAATAACGACAATTGCTGGAAGCCCAAGCGCACATCTTTCCCAGTTAGTTGAACCAGACGTGCCTAAACACAAATCTGCCCAGAGAAAATGTTCTGCCATATTTGATGGAGAATGTATAATCTCGATATGTTCTCTATTGGAATATAAATCTATTTGTTTAATATTTTGATTGGCTGGCCCCACTATAACGCGTAGTTTAAACTCTTTCTTTGTTTCAATTTTATATTCAAATAAAATATCAATAAACTTAACAGTTAGACCCCTAGGATCACTCCCACCCATTGATATAACAAACTTGTTAAGCTTTTCCTTATTAGATTTTAATGATCGCCTTGCACCAACAAACTCTTCACGAAGTAACGCGTAGTTGGGCCCAAGTAATAATTTACAAGACTCAGGAATGAGAGATTTATATCTTTCTAGCGGATTTATAAAGAAATTCTGATCCAACAAAATATCACAATCATGCTTTCTATCTGCCAAATCATCAATCACCATAATTTTCTTAGTATAGCAACGCATTTGTGATTCCCACTGCTCATCTAAGGCATAATGGTCTACCACCAACAAATCAGCTTTTTCATGGTTCTGTAAAATATCGCACATGTCAGTAATTTCAGTATGAATGCTAGCCCCTAGCCATTGCTTATGCTCTGACAAAGACTCCAATTTTTGCGCAACAGAATTATCATAGTTTAATTTAATCAGAGAAAACCCTTTTTCTACAACTAGATTCGAAAGGTTTCCTGGCAAGTCCCGGCAAATGAAAGTAATTATAGCTTTTTCATTTCGCAAGGTTTCTGCAAGCGTTAAGCAACGCATTAAATGGCCCATACCGATTAATTGTGATGAATCAACTCTTACAATAACATTCATAACTAATTACATAACCTCAAGTTTGGTTAACTCTTCATAGTCTTCTAGTGTATCAATATCAATCGACCTTTCATTGGGCATCATATATCCCCTAACTCCTTTACCATAAAATCCACGTTCCTGCTTAAAATCTTCAACATTCACTGCATAGGTGCTACCATTCCCAAAACAATACGAATTTCTAGGCATATTATCGTTAATCATGTCAGGGAAAACAGCCTGTAGACTGCCGTCATCAATAGTCATGACCTGGTGAAAATTAACGCGGCAAGGCGTCACAGCCATGGCAAACCCGGTTGCCCCATTTAAAAGATTGAAGACATTCACAATGTCATGTGAATTTCGCAAAGGGGCTGTTGCATACAAGACTACCATTTTGTCATAAAAAATACCTGCTGCTTCACGTCGGTTTAGAAAATCCGAACAAACGTCAACTATGCTAGAGGTGTCTTCGGCTAGCTTTGGAGAGCGTTTATCTACAATAGCACCGCAATCGATCGCTATCTCTGCAATTTCATCATCTTCTGTTGAAACAACAACTTCACTAAAAAGACCAGTTTCTAAAGCAGCCCCAATAGTATAAGCAATTATTGGCTTACCATGGAAATCTAAAATATTTTTTCTCGGCAAACGTTTGGAACCACCACGTGCAGGAATTAAAGCAACAGTAGACATATTAATTACTCCGGCAACAAGTCTTCCAAAGATAAACGATGGCCTGCTGTAAGATTAGTCTTCAGTTTAAAATTAATTAATTGCTGGTATTGATCCGGCGCTATGCCAAAACCAGGCCTTCTGAATTCAATATCGGCGTCTGCCAATCGCACCCCAGCTTTGACATTATTTTTTATAAAGATACTTCTACGAATAGCTTTCCTATTCTCTCTTTCCTGTGGATGTAGAACGCGTCGACCTGAACCAAGTGCAATTTCAAGTTCGCGAATTGTTTGAACAAAGCCTTTCATCTCTTGGGGCTCAAGTGACATAATATGCTCAACACTTCGAGTCTGCCTATCCTCTGTGATAGTCTTTTCAACCAAATTTGCTCCCAATGCTACGGCTGCAATATCCATCGTTGCGCCAGGTGTATGATCTGAAAATGCAATCGGATACGGAAACATTTTCTTCAATGTTAGGATAAGATTCAAATTAATACTCTCAAGTCGCGCTGGATATCCAGAAGGACAACTGTGAATAATAATATTCTCATTTCCTTCGGAACGAATAACATCAACCGCTTGTTCAATTTCTCCCAAAGATGCTTTTCCAGTATCCAATTGTATACACATCCCCGCTTTAGCTGCACGACGAATCAGAGGAAAATGATTAATATCAGCTGAAGCAATCTTAATTGAATCACAATGCATTTCTTCTAATAATTCTATGTCCTCTTGAAATCCAATTGTTGAAAAAAATGCCAGTCCCAAATCATCACAAAAACGCTTTATTGCAAGCCATTCTTCACGCTTTAATTGTCGACGCAATAATATATCGTACAGAGGCTCTGAGATTGTTTCACGCTGGCCTGTGGTTTTATCTACTAGGATGTCATACGTAAACAACTGTTGTTTATCTTCAACCAATCGATCCACATCAAAAATTTGAAACTTGATGGCATCAGCACCCGCATCCGCCGCATACTTGACCAGACGTTTAGCAGAATCAAAGCCATTAATAGTTGGACCTGCCTCGAATGTTATAAAACAAGGATGCCCATCGCCAACTTTTTTGTTTAAAAGACTCACCATTTAAGTAACCTCCCATTATTTAATTAGTTATAAAGATAAAGCACTATCAAATTATACCTGAAACCTCATTAATAGATTCATAAAACTCAGTATTTGGGTTCAATATTTTTATCCCTTTTTCTGGATAGTACATGTATCGCTTCGTATCCAATAGCGAAGCACCATACACATGCAGCGTCAGTGCAAGCTCATTTTGATCTGTAGTATTGGCAACATGATGAATAGCAGTTTCTGACAAAAATGTACAATTGCCCTCGGATACACTTTTTTTTGAAGCTCTTTTTAAGAGACATCTATTAATATCGAATTTACTTTCATCTTCCCACAATTGATGCGTAACAGTCCCTAGTAAAGAAGCAACAAATGACCAAGTATTATGATCATGAACTCCACCAACAAAGTGGGGCGGCCAAAAATCAACAAATACCATGGGTTCAGTTAATGATCCTCTCTGCAAAATATCAACGTGTTCATCATCAAAATTCTTCATTTTAAAATCACACATGCAGCCTCTATATTGTTGATACCAATCACGGAAAATTAAAGTCATTCGTTCCTCAACAAATGCCTTCGATTCCGAGCCCATGATAGTGGCTAACACAGTATTAACAAAGTCGCCAAGTGCTAGAGATAACTTATTTCCAATAATAACTGACACAATTCTCTCCTTATGCCAAGCAAGGGTCTGATATGAAAGAAGCTAGCTTTTCTATAACACAATTTTGCTGAGACTTCTTCAAACCATAATAGATAGGCAAACTCAATATAGAATCATAGTAATCCTCAGCATTCAGACAGTAATCGTAAGGAAATTCTATATTTTGATAATACGGCTGTTTATACACCGGTATATAATGAACGTTAACACCGATTTGATGAGTACGCAGATGCTCGAATAATTCTTTTCTAATCGTTTTATCTACTTGAATAGGGTATAAATGCAATGCCGAATAACAGGATTTATCTTGAAATGGTAATGTTATTGAAAAACCATCGAGTTTTACACGATAGTACTCTGCTATTTTATGACGCTTCGTGACAAATTCATCAATGCGCGAGAGCTGAGAACAACCTAAAGCCGCTTGCATATCACTCATACGATAATTAAAACCCAACTCCTGCTGCTCGTAATACCAGGGACCATCGTTACGCTGAAGCAGCTCGCGATCACGTGTCACTCCGTGTGAACGTAGGCGCTTTAATTTTGCATCAATATCAGCATTATTACTTAAGGCTGCCCCGCCCTCTCCGGTTGTAATTACTTTAACTGGGTGAAAACTGAAAACCGTTATATCAGAATATTGACAACTACCCACCGGTTTATCCAAGTACCGTCCACCAATCGCATGCGACGCATCTTCAATGATACGAAATCCATATTTTTCACTAAGCAGCTTAATACTTCGCATATCGCAAGATTGTCCGGCAAAATGTACAGGTATCACAATTTTCGGCAACCGGCCCAACTTTTCTGCTTTTAACAATTTATTTTCTAATGCCGTAACGCTCATATTGTACGTCATAGGGTCTATATCAACAAAATCAACCTGCGCACCACAATATAAAGCACAATTTGCACTGGCAACATAAGTATTCGCTGAAGTCCAAAGCCAATCATCTTTGCCCAAACCAAGCGCTAAACAAGATACATGCAACGCCGCTGTCGCACTCGAAACTGCCGCAGCATACTTTGCTCCTGTATAAGTGCACAACGCCTGCTCAAAACGTAGTACTGCGGGACCTTGCGTTAACCAATCTGATGTTAAGACATCACAAACTGCTTCAATATCAATTTGATTGATATCCTGGCGGCCATAAGGAATGTATGTATCTGACATAATAGATTCTTAGATTAAAAATTGAAATTCAAGGCGTTTAAACAGCAACCAAATCGTGCGCGTATAACTGCCTCAACTCCTCAACGGTTAAAAACCAAGGATTAGTCCCCGAGTTGTATTCAAACTCGTCAGCAACAGGCTCACCTGTCTCCTCTAAAGGATTTGTCCTAAAATTTACTTCGTGTGAAAAAGAGATAGCAGGCTCAATAAAATAATGATCATGGAATTCAAGGGTACGATAAGCATCATCCTTCGGGCACATCAACTCATGTAGTTTTTCACCGGGACGGCGCCCAATTAATTTATGACGCACACCTGGAAGCAACGCCTCTGCCAAATCTATTATGCGTATTGACGGTATTTTAGGTACGAAAATCCCACCACCCTGCAATCGTTGAAATGAGCGCACCACAAATTCAATGGCTTCATCTAAAGTAATCCAAAAGCGCGTCATCCGAGCATCGGTAATAGGAAGCTCATCAACTCCTTCTGCGATCATTTTTTTAAAGAAGGGTAAAACCGAACCACGTGAATTCACAACATTACCATACCGAACAACAGAAAAGCGCGTTTTGATATTGCCCGTCATATTATTTGCAGCTACAAATAATTTATCGGAAGCCAATTTAGTGGCACCATATAAATTAATGGGACTGGCTGCCTTATCGGTTGACAGGGCAATTACCTTTTCAATGTTACCATTTTCCAAAACGGCTTCAATAATATTCTCCGCACCATGGATATTTGTTTTGATGCATTCAAATGGATTGTATTCCGCTGCAGGAACCTGTTTTAATGCTGCTGCGTGCACCACAAAATCGACCCCTCTAAGCGCCATGCGCAATCGTGACAAATCACGCACATCTCCAATAAAATAACGCATGCAGTCTTGAGAAAATTTCTGCTGCATCTGAAACTGTTTAAATTCATCCCGCGAATAAATAATGATTTTTTTTGGCTTATAATCACGCAATAACTTGGCAACAAAAGCATTACCAAACGAACCCGTTCCACCAGTTATCAATATTGTTTTATCATTAAACATAAGTACACCTTTTATTTTTAAACTAAATCAACTTAACCACAACTAAATAATTATACTAAAAAATTACGCACCAAATTTTTGCCCCAATATCCACTACCCACTACGGCTATATTTTTCTTTTGCTCATCCATTTTAAACTAACTCTTCGGTTTCAACAGCTTCACCCTCTGCGTGGTGATATTCTGTAGTTATAAATCGTTCGCTGAGCCTTTGATGCATTTTTTTAATAGTCTGACTCAACGTTTTTTCAAAGAAAAAAGGCAGCGCGGCGTGTATTATTCCTGCTATTGCCGCCACAAACACTTGTATTGCAAAACTACTGGCGTTGCGAAAATGTTGCCAATACGTTTCATTAACGGATTGGGGATGATGCAAAAATAAATTTCTTAAACGCTTCATCAATCACTTCCTTGTGTTGTTTATTATAAACTCCACGCGCCAATAGGGCCGTATATATAAAAATGTCAGATTTATTTGTAATAGCGACAAACTCCACACGCCAATATGGCATTTTAACCTCTATTTAAGGTCGCTACCGCCCTACCGTGTCATCACAGCATAAAAAAACGTCACCGCGCCTCTCAGCGCTTTAACGTAATAATATCCGGCACCAAGATTTTTTCTTGATCTAATTGTGCCAATAATTGTTGATACACTTTATCAGCAGCTGTTGCTGTCGATAACACAAAAACTGCATCGGTGGATGTTGGCAATGTTTGCCACACCGGTAAATTTAAATGCTCATTGGTTTGTGCACTGGCATCGTAAATCGCCAACACTTCAAGCCCCGCTTGCTGCGCCCACAGCAAAGCAATTTCTGTTAAATCAGAAATCCCGCAAAGTACAATTTGTACCTGCTGTTGTTGTTGGCATTGTTGGAAACAACGACTGAAACTGGCGGAGGCATCACGATAAAAACTCAGCGAGCGCTTAACATACTGAGCGGTTAGACTCGCTTTTTCAACAAAACCTTGTGGGGTAATAAAATACAGATAGCGATTGGCAGGCGTTTGTTCGATTTTAACCAATCCCTTATGCACACAGCGTTTCAAGCACGCATTAGCAACCCCCAAAGCCACACCCAAACGCTGCGCAAGGCTGCGCTGCGAAATATTTGGCTCGCCCTCAATGGATTGCAACACATTGAGCAGCATTTCTTGTTGCCGATTTTCCTTGTTCATAGCACGAACACTCTACCCGTCTGGCATAAAAATGCAAGTGTTTTTATTAATGCCATCTCTTTGATTTATCACGCCATTAATTGTATTATTTTTGAACAATTCGCATGGTATTATTTGGATAAACAATGTACTTTTTGTACTGTCTGGATGTCGCGGACAAACCGCGGCACGTAGAGATTTTTTTTATCGTTTTGGGATCGCCACGTCGCTACACTGCCTTAAAAAAAATCAAACCGAATCCAAATCACTTATATCCAATTTAATTTTGCTATAGCGATTGGCTAATGATAATAAAACAGTGGCACGTTCTTCGCCGGAAGTATTGATGACCACACCCTCATAACCTGTCAACACGCCTCCCATCACACGCACATTTTGGCCTGGCTGTAATGTGGGAGATGAAAGTGCAACTTGGCCTTCGTTATTTTCTTGCTCATGCAATAGGGCGATTAATTCATCCGGCACTTGTGCTGGCACGCCACCAAAACGCACCAAATGCGCAACCCCACGCGTCGAACGAATCGGACTCCAATTATCCACACCTTGATCTAGGTGAATAAATAAATAACGCGGAAACAAGGGCTCGATGACATCAATTAATTGTCCGCGTCGTCGTCGCTTAAGGGTTGTCATGGGTAAATAAGTTACGTAATTTTGCCGCGCTAAATTAGCCAACGCTACTTGTTCTTGACGCGGTTTGCTGTAAATAAGATACCAAGCCTTAGCCGTTGCCATTAGCGCTCCTAACTCTCTACCGCAGCCGATATCTCCATGGCTTGTAATAATTGTTCAGCAACCTCGCCCACTTGTGCAACAGTTAAATAAGGATGGAATGGCAAACTCAACACTTCACAGGCAGCACGTTCGGCCAGGGGAAAATGCAATTGCGATAACGGCGTATCGGTAAAGGCCGCTTGTTGATGCAACGCTTTGGCATAATGCACCGCACATGGAATCCCCGCTGCTGTTAATGCTGGAATAACCTGCTGACGTTGTTTAACACGGATGGTAAATTGCGCATAAGCACTTTGATTTTCTGATGCAACAAAAGGCAAGGTTACTTTGCCCGACAAGCGCTCATAATACCACTGTGCCACTTGCTGACGCTGCGCTATTTCTTGGTCAAAAATATCTAATTTCGCCAATAACACCGCCGCTTGCAGGGTATCTAAGCGACCGGTAATACCGACACGCACATGATTATAATGACCACTTTCACCATGATTACGCAGCTCGCGCATTAATTGCGCCAAGGCATCGTCATCAGTAAAACAAGCGCCGCCATCACCGTAACAACCCAACGGTTTCGCCGGATAAAAACTGGTACAACCAATAGTCGACAACCCACAAGAACGCTTGCCTTGATACAACGCACCAAAACTTTGCGCACCATCTTCGATAACTGCTAATCCGTGTTGCTTAGCAATGGCATTAATAGTTGTCATATCGGCACACTGGCCAAATAAAGAGACTGGCATAATAGCTTTAGTCCGGGGCGTGATCGCTGCCCCAAGCAGCTGGGTATTGATGTTGTAGGTGGCTGGGTCAATATCGACGAACACGGGATCAGCACCCAACAAAAGAATCGCTTCAACGCTAGCAAAGAAACTGAACGGCGTGGTAATCACCTCATCACCGGGAGAAATACCCAAGGTTTTCAACGCTACCAACAAGGCTGTAGTACCGCTGGAAACGCTAACACAATGTTTTACACCAACAAATTTGGCCAAGCGCTGCTCAACTTCCTCCACTTCGGGGCCCATAATATAGCGGCCGCTAGACAATACGTCACTGATACGTTTGTCAATCTGCTGCCTAATCAGTTGCTGTTGCTGTTTTAAATCGATGAACTGCATCTTTGTCCTCAATGTCACATCCTTGTTCTCACCCGTCCTAACGCAGACCCATGGTACCTAAGCCGACCGCCAACATCAATCAATTAGCAACGGTTTCAACAACCCCCCGAGGTGGTGTATGATTTCTAGGTACGAACCCAACAGCAACGGAAACGGAAATCCATGGAATTATCAACACTTACCGCAATTTCACCTTTAGATGGTCGCTATGCACAACAAACGGCCCTGTTAAGACCACTATGTAGCGAATACGGCCTTATTTATCATCGCCTGCACGTCGAGATACACTGGCTCATCTTGCTGTCTCAAGAATCAAGCATCAAACAGCTCAAGGCTTTCAGTAAAGCCGCTAACAAAAAACTGCTGGATCTGTTAGAAAATTTTGATTTGCAACAAGCCCAGCGCATCAAAGCGATTGAAAACACAACCCATCATGACGTCAAAGCAATTGAATACTATCTGCAAGAGATCTTCGCCGCAGACGATGAGCTGAAAAATGCCAGCGCTTATATTCATTTTGCGCTCACCTCAGAAGACGTCAACAACTTGGCTTACGCACTTATCCTTCACAAAGCGCGCGAGCAGGCATTGGTGCCAAATTTACAAACGATGGTAACCAAACTACAAGCCCTCGCCAAACAACACGCCGCCACAGCGATGTTGGCCAGAACACACGGTCAAGCCGCTACCCCCACTACGCTCGGCAAAGAAATGGCAAATTTTGCCTATCGCCTACAACGACAACTCAGCGCGTTACAACAAGTGCCGATCATGGGAAAACTCAATGGTGCGGTGGGTAATTTTAATGCGCATTATGTTGCTTATCCCGAGGTTAATTGGCCAAGTTTAAGTGAAAAATTTATTTCACAGCTAGGTTTAACGTATAACCCCTACACCACACAAATAGAACCGCACGATGAATTAGCTGCCTTTTTGCAAGCGCTGTCTCGCTGCCATAACATTTTAATTGATTTTAGTCGAGACATGTGGGGCTATATTAGCTTGGGCTATTTTACACAAGCGTTAAAAACAGATGAAGTCGGTTCTTCAACTATGCCGCATAAAATTAATCCGATTAATTTTGAAAACGCGGAAGGTAATTTTGGTTTAGCCAACACGTTAGCACAACACTTGGCGAATAAGTTACCTATTTCACGCTGGCAACGTGATTTAAGTGATTCAACCGTGTTACGTAATTTAGGCACTATTTTTGGCTATGCTTTAATTGGCTATCAAAACTGTCAACTGGGTTTGGATAAATTAACGGTTAATGAAAAAAGATTAGCTGAAGAACTGCAACAACACTGGGAATTATTAAGCGAAGCCATCCAAACCGTGATGCGTCGCTATGGCATTAGCGAAGGTTATGAGCAACTGAAACAATTAACCCGCGGCGCAGCAGTT
Organism: uncultured Legionellales bacterium; assembly: GCA_964527645.1. GTDB lineage: Bacteria > Pseudomonadota > Gammaproteobacteria > CAZGQK01 > CAZGQK01 > CAZGQK01. The sequence continues at coordinate 39,508 of CAZGQK010000007.1, read as the reverse complement.
GATCAAGTGGCTTTAGCCAAATTTATTGATCAATCAGCGTTACCTGACAATGAAAAAGAACGCTTAAAAAGTTTAAATATTAGCGATTATTTAGGCCAGGCGACTGAGCTCGCAGAAAAAATAGCAAAGAACTGAGGTAGTTATGGGATTTGGTAGCTGGATTACAGAACAATTTTCTAAATATTGGATGAAAAGAGTCAAAACCGAGGCGCGCACTCATTTGTGTGACTTTGAACGCATCAGTTATGAACTACGCCCCGCCGATGTCATCTTAATTGAGGGTCAACATCGTATTAGCAGCGTTATCAAGCGCCTGACACAAAGTCCATGGACACACTCAGCATTATATATCGGCTATTTGCGCGATATTCAAAGTGAAGCGGCACGCGAAAGAATTTTAGCATCCTTCCCGGAAGCAGAACACAAACAATTAATGATTGAAAGTATACTCGGTGAAGGCACCATCGTCTCACCCATTAATAATTATAACGACCTCCACATTCGCATTTGCCGACCACAAAGCCTATCACGCGCAGACGTAGAAAAGGTCATCGATTTTGCCAGCTCATGTATTGGCAAATCCTACAATTTGCGCCAATTTATCGATTTAGGTCGATTTCTTTTGGCCAGCCGTCTTTTTCCGGGACGTTTAGGATCCAGCTTATTCACTTATGAACCCGGGAAAGCAACACAAGATATTTGTTCCACCATGATCGCCGAAGCGTTTATGTCAATTAATTATCCTATTATTCCGCATATTTTGGAAAAGAAAAACAATGAACGTGAATTTATTCATCGCAACCCAAAATTATTTACCCCTAGCGATTTTGACTATTCACCGTATTTTAATATTGTCAAATACCCGATGTTTCCCATTACTGAACAAGCCCCTTATCGCAAATTGCCCTGGAATGAAGAAGGTGTCTTTAGTAACGACGATAATACGATTATACAAACCAAAGGCACTATTAAGCCTGACGACGATAAGCATGACACTTAAATATGCATTGATCCCACCTTCAAGACTAGGCATAATAGCAAGAAATATTAGAAAAACGGCATAAAACAATCGGTTAGAAAAAATATAGAGTCTGCAACATGCTTAAGTTCAAAATTATCTCAGATAAACAGGGAAACCCACAGCTTCTCACGCCTATTAAGGGCAAGGCACTGCTAACCATTCCGCAGCTTAACAAGGGCACCGCTTTCACCTTGGCAGAGCGCGGCACCTTCGAACTGCTCGGCAAACTGCCCATGGATGTCGAAACGCTTGACCAACAAGTAGAGCGCGCTTATTTACAATACCAAGCTTACGACAAACTGAGTAATAAAAATATTCTATTAAACTATATACTAAACACTAACCAAATTTTATTTTATAAATTGGTCAAAAAACATTTACGCGAAATGTTACCCACCATTTACACACCCATTGTTGGCTCCGTTGTCAAAACTTTTAATAAGAAATTTATGCACCCGCGCGGACTATACCTCGCCTACCCGCACATGGATCGCATTGCAGAAATTTTAGATAATCGCTCACACCCGGAAATTAAACTGATTGTTGTTAGCGATGGCGAAGGTGTTTTAGGTATTGGCGACCAAGGTGTTGGCGGCATGGCTATTCCAGTCGCTAAACTCATGGTTTATACCGCCGTCGGCGGCATTAACCCCATGCACACATTACCTATTTTATTGGATGCCGGCACCAACAATCAATCTTTGCTGGATGACCCTTTGTATTTAGGCTGGCGCCACCCGCGTATTAGTGGCGCAGAATACCAGTCTTTTATTGATGAGTTTATTCGTGTTATTAAACAAAAATTTCCAGATGTTTTTTTGCACTGGGAAGATTTTGGCAAAAAAAACGCGCAACAAAATTTAATCCAACACCGCGAAGCACTTTGCAGTTTTAACGATGATATTCAAGGCACTGGCGTCGTTACACTAGCCGCTATTTTAAGTGCTGTTAAGCAGACAAAGCAACCTTTAACCCAACAACGCTTTGTTGTTTTTGGTCCTGGCACAGCCGGCATGGGTATTACTGAAATCATATATCAAGCACTCATCGAACAAGGCCTTTCTGCAGAAGAGGCACATGCACGCTTTTGGTTGGTTGATCGTAGCGGATTATTAACCGAAAAAAGCCGACATTATACCCAGATACAACAACCCTATTTAAGAAAAACAGAAGATATCACCGCTTGGCCTGTCAATAACCCTGCCCATATTGAATTACAAGAAGTCATTGAACACTGCAAACCCAGCGTTTTAATTGGCTGCTCCGCGCAACCTGGCGCATTTACCCAAGGCTGTATCGAAGCCATGGCAAACGCTACAAAAAAACCCCTGATATTTCCGTTATCTAATCCCACTGAACGCGCCGAAGCAACGCCAGAAGATATTTTACAATGGAGCAACGGCAAAGCATTAGTTGCCACCGGCAGTCCTTTTGACAATATCACTTACAATAATCAAAAAATAATCATTAGCCAATGCAATAATTATTTAGCGTTTCCAGGCATTGGTTTGGGCATTATTGCCGTGAGGGCAAAATCCTTAAGCGATAACATGCTCATGGCTGCGGCAAAAACATTAAGTGAATTTGGCTCGCGCGAAAATGGTAAATTGCTACCCAATATCGAAGAAGCGCAAGCCGCTTCGCGTGCCGTTGCCATTGCTGTAGCTGCAACTGCTGTCAAAGAAGGTTTGGCCGGCATTGACAGCAAGCAACCCATTGAAGAACTAATCGACGCACAAACTTGGGAACCACATTACTTGCCCTATGTGCGTGAAAATATCAGCACCACTAAATAACCACCCCTGATTTTTTTCACACAACAAACCACTCTTGGGTAGATCCAGAAAATTAAAATAACAGAAAATGTTTTTTTATCATTACTGGACTCCATAATGAGCACGAGACAAAAATACTTTTCTTCACTCCACTGTTTAGTAGCAGGATCAAGTTATTAAATAAGTAATTTTCACTCCTGGATAATTAATTTAATTATTCAATTAGTAATATTTAATATATTAATAATAGCACGCGGCCAATATACAAATAACTCGCTTAATAAGCTCCACAATACTTAAACAAAAATTATCAATTTACAGGCAAGATAAATAGAGATATTATTTTTATATCACCTATGCAAGAGCGAAAATTATAAGGAGGATTTAAATGCAAAACCCAGACGAAATAACCTATGGGGCAATCGAATGGCAGCTGATCCTCAACCGTAAAGGTGGAGGTGACGGTGGACCAATAGACGCTAGTTCACCACCCCCCACCATTGAAGCCAATCGGCAATCGGCTACAAAGCAAAAAATCCTCCGCACAGCAGGAGAGATAATTCAGACCCGGGTGAAGAATCGTCGCGCCAGCGCGAAGGCTGATGAGGACGCTGCGGCAGCGGCGGCAGCAACAGCAACACAGCGCTTATCTGTAGAGCCGCCGCCGCCGTCCGATATTAATCGGGCTCAGACGAAGAAGCCATATTCTCCTAGTGCTGCGAAGAAGAATAATAATAATTCATGTTTTCTTGCTGCTTGTTCTACTTGTTTCAGCAGTCTAAGAACGAGAGCATCGGCTTTTTTTTGTGCTCATTTATGCCGTTTTTATGCTTGTCCAGGAAAGAGAGATAATGACGACCTCAACGTGAGACCAACAACAGGCATGACCTCCATATAATGCTTGATATTCTAAGAACGCACTCATGCGCCAAAGCTTATAGCTGGGAAATAAATTAGATAGCATATACGATATATTTTATTCAGCTGCTCGCGACAAGGATGTCGCATCGAATTTATCGACTTGTTGTGCCCACCCAATGGCTATAGTAGCCCACTGAGGGACAATTGAGTCATAGGGTAGGAAGTGCAGGCAAGAGACTTGCTCACTTTAGGGAGAAAAACAAATCGAATGATTCTATACCTTGATTAAGTTAGCCTAATTTCTTTCTATCAATAAACTAACTCAACTTGAAAAAATTTTTAAACTTGAATATATATATAGTTCAAGCTAAAATACAAACGCATATACTTTCCCATGCTGTCTTTTAACTAGAGCAGGTGGATGAGCTTTATCAATTCGTGAAATTTTAATAATTTAATAAAATTGACCCTAAAAATTCATTTGTAAAATATAACTGCAAGAGGAAACTCAAATGACACACCTTACCTTATTTACCGCGGCCATTATTTTTCTATGCCTACCAACCGTTGCTTATGGAGGTTACTTTTTAGCAGGGATACTAAGAAAGAAAAAAATGGGAGTTAATTTTTCGGAATATCCCTATGCTCAACGATTGTTTAGAGCAGGTCATGCCCATGCTGGTGTTTGGCTGACACTATCCCTTGTTGCATTAGTTTTTATTCAAGCTTGTTCTCTATCATCCGTATGGCAAGCTATATTAAGATATACATTCCCATTATCGGCAATAGTTATTTCAGGAGGATTTTTTGCGGGAGCCTTTCCTCTAAACAAAACAAGAACTAAGCCCGGCAAGGGTTTTATGCTGGTTTATTTCGGTGCCTTAACCTTTAGCGCCGCATGCTTTCTATTGGCTTATGGATTATTTAAAACCTAAAATTGCAACACAACAAGGAGTTACTTAACAATAAATCCTGTATGCAATTCCGTGCACTTTTCATTCAATAGATTTTCTTACAAAATCTATGATCACACATCGAATTTATCCACTCATTGCGTCAACCCAACTCCCATGAAAACCGTTAGGAATACGATGAGGCAACTCAACGATGGCAATAGGATCCTGATCAATATGTAATGCATCAAGAACCAATAACACACTGCTATCTTTAGCAGCATCGTAAATCACACTCAACAAATAACCCTCTCCCTCTTTACTACTCATATGCTTAGGCACAAAAACAGGTTCGCTCGGTGTATTACCAGCACCCAAGCGACGTATCGTAGTGGTCTCTGCCTGTAAGTCGTAATGCACCAAAGCACACGGTATATCTAAACGCCTCGATTGCTCTTCAATACTGCCTACAGCAAAACCATGCCGATAAGCAACCCCCGTGAAGCGTTCGTCAAACCGCGGGAATTCAGCAACGGTATCATCCAATTGAAACTCACTGACACTGCGTTGTCGCAAATTAAAAACCCAACGAGTCAACCGTGATTCTGATTCTGTAGATGGTATGATAACACCACTGTCATCAGGAAAAAGTCCCGATTTTGGCGCCCGCATACCATCCAAAATAATACAACCTTTATCTTCATAAGCGTTCATAAAGTGATAAACATAAAAAGGCTCTAGTTCAAACCAAATAAGATCTTCAGCCGCACCATTGCGCGGCATAATGCCAAAATGAGATCCTTGCTCAGGCTCCCACATCAACACAGGCTTGCCTTGATAAGCGCGTTCCATATTAAATGTCAACGGTAAAATAGGAAAGATAACATGGTTTGTCGTGATGGCAAAATCATGCAATAAGCTCGAGAAAGGTACCTGAATGGTTTGAGTAGTCGTTACTCGTCCATTTTTATCGAACACATAAAATGACACTGCATTAGAAAATGGCGTGTAATTATAGCTTAGCATCTCACCGGTAGCTCTATCAAAATGCGGATGGGCACTCATGGCCGGCACCTGCCCGGCGTAATTATATTCGCCAAGAGTATGTAAATTATGTGGATTTATTTCAGTTGGATAGGTGGTCTCTTGCAAAGCCAATAAGCGCCCACCATGTGAAATAATATGGGTATTCGCTGTGTTACCACTGATCTCTTTTGCTAAAGGATCACAGTTGTTAGGATTCATGAAATTACCAAACAGCGGACGACCAACTTGTCGTTCAAGCTTAAAGCGATCAGTGCGCACCCAACGATTTTGATAATCTGCCTTACCGCCATGCAAAGAAATAGCATGAATCATACCATCGCCTTGAAACCAATGTTTATCGTTTTCAGGAAACTGTGGATTCGGTCCATTACGATATAAGACTCCATTTAATTCAACGGGGATCTTGCCACTAATAACACGCAAATCAGCATAACAGCCCTCTTCTGACCATGGACCAAAGTTAGCTTGCAAAAATGGATTGTCTGTTTGTGTAGCTACCATGATAATTTACCCCTTATGTATATTTATTAATAAATTTAATAGATTCACGACACCAATCCATGGTAGCTAAAGTTATTTTAATTCCGGCCTGCACAGTTAATAAAAAATAAACTGGTCGTTTTTTTTGCTTTACTAATCGCATAAGTTTTGACTCGATGCCTTGGTAAACCTCAAGCTGACTTTCACAACGAAAAAGATGATCCTGTATATGTCGAATGGAATCTTGTGGTAATACATTGTCTCCAAAAAATATTTTCAACAACAGCTCGTTGCGTGGCGGATAATAATCAACCTCCTTAAGCAACCACTCATTTAATTTTTTTTTGCCTGACTGAGTCAAATAATAAACAGTCTTTTTCTTATCTCCTGCTTTTTCGCCTTTGCCACGAATCAACTTTTCTTCAGTCAATTTTGCTAGTGTTGGGTACAACTGGCCATTACTTTCGTTCCAAAAATGCTGAGTGCTCTCGGACATGGTTTTTTTTATCTCATAACCTGACATTGGCTCGACACTTAACATGCCCAAAATCGCGTATTGTGTTTTTTTTTCTTTTGCCATCTATCACCTCATGTACGCCTAAGAGATTTATTATGTCTTGGAGACATAGTATGTCTTCCAGACCTATTTGTCAACCCCCCCCCAGGTCCAAGACTGCAGCTGAACACCGTGGATCCAAGCAAGCAGCGCTCATGCTTAATCAATACAATTATCATACCCCATGCCCACAACAGCCTGTTATAGAGCAGCTTTGACAAGGTATCCATTTTTATAATTCTTAGATTTACCCTAGGAGGGGGCACAGGCCGTGGCTAAACCACGGGATGACGGTGTTGCTTTTTTAATTCTCTGGATCTACCCAAGGAGGGCGGCCGCGATCAAGTCGCAGGATAACGGTGAGGGGTGGATCGTGTGGCTAAGCCACAAAACATGTTGCTCAACAACTCGCTAGCAAGCGACCAAGATTATTTCCTTACTCAATTTCGCCTGCGCGGGAAACCCGCGTTATCGGCGACCAAAAGGGAGTATTTCATAACTCCCCTTTGGAATCCCCATCGATTTTGCATAAGAAATAATTAAAGCAACAAAGCCTGAGAACAAAAGAGCCAAAATAGAAATGGCTATTTTGTGCCAAGACGCGAAGCGAAGATTTTGAAAACATCGGAATTTACTTGACGCTAAATGAGGATTTTTCAAAATCTTCGCGACAAAGTATTGGTGCAAAAGAGCCATTTCTCAACGCTTGGTAATGATTGCATAGGAGCTCACCGCCTCACTCATCAAATCCCAAGGTCGCAAATGCACAAACTTAATTTGTAAAAAGTGCGGCACTGAAAAAGCAGCTGGCTTTAATTTAAATATCCATTCAGCATAACCAGGTGCACCGACTAATTTTGTCGAAGGCGGATAAAATTTATAACTCACCGGGGTTATTAAGTTGGTATTGTATTTTCCTAAGTACCAAAAATAACCAGTAGTGGGATTGGATTGCATGGTAATGCGAACTGTGTTGTGTGAGGCTCTCACTAATTGTGGTTTTTTGGTATCCGTATAACTAGGTGCCGCCATAACCATTTGACAACACCACAGAGTTAAAATAACAATTAAAGACTTTCTCATAATCTTTTACCAGTCAAACATGGTGCCATCTAATTTACGATTAATGGGCAAATAAGCCGGTTCATAAGGATATTTTTCAGCCAATTTTTCATCAAAATCAACGCCCAAACCTGGCACATCATCCGCTGTATTTAAATAGCCATCAGCAAAGGTATATTGATGCGGAAACACTGCGTCAGTTTCTGGGGTATGGCGCATATACTCTTGCACACCAAAATTATTAATTGCCAGATTAAAATGCACTGCGGCGGCCATATTTACCGGTGATACATCTGTTGGCCCATGGCAACCCATCTTAATACGATAGGTCTCAGCAAATGAAGCAATTTTTTTCATTTGCGTTAAGCCACCGGAATGTACAATACACATGCGTACATAGTCGATTAATTGTTCAGTAATTAAAATATGCGTATCATAAATAGAATTAAATACTTCACCAACAGCTAGTGGCGTCGTGGTATGCTTGCGAATTAAACGAAAACCTTCCTGTAATTCGGCTGGCACGGTATCTTCTAACCAAAATAAATGATACGGCTCCAGTTCTTTACCCAAACGCGCCGCTTCAATGGGCGTTAAGCGATGATGACAATCGTGCAATAAATGTGGGTCATCGCCATACACATCACGTAGTTTTTCAAACATTTTCGGCGCATGATTTAAATATTTTTCCGTTGACCACGCATTCTCCGGCGGCAAGCCTTTTTTTGCTGGCTCATAAAACATTTTATCCGAAGAAACACCATACGTAGATGGCAACCCAGGAATGCCACATTGAGCACGTATTGCTAAATAACCTTCATCAATATATTTACCCACTTCATCAACCGCTTCGGCAATATCCGCACCATTGGCATGTCCATAAACCATGACACCATGGCGACTGCGACCGCCCAATAAATTATAAACAGGTGTATTAAGCGCTTTACCTTTAATATCCCATAACGCCATGTCAATACCCCCAATCGCTGTCATGGTCACTGGACCACGACGCCAATAAGCACCACGATAAAAGTATTGCCAAATATCTTCAATTTGTGAGGGATCACGACCAATTAAGCAAGGCGCCAAATGATCTTTAATATAAGAAGCCACAGCCAATTCACGACCATTTAAGGTAGCATCACCCAAACCGTAAAGCCCTTCATCAGTGATAATTTTAACCGTGACAAAATTACGCCCGGGCGAACAAACAATTACTTTAACTTCGGTAATTTTCATACAAACCTCACTTCATATAATCCGTTAAATTAATTTCATTAATTAAGTTGCGCCCTATTAATGGATATTGTTCCAATTCATAGACTTGCCCGCTCACTGGCACTGATTGATCAGACACCCAAAAAGCCACATGCGCAGCCACATCATCCGGTGACAGCAAACGTCCCGTCGGTGCATAAATCGGTGGCACATACTGCTGCCAATCTTCAGGAAAACCTTCGCTTTGTTTTAATTTACTTTCATTTTCCGTCACTGTCCAACCAACATTTAGCTGATTAACCCGTATTTTTTCGCGATTTAATAAATCCCCCAAATTACGTGTCATACTCATTAAGCCACCCTTGCTGGCGGAATAAACCACTAAATCAGTTTGCCCGCAATGCGCATTAATCGAACCTATATTTAAAATTGCCCCGCCCTCACCTTGGCGACGAAATTCAGCTACCACACGTTGGCACAATAACATTGGTACTTTTAAATTAACTGTCATCACTTTATCAAAAAATTCAGGTGTTAAATCTTCAATATGATTGCGTGGATAAATGCCCGCGTTATTCACCAAAGCATCAATACGTCCAAATTTTTCCAACACAGCATCTACCAGTTTATCCGCAATATTTTCATTCAATAAATCGCTTAAACAAAAAGCACTATTATCACCCAGCTCTGCTTGCAAGGCCTGAGCACGCTCTTCATGGCGCCCGTGAATCATCACTTTGCCACCTTCAGCAACACAGCGCCGCGCGATCGCCGCCCCAATACCTGTAGTTGAACCTGTCACCAGCACCACTTTAACCTCTACAATTGCGCATAAACCAGGCTTAAGCTAAAACCCAGTTTTATGATCACCCAAGTGCTCCCAACCGTCCTGGAGGAACTAGCGCCCCAATCTTTTGCCTGGCATGCCAGCACGTAAATTGGTTTCTATCTGCTCTAAGGTTACTCGCTTAGTCTCTGGGACAAAAGCAAAAACGAAAAATAACCCCACTAAACAAAAGAAAGCATAAATCAAAAAAGTAGAAGTTTCACCCAATAACTTCACTATGCTCAAAAAACTAAATGAAACCAAGAAGTTAAAGAACCAACTCAAGGACACGCAAAGGCTCGCGCCAACCCCGCGGACGGATAATGGGAACACTTCAGAGATAATCAGCCACATCAAGGGGCCTAAGCTGAAGGCAAAAGCAGCCATATAAAGCAATACCCCGGCCAATGCCCACCATTTCATTTGCCCCATCGCAACGTGAAAAGAGAAACTCAACATCAACAAGCCGATCAACATGCCGGTTAAACCAAAAAATAACAAAGGCCGTCGCCCCCAACGATCAATCAAGGGAATCACAGCAACAGTAAACAACAAATTGATAAAACCAACACCAACGGTTGCTAAGATCGCTACCTCAATATTCTGAAAACCCGCCATTTGAAAAATAGTTGGCGCATAATAAATGATAGCATTGATACCGGTAGCTTGTTGTAAAAAAGCCAACCCAACCCCGATCACCAACGCGGACATCAACCAACGCTGACGCAATAAACGCCATCCCCCACTCACCAATACCAAGCTTCTTTCAATTTCATTTAATTCCTGTGCCACTACTTTTTCATTACGAAGTTTTTGCAATATTTTTTTTGCCTCATCAGGCATACCTTTTAACATCAACCAACGTGGACTTCTTGGCAAAAAAAGCATGCCAATAAATAACATAATAGCGGGAATAATGCCTACTTCAAACATCCAGCGCCAGGCTTGAGTTTTAGCAAAATAAAGATCCACGGCATAAGCAAACAAAATCCCACAAATTATCATTAATTGATTTAAAGAAACTAGGCCGCCGCGATATCTTGGCGGAGAAATCTCTGATATATAAAGCGGAGCAATAAATGAAGCCATGCCCACACCAATCCCGACAATCAAACGACCTATTAACAACCAGACAATATTACCGGCAAGCACACAAATGACAGTGCCGACTAAAAAAATGACCGAAGTAATCACTAATAAAAGTCGTCGACCCAATCGATCGGCAAGACTCCCGCTAAATAACGCACCCAACAAAGCACCAATCAACACAATGCTCACCACAAACCCATTCATCAGCGCTGACAATTGAAATTGTTTAGAAATAAACAAAATAGCACCTGAAATAACACCGGTATCAAAGCCAAACAAAATACCGGTCAATGCGGCAACCAAAGCAATTAAAACCACAAAAGACCGGCTCTTTAAGTTGCGGCTATCTGATGGTTCTATTATTTCCATATGCTTATTCTCCAACGATGATGCTAGGGCAAAATTGGCTCAGCAGATAAACCTAGTTAAGTAATGAAACACACTAGGGCGTATCTCTAAAAATCGTGTCCGAATATAATCCTTACAACTGCAGAAAACAACAATGATACTAACAACACCTTCATAGACAAACCCTAAAGATCCGGCATGGCTGCTGCAGAAATAATGGCTCCGGGATGAGTGATCACTTGAGCCGCCAATCGATGTCCCTGCTTAGCTGCCTCACACATATCTTTGTTTTGCAGTCGCGCAGCCAAATAAGCTGCATTAAAGGAGTCTCCTGCAGCCGTGGTATCCACCACTTTGTCTACTTTTTCCGCAGCGATTACTTCTGCATCTATCTCCCCTTCATGGTACAAATGACAACCTTTACCCCCATCCTTCACAACAATTTCTTTAATGCCATGTCCAGTTAATCTGACAAGCGTATCGGCAATACTCGCATCTCCATATAATTCTTTTTCATCTGAAAAAGTAGGCAAGCAGATGTCTACCAAAGGCAAAGTCTTGTTGATTACTTCTTGAGCAATACTCTGGCTAGGCCATAAACGCGCACGATAATTGCCATCAAAACAAATCTTCGCGCCACGCTGCTTTGCTTTAGCTAGAATTTCCCACAACTGCTCACGCCCATCTGTGTGTAATATGGCCAAACTTATTCCAGATAGATACAAATAATCAGCGGCAATCAACGCATCCTGACAAGGCGCCACAATCACCGGATCAAACATACATTTAGCCGCTGCATGCTGGCGATAATAAAAAAACTCACGCTCACCATCTGCATCTGTGCGAATAAGATACAATCCTGGCAAAGCGCCTGGAATACGCGCCACGTATTGGCAATCAATGCCTTCATTTTGCCAGGCCTGCAACATCAAACTACTGTAAGGATCGTCTCCCAACGCCGTATAATAGCCAACACTACACGCTTCCGCGGGTAATAATCGCGCAACATACAAAGCCACATTATAGCTATCACCGGCGAAATCAAGCGCAAATGAATCCGCCTGGCGCTGGCTAAATTCGAGCATACATTCACCTATTGCAATAAATCGTGTATGGGACATAATAAACCTCGGGCAAAGAACATAAAGTTAAGACTAAACCGAAACAGCCTGTGGATGCAATTATGAATTTAAAAAAACTACTCAGCCAAGCTCGTATTATTCCGGTGATTACTATCACCGATATTGATCATGCCATCCCTTTGGCTGAAGCTTTGATGGCCGGTGGTATAGAAATTTTAGAAATCACATTGCGTACCGATCAAGGCTTAAAAGCCATTGAAAAAATTCACCAAGCCATACCCGAATGCATATTAGCCGCTGGCACCGTCATCGACGCAGAACAGCTATCCGCAACCAAAGAAGCTGGTGCACAATTTGCTGTCAGTCCGGGTACCACACCCACTATTTTAGATGCCGCTCATGATGCTGAATTACCACTTTTACCTGGGGTGTGCACACCGTCTGAAATTGTTACCGTTAAAGAATTTGGGTTAGATTTAATGAAATTTTTCCCCGCCAGTTTATTCGGCGGCATTAAAATATTGCAACATTACGCCAAGATATTTCCTAATGTTTCTTTTAACCCCACCGGTGGCATTAATTTAGATAACATGCAAGATTTTTTAAATTTAGAAAATGTCACTTCAATCGGTGGATCTTGGTTAACTCCAGCAAATTTAATTGAAGAAAAAAATTGGGCGGCTATTACGCAATTGGCGAAACAAGCCCTCGCCAAGGCGCCTGCGTAGCTCAAAAAAACACCCAATTATCAAAGTGCTACACTTCAGCCCCCATGCCGACAAGTCACTTGATTTATTGAATTAGTATTGTTAACCTATTTACTTACAATAAAGATAGCCGGACCATGAATTTAGACATTAAATTTGCAAAACGGAAACACACAATACCAAGCCCTCTTCTGCTGGCTTGTGCTTATCTATATTCTTCTTATGCCCACTAAGGGGCATTTATTTTATTAAAAAACTCTTGATATTGAAACAATTGCAGCAGCAAGCGATGGTTTTCACATAATAAAAAATAGGTGAAAACTCCTCACTTTTTCTGCTAAATGGTTTCTCGATAGTTATTTATTTTATAACGGGAGCTTAGCCCATGAAAAACACCAATTACATTGCCAAAAAACCGGATAAATCGGGATTTATTCATTACACAGATGAAGAACATAATGTGTGGAGCAAGCTCTACTGCCGACAGATAAAAATCATCGAAAACAAAGCGTGCGATGAATTTCAAACAGGCGTTGCCAAGTTAAAATTATCAGCGGATAAAATTCCACAGTGTCGCGATATTTCTGCACAACTGCGCCCTTTGACCGGCTGGCAAGTGAAGCCGGTTGACGCGCTGATCTCGTTTCAAAAATTCTTTCACACGCTGGCCAACAAAACATTTCCAGTGGCCAGTTTTATTCGCCGGCCCGATGAAATCGATTACTTAAAAGAACCCGACATCTTTCACGAAGTATTTGGCCACTGCACTATGCTAACTGATCCTCGATTAGCTGACTTCACGCACACCATCGGTAAAATCGGTGTGCAATTAAATCAGCAAGATCGCGTATTACTCGCCAGACTATACTGGTTCACAGTCGAATTTGGCTTAGTTAATACCCAGCAAGGTTTACGCATTTATGGCGCGGGGATTTTATCTTCCAAAGAAGAGACCCTATACGCACTCAATAGCAATAAACCAACGCGACTTAATTTCGACTTATTGCGTGTGTTACAAACTTTATATCGCTATGATGAAAAGCAGCTCACTTATTTTATTCTAAATAACATGAATGATCTGTATGCTTTGGCAGATATTGAAAAACTCAAATTGGCATTTGTACAAGTGCAGCAATTAAAACCTTTTCAGCGAAAAAAAGTCTGCAATGAGCAAGATATAAGAAGCTGTTAAAATAATTGGGAGCCAAGTTATTCAGTATTAAATAACTTGGCCCGCAGTCTAACTCACTTCCTGCACACCCTATCTAACGCCCAAAATAATACAGAAAATCACCAGTCAGACACTCAAAAAGAAAAGAGACAAAGGTGACAACAGTGGCAGAGATGGAGGAACAAAGACCGCGATTTAATTAACCTAATTCTATGCTAGATATTTATCAGATCTACGCTAATCTACTATGTCAACAGGATCCATTATTGCAGACCTATAATGAAAACCATGCAATGCTGCAATGTATGCCTATACCTTAGAAAAAGCAAAAACCACATCACCCTACACCATCACGCAAATAAAGCGGCTGCGCTTGCAAGGCAGATACCGTCTCACCTTGATTGAATTTTTGCTCAGCTATGGCTAGCATCGCTTCAGCGGTTGGATAATAATCAGAAAAAATAGCCGAAAGACTCATGCACAATTCATCGGGCAATTGTGCTTGATAAACCGACCAGGCGTTACCGGCCCCGGCCCAAGTTTCGACTCGATCAAGACCCTGCCCCACTTGTGCTGGCGGGGTTAATTGATCTGCCAATACTGGTTGCATAATACCCGCCTCATCACACACATAAGCACCCCAATAAATAGCGTTCATGCGGGCATCCCAAGCAGCTAGCACACGCTGGCAGCCTTCTTTTTGCCAAGCTTGCTGTGCTAAGGTTTGCAACATGGAAATTGGCAACAACGGTAATTGCTGCGCGTAACCTAAGGCTTGTGCCACCGCTGTTGCCATACGCACGCCGATAAAACTGCCAGGACCATGGCAATAAGCAATCGCTTGTAAATCTGCCCAAGACAACTCAGCCTGCGTCATGATCAATTCAATCATCGGTAATAAACGCTCGGCGTGCTGACGCGGGGCAATCTCAAACAAACTGTAGAGCTGCTTTGCCTGTATCGCTACCGAACAAGCGGAAGTAGTAGTATCAAAACTTAATATCTGCGTCATAAGGCAAAGCTTACCGCAATGGCAATCCACAAGCCACCTGATTAGTCACCGCTGGTCTTAGCCGGCGATTGTGGTTGTGGTTGTGGTTGTGGTTGTGGTTGTGGTTGTGATTGTGGTTGCGGCTGCAACTGCAAATGCACATTCACCTGATGCAAGCGCACATAACCAAAACTATTGATGCCTCGGTAAGTAAATCCCTGTTGCCATAATGGGTTATAAGTGAAAATAACACTGCCATCTTTGGATTTTACGTCATAACGACTCGGATCCAATGCTAAGGTACGTTTGGCATAGCAGGCATATAAGGCTACGCGTGCTCTTGTTTTTACGGCACGTAGATGCACACGCGCACATTCTCCGGAGCGCAGCACAAACTGTGCTGGCTGAAACGCCACGGCTTGAGTAAACGGCGGCATCATTGCCGTACCCGCCGATAGCTTCCCCGCCAAGGCTCGCTGCGTTTT
>CAZGQK010000007.1:0-23886 GCA_964527645.1 uncultured Legionellales bacterium | reverse complement strand
CTGGGTTTTATCACCTGGCAAAGTAACATGTACTTTCCGTAATTTCTGGTAACTGGCGATCATTTTTTGCTGTTGGATTTTATTTAAATTTTGCCATTTGCTCGGTGCCACACCTAAATCATTGGGCGTTATCACACAACCCGACAAAGCCACAACAAAAAGTAGTAAGACAAAACGCCACATAGTAGTAGTTCCTCAACGCTAAAGATGCTCTATCATAGCGAATCTAAAACATACTTGGCAAGTGCCATTATCCAAAGAGGTTAACTGATGAAGCTGACGCCACACATCTGACAGTTCTGGCATGTCCACACTCCAGCTTAGAGTAAAAAAACATTGTTCACTGAACTAAAAATAAGGTATCACAAAAGTATTTTTTCTTTATCAAACCACGGGCCCTCCGATGGAAGACCCGCAATAAAATAATTCACTTACTTCGCTGGCGGCCTATTAATAAAGAATGTGGAAATTCCCGTTGCAACCACAAGAACAATCCCAATTAATTTTACAACTGTTAACGATTGCCCCCAGAAAAAATAACCAATTAATCCAGAAAAAACGATAGACAAATACCAATAAGGCCCCACCTCTGCCGGAGTAGCGAATTTATAAGCATAGCTGAAAGTGAACTGCACAGCAGTTAAGGCAATCGCCGCAAGGAACACGTACAGCACACCCATCCACGAACTAACTTCAAAATTATAAATAGCAAAGGGTAGTGAAATCAATGTTGCAAAAAAGAAAAAATAGAAAATAATACCACTCACCGGCATACCTTCCACAACTAGTTTTCTCACCGCAATTAATGCAAACGATAACAAAACACCTGCAAGAAGCGCTATCAACTCACCGGGATTGTCAAATATTTGCCGGTCTGGTTGCACAATAAGGATAATCCCTATGAAACCCAAAATAATTGGAATCCAAAGTAAAGGCGGAATCTTTGTTCTTGTATAAAACAACGCAATGATAGGAACGATAATAGGTGTTGTATTAAACAAAACAACGGCATCAACCAGGCTAACTAGCTTTATGGCTGTTACAAAGCAGAAAAATGCAAGCCCCCCGCCAATCCCGCGCACCAATACTGAGGTCACGTCTTTACTTTTAAGATTTTGAAACTTTAAATAAAATGTTGGAACCATAATAAAAATTAAACTCAAAAAGCAAGTTAAACACGTAATGACACTGCTCGACATATACGGGTGCGCCGCGAGCGTTAATGCTGAATAAAGTGCTAAAAGAAACGCCGAAACAATTAATAAAATTGTGCCATAAAATTTATTTGCAACCATGAGTACCCTCCCTGTTTTCAAATAGATGGCCCCCTTGGCCAATTGGCAAGACATCCTCATCAGCTGACTTGCGCTTTTAATTTCCAACTTATAGATTCTCACTTTAACACATACAAAAGAGTGCACAAGATCCATAAAAAAAATCAACTAAAAAACAATCGATTAGCACCTGAGTTTTTAACTTTTTTAAATTAAATCAAAAAGATAGATGAGCTGTGTTTTAAAAGTGCAACCAGATAATTTAACTTATTCTTAATTGGCCTTAAGAAATTGCTCACAAGACCTCAGAGCGCCTGCAAAAAAGAACCCCGACAAAAAACAAAAGACCGCATAAGCGGTCTTTTATTACAGCAGTAGCATTATCTGTCAACCTGTAGGGACATCCTTGCCCCAAACTTTGCTTCCCTGCAAAACAGGCCTTAACTCCTAAGTTGTATCCATTATAAAGTTTATTAAACTTTTTAACCCTTCTAACATCCTTGTTAGTTGCCCTGCGCTTTTAATTTCCAACCTAGGGATTTTTACTGTAACACATGCATAGAAACTGACAAGGTCAAAAAAAACTCACGAACAAAAAAAAAGCAATTTCTGGAATAATTTTGGGCGGTTTTTCCACATATAATCAAAAGCCTAAATGCATTGTGCCATAAAAACTCAATGCCACTCCCTGACTTATTCTTAGGAAAGCTTGAGATATTGCTTACAAAATAACGGGAAGAAAGCAGGATTTAAGATTGACAGCCGCATTCAGAGTAAATTCACAAAATCACTAAAAGTCAGCTTATTAAGATAGTTTTCTAACTCAAACAGTCTGTCAATCTGAGATTTTGCAGTATTAAAAATAAAAACACTTTCAACTGAACAAAACTAAGACATAACAGGTTCCACACAACTTAGTAATGTTTAATGGACGCCTTTTGTTGCAAGCCTTGCTCATACAATTGAAAATATAATGCACTTTGAAATGCCGATAATTGCTTAACCAGGGCCGCACGCGTCTTCTTACTGACTTTGCTATAGTCAACCGCATGCACTGAATTTAATACCACAACGGCATAATTCCCCTCATTTAAATCCACCACTGCTGAGGGTTGGTGCACCGCTAAAGGCAAATTAAAGGCAACACTCAACAAAGCTTCTGGTAGCTGATGAGAGTTGCGCTTTAACTGCTTCACTGTTTTATAACTTAGTTTTTCACGCTTGGCTAAATTAGCCGCATCTTTGCCTTGCGCGAGTTCAATTTGTATTTTGTTAGCCAAAGCAGCCGCTTGTTGCCCAGCTGTCTGCTGCGCTAATAATTGCTCAATTTTGGCTTTAACGACCGACAACGGCTGCAGTGAACTGGGTAGGTGTTGTTTGACACGCAATACAACAACGCTGTTATCTTTTAGATTAATCGGACTACTGTTATTCCCCTGGGTCAATACATCTGTACTAAAAGCTGCGCTCACGACCTTGGCATTAGCAGCAATGCCGCTGCTAGTTCCTTGCCGAGTAAACAAAGCTGTTGAGAGAATAGGCAAGTGAGTGGCTTGAGACACTGAACTCAGACTATCCGGATTGGTATAACTTAAATTTGATAACTGATCGCTAAGTTTTGCAAAGGCGGTCTCTACTTTCTGTTGTTTTAATAATTTTGCAATTTCCACCTTAACGTTAGCAAACGGCTTCACTTTGCTAGGCTTAACAGCTACAAGACGCACGATATAAAAAGCATCCGAAGTCTGCAATACATCTGAAATTTGCATCGGTTGTAAATTGTTTAGTGGGGCCATCAACGCACTGGAAATATCCGTCGGATTTACCCAATGTGGTTGTGCTAATTTTGCATCACTGCCGTATTTTTTTGCCAACGCTAGAAATGACTTACCCTGTTTTAACTCGCTCAAGAGATTGTTCATTTTGCTATGTGTTAAATTAATTTGTTTGCTGGTCGCATTAGCGGCGAAAGGCAGACGAATTTCTGCTATTTGCCAACGTTTAGGTGTGGCAAAATTAGCCGTATTTTCCTCATAATAAGTTTTCACTTGGCCGGCACTAATCTGCACTTTTTTCGCGATGGTCTGTGGCGATAGTTGCACATACTCCACACTGACTTTTTCCGGCGTTGCAAATTTTTGTTGATGCTGCTGATAATACGCCATCACTACCTTTTCAGTTGGCTTAGCACTCGACAAAAACGCTTTGCTGGATAATTTGATATAACTAATATCTCGTGTTTGATGTGACAATTGATACATCGTTTTAACCTCTGCAGGCAAAGCAAAAGAGGCTCCCGCGAAACCTGCACGCACCTGGTTCACTAACAGATTGTTGCCTATATTTTCTGTAAACTCTGACAAAGTTAACCCATTGGCATACAATAAACTCTGCAATCGCTGTGAAGAAAAATGACCTTTTACTTGCAGCTCGGGCATCTGCATAATGACCGCATTTATTTGCAACGGACTCATGCGAAAACCAGCCTTGCTCACACCTTTTTGCAAAGCAGTCTGGCGAATTAAATTCTGAAGAATAACTTGCCTTAATTGTTTTTGTTCTACTATAGACAAAGGCTTCGCCTGGCGATACTGTAAGCGCCGCAATATAGCACTCACCTGTTTTTCCGTAATTTTAGTACCATTTACTTTAGCTAGAACCGTGCCTTGTACATTGCCACTCTCAAAATAAGCCTGAACACCCCAAATAACAAAAGTAACAGAAATTAAACCAATAATAACCCCAGCAACCCAACCTTTAATATGTTCCCCAAAACTCTGTAGCATTTATCACCCCATACTTAAAGTTGCAAGACATTCTCATTGTTGCGCGATGCAAATTGTATAAATCAAGAAGTGGCGGAGTGGACGGGACTCGAACCCGCGACCCCCGGCGTGACAGGCCGGTATTCTAACCAACTGAACTACCACTCCACGTGGTGGGTGCTGAGGGGATCGAACCCCCGACATTCGCCTTGTAAGGGCGACGCTCTCCCAGCTGAGCTAAGCACCCATGCTTACATCTTAAAAAAAACAACCCCAGACATGGCTGGGGCTGAAAGTATAAAAGATTCCTAAGATAAAAACTACACTTTATTCAGAATCATTTGCCTCATTAATAGCTTCTTTAAGTTTTTTACCCGCTTTAAACCGAGCTACAACCGCAGCTGGAATTTCCATCAACTGACCCGTTTGTGGGTTACGTCCCATACGTTTTTTACGATGGCTAGTATCAAAAGTACCAAACCCAACGAAGGTAACTGACTCGCCACCTGTCAAAGCACCTGTAATCGCTTCCAATAATGCATCAATAGCCGTGTTTGCAGCATTTTTCGATATGCTTGCACGGTCCGATACCAAATCAATCAAATTAGCTTTGTTCATTGTTTCCCTCTACTTAGTTCTGTTTACATTTCGGACAACTCGACGCCGCCCCCCGTCCTTCCCCACGTTTATACCAACTCTGCATTTGAACTGTCAAGCGAATATCGCCCGCAAACGTTGATCTGTAGCCACATTGAACCGAATTTGTACAAATCATCGAGTTTAACTTCCTACTCCCCCTACCGTCAACGCATCTATTTTTAGCGTCGGCTGACCAACCCCAACCGGTACACTTTGTCCATCTTTGCCACAAACACCGATTCCGCTATCTAGCTCAAGGTCATTACCTACCATGGATATCCGCTGCAATACCTCAGGCCCATTACCGATAAGCGTCGCATTTTTGACCGGTGTGGTAATGCGCCCGTTTTTTATTAAATAGGCTTCACTGGTAGTAAAGACAAAATTACCCGAGGTGATATCCACTTGGCCGCCGGAAAAATCCACGGCATAAAGACCCTCATCAATCGAAGCAATTATTTCATCTGGGCGTGACTCACCTGCCAGCATATAGGTGTTTGTCATGCGTGGCATAGGAAAATGGGCATAAGATTCTCTTCTCCCATTGCCGGTACTCACCATTTGCATCAATTTTGCGTTGTGTTTATCCAGCATATAATTTTTTAAAATCCCATTTTCAATTAACACGGTCCGTTGCGCCGCCACACCTTCATCATCGATGCTCAATGAACCCCGGCGACCTGGCAAAGTAGCATCATCAACAATCGTACATAACGTAGAAGCCACTTGTTCACCTACTTTTCCGCAAAAAGCCGAACTGCCTTTACGAATAAAATCGCCTTCCAAACCATGCCCTACTGCTTCGTGCAACAACACCGCCGGCCAACCCGAGCCTAACACAACCGGCATTGTTCCTGCCGGCACAGGCTTTGCTGATAAATTTTTTAACCCTAAAGTAACCGCGCGTTCAATATAATTATCAATTAATTTATCTGTAAAAAATTCATAGCCACAACGCCCCCCGCCACCAGCAAACCCTTGCTCTCTGCGAGCATTTTCTTCGACCACAATTTGAATATGCAAAGAAACCAAGGGTCGTATATCAGCGGCCAATGTGCCATCCGTATGTAGCATCATCACCACATCGTGACTAGCAGATAAATTCACAATCACTTGCTTAACCCGCGCATCAAAAGCACGAGCCTGCTTATCAATTTTCATCAATAAGGCAACTTTATCAGCTTCTGTAAGGCTCGCCAAAGGATCGCGTGCCACATATAACGCTTTGGATTCACGTTGATGTGCCAAAGCAATTGCCGGATGTTCTGCCGAGGTATGCACAATACTACGCGCTGATTTAACCGCTTTATCTAATATAGGTAGTGTAATTTCATCGGCATATGAAAAACCAATCTTTTGCCCACTGATAGCACGCAAGCCAAAACCGGTATCCATATTAAAGCTACCGCCCTTTACCAAAGAATCTTCCAGCGTCCAAGTTTCCTCCTGAGAACATTGCAAATAAAGATCAGCCGCATCTATTTTAGCGCCTAGAGTATGGTCCAAGACACGTTTAAGTTGTGCTTCACGCAAATTAGCAGACGCCAATAAAAAATCACTGGCCTGGGTTATAATATCACTCATCCTTACCACCTTAATAAAATAGTTACTGATGAACCAACATGCTGCGCTCCGGTGTCGTCACTTTTTCAATCTCTGGTTGCT
Organism: uncultured Legionellales bacterium; assembly: GCA_964527645.1. Lineage (GTDB taxonomy): Bacteria > Pseudomonadota > Gammaproteobacteria > CAZGQK01 > CAZGQK01 > CAZGQK01. The sequence continues at coordinate 17,543 of CAZGQK010000007.1, read as the reverse complement.
GCCAAGATCCAACCACATGATACTCGAAACGAATCGCTTTCCGCAGGCCAGGAGTTACAATTTTATTAACAACCCAGGTAATGGCGCCAACAATAGGCCCGCCGGCGATCGCCGCTATTACCGGCAGGCTCGAAGTGACATAAGGCGAAATACCTAAGCGCATATTATAATCCTTGTGCTTAAAGCCTATGCGACCTTTAATTGCAATGCGTGCAACTGAACCGTCGATATAGGCATCATTCGTCGTTGCGTTACCATTTTTTAAAGAAAAATCACCCTTCATCGTATTAAAGCTGAACCCTTTTTTGGTAATCCCACTGAACCCACTGGCAATTCGCGACGGCAATGACTGCAAACTCAAAAGACTCAATAAACGGCCAAAGCCTAAATCCGACTCTGCACCTTTACCAACCTCAACAATACGTCCATTAGAAAAACGAAAACCAACTTTTCCAGTTGCCGCCGTTATATTAATAGCATGCGGCGCTCCAGGCCAAGTCAAATCAAAATTGGCAGAACCTTTGGCACCCTCCAATAAGTTGCTCACTTTCTTTTTTCGCAAAACCCCCCCCAGATCCTTTGTCGAAAAATAGCCCGAAAAATGAGTTGCCTGTGATTTATTTTTATTAAGCCACTGACCTACAGCATCGACTTGAAACAAAGGCGCAGTGACCTTAAGCTGCTTAAATATGACGCCACCTTTTACTGGCTTAATCAACAGGTGCACATTACCCAATGCGCTGGCGCCATAATAAAAATTTCTTGATGAAAAATCCAAAGGAGGTAATTGCTGAGGATTAATCTCAGTGGTGACTGCTTGCTTAACCTTAGGCCAGTGAAAACGCTGAAAATAAGCGACAATATCTGACATTTTATAATTATTTGGAACATATATGTTACCGTCAACGGCCGCCGATTCTATTTCTGCCGAAAACCCTTCCTTAAGCTTACGCAAGTTTAATTGCAAGCCACGGAAGTATCTGCCAAACACAAACAATTTTTTAATTTGTAGATTAGCAGCACGAAAATTTAAGTTTAACCCGGATCGACCCTTGCCCAATGACTTATAATTTTTAAATAAATTACTCCAATCCGTCCAATTAACTGAATTTAACTTGGCATTAACGAACAAACCCGACTCTTGTGGCAATCTAGCGGACCCCATGCCAATATTGACACTGCCTCTTGCAAACAAGAACTTATCTAATCGCTTATTAAAATTTAAAATAGCCGTTAACTTTTTATTATAATTAATCGCCAGTTGCAAAGGCGCAGAAGAATTAATTTTCATTTGTAGGAAAAGAGAGTCCTGTCGCTGCGGGGGCTTGGAAAAAATGCGCGGCAACTTCAATGAAATACCCTGCAAACTTGAGCGAAAGGTGAAAACATTGGGCGCTTTGCTAGCAAAACTATGCAATTTTAACGCAGCAAAGTAATTTGTCATACCGTCGAAATAATGCAAAGCTGGTGAATTAAATCGATCGCGTAAATCTTTGATCGACAACTTACCATGCAACAACAATTCAATAACATTATCTGAGGCTTGAAAACCCGCTGGCAAAGTAACAATATGAATAGCCAGCGGCTGATTAAAAAGGCTAGCCTGAAGGGACTTTGCGGTCAAACTATTTTCCGTAAATTCAATCAATCCCTTAATTTTACTCAACTTAATATCCCAGTCTGAATAATTAAGACTCGCTGAACCCACCTGCAGCCTACCAAACGTTTTGACTTTTTGGTTCTCGCCATGCAGAGGTATAACCAATTTTAAATGCAAATTCATCGGACCGGCCATTTTTAATGGCGCCATTTCTTTGCCAACCGTTAACGGTGTCGCCTCAAGAAAAGCAAAACCCTGACTCAAATCTCCCACGGCATCACCAGTAACGGTTAACACTGCATGATGTAAGCTCGGTATGCTTGCCACAACATTTTTTAAGCTCACGCCCATAATCGTCGCTTTATCTACCCTGGCACCCATTGAATCATCATTAAAAGTTAAATTTCCCTGCGTATCTTTAATAACCGGCCAATGATCAGCGTAGTTTAAGCTAACATCGGCTAAATTAGCTACTATTTGAAAACGACCGCGATGATGCCGATAAGGAAAATCCTTTAGTGGCCCACGCAGTATAAAGGTTGCCCCAGCAGCGTGGCCCTGCGGAAAAGCAGAGGATAACCAGGCCACTAAATGTTTAGACAAAATTTTATCCGGCAAATAATACCCCGTATATTTAGCATCACGCAAGCTCAATCCCATTAGCAAATCAATTCTCGCTAACCCCTTATCGGGAAAAAATAATTTTAGGTGACCAATAGACTTAATGTTTTTATCACGCAGATGTATTGCATTAGAACTTACCCGCCAACCATCACTAGACCTATACCAGTTAACTTGCGTCGACAATGAAGACAACTGAAACGGATGCGAAAAAACATCTGGCACAAAGACTGAAGGTGCGCTGGCAGTAAATTTTACCGCACCCTGCTGTGGCGACCAATAGAATTTTCCATTTAAATTACTAAATCCTGGAATTTTCTGCCAGTGATGTATCTGCAGTTTATTAAAATCCGCTGACAGCCAAAGACTCTGCCTCAGTGGTTTATTATCGATATGCTCGATAAATAGATGCTGAAGTCTACCACTTGGATTTAAGTGCGACAATAACCTTATATACGATTTTTTTTGCAACTGCAGCGATAAATCAGTAAGAAATTTTTTAAAATTATCTAAAGAAAGATAGCCAACATTGAAGATTTCTTTACGCGGCAGCCCCTGCTTTGCATTAATTATTTGTAAACCTAAATGACTTTCTTGCCAAATCCTACCTTGTGTTTTAACATGCAGCTTATCTGCCAAAAATAACCAGCCATTGCGCTGACGAGTCCAAAGAGAATTTCCAGAAAAACTGTTCAATAAAAAATACTTTTTAAGCGCTGGCAAATAAGCCCCAACCTGATTGCCCTCCACCTCACTTTGCAGTTTTTGCAAATAACTATCTTTAAATCTACCCCACAGATTAAAATTCACACTACCATGATGCACTTTATACGCCTTCAAATAAGGCTTTAGCAGCCTAATAGAAAAAAGCTGATCGACTGACACATCTTTGGCAGAGACATAAAAGTTAAAACTAAATGCTTTACGGGCAAAATCCTCATCTTGAAAATTGATTACAAACTTAATTTTTGTTGGCAACATCTGATCGATAGTAGCTAAACCAACCACCTGATGTTTAAGTGAGTCATTTATCACATTAAGCTTGACGTGACGAATAGCCAACAAATTCCCCGCAGCATTATGCCAATCAATGTTTACATTATTAATACTAATATTGGATTGCGTGAACAGCCACATCAGCATTGAAGAGACTGGGAATGATGATTTTTTTTTGCCAGGTTGCACCGCCCCCTCACTCAAAGTGCTTATGCTAAACTTACCATCCGAGCTTTGATACACATCAAAATCAGCGCCATTAATTTCCAGTGAGTCTGGCAATAGCTGCTTATTAAGCAAACTATGCCACCAATCAATGCCGATGCGCAATTCATCGATGTGCATCACCGGCTGGCCGGTATGGCTATTCAGTATGAGTACCCGATTAAAGGTTAACACTGGAGAAAAGCCCCGCCAAGAGGCTTTAATTTTACCAATTTTAACTGGATTATGTAGCGCTTGCCCCGCCCAATGCTGAAAAAAATCACGTTTTTGATTTAAGACAGGTACCACTAGCCGAGCTACGTTAACCAATACAGCCATAAATATAATGGCTGCAGCTATCAATAAAAACAACCACTTTAATGATTTAACTAAAAAAAAATTCTTCATCTGCTGTTATCTTTAACTAAATTCTAATCGACGCTTCTGGTCCCTGAAATATACCATCAGCCACGGCCAAAAGATCCCTGTAAAAGGTACTGACAACCAATACCACCCATGAAACTGCATCCCCGCTGCTGTTATGCCTACCCAAACTTGGATTGCTAAATAAATGCAACAAAGAAACATAACCACCATAGTCTGTTGCCAGAGTGGAAATAATAATAACCGGACTCTAATTTTAATAACAATATAAGCGATAATGCTCAGCGCTAAAGCATGCTCGCCCAACAAGGTTCCTTGTAATAAATCCAATAACAAGCCGACAAAAAACGCCACCCCAACACCAACACGCTGTGGCATAGTGCTGACTAAAAAAATAAGCACAAGAAATATCCATTGCGGGCGCAACCAAATAATTGCATTTGGCAAAGGTAAAATAGTAAGAATCATAGCAAATAAAAAATATAAGCTAATTTTCAACCATGCTTGTCCTGGAGTATTTTCCATCACTTCACCCACTATTTTTATTTGTTTGTAACCGCTGCACAGCTTTTAGCAAATGATTTTTATTAAACCAAACCAATAAAACTTGCTGCGTTCTATCTATATGTGCTGCGGGACGCAACACAATCGTTGCGAAACGACTCCCCGGACTGTGTTTAACCTCAATCACCATGCCAACGGGGTAACCAACAGGAAACCGTAAGCCAAACCCAGACGTGACAAAAAGATCTCCGGTGCGAATATCGGTAGTATCCGGCACATTGAGTAGACTTAACACCCCCGCACTACCCATGCCCTGCGCAATTGAGCGCACGCCATTGCGATAATCTTCCACAGGGATCGCACTTTTTTTATCCGTTAGCACTAAAATACGACTACCCAAAGGCGTTACATCAATCACTTGCCCCATAACACCATAAGCATCTAAGACTGGTTGCCCCACATAAACTTTATCACGACTGCCTTTATCCAAAATCAATTGTTGTACTGCCGGATCTAAATCAACCGCCAATAACTGCGCCACCAAAACACGTCCGCTAACACGAGAACTCGAGCGCAATAATTTTCGCAATTGTGTATTTTCACGCTCCAATACCAACAATTTTTCTAATTGCGACTGTAACAATAATTCATGCACACGTAACTGTGCATTTTCAGCAGTTAATTGCCGATGAGAAATAAATCCATCAACAACTAAGTGCACCAATTTAATCGGTGCATCCACTAGCAACTGAACTGGATAAACTATCACTGAAAGTTTGGAACGAAAACGATGAAAAGCCGTCGAACGATGGTCAAAAATCATCAACAACACCGCCATTAAAGCAAACACGAATAATCTTAAACTGTGTGAAGAGCCTCTCTTAAACAGTAATTTGATTTCCTTTACTCCTCGGCTGACGCCAATTCAACCATCACCCATCCCTTGGCATGGCGACTATCTGATTTTTGTCACTGAACTTATTAGTCCTTCGACAGAAAATCCGTACCCATCACTGTGATCAGCTCCAGAGCACGCCCACCACCGCGGGCTACACAAGTCAATGGATCTTCTGCTATTACCACTGGCAAACCGGTCTCTTCCATCAGTAGACGATCGATATCTTTTAGCAAAGCCCCACCACCTGTTAATACCATACCGCGCTCGGCAATATCTGCAGCCAACTCTGGTGGCGCCTGCTCTAAGGCGGCGCGCACCGCTCCGACGATACCAGCCAACGGCTCCTGTAACGCTTCTAAAATTTCATTGCTATTGAGTGTGAAACTACGCGGCACGCCTTCGGCTAAATTACGCCCACGCACTTCCATTTCATTGACTTCAGTACTCGGGAAAGCTGTGCCAACCTCTTGCTTAATACGCTCAGCCGTGGTTTCACCGATCAAAGTACCGTAATTGCGACGCACGTAATTAACAATAGCTTCATCAAAACGATCGCCACCCGTACGCACTGATTGGGCATAAACAATCCCACTTAAAGAAATAATAGCCACCTCTGTGGTACCGCCACCAATATCAACCACCATGGAGCCACTGGCTTCTTCCACCGGCAACCCTGCTCCCATGGCCGCAGCCATTGGCTCTTCAATTAAATAAACTTCTCGCGCACCAGCACCCAACGCCGATTCTTTGATTGCACGCCGTTCTACCTGAGTGGAACCACAGGGCACGCAAATCAAGACTCGAGGGCTTGGACGAAACACTTTCGTTTCATGTACCTTACTAATAAAATGCTGCAACATCCGCTCTGTCACATGAAAGTCAGCAATAACACCGTCTTTCAGCGGACGTACCGCTTGAATGTTACCGGGTGTACGTCCCAGCATGCGCTTGGCATCAATGCCAACAGCAGCCACTCGGCTCTGCGCCGAATTTCTGTCTTTGCGTAATGCAACAACCGACGGCTCATTTAAAACGATACCTTGCCCGCTGACATAAATAAGGGTATTCGCCGTACCCAAATCAATGGAAATATCATTCGAAAATAAGCCAAATAATTTCTTGAGTCCTAACATAGTGCAGTTCCAATGGTCAAATTAACTAAGTGCATTACTTTAACCGAAATTTAGCCACGAGTCGAGACAGCATAACCCCGAGGGGTGGTCATTTAAGGACAAAACAAAATTGCTGCTTAGCAGCTGCCAACACGGCTCCCTGGATGCGTTTGGAACACAGCCCTTAGCAAGCTCCTTGCCGGACTTTAACTGAAATTCTGGCATTATTTTTTCTTAGGTTTTCTCTTACCATGAGGTCTTTTAGAATCCCCAGACGCTCTCTTTTTTTTACGTGGTTGATCAGATGATTTTTTACCCGATCGCTCTGATGATTTTCTGCCCGATCTTTCCGATGATCTCTCGCCCGATCGCTCTGATGATTTTCTGCCCGATCTTTCCGATGATCTCCCGCCTGATCGCTCTGATGATTTTCTGCCCGATCTTTCCGATGATCTCTCGCCTGATCGCTCCGATGATTTCCTGCCAAATCTCTTTGACGATCTCTCACCCGATCGCTCCGATGATCTCTCCCCCGATCGCTCCGATGATTTTCTGCCAAATCTCTTTGACGATCTCTCACCCGATCGCGCTGATGATCCTCTACCCGATCCATTCGATGATTTTCTTCTCGCCGGATGCGGCTGACGACGTCGCTTTCGACCGCCTTCCTCAGAACCCACTACCTCACTGCTCGGCAATGGATTAGATTCTTGCAACAAATAAACCAAAGCAGCCGCAATATCTTTTGGCTCACAACCGCCTTGCTCAATAATCCTTTCAATCATTTTGTGGTGAGGGCCTAGCTTTTTGCTTTTTTCCACAATATTAATAATTTTTTCCGCCAACTGCTTGCTACGCTTTTCCGTCATTTCTTGTAGAGAAGGCGGATCAATCTGCTTGATGGCTTGATGCATAACACGCTCGATATCTTTCAATAAGCGTCGCTCTCTTGGTGTCACAAACAATAACGCTTTACCTTTGCGACCAGCACGACCAGTTCTGCCAATACGATGAATATAAGCCTCTATATCAGAGGGAATGTCGAAATTAATCACATGGCTAATGCGCTCAACATCAATACCGCGCGCCGCTACACCTGTGGCAACAATAATATCCAACGTGCCTTTTTTGATACGCGCCACCACTTTTTCACGCAGAGATTGATTCATATCACCATTCAATGCCGCCGCTGCATAACCACGGGCTTGGAGTTTTCCGGCTAATTCAGCCGAACTGTTTTTTGTGCGTACAAATACAATGACGCCTTGAATGTCTTCCACTTCAAGAAAACGCGTTAAGGCTTCTAACTTTTGGCTTTGCGCTATACACATATAGCATTGCTCAATAGCCTCTACCGTGCTTTCTTTAGGCGTAATTTCTACCTTTTTGGCATCGTGCAAATAACGTTTAGCAATCTTGCGAATAGAAGCCGGTAGGGTTGCCGAAAATAAGGCGGTTTGATGTTGATGCTTAATTTGCTCGAGAATCCAAGCAATATCATCAATAAAACCCATATTTAACATTTCATCCGCTTCATCCAATACCACCATTTTTAAAGCATCAATAGATAAACTGCCACGACGCAGCTGATCCATTAAACGACCCGGTGTACCGACAATAACATGCGCACCCCGCTTGAGAGCCCGCAATTGAATGCGGTAATCTTGGCCACCGTAAATCGGTGTGACATTAAAACCCTTTAAATGCCTGGCATAACTCTGAAAGGCTTCGGCTACCTGAATCGCTAGCTCACGCGTCGGCGCAAGAATAAGCGCTTGCGGCTTTTTAATAGTGACATCCAACTGCGCGAGAATAGGCAAGGCAAAAGCCGCTGTTTTTCCGTTGCCTGGTTGCGCCTGTGCCAACAAGTCATCACCCTGCAGCAAAATAGGAATACTCTGCTCCTGAACCGGCGTGGGTGTTTCATACCCCAGTTCTGAGATTGCCGACAATAGCGCGGGGTCCAGTCCAAGCTGGTCAAAAGATTTCATCGATGACATTATTAGCACTCCTGGTTTCTAGCCATGGTGCAGATCACCAAGACAACTGCAGACGATAGTATTACTATTGGAGGCAAAAAGCACCCAACTTCTGTGGTATATAGCAAAATTGAGCCTCTCCACCCTAGCAACAGCCTGTTTGCCAACAAAATAACCCGTTTGGTGGTTGACAGTGCAAGCAATAACCCCGTTATAATGTCGCCTAAACCGAATAAGGACAAACCATGACTGTAGCCCTAGAGGATATCAACCGCATTGCTCATCTAGCAAAATTAGCCATGAGCGAGCCCGAAGCCAACGCGCTGAACAAGAATTTTGACAAAATCTTAACTCTCGTTGAACGCATGAACACCATCGACACCGATAAAATCTTACCGCTAGCCCACCCATTGGAACAAACACAACCTTTGCGTGCTGACGAAGTCACGCAGGGCAATGAGCGCGAACTGTTATTACAAAATGCACCCGATGCCAAAGCTGGGCTTTTTATTGTCCCTCAGGTAATTGAAACCCCAGAAACTTAAACGGAATACCTTATGCACAATATGACCCTTGCTGAACTCAGTGCCGCCTTACAGGCAAAAGATTTTTCCAGCACTGAACTGACCCAGCATTTTTTAAAAAGAATTAAAACACTGGATAAAGAGCTAAACAGCTTTATTACGCTCACCGAAGAAACGGCACTGGCACAAGCAAAAATTGCCGACCAGCGCTTAGCCTCTGGCCAAGCGACACCCTTAACCGGTATTCCTATGGCACAAAAAGATATCTTCTGCACCATGGGGATTAAAACCAGCTGTGGCTCAAAAATGCTCGATAATTTTATTGCTCCTTACGATGCAACCGTCATAGAAAACTTTAATGCCGCTGGTTGCGTTTTATTGGGCAAAACCAATATGGATGAATTCGCCATGGGTTCTTCTAATGAAACCAGTTTTTATGGACCAGTAAACAATCCCTGGCAGCTAGAGCACACCCCCGGAGGTTCCTCAGGAGGGTCTGCTGCTGCAGTCGCTGCACGGCTGGCGCCAGCCGCAACCGGTACCGACACCGGCGGCTCGATTCGACAACCGGCAGCACTGTGTGGCATCACCGGATTAAAACCTACTTACGGTTGCGTATCGCGTTACGGCATGATTGCTTTTGCTTCAAGTTTCGATCAGGGTGGACCGATGACACAAACGGCAGAAGACGCCGCTTTATTATTAAATGTTATGAGCACTCACGATCCTAAAGATTCCACCAGCCTCAATTTCGCGCGCCCTGATTATACGCAAAACCTCAATGATAGCTTAAAAGGCCTTAAGATCGGCTTACCAAAAGAATAGTTTGACACTGGGCTTGATCCGCAAATTGCCACAGCCGTTGAAAAATGCATTGATACCCTAAAACAACAAGGGGTGGAATTTATTGAAGTCAATTTACCCCATACTGAGCTCGCGCCCTCCGCTTACTATGTCCTCGCACCTGCCGAAGCTTCGGCAAATTTGGCACGTTATGATGGCGTACGTTATGGTTACCGTTGCTCTAATCCCGTTGATTTAGAAGACCTATACAAACGCACACGCAGTGAAGGCTTTGGTGATGAAGTTAAACGACGCATCATGGTCGGCACCTACGTACTTTCCTCCGGTTATTATGATGCTTATTATTTACGGGCACAAAAAATTCGCCGTTTGATTCGTGATGATTTTAGCACGGCATTTAATCAAGTCGATCTTATTTTAACACCGGTAACGCCAACCCCTGCCTTTAAAATAGGTGAAAAAAACACGGACCCGATCAGCATGTATTTATCCGATATTTATACCATTGCGGTCAATCTAGCTGGATTACCTGGTTTATCCATGCCTGCCGGCATGAACGATCAACAGCTACCTATTGGCGTACAGCTCATTGGCAACCATTTCAACGAGGCGCGATTATTAAATGTTGCGCATCAATACCAACAGCTTACTGATTGGCATAAAAAAATACCACAAGCATTTAATTAAAAAAAAGAGGTCTAAAAAATAATGGAATGGGAAACGGTTATTGGTTTAGAAGTACACGTACAACTGGCCACACAATCAAAAATATTCTCTGGTGCCGCCACTGCATACGGCGCCGAACCGAACACACAAGCTTGCGCCATTGATTTAGGCCTGCCAGGAGCATTACCTGTTTTAAACGAACGAGTGGTTACCATGGCCGTTAAATTTGGTTTGAGCGTTAATGCCGATATTGCTCGCCACTCAGTATTTGCGCGCAAAAATTATTTTTATCCTGATTTGCCCAAAGGCTATCAAATTAGTCAAGATAAATACCCGATTGTTGGCCAGGGTAAATTAACCGTACAAATGGAAGATGGCAGCGAACGCACCATTGGCATTACGCGCGCGCACTTAGAAGAAGACGCTGGTAAATCACTGCATGACGCACAACCTGGTTGTACCGGCATCGACCTTAATCGCGCCAGTATCCCTCTGCTGGAAATTGTTTCCGAACCAGACATGCGTTCCGCCAAAGAAGCCGTCGCTTATTTAAAAACAATACATGAATTGGTGCGCTATTTAGAAATTAGTGATGCCAATATGCAAGAAGGCTCGCTGCGCTGCGACGTCAATATTTCTCTAAGACCTAAGGGACAAAAAGAATTTGGTACACGTGCAGAAATTAAAAACGTCAATTCGTTTCGTTTTGTTGAACACGCAATCTTATACGAAATGGATCGACAAAAAGATTTATTGGAAAGTGGAGAAAAGGTGATGCAAGAAACGCGATTGTATGATGCCAAAAAAGACGTCACTCGCTCCATGCGCCTCAAAGAAGAAGCACACGACTATCGTTATTTTCCCGATCCTGATTTATTACCCGTTGCCATTGACGATGCCTTCATTAACGAAGTCCGTAGCTCATTACCCGAGCTACCCTGGCAAAAACGCCATCGTTTTCAAACGGAATACAAACTCAATCCTTACGATGCAAAATATTTAACCAGCTCTCGAGAGCTCGGTCATTACTTTGAAGCCACTCTGGGGCAAGAAAGCGGCGCTACTGCTAAAAACATCGCCAATTGGATCGCCAGTGATCTAGCCGCCGCGCTGAATAAACACAATTTAACTATTACTGAATCACCCATTACGCCAGAACAACTCGCTGGCCTAATGCACGCTATCACAGACGGCATCATTTCAAATAATATTGCTAAGCAAGTGTTCACCATTATGTGGGAGCAAGGTGGTGAAGCCGAAGCCATAATTGAGCGTGAGGGATTACGACAAATCACGGATGACAACGCAATCGCTGCCATCATCGATGAGATTATGGCCGCCAACCCCAATCAACTTCAACAATACCGCGAGGGCAAAGATAAATTATTTGGTTACTTTGTTGGCCAGACCATGAAAGCAACCAAGGGCAAGGCCAACCCTAAACAGGTCAACGATTTATTGCGCAAAAAATTAAAAGGCTAAAAAAGATTTATTATTGAGAAATTCCTCTTTCTGCTTCTTTTTGCTTCTGAAAGAAGGCCCACAAGATATTCGGGCTAGGTTAAACGCAATAAAAATGATATAAAGATTAGCATGATTAAAGAAAAATCAAAAACCTGGGCAAACGCATCTAAAAGCATCGGTAAGTTTTTTTCCAATTTTGCTTTGCGGCCCAATGTCTACAGCTGGTCTACCTTCCCCGCGGCCTTAATCGGCCTGTTTGCCTTTGTGGCTGGACATATTTTTACGGGCATAATACTGTTCATTGTTTCTGGATTGCTAGACCTCATCGACGGCGCTGTAGCTCGCCACACCAGCAACATAACACATCGTGGCGCTTTCCTAGATGGTAGCCTAGATCGGTTCATCGATTTCTTGCTCATCTTTAGCTATTTTTGGATTCCTTTGGTTACACCCGGACTGGTTCCCAGCCAGTGGATTTGTCTGGCCATTTTCTTTGCAATCATGCCCTCCTTTGAAGTGGCCTATGCTAATCATCGTGGCGCTGTACACGATCCCGATGAAAAAATAATTTGGCGAATCCTCAATCGTGGCGAAATGTATGTCCTGATGCTACTTATCCCTTTACTCAGTATCTACACTGCTCGCTGGGCGGGGTATGTACTGATAGCCATGGTGCTTTTATCTGGCATTACCACGCTGCAAACACTGTTCACTACGCTGTATTTGGCCAAAGATTAGCCGCTCCAAGCAACCTGCACCCACGGCGACCAAAAGAAACAATCGCAATACTTTCTCTTCGAAATCTCCCATCGCGCAAGCAGGCCCCAGCTAAAAGCAAGATCAGCAGCAGCAACTCACCATTGAATCATTGTACAAGCTTGTAGTAAGATCTTTATACACCGATATCATGGAAGACATCTGGAAATAACTCATGCCAAGCCATTCTCTTAATACCAAGCAACGCTACACACGCAATGCATTTTGGATCATTTTTGGATGTTTTTTGTTCGCACTGACAGCAACTACTATCAATTACTGGTATTTTAAATATCAAACGAAAGAAAAGATATTTCAAAATGCACAAAATACCGCAAAAGCAACTACGCAACACATAGATGCAAAATTTGATACTATCATGACCCTGACAGATAATTTAGCACAACAAATTGAAAGCGGGCAAATAAAATACAAAAATTTAAAAGAAAAGTTGCACCAAGTCTTGGTAAACAATCCAGAATTATATGGTATAGGTATTGCTTTTTTACCTTATAAATTCAACAGTAAACAACGACTGTACTCCATTTACTATGCCAAACCTACAGGTAATAAAATTCAACTCCTACCCGTTAAATATGACTACACTAACGCAAAGGATAAAAAGCTTTTCACCAGTTGGTTTACATTGCCTATGGCCTCTGGTCCGATGTGGACAGAACCTTATATTAGCGCTTCAGCAAAAACATTAGTTACCGAGTACAGCAAACCTCTTTACAAAGTTAACCCGGTATCTAAAAAAAAGGAAAAGATTGCGCTACTCTACACAATGCTACCTTTAGATAAAATACGCCAAAGAGTACAATCTTATGAACTTGGACACACCGGATATGCCTACATCATATCAAAAAAAGGCGTTTTTATATCCCATCCTATTAGAGACTTTGTTGGCTTTCAAACCATTTTTAACTACGCCAAACAAAAGAAAAACCCGCAAATAGCTATATTAGCAAAAAAGGCCCTAAGCGGAAAAAGTTTCTATGCCATTCGGACAGACCCCCTAACTGATCAACAATCCTTTATTTTCTATCGCCCCATTAAAAAAGCGGGATGGACACTAGGGATAGATGTTCCCACCAAAGGATCGCAACAAGTTGGCAACAAAACCACACAGCTGGCTCTTGCAATCTTTATATTGGCAGCTTTAACTGCCTTTATAGCTTATTTGCTAATTTTCAGAATATATCTGGGTTCGCGTCGTGGATTATGGGGCGCATCAATTGGAATTTCCCTAACTTGTTTAGCCATCTGCATTGCTATTTTAATGGTGAAGCCGCATATAATTTCAACCAATGAAGTCAAGGTATTTAACTATACCGATACAACCAAGTATTTAAGAAACTATGAAACCATCTTAGGTAAACTGGGTTACAAGTATTATAAAGTGCCAACAGGAATACTCTTGACTGAGATTGATTTTTTAACAGCGAGAGATGTACACTTAGCTGGTTTTATATGGCAAACATATACGAAAGGCGTTAATGACAATCTAATCCCTGGGGTTATTTTCCCGCAAGCGCAAAAAAATATAACGTTGCGAAAAATCTATCAAGTAACACACGGCAAACAGACTATTATTGGCTGGCGCTTCTATGCAACTATACGCACAAAACAAAACTCAGAATTATTTCCTTTTGACCCAAACAACCTTTTTATTGAAATCATACATCGTGATTTTGCTCACAACGTAATTCTCATGCCGGACTTTTCCTCGTACTATTTTTTAGACCCCAAATCAAAGCCAGGAATTGGCTATGAATTCTTCTCAAATCGATTTGCCTTAAATTCATCACAATTTGCCTACTGGCCAAAAAACTACAAGACCGATTTTGGTATTGGAGGTACAGTTCACCAAAAAATTCCTCATTTAACCTTCAACGTCAATCTAAGCAGGCGCTTAATTAGTCCTTTTGTTAATTATTATATTTTAGCAATCATTATATCAATTATGGTATTCGCATTGATTATCATTCCAAAAGGAAAACAACAGGGGAGCGTAACACGAAAGCTTGCGTACCTTGCAGCCCTTATATTTATCGCTTCATTAGCTCACATTCGCTTAAGAAGTGATGAGGCAATTGACGGTGTTTCATATCTGGAAACTTCCTATGTTATTATTTACATTATGGCATTGATAACAGCTGTTGAATTAATGCTATACAACATATACACAAATATAAAAATCCTACAACGCAACGACAATCTTTTTTACAAGCTTGCGTACTGGCCAATTTTAACCGGACTGTTGCTAATTACAACAATATTTTATTTCGGAATTTGATTTTTAAAAAAAGAAAAACATATGACCAACATATCAAAAATAGCTAAAGCATCGTTAATTGCACTCCTATGTATTTCAGCTGCTACTTCCATCCTACTGTTTTCTAATTTTTATTATAAAAAATATCAACGTAGAGAAATATTCGCCAAAGAGGTTGGAGGGCTAAATAAAAAAACAGCACAACAACTCGATCGAGAATTTAAAAAAGCTTCTGATCTGGCCAAAAAACTAGTGCAACAAATAGAATCTGGTCAGATAAAATACGCTGATTTGCAAAAAAAGTTATACCAAGTCTTAGAAAATAACAAGGATTTATATGGCGCTGGCGTTTCTTTCTTACCTTACCAGTATAGTAAAAAGCAACGTCTATTTTCCATTTATTTCACGCGGGACAAAGAGAAAATCCTATCCACTCCTGTTGCTCAAGACTATACAAAAAAAAGCACAAGCAGCGCCTACACCGACTGGTATCTTATCCCCATGCATTTCGGACCGATGTGGAGCGAACCCTATATTAGCTACAGCAGAATGTACTTAATGGTTGAATACAGCATGCCTTTTTATCATATTAATTCAATAACAGGAAAACAAGAAAAAGCAGGCCTGCTATACATTGACGTTTCTTTGAAAAAAATAAATCAAATTCTGAACGCCAACAAATTCTGTCCATCCAACTATTGTTACATTATCTCGAAAAAAGGAATTTTTGTTAACAATCCGTTCAAAAGTTTTGCCGGCCTGAGTACTATTTTTGATTATGCAAAGCGAGACAACAACCCCAACATGGCAAAGCACGCTAGGATGGCCTTAGCTGGAAAATCTTTTAACACCGAGGTCAAAGCCCCCCGCTCTGGGCAACATTATGAGTTATTTTACAACCATCTAAAACAAAGTGGATGGGCCCTCGCCGTAAATATTCCGAAAATAAAAGCATTTCCACCCTCCAAAGGGAATAAACAAATGCTTGTTTTAATAATTCTATTGGTAGTTACGTCAATCTTTCTAGCCTTTGTATTAAAAATAAAGGCCTATAATGGTTCATATAGAGGGCTATGGGTAGCCTCTATTGCCTTTTCAATTAGCTGCCTTATTATAATTATTAGTATTCTAATCATCAAACCTAGAATTATTCAACACACCTACAACCCCATATTTAGCAAAGCAGATATTAATAAGTACGTTTCTATTTATGAAAAACAGTTGAAAGGGATAAATCAGTCATCTTATAGCATACCCATGGGTGTGTTACTTACTAATATTAATTTCATTAATGCAAACGACGTAATATTGGGTGGTTTCTTATGGCAAATATACACCAAAGGCAAGACTGATATGCTAACGCCTGGCTTTATATTGCCGCAATCAACAAAGAAGTTACAAACACAAGAGATATTCCGCGTTACTCAAGGTAATTACACGGCCATTGGCTGGCGCTTTAGTACACAATTGCGCCTCCCTCAAAATGCCACATTATTTCCTTTTGACTCGAGAAAACTAAGCATTAATTTTCTGCATAAAGACTTTGCCAAAAATGTATTTCTTCTTCCAGACCTTGATTCTTACTTTCTTATTAATCCAAAATTTCTTCCCGGTGTAAGCCAAGACATTTATTTTAATCAATTTACGGAAAACGCAAGTTATTTTTCCTATCTAAAAGCACAAACCAGAACTAGCTTTAATCTTGTAGGGAAAATGCATAAAAATGTACCAGTGCTAAATTTTAATTTAGTTCTAACACGTAACTTTATAACGCCCTTTATAAATTATTATATTATCGCCATTGTTATTGCCATTATGATATTCACCATGATTATGATACCTAAAAATACAAAAAGCGAAGAGGATCGGCCCATAACCAGTGTCACACGTCGCCTGGCCTTCCTCGCAAGCATCATTTTTATTGCTTCATTAACCCATATTCGATTAAGAGCTGATATACCCGTTGTCGGGGTATCCTATATGGAAACTTATTATGTGATTATTTATATCATATCTCTTATCGCAGCAATTGAAACTATTTTATATGTTAAATGCCCGAACATAAAAATAATACAGCACAAAGATAACTTGCTTTTTAAAATACTTTACTGGCCCATGGTTATGGGAGCCATTTTAATTTCAACTGTTCTTTATTTCGGTATTTAGGGAAGTTTTTTTATAATCCCTAAATTTCGCATCAATGTGTGGTAAAAGCACCCTTGCTATACCGCGGCTTAGCCGCGGTATCCAGTTTTTTTAAGTTTCCTGGACCTACCCAAGGAGGGCGCAGACCCCATCAAGCCCAGGACAGGTTTTCCGGCAGGACGTGCGCAGTGCTTTGCGAGCAACGGATTTTATTCACATAAATGAGTAGCGCAGAAAAGCGCTACAACACCGTATTGACGAAAAAGAAGCACAAGAGAGAAATGATTTATTTTTCTTGCTGGCGAGGCGCGTTGTTTTTTAAAATACCGGAGCTTATTCAACATAAGTGAGGATTTTTAAAAAACAATGCAACAAAGAAAGCTAAGGAAAAGAAACAAAACAGAAATGATTTATTTTTCTTGCTGGCGAGGCGCGTTGTTTTTTAAAATACCGGAGCTTATTCAACATAAGTGAGGATTTTTAAAAAACAATGCAACAAAGAAAGCTAAGGAAAAGAAACAAAACAGAAATGATTTATTTTTCTTGCTGGCGAGGCGCGTTGTTTTTTAAAATACCGGAGCTTATTCAACATAAGTGAGGATTTTTAA
>CAZGQK010000006.1:70163-80672 GCA_964527645.1 uncultured Legionellales bacterium | reverse complement strand
ATTACTGTGAGGGATCCAATTTCATGGTCGAGTGACTTCAGCCTCACCTTAACGGCAACCAATAACCTTACTATTAACGCATCAATTTCTAATGCGGGGGCGGGAGATCTGCTGTTCAATGCGGGTGAGGATATTATTGTAGCCGGACAGATGGATAATGTAGGTTCAGGAAATATGACTTTCTCTGCAGATAATGACCTTAATCTTAACGCATCAATCTCTAATGCGGGGGCAGGAGATATACGATTGTTTGCAACTGGCGGTACTATTCATTTAGGTGGGGCAACGGATATTTCAATTCATGCTCGTAGCGGTAGTGTTTTATTTTCTTCTGCCCAAGGAATTGAAATAAGGCAGGATGCTGATGTACGCGCAAGGTCCTTGGTGAGAACCGTGGGTGAAATAAATAAAGGGGATCCATCTTCAGGCTCAACATTAAATATAACCAGTGAAAATGTACAAATTGACCATAGTGTTGGGGCATCTCGGCCTATTGATTCTTTAATTATTAATGCATCATCGGGGCAGGTGGATTTAGAAAACGTGAGTACATCTGGGCCAATAACGGTGACAGGCAATAATATTAATATTGATTTAAATGGTGATGCTTATATAAGTTCCAATGCGGTTTCTTCGGCAATCACCTTTTCTGGAAGTGTTGATTTAGATTTCACTGGCAGTGCGGTAAATATAACCACTGGTGCAGGACAAAATGTTAGTTTTTCGAGCACAATTGACAGTGGGTCAGGTGTAGCAAAAGATTTGACGATTGATGCAGGGACTATTGGTTCCTCGAGTATAGTTACTTTGGGAGGTAATATTGGGGGAACTGGACCTTTAAACAGTTTACGAATCGATTCACATACGACGAGATTAACTGGGAGTGTAACTGAGATTAATACGGTTGGGGATATTAATTTAGGCAATACACTTGGCTCGTTGAATAATAACGTTTCATTTATAACCACGGGTGCTTCGACTGTAACGCTCAATACTATGGCGCATCCTACTCATACTTTAACGATAAATACTCCTGCAGCAACAGTAAATGCGCTAGAAATGGTGGGGAGTTATCCTGCCATGACTTATTCTCTTAATGCTACATCAGGTAATATTGCAAGCACAACGGGGCTTGCAAACATTGAATTTAATAATATTAATACAATAAAAAACTCGCAATCAACAGGAGAATTTACAGTTAATTATACATCTGCTGGCGTTAATACTGTTACGTTACAAAACAGCAATGATGTAAGTTATCATAATAAGCTAAGTCGGACCAATGATCCCCTTGAGGTTTATTTTATGAACCCAACAACGTCTTTGCTTATCAATGGCAGCACAGGGGTAGATGTTATAACCTTGGAGAAACTATCTAACGGATTCAATGTTCCTTTAACCGTCAATGCTGGATCAGGCAATGATATAATCAATGTGCAAGCAGCCAATGGCAGTCAGCTCAATACGATTTCTGGTGGTGCTGGTAGTGATGTCATTAACGTTTCATCCAATGCACCGTCGAATACGGGCACCTTAAGTAACATTGGTGCCACGTTGACGATTGATGGCGGCAATGGTGCAGATAGCTTATTTATCAGTAATAAAGGTAGTTCGCTAGGGCAAGTGGGAACTCTAAATAGCCACTTATTGACAGGATTAGGCATGGTTGGATCGATTTCCTTTACTAATATGGAGAGTTTTAATCTTGATTTAGGCAGCGGTTCTGATACGTTTACTATCACGGGAAATGCGAGTGCCAATCCAACCACTACGGTAAACCTAAATGAGGGAGATGATCATATTGAAGTATTTTTTGATTCTGGCAACTCAGTACCAGGCCCTTATCCAGGTGGGAGTTTGATATTAAACGGTGGTAGCGGCAATAATACTTTAAAACTTTTTCATGCATATGATATCTTCACCTCAGTTTTATATAAAAGTAATTTCATTGAGCTGATCGGTTCTGAGTACCGTATTTATTTTAGTAACCTTCTATTTTATAATTTTGTCATACCTGTTCTGTATCCTCCATTTAGCGCTTTCTACGATCTATTACCTGGCTTTTGGGGAATCGATGGCATTGTAACCTTAGACTTGTATGGACCAATAGATAACCTGGTGTGCGTTTATACGGCTGGTGGTGGTTATATCTGTAGTTTATGGGAAAATACAATACCGAAGAAAAAAGATAAACGGCTTGTGCAAAGTGGGGTGCCATCCCATAAGATTGGTTCTAAGACTTGATTGTGGCAATCTAGCGTCATAAAAAAAACGACCATTACAGTTTTAACCCGGAATTCATGGTTGATAATTCATGTATGTCGTAAATTAGTCATGCTGATTAGCAGCAACCACCAAATAACCTTCTACCGGTTTTTGCTGTTGCTGTCTTAATACGATGTTGTCGAATTTAAGTATTTTTAGGTTATTTTTTTGCAATAAATTTTCTAGGTATTTTCGCTCATGGGCATAACGAATAGTAGTTTGTAATTTATAGGGAGCATCGTGGGTTTTTTCAACGCTAAAAGCCAGTACGCCATTATCTTTTAGCGCTTTTTGGCATAACTCAATAATGGTATCCAGCTTGCCGATATAGGTAAATACATCGGCGGCAACGATTAAATCTTGCTGTTGATATCTTTTTAATGCATCACTGACATCCAGCGCTTGTAGTTCATCGTAACAGGCTTTTTGTCGCGCTATTTCTAGCATTTTTTTTGATAAATCAATGCCAATGAGTTTTTGCGCATACGGTTTTAATAATTCGCCGGTTAAGCCAGTACCGCAACCTAAATCCAGTATTTGCCAAGTGTTTTCTACCAGGTCTAGCTCTTCATCAAGCGCTTTTAGCAATGCCTCTGGCACTTTATAGTGCAGATATTGATTGAGGTGGGTGTCGTAGTGGCCTGCGTATTGATCAAATAAATTTTCAATGTATTCTTTCGGTGCTTGTTCTGGCGTTTCTTCTTGTTTTAGCGCGCTCATAATGTGCTTTATTTCAAGATCATCTGGGTTGGTATCGAGTATTTTTTGATAATGGATGAGTGCTGAGTTTTTATCACCAATGCGCAAATAGATAGCGGCCAGATTATGATGTGCCGGTAAATAGTTGGGATTTATGCTTAAGCATTGTTGTAGATAATCAATGGCATCACGATGGCGATCTTTGTACATCATGATAACGCCAACATTGTAATAGCTTTCTAAATGTGGATTTTGATTAATTTGCCGCAAATAATTTTTTTGCGCCTGATCAAAATCAGCGTTTTGATAATAAGCTGTGGCTAGATTGTAATGACAGTCGGGGTGTTCGGGGTTGAGCTCCAGCGTTTTTTCTAAATTTTTTATGGCAGTATCGTATTTTTTAGCTTTTAGATAACAAATCCCCAAGTCATAGAGGCTGTCGATGTAATTAGGCTCCAATTGTAAGCGTTTTTGCAAAGGCTCTATGGCTTTTTCGTGTTCGCCGTTAAGTAGTAACAAATGTCCTAGCTGCCCATAAGCAGGGGCGTGCTTAGGATCAAGCTTAATGGTTTTTTGAAAATGCGCAATGGCAGCTTCGCTATTGTTCAGTTGCGCGGATACAACCGCATAATTGTAGTGTGCATCGGCAAAATTAGGCGCTAGCTGAATGACTTTCGCATAGGTTTTTTGTGCGTCGGAGAATTTATTTTGTTGATAATAGCAATTGCCTAAATTATTAAGTGCAGGGATGTGTTTGTCATCCAGTTTGAGAGCTTGGGAGAAAGATTTTTCTGCTTGCTCGAAATTGCCGAGACGCAACCACAGGTTGCCGAGGCTGTTGTGAAACATGGGGTTGTTTGGTTGTGCTTTAACGGCATTTTGTAGATGTTTTTGTGCTTCATCGTATTGTTGAGTTTGCACCAATAGCACGCCCAAGCCATGCAAGGCATCACAGTTTTCTGGTTGCTGTTGCAAAATTTCTCGATAACATTTTTCTGCTGCGTCAAATTGACCTTGACGGTGCAGCTCTAGTGCTTGTTGAAAAAGTGATTCAGGCATGCTTTTTATTATACCGAGCATGGTGTAAATGTCGAGCCAGCTCTGGAGGGTTGTCGTAGAGTGTGCGAATCATTTCGCTAAGTTGATAGACAGCCATGGCGTAGGGAATTCTGGGATTATATTTCATAATTACCTTGAAATTAGGAAAGACTAACCAGTAGTGTGAGGTTGGATCTTTTGGCAAATAAATTAGGCTCGCTTTTAGATTTGCCGGAACAATGTCATCGGCAATAATGTGGTGACGCTTAAATTGGGCCACGGTGAGTTTAAAGCTTGGATTTCTGGAAATAAGCTGCGAGTTCAGCTTGCCTTTAACGCTGGCAGGTGTGGCGATGGGTTGATTTTTGTGCCAGCCATGCATTTTAAGATAATTGGCAACACTCATCATGGCGTCAGCATCGTTGTGGATTAAGTCTAGTCGTTCAGTTTTGTTAAAGCGTACGCCATAGTGACGAATGCTACTGGGCATAAACTGTGGTAGGCCAATAGCACCGGCATAGGAGCCTTTGATGGTACTTGGTGAAACTTTCTCATCGCGACAATAAAGCAAGTACTGCACGAGTTCTTTTGTGAAAAACTTGGATCGTCGTGGATAATGAAACGCCAAAGTAGTGAGTGCATCAAGTACTTTGTAGCTGCCTTTATTTTCTCCATATTTAGTTTCTACCCCAATAATACCAATAATGATGCGCGGAGGAATTTTATATTTTTTGCTAATGCTAGCAATGGTTTTTTGGTGTTTTTGCCAATAAATTGCACCGTGCTCTGCGCGCGAAACATTGACAAAAACTCGACGATAGACCTCCCAGGGTTTTTTTTCATAAGGCGAGCGCATGGTTTTTAAAATTGTTTCGTTGGGCTGAATGTTGGTGAGTAAGTAAGTTAAATCATGCAAATTAAAATGATACTCTTGCACCATCATTTTAATAAACTGTCGCATTTTAGGTGTGGGTGGGTTTTTACTGGCATAAGCAGAGCCGACCTGACAAGCCAAGCAGATAACTATCAGAACAATATGAATTTTTTTTAATATTTTTGCCATCCTGGCAGTCCTTTTGTGTGAGATTAGCTGGTTAATAATTTCCTGTGTGTCTGTATAGACATAATGATACCAAAACTTGCCATTAATGTAACCAGTGAAGTGCCGCCATAGCTGACTAATGGAAGAGGCACGCCCACAACCGGTATGATGCCAATGACCATGCCGATGTTAACAAAAAAGCTGAGAAAAAAAGTCAAGCTTAAGCTGCCGGCCAATAATCGGGAAAAGGTGGTTTGCGCTTGTGCGCTGATATATAGGCAACGAGCTAAAATGAACCAAAGCAGAATAATTAGGATTAGGCAACCGATGAATCCCAGTTCTTCACCGCTTACGGCAAAAATAAAGTCGGTTGCGTGTGCTGGCAAAAATTGTAAATGTGATTGCGTGCCATTGAGCCAGCCTTTACCTAAAATACCGCCGGAACCAATGGCAATTTTCGATTGAATAATATGATAACCACTGCCTAAGGGGTCACGCTCAGGATTGAGAAAGGTGAGTACGCGTTCTTTTTGGTAAGTATGCATAAAGTGCCATAATACAGGTGTGCCTGCAATGATGGCAGCAATGGCGCTGATAACTATTTTCCAATTAATCCCCGCCAGCAGCAAGACAAATAAACCAGCAGCGGCAACAATCAAAGCCGTGCCTAAATCAGGTTGTTTGGCAACTAGTGCGACCGGGATGATTAAGAATACTGCGCAGATCATGAGCATTTTTAGGTTGGGGGGCAGCGATTTTTCACTAAAGTAGCTGGCTAGCATCATGGGTAATGCTATTTTCATAATTTCAGAAGGTTGAAAGCGGAATAAGCCCAGGTTGAGCCAGCGCTTGGCACCTTGATCTGTATGGCCAACGAGTAACACAGCTAAAAGTAGCAAAAGGCCTATAACAAAGACCCAGGGGGCCAGTTGTTGGTAGTAGCGCGGTGGAATTTGCGCAAAAACATACATAGTAAGAAATGCAATGACCAGGCGAATGACTTGGTTGGACATCATGTGGGTGTTTTGATTGCTGGCGCTGTATAAGATAAATAGACCGCACAAAGCCAGTGCTAGCAAGCTGAAAAATAGTGGGGGGTCTAAATGCAGGTTTTGCCATTTCAGCAAAGACATCTTCCGTTTAAGGCGATCTTCATAAGAATTTTTCAGATAATCAGTTTTTTTCATGGTGCTCATTTTTTAAATAATAATCGATAATCTTACGTGATATCATAGCGGCTTTGGCATTATGTTCAACTACAACAGCTAAGGCAATTTGCGGGTTATTGACCGGCGCAAAACTAATAAACAAATGGTTGTTGCGCAACCTTTTAGGAAGGTTGACCTCGGTACGTTCTTCATTGCGGCTGTGTGAATAAACTTGTGCTGTGCCAGTTTTAGCTGCTACAGAATAGCCGGGGTTGCGGCCAAAGTGTTCGCCGGTGCCTTGTGGGTTGGTGATGACTCCTTGCATGGCATGGATAACGATGTTCCAGTCATTTGGATTATTAAGTTTAATTGGGGCTTCGATTGGCAATTGTGGCGTTGTCACGTCGCCGTTGCCATTACTGGTTTGCACTAATAAATGCGGCCGGTGACGAACACCATGTTCTGCTAGTGTGGCAACAGCGCTGGCTAATTGTAGTGGGGTGGTGAGGAGAAATCCTTGGCCAATACCAGTAATGACGGTATCACCGGTATACCAGGGGTGACCTTTGGTGCCCATTTTCCAGTTAGGCGTAGGTACTAAACCGGGTAACTCGGTATCGGTGTCAATTCCCGTGTTTTGTCCAAAACCAAATTCATGTAGTGTGTGGTCTAAACCTGAAATACCGAGCTTTGTTGCCAAATTATAAAAGAAAATATCACAAGAGACGATAATGGCCTTGCTAACATTTACCCAGCCGTGTCCGTTAAGTTTCCAACCACGATAAATATGTTTGGTGTTGGGTAGTCGAAACCAACCGGGGTCGAAGATGGTGGTTTTTGGAGTGATGACTTTTTGATTGAGACCGGCCAGTGCAAAAAAGGGTTTAATGGTCGAACCGGGGGCATATTGTCCGCGGATAGCGCGATTGTAAAGTGGTTTGTTGGGCGAATCGAGTAATTTTTTATAGGCTTTTTGGCTGATACCAGCAACAAATAGATTGGGATTGTAGCTGGGGTTGGTGACCATGGCGAGAATTTCACCGGTTTTAGGTTGGATGGCAACAGCCGCACCTTCTTCGTTACCGAAGGCCTTTTGAGCCACTTGTTGTAATTTGCTGTCAATACTTAAATAAAGGTTTTGTCCTGGGATGGGCGGTATACGTTTGAGTACGCGAACGATATGGCCAGAGGCATCAATCTCCACTTCTTCGGCTCCCACTTTTCCATGGAGAATTTTTTCATCGTATTTTTCAATGCCGGTTTTGCCAATATAATTAGTATCGCGATAATTGACAGGGTCTAGCTGGTTAAGTTCCCGTTGGTTGATGCGCCCAACATAACCCAGCACGGTGGCCATGCTTTTGCCGAGAGGGTATTGACGAATCATGCGTGTGCCTATCATAACCCCGGGAAAGCGATATTGATTGACATAAAATCGTGCCACTTGTTGTTCGGTTAGTTGCATTTTTAGTGGTACTTGTTGAAAAGGACGGTGTTGTTTTAAGCTGACATTAAACTCCTTAATTTCTTGTGCGCTGATGGGTATTATTTTTCGTAAATTATTGAGAGTATTTTTTATATTTTTAACATGATCTGGGATTATTTCTAAACTAAAGGTAGGTATGTTTTTCGTTAACAAGACGCCATTGCGATCAAAGATTAAACCGCGCTTGGGCGCAATTGGAATGATATTAAGTAAATTTTGCCGGGAACGTGTTGAGTAGAATTTGTGTTGATAGATTTGTAAAAAAGCCAAGCGGATGATTAAAATTAAGCTGAGGACTGCGACAACAACAATTAGAGTTATTAGTCGGCGCAAGAATAATTTTTTTTCTTGTTGGTGATTTTTTAAGGTTAGTCGTTGACTCATAATCAGTAGATTCTTAGCGGTGGTAAGGGTGGTGGCTAAATAAACTCCAGGCGCGATAAATTTGTTCTGCTACTATAACGCGGACTAGAGGGTGGGGTAAAGTTAATGCCGATAAGGACCAGCTAGCCTCGGCTTGTTGTAGCAAGCCTGGCGAGAGCCCATCAGGACCGCCAATTAACAAGCTAATGTCTTGGCTTTGTTCATAGTATTGTTGTAAGTATTGCGCCATTTGTGGGGTATCAAGAGTTATGCCGCCCTTATCCAACGCAATGATCTTTGTGTGTTTAGGGGTTACCTCCAACAAACTAGCTGCTTCAATTTCCATTAATTTTTTGATGCTCTGGTTTTTACTTCTTTTCGGGGCTGGGACGCTGCGTAATTCTAAAAGCCAATCATTTTTAAGCCGATTGCTGTAAGTAAGAAAACCAGAATCAACCCAATCTGGCATTTTTTTCCCCACAGCGATAATGCTTATTTTCATTCAAGTCTCTCTTGGTGTTCATTTGATGAGGTTGCTTCTACGTTTTTTTCACCCTTTTCGTTAACGCTCCACAGTTTTTCAAGCTCATAAAATGCTCTTATGTCGTCGAGCATAACGTGTACTACTGCATCAAATAAATCAATTAAAATCCAATCACCTTCTCGCAATCCTTCCACTCCCAGAGGCGGCATGTTGGTTTTTTTCATTTGTGAAATCAATTTTTCCGCGATGGTACTGGCGTGACGATTGGAGGTTGCCGTGCAAATAATGACATATTGGGTAATATCAGTTAATTTTCGAACATCCAAAGTGACAATATCTTTTGCTTTATTGTCGGTTAAGCTATCGGTAATTTTTTGTATTAATTTCTGCATGATACTACCTTATGATGAATAAAGATGATGTTTTAAAATATATTGGTATACGGGTTCTGGCAGCTGGGGGTTGGTGGTGCGGTTTTTCTGTAATGATTGTCGTATTTTGGTTGCACAAACAAATGAATCGGTAATGTTAAGTTGAAAAATTAATCCACCGGGACATTGCTGCAAATCGGTGATTTTTTTGGTTTCATGTTGTGCCAATAATTGCTGCATCCAGGCATCTTGTACTAAGGTGGCATGGGGACGATTAATAACAATGACATGCGTCAAGTCAATTATTTCTTGCCATTTGTGCCACTGATTAAAATGATTGAAAGCATCTAGGCCCAATAAATAGTAAAGTGGGCGTTGGTCATAGCGTTGGCGTAATAGCTTGAGTGTGTTTAGCGAATAAGATGGAGTGGGCTGTGACAATTCGCTATCATCCAGCTCAAATTCGGGATGTTCTTGCACGGCTAAAGCAACCATGTTACGGCGATGTTGTGCGCTGGTATGGGAGGGTGGTCGCTGTGGTGATTGTTTGTTGGGGATAAAATAAATGGTATGTAATTTAAGTGCTTTTTGTGCTTGCCTAGCTATATGCAAGTGACCGTTATGAATAGGATCAAAAGTTCCTCCTAATAATCCAATGGCAGATGTCGTATCAGTCATGCTGCTGCCTCGTTATTTTATTTTGCTGAGCGATGCTGAGTAAGAGTTTTTCCAGTGCAATCCAGGGGTTTTGTGCTTGAATCCCCTTGATTGCGTAATCAACGTGTAATGCGCGTAATAATAATTCGCTAGCGCTGTCGTGTGTGTGGCGAGCTACAGCGGCTTTGAGTAACACTTTGCGCGATGCCCATTGATCGCTAAGTGCTGTGTTAAGATTGATTCCCCGATCTATTTTTTGTAAAATACGGAGTAAATTACGTAATTCTTTGGTGATTGCCCATAAGACAAAAGGTGGCTCGACGCCGCTAAACAACAAATAATTTAGCGCGCGATGTAACTCGGGTTTATTGCCTGCTAATGCATAATTAACAACATCAAAAACATTGAATTGTGAACCATCATGGATAGCATCAATTACTTTTTGTGAATCAATATCCTGATTAGGATAAAGTAAGGCGAGCTTTTCAATGGCTTGCTCAGTAGCCAATAGATTACCTTTTGATAGTTCAATGAGCAAGCCTAGAGCTTCTTGGCTTAAAGAGATTTGTTTTTTTTGGCAGCGCGCATTTATCCAACTGGTTAATTCTGCGGGATTCAGTGCGTTGGCAGTGATGATGACGGCGTTTTTTTCCAACGTTTTAAACCATTTAGCATTTTTTTGTGCGCTGCTGAGTTTGTTGCAGGTAACTAGTAATAATTGGTCAGCTGTTGCGTTGTCAACGTAGTTGTTTAGTATAGCAGTGGCTTTCTTGTCAAATTTTGCGGTTGGGTTGTAGATTTCAACAAAGGTTTTTTGACTGAATAAATTTAAATTATTCATTAGGGCGTTAATTTCATCCCAATCGAAACCGGGTTCAACGTGCAGTCGTTGGCGTTGATCGAAGCCTTCGTTTTGCGCTTTTTTGCGCACAAGATCGCGGGCTTCTTGCGCCAAG
>CAZGQK010000006.1:0-70142 GCA_964527645.1 uncultured Legionellales bacterium | reverse complement strand
TCGCTGGTGATGAGATAAAAAGTTTGAAGATCTTCACTTAAATGTGTTTTAAGTTGCTTAAGCGTTAGTTGCATTATTTTTTTCCGTGCCCTGTTAAAGCCTGCTGCACAGCTGTGCGAGTAGTGGTGGAGCCAAGGGAGTAATAGAGCAAAATAATAGTTTCCCTTTGTAGACTCTCAGTGATGGTGTTATTGCTAGTAGTAGAGTATATCTGCAGCGCATTGATAAGTTGTGATTGGCTGCTAGATAAAGTTTGCGTTGCTGTAATTGGTTTTTTGTCAGCAGTTTCTAGTCGAAAGTTAATTGTATAGCTATAAGTTATCGTGGTCGGTAAATTACTGTTAAGGATCGATGGCGTGGAGTGTGACGAAGCATTAGAAATAATGTTCAAGGTTACTGGCGCTTGGTCTCTATTTTTTACAATTTGTATACCGTAGGCAGCAAAAGTTCGATGTAAGGTTGTTGAAAAATCGCTATAAGGATTGGCCGTTTGAACGTAGAGTTTTTGCAGCGAGGGGCTTAAATTTTTTGCTGATATAGGTTTTAAGCCGCAGCCACTGACTAGCAGTAGGGGAAATACCACTGAGAACATAAAACATTTTGCAATTTTGTTCACTATTAGCGATCTCTAAGGTTATTTGGCCACAATATTGATGAGTTTATTGGGGACCCAGATTACTTTTTGGATAACTTTATTCTTTAGGTGTTGAGCAATATTGGGGGCTTGTTTGGCTACCTTCAAGGTTTGCTCTTCAGTTGCATCGTTAGGCATCTGTATTTTTGCTCGTAGCTTACCATTAATTTGCACAATCAAATTCACTTGTTGTGTTTGTAAGGCGGTTTTATCAACTTTGGGCCAGCTCGCCTGTAAAATATCTTCTCCATATTTTAACGTTTGCCACAAATGGTGTGTTATGTGTGGTGTGATGGGCGACAGCAGGCGAAGCAGAATCGAGGTGCCTTCATGTAATAATGTCGAGTTTTCGGCAGATATTTGCAGGGGGCTCAGTAAATTAAGTAACTTCATGCCGGCAGAAACCACGGTGTTATATTGTTGTCGATGCATGTCGTGTGTAGCTTGCTGCAAAAGTTTGTGCATTTCATGGCGTATGTGTTGTTGTGCTTCTGTGGTTGGCGTCGCTGTTTTATCTTTATTTTGATTAATATCAATGATTGAAGCCTGTGCCTTTTGACAAAAGGCCCATAGTTTTTTTAAAAAGCGATGACTGCCTTCAAGCCCACTGTCTGACCATTCTAGTGATTGCTCGGGAGGTGCAGCGAAGATGATAAACAGACGCAGGGTGTCGGCACCAAATTTTTTAATTAAAGGCTGTGGCGAGACGGTATTGCCTTTTGATTTTGACATTTTACTGCCATCTTTTAATACCATGCCTTGGGTTAATAAATTTTTGAAAGGTTCATCAGAATTGAGTAAGCCTTCGTCACGCAAAATTTTATGCATAAAGCGAGCATACAATAAATGCATGATGGCATGTTCAATGCCGCCGATGTATTGGTCAACCGGGGTCCAGTAATTGGCGCGGTTATCAAGCATAGCGTTTTCTTGGTCGAAACAGCAGTAACGTGTGTAGTACCAAGAGGATTCGACAAAGGTATCCATGGTGTCAGTTTCACGTTTGGCTTTTTTGCCACATTTAGGGCAGCTAGTTTGCTCGAAGGCTTTACAGGATTTTAATGGCGAGCCTTTGCCAGTAGGGATGATATCCGTTGGTAATTTAACCGGTAATTCATCTTCGGGCGCGGGGAGTTCTCCGCAATCTTTGCAGTAAATGATGGGAATCGGTGTGCCCCAATAGCGTTGTCGAGAAATACCCCAGTCGCGTAGACGATAGTTAACCTTTGTTTCTGCCAATTTTTTTTCGGCTAAGTAGGCAACAATTTTTTTGCGAGCTTTTTCACTGCTGAGTTTATCAAACTCGCCGGAGTTAATGAGTTTGCCTTCGCCGGTATAAGCTGCTGTGGCATAATCCCAATTATTTTTTTCTGGTTTAAGAACAGGTTTTATAGGTAAATCGTAAGTGTTGGCAAATTCAAAATCACGCGGATCGTGGGCTGGTACTGCCATAACTGCACCACTACCATATTCTATTAAAACAAAATTAGTCACCCAAATGGGCAAGTGTTTTTTGGTAATCGGGTGGATGGCTTTTAATTGGGTGGGCAGACCTTCTTTGGTTAGTGTGGCCATGTCGGCTTCTGCTGCTTTGGTGTGCTGGCATTTTTTAATAAATTTAGCCAATTTGCTATCGGTTTTTGCCGCTAATTTTGCCAATGGATGCTCAGGGGCAATGGCTATATAAGTTGTACCCATTAAAGTGTCGGCACGCGTGGTATAAATGGTTAACGGTTCTTTTTGTTTAATGACTTTAAATTGAATGTTAGCACCAGTGGAACGACCAATCCAGTTGCGTTGCATAGTGCGCACTTGCTCTGGCCAGCCAGTTAACTTATCGAGATCATTTAATAATTCTTCAGCATAAGCGGTAATTTTGATAAACCACTGAGAAATTTCTCGACGTTCAATGAGGGCACCGGAACGCCAGCCACAACCATCAACCACTTGTTCGTTGGCCAGTACGGTTTGATCGACAGGATCCCAGTTAACTACGCTGTTTTTTTTGTAAACCAAGCCTTTTTTATAAAGTTGTAAAAACAACCATTGTTCCCAGCGATAATATTCCGGTGTATGTGTGGCAATCTCGCGTTTCCAATCAAACGCGTAACCGAGCTGTTTAAATTGACTGCGCATTTTTTTGATATTTTTTAAAGTCCATTGCGCGGGCGCTAGATTACGTTGAATGGCAGCATTTTCTGCGGGCAAACCAAAACTGTCCCAGCCAATGGGTTGCATAACATTTTTGCCTAACAGTCGATGATAGCGACTAATGACGTCACCCAGCGTGTAATTACGTAAATGGCCCATATGCAAATCGCCACTGGGATACGGTAACATGGCTAAGCAGTAGAATTTTTCTTTGCTTAAGTCTTCTTTGGTTGTGAAAGAGTGTTGCTGTGCCCAAAATTTCTGGGCTTTGGCCTCGAGGTGTTCTGGCTCATATGGCTTATTCATGAAGGGGTTCCAATCATGGTCTATTTATAAGACGTTAAGAATACCTCAGTGTTGGAATTGTGCAAGCGTCTGTTGTGCCTATTTGGGGAAGACTTCAGGAATTTTTTGGCTGTCTTAGTGTATTGCCGGCTATTTGGATATTTACTTTATAATCAATTGGTTAGCTGTATAGAGGCGCTTTGGCTATGATTTTGCGGTTAAACATCATCCATTATGGTGCTCAATGGTTGTGGGTATATGCCATTGAAATGAAGCTAACTATCGATTATAGAAGAAAATTTTTTGTCATTTGCCGTTGCTAGCGCTATAATGTCTGCAATTGATCAGAATCTGCTCAAATTTATATTGAGAAACTAATGTTTGATAAGAAAACGACTCTCTCTTCCAAGGTGCAAAGCTATCAGCCTGGGCAGTGTTTGCCGGTGTTGTCTTTTCAGCAACTGACTGAGGGCGGCCCTATGCGAGAATTGTTGCAACAGGTTCGTGAACAGGTGAGCGTCGCGGATGTGGAGTATGCAGCTATCTATGATCCGTTGCTGATGCATTTTGCTGAAATGGTGCAGATGTTGCCGGTGCAATTCAATACCTATTTACAGGGATTGTTCTATGAGGGGTTGGGGCGTGGATATCTGGCGTTAAAGCGACTCGAAGAGCAGGGGCGTTCGAGCGATGCTGCGTTGCAGTATGCGGCGTTTAGCGCGGCACTGTTGCACGAAGTAGGTCGCGTGGCGAGCCATTATTGGGTAACGATGTTGGATCAGGATAAAAAACCATTGGGCCGTTGGTTGCCGTATTTGGGTTCTATGCATGGCCGTTGTGCCAGTTATATGTTATTGCCTTTGGGACGCGTGCATTATCGCAACGATCCGTACGCAAGTGTTTTATTGGCGCGTCAACTGATGTCAGCTACGGGCTTTGCTTGGTTGGTGGAACATCAGTCTTTGTGGATGCACTGGTTAAGCAGTTTTCGCGAGGACGAAACAGACGGTGGTCTCATCTATCAGTTAGGATTAATAAAAGATGAAGAGGAATTGTGGCAGAACTTGCTGGCGCAATTACAGGAATCCTTCGATTTAGGTACTGAACATGTTGATGAATTAACGCAAACCCCATTGGGTTATTTTATTTTAAAATGGATCAGTGGACGTTTAGAAGGTTCTGCCGGGCAGGGAATAGAGGGTGGTATTTACGCAACTGAGCATGGCTTGTTAGTTGATTTTGAAGTGATACGACAAAATTCGCGTCAA
The DNA here is from genome assembly GCA_964527645.1 of uncultured Legionellales bacterium. Classification (GTDB taxonomy): domain Bacteria; phylum Pseudomonadota; class Gammaproteobacteria; order CAZGQK01; family CAZGQK01; genus CAZGQK01. The sequence continues at coordinate 65,804 of CAZGQK010000006.1, read as the reverse complement.
GCAGATTTAATTTCAATTGAAAAAGAATTGCGGGATATGGATGTTTTGATAACCGATCAAACGGATAATGCCATTATCCACTATAAGGAAAGAGCTGGTAGCAGAGCATTTGTCACCAATCGAAGTCGTGGTGAGCAGCGTCGTGGGTTTTTATTGCGTGGTGAGCTATTTAAGAGAGAATATTACGATAAAAACAGAATACAACGTATAGGTATTATCTCCATTATGCGCAATGTCAAAATTTTAAAACAAGCGGCGGCGGTGCGGCAGTCGTTGCAGCAAGAGTCCGGCAAATAAAAATAATAATGTGAGCAGAATAATGGGCAAAAACCGCCAGCGCATTAGTGGTGTTGCCCCTTGCATAGCATAAACGGTGGCAGTTAATACACTTTGTTGGTAGCGCGGTGCGCGGGCAATGATTTGCCCTTGTGGGTTGATTACCGCGGTGATGCCGCTATTAGCGTCAAATAATAAATATCTTCCAGTTTCCAGTGCGCGCATTTGCGCCATTTGCAAATGCTGAGCGCTAGCAAAGGATCGACCAAACCAACTGTCTTCCGTAATAGTGAGCAGCATTTGGCTGTTATCCAAAGAATCAAGCACTAATTTAGGAAAGGCAATTTCATAGCAAATAAACGGGCTAATGGATGTACCGTTGATGGTTAACGGGGGTTGTTTTGCTTGGCCAGCACTGAGAGATGACATGGGGATTTTTAAATAGCCTAATATTTTTTTTGCAAGCTTGGGAAAAGGAAAATATTCGCCAAAAGGCACTAAGTGTCGTTTTAAGTATTGACCGTGGCCATTACCGAGAACAATGAGTCCGTTGTAAATAGCTTGTTTTTTTCGGTTAGCAAGAAAGATGCCGGTAATAATAGTGCTGTGGTATTTTTTAGCCAGTAAGCTGGTGGTGGCTAAATAGTTACTTACCTGATTTGGAAAAGCAGGAATGGCAGCTTCTGGCCAAATAATCAGCTGGCTGTTCAAATGTGGCAATGTCATTTTATTTAATGTATTGATTATGTTGGGTAGAGCTTGTGGTTGCCATTTTTGTGCCAACGAAATGTTAGGTTGTAGCAAACTTACTTGGATAGGCGTTTTTTGCGGTTGTGTCCAAGCGTGTTTGCTGAGAATAATGCCAGCTGCAAAAATGATTAGGATCATGGCGGCGCTGGTTATTTTTAAGGCTAATTTATGTCGTGTTAGCAGTAAAAAGATAGTGCTAGTGATTAGAGTAGTCACTAAAGAAACGCCATAAATACTGAACAGTGGAGCAAAGCCTCGTAGTGGCGTGTTTATTTGCGTATAGCCAAGCAGCAACCAAGGAAATCCGGTAAATAAAGTGCTGCGTAGGTATTCCCATATAACCCAGGTGGCTGGAAAAATAAAAGCTAGGGCAAGGTCATTTTGTTTAGTCAGTAGTTTTACGATTAATCCTTGGGTAGCTGGAAACAAGGCAAGGCAAATAACAAATAAGGCGGTGAGAATTAGCGAAAAGAGAATCGGTGCGTGACCAAAGGTGTGAATGCTAACATAAACCCAGGACACACCGACGCCAAAACTACCGATACCAAACCAGAGCCCTTGAAAAAAAGCTTGTTTGGGTGTTGCACGGCGCCAAATAAACAGCAAGAGAGTGGGGGATACAAAAGCAATGAGGTAATAATTAAGTGGTGCAAATGCCAGGGGTAAAATACCGCCGGCGAACAATGCTAGTAAACTGCTAAGGTATTTATTTTTCATCGGCACCACGTGTCAGTTGAATTTTTTTCACACTGACTCTGAGTAATTTAATGTGTCGATCTGTGGCACTGAGTATGCGAATATGCAGTTTGTCTAGCAAGGTTGATTCCCCGCGCTTTGGCATGTGGCCGATTTTTTGCATGACTAAGCCGCCGATGGTATCAAATTCTTGGTTACTAAATTTTGTATTAAAGTGATTGTTAATGTCTTCAATAGGAGTTAGTGCAGAGACTAAAAATTGATTTTTATTGAGTTGTTGGATGAGGTTTTTCGTGTCAGTATCGTATTCATCGGCGATGTCGCCAACAATTTGTTCCAACACATCTTCAATGGTAATGAGCCCGGCAATATTGCCGTATTCATCTACTACGATAGCCATGTGGTTGCGGTTTAGGCGGAATTCTTTTAATAGGATATCCAGGCGTTTGCTTTCCGGAATAAAACGCACCGTGCGGATTAGGTTGTTAAGATCAAAGCTTTCGTCACTACAGCCAATGCAGTATTGCACTAAATCTTTAGCTAGTAATAAACCGAGTATTTCATCTTTGCTTTCGGCGATCACCGGAAATCTGGAGTGACCCGAGTCAATAATGATGGGCAGAATTTCTTCCAGGCTGTGATGGTCTTCAATAATGACCATTTGTGCGCGCGGTATCATAATATCGCGCACCTGCATTTCAGAAACTTCCATGGCGCCTTCAATCATGGCCAGGGCGTCGTTGTTGAGTAAATTGCGTTCTTTGGCATCGCGCAGCAAACTGAGTAATTGTTGGCGATCTTGCGGTTCGGGCAGTAGCGCATTACTTAGGCGCTCTAGCCACGATTTTGTCGGTTCAATATCACTCATTTTTTCTCTCGGGGTATACAGGCTGCATACGGATTATCAAAGCCCAGTTGTTGCATGAGTCTAATTTCTAATGGTTCCATAATCTGTGCGTCTTTCTTTTGTATATGGTCATAACCCAGCAAATGCAAAACGCCGTGTATGACCAAATGTGCCCAGTGCGCTTTAAGCAGTTTGCCCTGCTGCTCGGCTTCTTTTTTGACTATGGTAGCACAAATAGCGATATCGCCTAAATAGTTGGTTTGTTCCGTAGGAATCGGTTCGTTGGCAAATGACAGTACATTGGTGGGAGTGTTCTGGTGTCGATACATTTGGTTTAAGCGTGTGATTTCTGTGACATCGGTAATGCGAATGCTCAGTTCGCTGTCTGCGTATTTGGGTTCGAGACAGACAGCTACCCAAGTGTTGATCTCTTGTTCACTGGGCAACTGTGATTCTTTTACTTGAATCTGTAGATTAATATTCGTGCTCATATTCTTCCGATGATTTATCGTAAGCCTGCACAATTTTTTGTACTAAAGGGTGGCGTAATACGTCTTCCGATTTGAAAAAAGTAAAATGAATTTCGTCTATGTTGCGTAAAATGTTGATGGACTGTCTGAGTCCTGATATAGAGGCTTTGGGTAAATCGGTTTGCGTGATATCTCCGGTAATAACTGCTTTAGAGCCAAATCCTAAGCGGGTTAAAAACATTTTCATTTGCTCTTGTGTAGTATTTTGCGCTTCATCGAGAATAATAAAGGCATCGTCTAAAGTGCGCCCGCGCATATATGCCAAGGGGGCGATTTCAATAATATTTTTTTCCATGAGGCTGGCTACTTTATTGCTGCCCAGCATGTGGTGTAGTGCGTCATACAGTGGTCTTAAATAGGGATCAATTTTATCGGCTAAATCACCGGGTAAAAACCCAAGCTTTTCGCCGGCCTCTACTGCTGGACGCACTAAAATAATGCGGCTGACTTCTTCTTTTTGTAGGGCATCGGTTGCGCAAGCAATAGCTAGAAATGTTTTGCCGGTGCCCGATGGGCCGACACCAAAATTAATATCGAATTTACTGATGGAACGCATGTAATGGTATTGGTTGCTGGTGCGTGGTTTAACCGTGCCGTGATAACCAGAAATTTGTATGGAATTGAGTTTGTTTTGGTCGGCTGGGGTTTGTGTGTCGATGCTTTTTAGTAACAGCTGAATGGATTGAGGATCAAGGCTCTGGCAATGTTCGGTTTGTTGGTAGAGTTGTTGAATCAATTCGCAGGCTTTGTCGACAGAGGTAGGGATACCAAAAATATGAAACTCGTTGCCGCGGCAAGTAATTTCAATGCCCAAATGTTTTTCGATTAACAATAGGTTTTCATTGAAGGCGCCACATAAGGTGGTTAGGCGGTTGTTATCGATTGGGGTTAAGGCAATGCTGCGTGCTGGTTTATTTTTGTTCATTAAAGAGTCGGATTTGCTTGTCTGTTTTGTTTCTAACATAGGTTCTCCATTTCGGCTGCCAGTGAGTTGGGTTTTGCTTCCGTAATTTTAACACAAACCATCTGGCCGATATACTTGGCATCGGCAACAAAGTTAACGACGCGGTTATTTTCGGTGCGGCCACTGAGTTTTTGTGGGTTTTTTTTCGATGGACCGGTGACTAAAATAGTTTGTTGGCTGCCAACCATGCGCCGTGAGTTTTGTTGTGCTTGTTGCTTTAAACGGCTTTGTAATAAGGCGAGACGTTGTTTTTTCATTTCCATGGAAACGTCGTCGGCTAATTGTGCGGCGGGTGTGCCGGGCCGCGGGCTATAGATAAAACTGTAAGAACCGTCAAAGCCAATTTCTTCCACTAATTTTAAAGTGGCGGCAAAATCTTCCTCGGTTTCACCGGGAAAACCGATGATAAAATCGGATGAAATGCTAATGTCAGGTCGCACTTTGCGTAGTTTGCGAATTTTTGATTTAAATTCCAATACCGTGTAATTGCGTTTCATGGCGGCTAAAATGCGATCGGAACCACTTTGCACGGGTAGATGTAAATGATTGGCTAATTTAGGCTCTTCGGCATAAGCATTAATTAAATTATCGGAAAAAGCCAGCGGATGTGAAGTAGAATAGCGAATGCGTTTTACTTCATCTAAGGCGGCAATAAAATGTATTAGCAAGGCTAAATCGGCTATTTCGCCATCGTGCATTAGGCCGCGATAATCGTTGACATTTTGTCCGAGCAAGATGATTTCTTTGACACCTTGTTGGGCGAGTTGAGCCACTTCGGCAATAACGTCGTCAAATGGACGGCTGATTTCTTCGCCGCGTGTATAAGGCACTACGCAAAAGCTGCAATACTTGCTGCAGCCTTCCATAATGGAGACGTACGCCATGGCACCATCGGCGCGTGGCTCAGGCAGGCGATCAAATTTCTCAATTTCCGGAAAAGAGATATCAATGGCTGCTTGGCCCTTGGCTTGGGCTTGTTGGATTAATTCGGGTAGGCGATGCAAGGTTTGTGGGCCAAATATCACATCGACGTAGGGCACGCGTTTGCTGATGGCTTCGCCTTCTTGACTGGCGACGCAGCCGCCGACACCGATGATCAGGTTGGGATTTTTTTCTTTTAAAGGACGCCAGCGACCGAGCTCTGAGAATACTTTTTCTTGCGCTTTTTCTCTTATGGAACAGGTGTTTAATAGTAAAACATCGGCTTCTGCTGGATCTGTGCACAACTCAAATCCTTGCGCTTCATGGAGTACATCCGCCATTTTCGATGAATCGTATGCATTCATCTGGCAGCCGTGGGTTTTGATATACAATTTGGGCATGGTTTCCTCATTTCTGGGTAGCACATCTTTATAGGATGCAAAATAGCAAAATCATGAGGAAAAAACGACCTTTTTTTGCCGTGTTGGGGCTTCCTCGAGGCTGCTGTCGGCTTTAACGAATGGAAGGGAGTCCACCCTTCACGCCGTGTTTGGATAATAATAATTGCCACAGCTGCATCTCACGTGCACGAAAGCCTCCGGCACAGGATAGTAAATAATAGCGCCACATACGATAAAAACGCTGGTCGTAGTGCTTGCTGAGCTCTGGCCAATGTTGGTGAAAATTTTCATACCAAGCCATTAAGGTGCGATCGTAATCGGGTCCAAAATTATGCGCATCTTCTATAATGAAATATTTTTCTGCAGCTTTACTTAAATTGCTGATGGCGGGCAAGTCCCCGTTAGGGAAAATATACTTGGTCACCCAAGGATCACTAGCAGCGTCGAGATAATTGGAGCTAATGGTATGGAGTAAAAACAAACCGTCATCTTTTAAAACACGCTGTGCGGCTTGCATAAAAGCCGGGTGATTTTTGCGTCCTACGTGTTCGAACATGCCCAGCTAACAAATGGCATCGTATTCACCGGTAATATTGCGATAATCTTTTAATTCAATTTTAATATTTAAATCGCTATAGCGTTCGCGTGCTAGTTTGGCTTGTTCTTCAGAGATAGTAATGCCATGCACTTCCACCTGATAGTGGCGTGCGGCATAAGCGGCAAATGATCCCCAGCCGCAACCAATATCCAATACCTTCATGCCAGGTTTTAGTCGTAGTTTGCGACACACTAAATCCAGTTTGGCTTGTTGTGCATCGGTTAAATTGTCACTATTTGCCCAATAAGCACAAGTATAAGTCATATAAGGGTCAAGCATTTTTTCATATAAAAGATTGCCCAAATCATAATGTTTTTCGCCGACTTTAAGGGCGCGCTTGACAGATTGTAAATTAAATAAATACTGTGCCATTATTTTTAATTTTAAATGCCAATTATTTTTGACATTTTCGGCTAAATTGGCTCTTAGTAATTTATAAATAAATTCATCCGGTGCTGTACAATCCCAGTCGCCGTCTATGTATGATTCACCTAAACCCAGTGAGCCGTGTTTTAAAATACGTGGGTAGACTTTATCGTTGTGTATCTGGATATCGCTGGTGCTGGTGCCGTTGACTTTTATATGGGCCAGTTCCAATAGCGAGGTGATAATTTGTTTGGCAGCGTTGACTTGCATGTAAATTCCTTTTTTTAGGGTCTACCCTGTGGGTCACATATTAACAAAGCTGATTTTTAATGGCCAGCCTTGTCTTTTTTGTCGATTGCGGCAGCCAAATGGCCCCTTGGCATTGTCTTGCCGCTGAACTTGGCCTATGCTTAGCGGTTTGTAGCAGAGAGATAGGACGGTGTGATTATGTTGAGTTGTTTTGTCAGTGAAGTGGAGCGGGTAATTACCATACAGCCCTTGGCGCCTGAGGGTTTGCAGGCTTGGTTGGCTACCCAGGAGCCGCGGGTTACCTCATGGGTTGAAGGTACCGGTTTTAATGCCAAATCAGGTGAGATTTGTTTATTGGCAAATGCCGAGGGGCAGTTGCAAAGTGTGTTATTTGGTGTAGAGCCTAATGATGACTTTTGGTTATGGGGAGCTTTGCCGGCCAAATTGCCAAAAGGGGATTATCGCGTAGTGAGTGATAACGGCGCAGAAAGTTTGCAACTGATTAGTTTGGCTTGGGCGTTGGGGAGTTACCGTTATGCGGCGTATCGCCATCAACCAGATTATGAAGTGCGTTTACTGCTAGAAGGGAGTGTTGATTGTGCCAGTTTGGAGCAATTGGCATCGACGATCTATTTGATTCGCGATTTAATCAATACACCAACCGAAGATATGGGGCCAGAACAATTGGCGGCGGCGATTGAGGCAGTAGCTGATGAATGTGGGGCTAAAGTAAAGCAGATTGTTGGTCCTGCCTTATTAAAACAGAACTATCCAACTATTCACGCGGTTGGTCGAGCGGCAGCCAAAGATAGAGAACCGCGCTTAGTGGATTTACGTTGGGGTGATGAAAACGCACCAAAATTAACTTTGGTGGGTAAGGGTGTTTGCTTCGATACGGGTGGGCTGGATTTGAAGCCGCCGACCGCTATGCTTGGTATGAAGAGTGATATGGGTGGTGCGGCTCATGTATTGGGTTTAGCGCGCATGATTATGCTGCAGCAATTGCCGGTTTGCTTGCGGGTGTTGATTCCAGCAGTGGAAAACTCAGTGTCGGGCAATGCTTATCGTCCTGGCGACGTGATTACCACACGCCAGAGCATCACAGTAGAGGTAGGCAATACTGATGCCGAAGGTCGTTTGGTGTTGTGTGATGCTTTGACGGAGGCAGTTTCTGAGCGTCCCGATCTTATTATTGATTTTGCCACCTTAACAGGGGCAGCACGAGTGGCCTTAGGTACTGACTTGCCAGCATTTTTTTGTGCTGACAACGAGTTGGCGCAGAGGTTGGAAGGGGCATCTAATGAGGTTTCTGATCTTATTTGGCGCTTGCCTTTATATGCACCTTATCGTAGGTTACTAGATAGCTCTATTGCAGATATCTCCAATTGCTCAAAATCCCGCTATGGTGGGGCGATTACAGCCGCTCTCTTCCTGCAGGAGTTTGTCCCAGCGGACTTGAATTGGGTTCACTTTGACCTGATGGCAGCTAACGTGAAATCTCTCTCAGGGCGCCCTGAGGGCGGTGAGGCGCAAGGTTTACGGGCAGTGCTGCAGTTCTTGCAGCAACGCTATGTCAGTGAGGTTTGATCAAAGGCACATTGATATTGATGGCACATTGGTAAAATGATGGTGGTTATACAGACCCTTTATAGATGGGTTTCTAGCAGGTACAATGTGCCTCATTCTTAATGGGCATAACTGCTGAAATCATTTGAGTTGAAAAAAGGACTAGGATTATGCATGAAAGAAAAGTTTATATTGTTGATGGTACGCGCACACCATTTTTAAAGGCAGGGGGACCTGGACCTTTTGCCGCAGCGGATTTGGCGGTAGCTGCTGGTCGCTCATTGTTGTTGCGGCAACCGTTTAAGCCGCAAGCTATTGATGAGGTGGTTGTCGGTTGTATGGGCCCGAGTGAAAATGAAGCCAATATTGCTCGCATTATTGGTTTACGACTGGGATGTGGTGAAAAAGTTCCGGGTTATACTGTGCAGCGAAATTGTGGTGCTGGCATGCAGGCATTGGATTCAGCTTATAAAGATATTTTATTGGGACGCAGTGATTTGGTTTTAGCAGGTGGTACGGAAACCATGTCTCGTGCACCGCTGCTTTACAATCGTCACATGGTCAATTGGTTTGTGAAGTGGCAAAAAGCAAAAACTTTTGGGACAAAATTAGCGGTATTGAGCCAATTAAGGCCGCATTTTTTTGCGCCTATTATTGCTTTGTTAAAAGGGTTAACCGATCCTGTTGTCAATTTAACGATGCCGCAAACAGCAGAAAAATTAGCAGAGAAATTCTCTATTACGCGCGAACAAATGGATGCCTTTGCTTTGCAAAGTCAACAGCGTGCCTTTGACGCACAAGAAGAAAATAAATTCCGCAAAAAAATTACGTTGTATGATAAGTCCGGCAAAGTCTATGCTAATGACACCGGCATTCGTGCCGGCACGCCGATGGAAAAAATGGCGAAATTGCGTTCGATTACAGATAAGCGTTTTGGTTTGATAACAGCGGGAAATTCTTCACAAGTAACTGATGGTGCTGCAATGTTGTTATTGGCCAGCGAAGCAGCGGTTAAAAAATATAATTTACCGATTATGGGTGAAATTAAAGACGTTAATTGGGCAGCTTTGTCGCCAGAAATTATGGGCTTAGGCCCGGTAATGGCGGCGGCACCGTTGATGCAGCGGCAAAAATTAAAAATGTCAGATATTGATTATTGGGAAATTAATGAAGCGTTTGCTGCGCAAGTATTGGCGTGTTTGGCGGCATTTTCCAGTGATGAGTTCTGTAAAGAAAATTTTGGCCTAGACCAAGCGCTGGGCGTTATTGATCAACAACGGTTAAATATTTATGGTGGTGCAGTTGCTTTGGGTCATCCTATTGGTGCCAGCGGTGCGCGTATTGTCTTGCAGTTGGTGCAAACACTTGAGCATAAACAAGCCCATCGAGGTATGGCAGCTATTTGTATTGGTGGTGGTCAAGGTGGCGCACTATTAGTTGAAAGAACGCAATAAGAGGAATAAGTATGACTGATAATTATCAGAATTGGCATTTTGAAATTGATGCAGACCAGATTGCCTGGTTGTCATTTGATCGTCATGGATCTGCGGTTAATACTCTTAATGATAAGGTGATGGAAGAGCTTGCTAGTATTCTCGATGATATAGTTGCACAGTCGGTAAAAGGTTTAGTTATTCAGTCAGCAAAATCCACGGGGTTTATTGCCGGTGCCGATATTAAATCGTTTGGCGAACTTAAAACAGTGGATCAAGCTTTTGGTTTGATGCGTCAAGGGCAGGGGCTTTTTGCCAAATTAGAAAAATTACCTTTCCCTACCGTGGCTATGATAAATGGCTTTTGTTTGGGGGGCGGTTGTGAATTAGCATTGGCTTGTCGTTATCGTGTGATGGTGAGTGACAATCCAAAAGCGCGGATTGGCTTACCAGAAATTAAATTAGGTATTTTACCAGGTTGGGGCGGTACGGTGCGATTGCCAAAATTAATTGGCGTACAGAAGGCTCTACCTTTAATATTGACAGGACGTTTGTTGTCGGCTTCCGCGGCAAAGCGTGTCGGTTTAGTTAATGCTGCGGTGCCATCACGTCATTTGCAAAGAGCGGCGCGTTATTTTATCTTGAAAAAACCTGCGACCAAAAAGCCGGGTCTGTTAAATAGCCTAATAAATATTGGTTTTGTGCGTCCTTTTGTTGCTAAAAAAATGTATCAAGCCTTAGCTAAAAAACACGTTAGCAAAAAACATTACCCGGCGCCTTATTATGTTATTGAAAACTGGGTGCGCCATGGAGCAAAGGGCGAAGTAGCTTATATGAGTGAAGCCAAAGCTATCTCAGAATGCATGGTTAGCCCTACTAGTCATAATATGGTGGCTGTATTTTTTATGCAAGAGAGTTTGAAAAAATTAGCCAAAGTGGCTAAATTCTCGGGTAAACATGTACATGTTATCGGTGCTGGCACTATGGGTGGTGACATTGCCGCTTGGTGTGCGTTGCGAGGCTTTTTGGTGACGTTGCAGGACCAAAGTGCCGAGCGTATTGCGCCGGCTATAAAGCGTGCTTATAAACTTTACAAGAAAAAACTTAAAAAACCTTACCTAGTGCAAGCAGCGTTTGATCGTCTGCAGGCAGATGTGGATGGTCTAGGTGCTACTACGGCAGATATTATTATTGAAGCGGTTTTTGAAAATTTAGAAGTCAAACAACAAATTTTTAAAGCCATTGAAGAGAAGAATAAAACAGCAATTTTAGCCACCAATACTTCGAGCATTCCGTTGGATGAAATTAATCAAGTATTGTCAGATCCTTCACGTTTAGTAGGCATTCACTTTTTTAATCCAGTGGCGAAAATGCCGTTGGTTGAGGTGGTAAGTGGCGAAAAGACTTCCATTGAAGTACAACAACAGGCACAAGCATTTGTCGGTAAAATTGGTAAATTTCCATTGCCGGTTAAAAGCAGCCCTGGCTTTTTAGTGAATCGTGTATTAATGCCTTATTTAATGGAGGCATTGGTGTTGTTGGGCGAAGGTGTGTCGGCAGCGGCGATTGATAAAGCAGCGCTAGATTTTGGTATGCCGATGGGGCCAGTGCGTTTGGCGGATCAAGTGGGCCTGGATGTCTGTCTGTCTGTGGCAGAAAATTTGAGTGGCCATTTTGGTGGTGATGTGCCGAAGCGTTTAAAGCAATTAGTGGCGGCAGGTAAATTAGGCTGTAAAACTGGCGAAGGATTTTATACCTATAAAAATGGTAAACCTGTTGCAACAGCTGCGAGTCAGTCAAGTAGTCAAAGTAATGCTGACTTAGTGGATCGTATGATATTGCGCATGGTGAATGAAAGCATGGCTTGTTTACGTGAAGGTATTGTTGAAAATGCAGACCTGCTTGATGCTGGTATGATTTTTGGTACGGGTTTTGCGCCATTTCGTGGTGGACCAATGCATTATGTGCGCGCGCGTGGTTATGATGAAATAGTCGCACGTTTAGAAGAATTAACCGAAAGTTGTGGTGAGCGCTTTAACCCAGACGCGGGCTGGAGTGAGTTTTCGCAAGTGCAAGAAGCGGAGGTCGCGTCAGTAGCGGCAGAAAATGATACGTCTGCCATAACAGAAGCTGAAAAGCAAGAATAACAGAAGGAGAAGAATATGCGTGGTTTAGCCACAACACGTCAATCATTTTGGCGCTTGATAGGTGACAGTTTTGCAAATTATTGGCCAGTATTACAATCTATAATTTTTATGGCAATATTGTTTGTTATGATGCGTGAGCTAGGGAATGTTGTAACTTTGTTAAAATTAAAGCCTTTGCTTTCTACTATATTGCTGGTTATTATTAGTTTTCTAAATATTTACTTTTCAGCGGTTGTACTTTTTTATACTTATCACTTTTTAGATGGCAGTCGTGTGCCATGGGGAAAGTGTTTCCGTAGCATGGGCGGGCGTTTTTCAAAAATATTTTCAGCAATAATTGTTATCCTGTTGGTTCTTTTCGTTTGTGTTTTTATCGGTTTTTTATTGAGTGGACTGCTGCATAGATTTTATTCAGCTGGCTGGGCTTATACATTAAGCTTAGCGGTATTGGTCGCATTTCCTGTTATTTATTTGATTATAAAATTTTTCATGGCGATACCACTAATAGCCATAGAAGATGGCAAAGTGTTTCAGTCTTTATCAACAAGCGGTAATATAGTATCGGGCCGTAATTGGTTTCGTACACTTGGCGTTTTACTGTTTCAGTCTATTTGCGGAAGTATTTTAATTTTCTTCTCTTTTTTAAGTTTAGGCAGGAAAGGTTTGAGTGTGGGGATGCAGCATGTTGATGCTGGGGCAGGGTTTCATTGGAACGCTAGCTACCTAATTTATTTAATACTTTCTATTTTATTTTATCCTTTGCTAATTAATCTGACAGTGTCGTTATATCGTGATTTAAGATTGCGACATCCGAAACAGGGCTAGAAACGGAATTCTGGTCATATAGGCAAGGGATGCGCTTAATTAAACCAAGGATGGTTGTGTTATACCCAACTTGGTTTTTTTATGTGTAAAAAAATATGACAACAGCGATTAGTTACAACATAGGATCATTGCATGCAGAGCTTAGGCTGACAGCAGTCAGCGCTAGCGGTTTGGTGCTGCGCGAAGGCTTGCGTTGGCAATTGATTCCTGTCCAGGTAACGGCGCGTGCTGAAAAAGAATATGTTTCAGAAGAAGCACAACCACTATTTCAGGTGCCGCAAGGTAATTATGCGGTATTGGTTACGCATGGGGATCGTGAAATCAAAGTTGAAGATATCCATTTGGAAAGAAATGCGCGCACGGACCTAGTTATTTTAATTGATTTAGGTGAGCGAGATAAAGAAACCAATTATTATCCAGATGAAGTAGAGTTTGATGGTCTGTCAGAATATGAGCGTCGCAGTCAAGACCGGGAAGATCAAAGGGTTTATGCTTTATCTGAAGGTGAAATCAAAGATCCTTATCGTCAAAAAAATGATTCAGGCAACGCCATTCCTGCGCATCCATTGTTGGCAGAAGCGGCGCAGTTTGATGGTGTGGGGCCTGAAAATACTCCATTACCTGATCAAAATCCGGATTCGGAAAAGAATTTAGAATTACAATACGCCAATCAATTACAAAATAATTTAACTAATTCTTCTGCACCAACTTCTGCACCAACTTTATCTAGATAGAAAGTATTATGTCATTAGCTCAGCAAATCATCCAACGCAATCATCGGCACGTCGAAGCCATGATAGCTGCTGGTGCCGACGTCAATGACTTGGATGAATATGGTTTTACCCCTTTAATAGAAACAGCTATTGTTAATGATATAGAGTTGGCCAAGTTATTATTAAGCCATGGTGCAGAAGTAAATCACCCAGATTTAACGGGAAGCAGTGCTTTGCATTGGGCAGTAGAAAATTCAAACTTAGATTTTTGTCGTTTATTGCTGGAGCGCGGCGCAGATGCAAATGCTTATAGTACTGGCGCACAATCGGTTCTGGTGAAGTCGATCCTAAGAGATCAGTCTGAGCTTAAAGAGCTGTTGTGTAAACACGGGGCGAATATAACTTTTGCCAATGATTTTATTAATACCAAATTATTAGGACATCGTTATGAACTGCAGGGTCAGGTTGATTTAGTCAATGCCGGTGGAAAATTCACAGAAATTGATTTAGAAGGTTTTATGTTTGAGTTTAGCATTGGTTTGCTGGCACACTCATTGATACAATATATGAATAATTTTGCCGCCAAAAAAATGCAGAATCATTTTCCCTATTTGCAGGCCATTGTTGATGCTTTGTTGGCTGCTTCTGAGTTGATTAAATACCAACAGTATAATACTGACCGTAGTCTGCATGAAAAAAGAATTAATGAGTTGTTGCGTCGAGATTTAGTGATTCTTCCAGTAGCCTATGAAGGGCATGCCATTACCTTGATTAAAAAAGGGAATATTTTAGTTGCTTGTGATCGTCGTAAAAAAGAAAGTGCCTTGAACGGCATCAATTTTTATCGCATAGACCCTAATAAGTTTGACTTAAACTTAATGAAGTTTCTTATTTATGAGAAAAAGGACGCAGGCTACATTGAAAATACCTTGCCAAAATTGTGCAAACAAAAGCTACTAGCTAGATTAATGATTGGCCCACAAAGAAGCGGTAATTGTTCCTGGGCTAATGTAGAGGCTTGTATCCCTGCCTGTATGTTTTTGTTAACCCATGACTCAGCTTCTTTTCCAACAGGTATTTTTGATGCAACTGACAAGGCATTGGTGTTTTATCGTCAGTGGCAAGATTGGGATCTTAAGCGCGCTTTACATTTTTGTATCGCCGATTTTTATACTGCAAATCCAGCACGCAAAGCTTCAAAAGCCGCATTGTTAGCTGCAATTTTATTCCAACGTTGTTATCATCGCAATCCGGAAGATGTAGCGTTGGCGCATCGGATTATCCCGCTGTTGCAAGCTCCAGGTTACGAATATATTTTGAAAAATTACAAAAAAATCTATTTGCAGAACAAAAGGACGAAGATGGGGGAGAATTTGCTGGGGTTGGTTGACGCTTGTGATGACATTGTTTAGAAATGTTTCTTTTTTTTAGCTTTCTTTGTTGCGTTACTTTTTTAAAAACCCTCATTTAGCGTTAGTAAATTCCGGTGTTTTCAAAATCTTCGCTTCGGATCTTGGCACAAAATAGCCATTTCTATTTTAGCTCTTTTCCTCGCTGGCTTTGTTGCGGATGGAAGATTTCCCCGCCTGCGGCGGACAAATAGAAATGGGGCTAGCAGTATTGGTGATATTTGCTCTCTCGCACGCCGTAAATACATCCCTGTAGGCTTGAACGCGACATCCCTGTCGCGCACAGCGCTCAAGCAAACATCACTAATACTGCTTGAAAAATAAAAAAGGAAAAAGAGTCCGTGCGTTGCCAGCAAGAAAAAAATATCCCGCGACTTGATGTGTATTCGCTTTGCACCGTCATTGCGCACTTGATGGGGATTCACTCCATACTGTCATCCCGCGACTTGATGGGGCCTGTGCCTTTATACCGTCATCACGCGACTTGATCGCGGCCTGTGCCCTCCTTGGGTAGATCCAGAAAACTTAAAAAAACTAGATACCGCGGCTAAACTGCGGTATGACGAAGGACGAAGGTGGTTTTATTCCGCGAATTGATGAGAATTCACTCCTCACCGTTAATGTGAGTTAATTAGGCTATTGAGCTGTCCTCTGTTTCTTTTTGTTCATGGCGTTGAATCATGGTTGCGACCACTAGTGCTAGTATGCCAATGCCAACAAATATGTAAGCCAGAGGCAGTTGGTTGTGTTGTAATACAAATGAAGCCAGCGTGCTAACTAAACCAGCTAACAAAACCTGCATGCTGCTGTAGATGGCGGTGCCAGCACCGGGCGTTTGTTGTGCTAAATGAATACCAGAGGCATACGAGTTGCTAAATAAAGTATTTGCCGCGATATTAAATAAGGCGATCGGCAGCAGTATAGCCCAAATGTTCAACTGTCCTGCTAAACCAAGTGCTAGCATGAGTAGGGCAGCCATTAATTCAAAGATGCTGGCATAGAAAATGGCACGTACAATAGTAATGTATTTTAAAAGAAGAATGTTGGTGAGTGCGCCAATAATAATCGAACAAGTAATAATAATGGATAGCCAACCAAAATGGATGGGTGAAAGGCTGAGTATTTTTTGAAATAAAAATGGCGCTAGGGTACTGTAAGCCATAATACCAGAAAAAGATAAGCCGGTTAGTATTGGGAAGCAAAGAAAATGCCAATTAGTAATTAAACTACGATATTTTGCAAAGGCATGGGCTAACCGGACTTTTTCACAAGTGAGCTGTTGCTTAGTCTCTGGAATAAATAGCCAGGTTAATAGCCATGACAACAGCATTAATGCCAATAATAATACAAAATTTGCGCGCCAGCCAAAGGCAGCTTGTATATAGCCGCCGACAATGGGTGCTAAGCAAACAAAGGTGGAAATAATAAGGCCCAGATAACTGGAGATACGTGCTCGTGCTTCACGCTTATATAAATCACTGAGGATGGTGCGCCCTAAGCATTTTATTCCCCCGGTTCCCAGCGATTGTATTAGCCGACCTAATATGAGGATTTGAATGGACTTGGCAAAAACACAGACAATGCTGCCCATGACCGCTACGGCTAGCGCGAGTAATAATATGGGCCGTCGCCCGTAATGGTCGGTTAGTGGCCCACAGATGAGGGGTCCAATTGCCATGCCAAGTAGATATACCGCCAGTGTTAATTTAACCGCGGAGTGGCTGGCAACTAAGCTTTGTTGAATGCTTGGCATGGAAGGTAAATAGGAGTCGGAGGCGAAAATACAGATAGCCATCAGTAGTAAAATCAGCGCTAACAGTACAGGTCTTTTGGATGTGGTTACGTTCATTTCTTATCAGCCTTTACAATCTATGTAGTCTACCAACGGAAAGCCGACGAAGTATACAGGAGTTCACACTTTGCGTGTAAAATGTCTGATATAACATGTATGTATACCATCTTATGTAGTCGATGAGTAAAATCAAGGTGTCCCACACAGACTACATGTAGTTTGTGTGGTTTTGTTGAGCATGCTTTTGCTATATTTTATTCAAATTTCTGGTTATTTTGACTTAGTGTCACTTCTACTATATTTACCTTTTAGAAAAAAAGAATCATCACTATCAAATGTAGTACTAACACCATATCTATTTTTCAAGGATTTAAAATCGGATACTTTTTAGAGGGATTGCTTGAGAGGCAAGCGAAAAAAGGGTGTTTAGCGATCAATACTGATCGTCTCTTCGATGCTCGATGAGCCTATGGTTTCTTTTCTTCAGCGTAGGTATCAGTAAAAATGCCATTAGACTGGTTACGAAGGCGATTAAACCGAATTGTATGAAGGCGTGAAAATAAGTTGGATCCGTGATAGCTGGGCTGACTTTATGGTTGAAATTATCAATCGTATGGTCTGCCAAAAAAACAGACAGCATGCTGCCAATACCAACAACTAACATCCATATACCCATCATCGATCCTTCATGACGTTCGGGTACTAACGTACCAATCATAGCTAACGCAGTGGGTGAAATTAATAACTCAGAAACGGTTTGTAATAAATAAAATAAAACAACCCATATAATAGCAACTTTACCTTGGGCATTAGTCCAGTGAGCGCCTGCGGCTAAAGCAAAAAAAGCCAGCGCTGTTAGGGCAATGCCTAAGGTGAATTTTAGTGGTACGGAGCTGGCTTGTGCGTATCTGGGTAGTACTAGCCATAATCCACTAAAAAGTGTGCCGAACATGATAATAAAGAAGGGGTTTAAGCTTAAAAAACTTGCTACTGGTATCACATGATTAAAGAGAGTACGTGATACATTGCGTTCCATAAATACCAATACAACTGAGGGTCCCAGCATATAAAGCGTCCAGAAGACAACGCCAATGCAAGATAACATTAAAAAGATAAATAACCGTTTGCGTTGTGCTGTTGGCATGTTTTTTACCATGGAAAAAATAATGCCGACTGTGATGGCACCGAAACCAATGAGCAACCAGATGCGTTGTTCTACATAAAATAGAAAAAGGATGCTCAAGGGTATGGTTAGTAATATGAGCAATAGACCGACGCAAGTCCTTTGTATTTTATGTTCTTGATGAAATTTAGTTGATAATAACGGCTTAATTGTAAGTATAAAAATACTGGTTGCAACAAGCATGCACACGGCAGCGATTAAGAATACACTGTGATATCCTCCGGCACGAATGATGTAGCCGGCAGCCCCGGCACCGATACAATAGCCAAGGTTAAGACCAGTATAAACCAAGGTAAAGCCACTTTCGCGACGATAGTCGTGTTTGTTAAATAGTCGGCCAAGTAAAACATAGATATTGGATACGATAAAAGCTGAGCCAACGGTGAATAGGCCTAAACCAATGTAGAAATTTAGTAATTGGTAAAAGCATAAAGTATAAAGACCCAGTGCACAGAGCAATAGGCCAATCAAAATCAAGAATGGATAGCCTAAATAGCGCCCGCCGATATAACCACCAATGGTGGGTAGCACAAATATGAGCGCCATAAAAGTGGCAAATAATAAATAGGCTTGGTGGTCTGAAAAAGCATGTAATCGTATAGCACACAGTACTAATGAAGATTGGACAATGGAAAAAGCGATCATGGAGAACATTAGCGTGATGAAAAGCGTCAGTATTCCCTGCGGGTAGGGGTAACGAAATTTTCTTAATACAATATCTTCGATCATGACATCACTTTTTAGTGGGCGCCGTCGTATCTGTTATCTAAAATCCTAATAGAGTGCCCAAGCCTCTTGGGAAAGATGTTTCCGGCTCAGTGATAAAGACGGAGGTCTCGTTTTAAACTTCAACCAGCTCAGATTCTGTCACATGAGTCTGATCTAAGTCTCTAAGACGGTTTAGATCTTTAATGGGTACAACAGCAACCAACTCTTTGCCACGTCGGGTAAGAACAATGCGTTCGTTTCCATAAGCGGCTTTATTGATCAGTTCTGAAAGATTTTCACGTGCTTCGACGGTGGTCATCTTATGCATGATGCCTGTCTCCTCGGCTAGTTATCATAAAAAGTTAAAGTACCTAAATGTACATAATTTAACAAGTTTTTGCAATAGTTATCTGCAAAAAATGTTCAATTACTGCCCTTTTTTTTATTGGAGAGTTAGATAGTGAATTTTAGCTGCACTATCAGAGACAATGTCTGCATGTTACTGACAACTGATCATTTTTTATCTTAGTAAAAAAACTTTACTTAAATCAGTCTGTTAGATAAAGGTTTGCCTGAGCTCGGCGGCGACTTTCGGCTATACTGGCTCCAGTAGCGATAAGGATCGATCGTTGGCTAAACACAAGGAGTGCGTATGCAATATTTTCGAGGTAAGCGCCTACTTACTGGTTCGCTGGTTCTATTATCAATGAGTTACGTTGGCACGTTCTGTGCAGATGGCTTGCAAGGTTGAGAACAAAATGGTTTTGTTTGAGGGATTATCATGCGGGTGGGGGGGTATTCGCCTACGGTGGGGAAATAGAAAGGGGGTTAGCAGTATTGGTGATGTCTGCCCTCCCGCGCGTCGTAAATACATCCCTGTAGACTTGAGCGCGGCATCCATGAATTATAAAAAACTATTTGTTCTAATTTTCTGAATCCCCGGGTCAAGCCCGAGGATGACAGTGTTTTTTTCGTCATGCTCCGCTTTTTCTCCACCGTCGTCCTCCGCGCAGGCGGGGGGTCCAGGAAACTGTAAAAAAACAAAAAATAAAAATATTTTCTGATCCATGTCTAATATAAATAAATAGTTATATAACATTTTTAATGTAAAAAAATCTCCCTGGGTTTTGTTATGCATTTCGGCTATACTGCTGGCAGGCTAGGGCGTGTCCCTAAAGTGCCGATTTTTTTAACGGTGCGCATGAGTTGACGATTTATCGAATTTTAATTTAACACAAGGAGTGTTGTATGAAATCTTCGCAGAGAAAGTGGCTGGTCATGGGGCTAGCATCGGGATTGGCAATGGCGTACGCCGCTGGCGCTAGTGCTGGGGCGTTTCAATTGTGGGAACAAAATGCCTCGGGTACCGGTGATTATCATGCCGGTGGCGCTGCAGAAGCCAATGATGCCAGCACAGAATTTTATAACCCAGCCGGCATGGTGCGCTTAAAACACGCGCAAGTGGCTATGGGTAATGTGTGGATCAATACTAATATTCCTTACGATGGTACGGTGGCGGTGAGTACTATTTTTCCGGGACCGGGGACACAACCGAACGATCCAGTTACGGTACACGCTCAAGGCGGTGGGGTGAATTTTGTGCCGGATTTGCATTACGTCACACCATTAGGCTTGCAACAGCGGTTGTGGTTTGGTTTTGGTGTTGATACGCCGTTTGGTTTAAAAACGGATTACGGTGACGATACTTTTTTACGTTACGCAGGCACGGAGACGTCGATGAAAACCATCGATGTCAGCCCGAGTTTGGCGTGGAAAATTAATCAATACTTTTCCATCGGTGCTGGTGTGGATATGCAATATCTGCAAGGGGAGTTTGATCAATATGGAGGGTTTTCATCGGTGACTCCTACTGAAAAAGGAACTTTTGATACCTCTAGTATTAATAAAGGTGATGATTGGGGCACCGGTTGGCACGGCGGTGTGTTGTGGCAATTTACACCACACACACGCGTGGGTTTAAATTATCGCTCCGAAATTAAACACCATATGACTGGCACCAGTACTTTTACGGGGCCTTTGGCTGCAAGTCCTCCTGCTCTAGGCGCAGTTTTAATATCTGATGATTTATTCAGTGATATTACACTGCCAGCTACCACGACATTAAGTTTTTATCACGATTTTAATCCACACTGGGCGGTTCTCAGTAGCGTGGTGTATACACAGTGGCGCAAATTCAACGAATTAACACTACATAATGTAGCTGGACTGACTAGGCAAGGCAGCGTCCCGACCACCGCTTTGAACGTTGTTGTACATGAAAATTTTCGCAACACACTTAATTATGCTTTAGGCGTGCACTACAGTCCCGATGCGCAATGGGTGTTTAAGCTCGGTGGTGGTTATGATGAAACGCCGGTGATTGATTCCTCACGAAATATTCAATTGCCCGACTCGGATAAATACGCTCTAGCAGTGGGTGTGCATTATCAAGCAAATAAAAATGCCGGGTTTGATTTTGGTTACGCGCATTTATTTCCGAAAAAAGCGCCTATCAATGTAGCGCAAGTGGTCGGTCCAGAAATAGTGACCACCATTGGTAGTTCCAGTGGCAGCGCTAATATTTGGGGCGTGCAATTAACTTGGACTTTTATTTAGCTGGCCAGTGGATTTAATTTAAATATAAAAAAAAGGTGGAAATTCCCACCTTTTTTTATAATGATATTTTTATTTTATTTCGATGGCGGTAGCGGTGGTCCTATTTGAAGGTTTCCCTGAGGATTAACCGTAACGTGAATGCTTCCTTTGTTTGTATCGACGTGGATAGTTGTTCCATCGGAGTCTAAGTGACCTGTTGCAATTATAGTCCCGGTCCCGCAATTAGCATCATCATATATCTTGATTGAGCCTACTTTGTCACATTTCCATCCATTCTTTAGCCCCGTACATAAGATGGATATGACGGCTGGGGTTATAGATTTGTTTATTGTCCTTGCAGGGGTTATACCTTCTAGGCCTGGCACGTACTTACCGAGAGTACTAGAGCAAAAAGGCAGATTGGAGCTTTTAAGCTTCATGGTTGAAGGGGATGTACTACCGTTTATGATTTCTAATGCCAAAGAACTCGTCGCCACTAAAGCCAAAGGCGCGGCAATAGCTGCACCCACTATTAATTTTTTAAGATTCATAACATTTTCTCCGTTGTTTAGTTAAAAAAATAAATGTGGGAAAAGCTTAAAGCATCTGCAAGGAGTTTTGGTACTAAGCTCACCTTTCCCCTCCGAATTGATGTTTGTGAAGGAAGTAGCAATATACTGCTAACGTTTAGTAAAAACAAGCCTGCTTATATACAAAACGTACACTAACAAAATGGCTTATATTTGTAAAGTCTTTGACCATAATCAATGTAACTTATTGATTTTTATTGCTTCATAGAGCATCGATTAGCGATTCCTAACCCGTTGATTTTTTAGTAACTAATTAATTATAAAAGCATTAAAATTCCTCATAAAAAAAAGGTATAAATTACCTATTGTGGCTTGGGTTCCTCTATCTTGCTGTAAAGCGGCGTTGCTAACCCCTTGAAAGCCTCGAGCCGACTCTCAGTTACGGGCTGTATGGGCTGCGCCATGCCTGTTCATGTGGCTCCTCCTATATATAGAGCTAGGGCGCCTGATTTCTAGAGACGCTGTGCCGTTATCTGGCTATAATGGGCCTATGGGACAGCCAACTGGGGTACATTTAATCATTGAAGTCTCGTCGCAGCGCGCGCATCTGTATGCAAAAGATACGCCCCTGGCGAGCTATCGCATTTCTACTGGCAAAAACGGTGTCGGTGAGCAAAGAGACAGCGAACAGACTCCGCGTGGCAGGCACCGGATTCGCGCGAAAATTGGTGCGGGGGCGGCGCCGAACACGGTGTTTCGTGGGCGTCGCGCCAATGGTGAGCTTTGTACACCTGAACTTTATCGTACACAACCGGAACGTGATTGGATTTTAACGCGGATTTTGTGGCTTTGTGGTGAAGAATTAGGCAAAAATCGTCTCGGAAGGGTCGATACCATGCAGCGATTTGTGTATATTCATGGCTCTCCAGATTGGGTGCCAATGGGGGTTCCAGGATCAAGGGGTTGCGTTCGCATGCATAATGGCGATGTGATAGAGTTATTTGATCGTGTCCAGGTAGGGACACCTGTGCTGATAGTAGAGTGATGATGGAGCAGATTGAAAACATTATAAAGTTTTGGTTTGGGCGGGTCGAAGAGAGCATCGTGCCGTCGAAAAAGCGTGCGCGCATTTGGTTTGCCGAAGACGCTGAAGTGGATACTGAGATCAAGTCAAAATTTAGTGACCTTGTTGCTAAAGCCGCGCAGGATGAATGCAAAGACTGGGAAGAGCAATCGCGTGGGCAATTAGCTTTAATTTTATTGTTGGATCAATTTTCACGCCATATTTATCGCAACAGCGCACAAGCATTTGCTCAAGACAAGCAAGCGTTACGTATTTGTCTGGCAGGATTAGCAGCTGAAGATGACCATAATTTAAGTTTAATTGAGAGGGTGTTTTATTATTTTCCATTATTACATGCGGAAGATTTATCCATGCAAACCAAATCGGTTGAGGTATATCAACAGCTAGCCGATATGGCTTTGCCAGAAACGCGGACCATTTATGATAGCTTTTTTAAATTTGCCAATCATCATTATGAAATTATTCAGCGTTTTAGTCGTTTTCCCCAGCGCAATGAAGTATTGGGGCGGGAGTCAACGGATGAAGAAATACAATATTTAAAAGAAACAGAAGAATCGGAATAAGCCATGTCAGAAGAATATTTAACGTATCGTATTGTGTTTAAGCAGCAGGACAAAATTTATGAACTGTATGCCAACTATCTTACCGAAGGTGCATTAGTCGGATTTATTGAAGTGGAAGAATTGGTTTTTAACACCAAATCTGGGATGGTTGTTGATCCTGTTGAAGAGCGGTTGAAAAAAGAATTTAATGGCGTTGAGCGCAGTTATATACCTATTCATTCTATATTGCGCATCGATGAAGTGGCGAAGGAGGGGACGGTAAAGATTAGGGATAGTGCAAAATTAACTGGAAAAATTGAAAAATTCCCCAGATCTTTTCAACCACCGTCTAATGAGGATAAGTGAAAATAAAATCTGGATGTGTACTCGTTGATTTAGACGGCACACAACTTACAGCGGAAGAATTAGAATTATTGGCGCACCCACAAGTAGCCGGTATACTTTTATTTGCGCGCAACTACAGTGATCCGCAACAATTAAAACAATTAATTAATGCCATTTGGGCGGTGCGCCCCTTGCCAATGTTTGTTGATCAAGAAGGCGGGCGCGTGCAACGTTTCAAAAAAGATTTCACCGCGATCGATGATCCACGCTCATTTGGTACGCTTTACGATGAAGATCCGCGGAAAGCTAAACAAACGTTGGCAGAACAAACGGGTATTTTAGTGCAGGAATTACAAGCCTGTCAGGTTTTTGCCTCACTGGTGCCGGTGTTAGATCTCGATTATGGTGTCAGTAGTGTTAATCGTGGCGGGCGCACTTATCATAGCGACCCACAAATTATTATCGAATTAGCGCAAGTGGTGATCGAAACCATGCACCGTTTAGGTATGCCGGTGACCGGTAAACATTTTCCCGGGCATGGCGCAGTTTCTGCTGATTCACATGAGCAATTGCCGGTGGATGCTAGAGATTGGGATACCTTGGGCAAGCACGATTTATTACCTTTTCAAGCTTTAGTAACGCATTTAGACGCCATCATGCCGGCGCACGTGGTGTATCCACAAATTGATCATTTGCCGCCTTGCTTCTCACACCACTGGTTGCAATCTATTTTGCGCAAGCAAATGGGATTTAATGGCGTTATAATGACGGATGATTTAAGCATGGGTGGAGCACAGGGTATGGGTGATTATGCTGAACGAGCATTGCGTGCTGTCGAGGTAGGCTGCGATTTGCTTCTGGTGTGTAATAATCGCCAAGGTGCCATAGCGACATTGGAGGCTTTAGAAAATCACCAAGATGAGCATTCACAAATGCGACTACAAGAATTTATGAGGGGGCATATCAATGGTTAGTGATGTATTAAGTTTTTCAAGCAAATATTTTTGGCTGGTGCAAATAGCCTGCGTTATTATCTTAGCGTTTTTTTTATTGTTGGTGGAGGGATGGATATATCGTCGCATGCAGCCACGTTTTAGTAGTAAAGGGAAGATATGGGGCGCTAGTTTTTTACAAGCAGTGCACTTGCCGATAATTGCTTTGGTGTGGGCGCTAGCCTTGACTTTTGTTATTCAGACTGCTGCGGGTCCATTAGATGTAACTTTAAGTGTTTTTGATATTGCGCGGGTACAACAATTGCTAGTGGTATTGACTGTGTTTTGGTTTGCTATGCGGTTTATTCGCTGTATTGAAGCGGAAACTATTAAAAAAAATCAAATTGGACGACGCAAATTAGATCAAACCAGTACGCGTGCCATTGGGCAAATTTTACGAATAGTGGTGGTGGTGATATCACTATTGGTCATTATGTCTACTTTTGGTATACCCATTTCAGCGTTGTTAGCGTTTGGTGGTGTCGGTGGTATCGCTTTAGGTTTTGCCGCAAAAGACAGCCTGGCTAATTTTTTTGGTGGCATGATGATTTTTATGGATCGCCCTTTTTCAGTTGGCGATTGGGTGCGTTCGCCGGATCGTAATATTGAAGGCACGGTGGAGGAAATTGGTTGGCGCTTAACGCGTATTCGCACCTTTGATAAACGACCCTTGTATGTCCCGAATGGTATTTTTTCAACGATAATTGTTGAGAATCCATCGCGCATGAGAAATCGTCGTATTAAAACTACGATTGGTTTACGTTATGATGATGCGTCTGTTATCCCTGTAGTGTTAAAAGATATTGAGACTATGTTGAAAAATCATCCGGATATTGATACTACGCAAACGCTGATGGTTAACTTGTGTGAATTTGCCGATTCATCATTAAACTTCTTTATTTATACCTTTACTAAAACCACCAATTGGGTAAAGTTTCAAGCGATTCAACAAGATGTGTTTTTGAAAATTTTAGCGATCATTGCTAAACACGGCGCTGAGTGTGCTTTTCCAACTCGTACTGTGCATTGGCAAAAAGATGAGATAGAATAACCCTGCAACTGACTAAAGGATAATGACCCATGAGCTTACCCAAAGAAATTCGTCAAGTGTTTGCCAAATCTAAATGTCTCTACACCAAGTCGCAAATAGAGGATGCATTAGATAAACTGGCAACAGAAATTAGTTATCAACTCTCAGACGCAAATCCTATTTTTCTATGTGTGGTGTTAGGCGGCATCGTGCCGCTGGGAAATTTATTGCCGCGCTTGGATTTTCCGTTAGAAGTGGACTATGTACACGCCACCCGCTATCAAGGAAAAACGACAGGTCAGGAATTAGAATGGAAAGTAAAGCCTTGGCGATCGATGGAGGGACGCACCATGATAATTGTCGATGATATTTTAGATGGCGGTATCACGTTGTCTTCGATTATCGATTATTGCATTGGTCAGAAAGCCAAAGAAGTTTTTACTGCCGTATTGGTTAACAAGCGTCGTGAGCGTGTAGCAGATGCCGTACAACAAGCTGATTTCACTGGTTTGGATGTTGATGATCATTACGTGTTTGGTTATGGGATGGATTATAAAGAGTATTTGCGCAATGCGCCGGGGATATATGTTGTTGCCCCTGAGCACGAATAGAAAGGTTTCTTTTCCGTCAATACTGTGTTGTAGCACTTTCCTGCGGTACTCATTTATGTAAGTATAAAATCCATTCCTCAACATGTGCCGTACTTGAACGCGTCGCGCCAGCGGAAAAAACCTGTCCCGCGACTTGATCGCGGCCTGTGTCCTCCTTGGGTAGATCCAGGGTTTCTTTCCCCGCCTGCGGCGGGCAAATAGAAATGGGATTAGCAGTATTAGTGATATTTGCTCTCTCGCACGCCGTAAATACATCCCTGTAGGCTTAACGCGACATCCCGGTCGCGCACAGTGCTCAAGCAAACATCACAGAAGAGCCTACCGCCCCAGTAACTGCATGCCCCGGTGCGTTGCCTTCAAGGGGATACACGCGCTACAAATCCTTCGATTGCGTGCCCGTTCACTATTGACACATAATCCACAAATGGCGGTGCGGTTTCTTCGTGAAAGATTGGCCAACGGTTATAACTAAAAGTTATATTAAGAATAAGTTTACATCAAATTCAGAATAATAGATTATTTATTATTTTTTTGTGTCTACAGGAACAATCTTAATCAGCGCACCATAAAGCGGTGTGCCAAAATAATTGAGTTCATCACTACGCATGCGGCGGCTTTGTTGCAGTGCAAATTGTGTGATAATGCTCTTCGATTGTCCGTTACTGGTTGTGTTGCGCTCACTTTTTGGTAATTGCTTGGTTGGTAGAGTAAAGGTTAAATTAAGTTTGGCGTTGATGTAACGTATAACACTCAATTTCAAGGTACCATTGACTTGCCAATACTTTTTGCTGGGCCCTGTGGACGTTATACCTTTTCCTTGAATAGTATAAACTTTGCCGCCATAAATATGAATAGGTACAGCGGTTGATGGATCAGCTAAGGTTTGACGCCAGGCAATGTGAAGTAGTATTTGATACTGGGGATTATTTTTTAATGCGTAACTTTCTTTCTTAAGTATAAATTTTTGCGCAGGCAAATAGCTGTAATTGCTGGCATTCGATGAGGTTAGTTCAATCATTTTTTGTGGTAAATTATCGCCATTTATATCGGCAACCGGGTTTTGTTGAGCTAAAGAGGAAAAATGTGAAAAGATGACGAGTTCGACTTGATATAATTTGTTGTCAGTATCTGCATAGGAAATGGAAAGCTGCCCTAGCAGTAATCCACATAAAAGTAGGGGTATTATCTTTTTCATCTTAATTGTCTCCCAGATGCTTGCAATAGCTTTCGCGCAAACAAAATGTAATAACGATGCTAATCATAAAGGCAATGGCTAAGGACCAAAGCGCAGCATGATAAGCTGGCACTGGATATTGACGTATGCCGTCAGTAATTTTCCCTTGCCAATGATGATCCATGATGGCGCCAAATAAGGGTTGAAAAATAGTGCCTGCCGCCATAATAATGGTACAAGCAATGCCTTCAGCGGTAGCGGTTAAACTTCGTGGGTTACTTTCAGCAAGCAAGGCATAAGTGATAATCTGTGCTCCGCAAAAAAATCCCAACAAAAAAAACAGCAACATTAAGCTATAGAGGTTTAAGTGCGTTAAGTACATAAGGAGCAATAAAATAATTAAGCAGCAAATCGCTCCGACTAGCATCGGCGCAATACGACGCCCAATCCGATCTGACAGATAACCAAAAACGGGTGAGCCAATAATAACGCCAAGAAAAATCATAGTGGTAACATATGAGGTTTGAATCGCTGTTAAATGATAGACCTGCATTAAGTACATGCCGCCCCAGATAGCACCAAGCACCACAATAGGTAGACTCATTAAATTGGTATAAATGCCGCTTAACCAGTTTTGTCTATTTTTGGCAGCCATTAAGATGCTGCGCCAAAAACCAATTTCTTGTAAATATTGTGTTTGTTTTATTTCTTCTTGCTGGTTGCCTTGTGGAAAATCCTGCACAAAAATACCGATTAATAGCATAAAAGCAATACCGATGGTGGCATTGGCCATAATGGCATGGCGCCAACTAAAATGTTCTACTAAATAGGTTAAAGGAGTTTGTGCCATCATGCCGCCAGCCATAGCGATGGTAACGACTAAGCCGATGACTAAAGCTAAACGTTTGGGTGGAAACCAGCGTGTTGCTAGGCGTACGCTGCTGAGCATACAAAAAGTACTACCAATACCTGTTAAAAAGCGAAACACTCCAGCAATTATTAAATTTGATGCCAAAGCAAAACCGTAAGTGCTGATAACACATAAAGCAAATGCTAACAAAATCAGCTTGTGCGTTGAAAAGCGATCCAGCAACAAACCTGCTGGAAATAAAAATAAGACGTTAGCGGTAAAGTACAACGAAGAGAGATGCCCGAGTCCCTCAGCTGAAATATGAAAGCTGCGCATCAAACTGGGATTGATAGCGTTGAACATATTCATTTGCATGAATTCAAAGAAGAAAAATAAAGCTGCACAAAAAATGACAACCCAGGGTTGTGCTCCGCCAGGGTAGGTACGTGATGTATGCGCTTGGTTCATGTTTGCTTAATCTTCATTATGATATGGATGGTTAAGAACTATACCGTATCTATTCAGAGAGTTAAAGGTGGGAGGTGGATTTGAATTAGGTCTTCTTTACTGACTAAGGTGCATGATTATAGAGGAAAAATCGTTGCCCAATGGAGGCAGTAGTGGTTAAATAAGCTCAAATTTTACAGCGTTTTTATTGTATAAAATAAAATGAAGGAGTTAGCCTTGTCACAGGATCAGCAACCTAATGCGGGATCACGCTTTCGTCAAGCACTATTACATTCTGCTCCGCTGCAGATTGTTGGCGTGATTAATGCCTATTGCGCCTTGTTGGCAGAACAGGCGGGTTTCCAGGCCATTTATTTGTCAGGCGCGGGTGTGGCTAATGCGTCTTATGGCATAGCGGACTTGGGTTTTACCAGCTTGGCGAATGTGTTGGAAGATGTGGGTCGCATTGTCGCGGCTAGCCAGCTGCCGTTATTAGTGGATATTGATACAGGTTGGCAGGGCAGTGTCGGTGTTGCGGCAACCATTCAGGCGATGGAGCAAGCTGGCGTAGCCGCGGTGCAGATGGAAGACCAAGTTGAGCAAAAACGCTGTGGTCATCGTCAAGGCAAGCAGTTGGTTTCTACCGAGCAAATGTGTGAGCGTCTTGCGCAAGCGGTGGATGCGCGTGTGAGTAAAGATTTTGTCATTATGGCGCGTACTGATGCATTAGCAGGTGAAGGCTTAGATGCGGCGATTGCGCGTGCGCAAGCTTATATTGCCGCCGGTGCAGATATGATTTTTGCTGAGGCGATTGCTTCATTGGATGATTATCAAACTTTTTGCGAGGCAATCAAACAACCGGTATTAGCTAATATTACAGAATTTGGTAAAACACCTTTGTTTACCGCCGAACAATTAGCTGCTGCGGGTGTGAGTATGGCACTTTATCCATTAAGCGCATTTCGTGCAATGAGTCGAGCGGCGGAAAATGTTTATCAAACTATCAAAGAGCAGGGCACACAAAAAGAGTGTGTTGATGCTATGCAGACACGGGAACAATTGTATCAAGTATTAAATTACTATGAACTTGAACAACGTCAGGATCAATCACACGAAGGAAAATAACATGACAGAAAAAGCCAGTAGCACGGGATTAATGGGCATGGTCGCTGGGCAAACAACGATTGCCACAGTGGGCAAAGAAGGCGTGGGGTTATCCTATCGTGGTTACGCGATTGAAGATTTAGCGCAACGTTCAAGTTTTGAAGAAGTGGCTTATTTATTAATTTACGGTTCATTGCCAGATAAAAAAACCCTGCAAGCCTATCAGCAAAAGATTAAAGAATCTCGCAGCCTTCCTGATGCTTTAAAAATTGTGTTAGAACAAATTCCTGGTGATGCGCATCCAATGGATGTGTTGCGCACCACTTGTTCTATGTTGGGAACGCTTGAGCCAGAGAGCTCGCAGGATCAACAACAAGAAATCGCCACGCGCTTAATCGCGCTTTTTCCTGCAGCCTTAATGTATTGGTACCATTTTCAAAAAGATGGCAAAAAAATCGATGTCAGCTCTGATGAAGTAAGTACAGCGGCGTATTTTTTACGACTTTTGCACGGCAAACCGGCCTCGGAATTATGGCAGCAAGCACTCGATGCCTCGCTTATATTGTACGCAGAACATGAATACAATGCTTCAACTTTTGCTGCACGGGTAACCGCCTCAACACTTTCTGATTTTTATTCGGCGATTACCTCGGCTATTGGCACTTTACGAGGTGCCTTGCATGGCGGTGCTAATGAACAAGCCATGCATCTAATTGAACAATTTCAAACGCCAGAAGAAGCAATTGCTGCGGTTAAGCAAATGTTGGCAGAAAAGAAAAAAATTATGGGATTTGGCCATCGTGTTTATAAAACCGAAGATCCGCGTTCGCCTATTATTAAAGTCTGGTCAGAAAAATTAGGCAAAGCAGCTAATAATACGCGCTTATATGATGTGTCTGCTGCGATTGAACAGCTGATGAAGGATGAGAAAAAAATGTTTGCTAACGTGGATTTTTTTAGTGCATCTGCCTATACTTTGTGTGATATTCCAACAGGGATGTTTACACCATTGTTTGTTTTGTCGCGCACCAGTGGTTGGGCGGCGCATATTATTGAACAACGCGAGAATAATAAATTAATTCGCCCCCTAGCGGATTATGTCGGGCCAGGTTTACGTGAGTATGTGGCGATAGAAAAAAGATAAGCACAGATCTAAAAGGAAAAACCATGAGCGAAACAAACCAACGCGGCGATTTTGATGCTGTGATTCAAAAAATTGCGGATTATGTATTAACTACAGAAATTAACAGTGAACTTGCCTATCAAACCGCTTACCACGCGTTGCTTGATTCCATCGGTTGCGGTGTTTTGGCTTTGTCTTATCCGCAATGTACTAAATTATTAGGCCCTATTGTCCCGGGTGCGCAATTAAAAGATGGCGTGCCAATCATGGGTACTCATTTTCGTTTAGATCCGGTGCAAGCGGCTTTTAATATCGGCGCTTTAATCCGTTGGTTGGATTACAATGATACTTGGTTGGCGGCAGAGTGGGGGCATCCGTCGGATAATTTAGCGGGTATTTTAGCGGTGAGTTATTATTTGGCAAAATTTCAGCAAAAAACATTGACCATTGCAGATGTATTAACGGCCATGATTAAAGCTTATGAAATTCAAGGTATTTTAGCCTTGGAAAACAGTTTTAATCGTGTCGGTTTAGATCATGTGGTGTTAGTGAAGGTGGCAACTACCGCCGTTGTCGCGCAATTACTCGGTGCTACGCGCGAACAATTATGCAATGCAATTTCTTTAGCCTGGGTAGATGGACAAAGCCTGCGTACTTATCGTCATGCCCCAAATACCGGCAGTCGAAAATCTTGGGCGGCGGGTGATGCGGGTAGTCGTGCTGTTTGGCTGGCATTGATGGCGTTGCGTGGCGAAATGGGTTATCCCAGCGTATTGTCAGCACCACAATGGGGTTTTTGTGATATTTATGGTTTTAAACAGGGTTTATTGTTGGGCCGTGATTTTGACAGTTATGTGATGGAGAATATTTTATTTAAAATTTCTTACCCAGCAGAATTTCACGCACAAACAGCGGCAGAAGCGGCGATTATATTGCATCCGCAAATCAAAGATAGATTAACTGATATTGAAAAAATAACCATCCGCACACAAGAATCTGCAGTGCGTATAATCGATAAAAAAGGCCCATTGCATAATCCCGCCGATCGTGATCATTGCATTCAATATATTGCAGCGATCGGTTTGATTTTTGGTGAATTAACCGCTGAGCACTACGAAGATAATGTTGCGCAAGACCCACGTATCGATGCTATGCGCGATTTAATGCAGGTGAGTGAAGAGCAGCGTTTTTCCAAGGATTATTTGGACGCAGATAAACGCTCGATTGCCAATGCCATACAAGTTTATTTTAAAGATGGTAGCCAAACCGAAGAAGTGATTGTGGAATATCCGATTGGTCATCGGCAAAGGCGTGAGCAAGGCATTCCTTTATTATTTGAAAAGTTTCGCAATAATCTTAGCAGTCATTATACCGAAGAAAAAGCAGAGCAGATTTATGTAGTTGGGCAAGATTATGAAAATTTTCAGCATTTATCGGTGTTGGATTTTATGGATTTGCTGAGTTAGATTTTTATAATTCGCTGTTTACGCCCTTCGCATGAACTTGCGATAGACTTTTGTGGGTCATGTGTACGCCAAAGCTTAAAAAGATAATGGTAATCACACCAGTGGCCGCCATAATAGTAAAAGCGCCACTAAACGCATTAGCAAATAATACACTTAAACCTAGTATAATTTGCCCACAAAAAGCGCCACCTAAATGTCCAAGCCCATCAGTTATGGCTACACTGGTAGCGCGAAACTGTGTCGGAAAGTTTTCTGCGGTGTAGGTGTACATGATTGGGATAACAAAGCCAATGCTGGTCGAAGCCATTAACCCGCCAATAACAATGGTCGTTATGCTGGGATCCCAGCCAACTAATAATAAAGCCAATACCCAAACGCTAGAACCAATAATACAACTGAATTTACGTTCTATTCTGTCACCTGCCCAAACGGCTATCAGTGAGCCGATGACAAAGCCGACGGAGTCAATGGCGACAAATTTTAAGCTTTTTGCCAGGCCAATACCATGCGCAATAAATAAATTAGCGGCTAGGGTAAGCCAGGCGTAATTGCCAATGTAATAAAAAAACCAAATACCGGCAAATAAAAGCAAACGATAACTGTAGGGTGGCTTAAACAATTCTTTTATGCCGGTGGTTCTTTGTATGGTTTCGACTGCGGCTGTTGTTACGGGACTTAAAGTGATTTTTTTACTAACTTTCTCTTCTATGGCTAATAAAGAGGCTTCGGCTTTTTCAAACTGTTTATGTGCTACTAGCCAACGGATGGTTTCTGGCAAATCTCGGCGCATGAAAAAAATCACCAGCCCACCTATGCCACCCAGTAAAAACATGGCGCGAAATCCCCAGCTGTAATTGGGAACTAAAGCCAAAGCGACAAATGGCACCACTGCAAACCCAAGCATACCAAAAGCAATAGCGATAGTGGTGTAGCGGCCACGGCAATGCGTGGGAGATGCTTCACCTAAGTAAGTCGATACTTCAGAAATTTCAGCGCCAATACCTATGCCGGTTATAAAGCGAAAAATCACAATCCAGCTAAAGGTCATGGCAAAAGCAGTTAATAGTGAACCGATACTAAAAAAGCCGATAGATAAATAAAGTGCGATTTTTCGTCCGAATTTATCCGATACACGTGCTAGGGTTATCGAGCCAATAATATAGCCAATTAAGCTGCTGGTAATCGCCCAAGTGGCAGTGGCCAGAGACAC
The DNA here is from genome assembly GCA_964527645.1 of uncultured Legionellales bacterium. Classification (GTDB taxonomy): domain Bacteria; phylum Pseudomonadota; class Gammaproteobacteria; order CAZGQK01; family CAZGQK01; genus CAZGQK01. The sequence continues at coordinate 32,327 of CAZGQK010000006.1, read as the reverse complement.
ATGCATTTGTTTTTCAATTTCGGGCAGTGCAAGTCCGATGGTAATAATATCGAAAAAGGAGAAGAAAAAACCAACGCCGATAATAAACAACAAGCGTTTTTTATGTGGCCATATAGGGATGCGATCAAATCTAGCTAAAATTTCATGAGATTGCATTTAGACGATAATCCTTTAGGTCTGCAATAAAAAAATCCTAACACATGCGCCTGATGAATGGCAACTTACTGGCGTGATGGGGAGCGTTTGTTCAGATTTTCATTGGGTGTAGGGAGTAGTAACAATAGCCCCGGGCTGGTGAAAGCAAGAAGGGTGGCTGTCGCTTTCTGAGCGTCGCTTAATTTGCTTCACGTAGATATTAGAGTTTTAACTTCCTCACTATCACTATTATCCTCACCAGTAGACACGCTAATCCTCCTTGGCAGGTCCTATAAAGACAGCATTACAGCATGACGGTTTATGATCTTAAAGACAGTGGCTGGTGTTGCAAGCTAATAAGGTGGTTTTTAAACAGCCAGTAGATTGTGGTAACCTATCGCAGTGACCAATTAATTTGGTGGGCGGTGAACCTTGAGCGAGGAAACAATCTAAGTAGTCTGCGTCTCACTTGTTTAACTTATTGATAATTATCAATTTTATTGCTCAGCTGAGATTTAGTAACGAGACGCTTGCCGGATACACCCTAGCAAGCGAACAACGTAAGAGAAAATATTTTGCAAAGTTTAGATCAACAGCCTTTAGTTTTAAAATACGCTATCTTCGCATTGATTAGCATTGTTACCAATTTGCTGGTTCAGTCACTGCTGTTTAAGCTCTATACCGGTCGTTTTGATGTCTATTTGGCAATGGCTGGCGGCACACTGATTGGTTTATTGGTGAAGTATGTGCTCGATAAAAACTATATTTTTTACTACACGCACCATGACAATTTGTCACAGTTAAAAACCTTTTTTATTTATGGTTTTATGGGTGGCGTTACCACGTTAATTTTTTGTGTATTTGAATTGGGGTTTCACTACTTATTTGACAGCCATTGGTTGACGCTATTGGGTGGGTTGCTTGGTATGATTGTGGGATTTATAACTAAATATCAATTAGACAAAAGATTTACTTTTATTCAGCAGGAATGAGTTTTTTTCTGAGGTTAAGTGGCGTTCTTAGAAAACACCAATAAATAGTGAAAATACCAGAGCGAACGAAAACGCTTGTATGATTCAAGTTGCATGCCTTGCTGCTGTAGATTATTAATAATAGTGCTGGGCTTGCTCGGTTGAACCCACTCTTGTACAAGTATTAAATCATGCAGTTGGTTTATTAGGCGACCCAATAGGTGGTTGCCATTAATATCTAAAATAACTAATTTAGCACACAGGGACATGCTATCGACAATGCTTTTTAGACAATTATTTTTATACTTATTGGGTATGTGGTGCAATACATCTATAACATAGACATAGTCATAAGCAGATAAGTCGGGCATACGTTCTGCTTTGCTAATAAAACGAATATTATCTGCTTGCGCTTTATTTAATAATGTATGGGCGACCGTAACCCTGGGGGATGCATCATGCCCGGCGATAGCCGTGGCTTGGCGAAATTGTTGGCAAAGATATAAAAAAGAACCATTGCCACAGCCGATGTCATATAATTTTTGTTGTTCCGGCAACAGGGCCAGCGCCTCATGAATCGGGCATATAAAAGGTCTATAAATCGTTTTAATTTTTTCTAAACCAGTAAGATGTGATGCTGCTGAGCGCAGTGCTTGATGCAGATTGGAGCGGGTAATTGCTGGTTCTTGTGAATTCATCGACTGGTTTTCCTTAGCGTGCGAGCAAAATAAGCAGAGCAATAGCTGTTGCGGATAAATAACTTACTTTATCGGTTAGGGCAAATAACACAGGGTCGTGGTGGACTTTTTTGTCCCAGGCAAGGAGCCAAGTACGAGATATCCAGTACAAAATAATCAATACGGTTCCATATAGAATCTGTGGGTGCGCGTAAATATGCAGTGCTTTGGTTGAATTAATGTAAAGTGAAAAAATAACCGCAGATACATAAGCAGAAATAATACCAAAAATAGCTATCAAATTTTTATGTTCAAATTTGTACGCTCGCCCGCTTAAGCTGTTGGCTCCAGCATCAGCCATATCGTTGATTTCAATATAGCGTTTCATGAACGCCAAGCTGATGAAAAAATAAATGGAAAACAAAATCAACCAGGCGGAGTAACCGAAAGAGATGAGGCTCATGCCTAAAATAATTCTTAAGGTATACAAAGCAGCCAGCAAAAACACATCGAGTAAGATGATTTTTTTAAAAATATGGGTATAGAATAAATTTAGCAACACATAACTAAGCAATAGATATTGGGTGATGGTTGGCAAAAACAATAGTAGTGAAATTGCAATGATGAAGCAGATACAGCTTAATAAAACGCCAAAAGGCAATGATAAAGCGCCACAGGCAAAAGGGCGTTGGCTTTTTTTCGGGTGTTTTCTGTCATCCGTGAGATCCATCAGGTCATTGGCTATATATAATGAGGATGCAAATGCGGATAACGATATAAAGGTTAGTAGGTAATTTAAAAATATTTCTTGGTTGATGACAATGCCAGTCAGTAGCAACGGTACAAATAGCAACGTATTTTTGGCATATTGATGTACGCGTAGTGCACGAGCAATGAGCGCCCACTTATTCCTTTTAACCGCAAAGTTACCTTGTACATTAGCGTGTTGCTTGGCCTTACGTAGTGTTCCCTGGCTGGCGTTGGTAACATAAGAATGACGAGCATCTTGCCACACGGGTAGATCTTGCCTGCTGTTGCCCACGTAATCGTATCCTGATTTATTAAATCGTTGGTTTAATAAATCGCGCTTGTTTTTGCCAACCAAGTTGTTGTTACCATCTGTGGCGAGTACTTCTGAAAAAATTCCGAGATGTGTGGCTACTTGTTTGGCAATGCTTTGGTAAGCGCCGGTAATGAGTATCAGCGATTTGCCGGATTCTTTCTGTTGTTTTAGCCAGGTAATCAGAGATTTATTGTATGGGAGACTATCAATTGGCAATTGCGTCTTTTGCGTAATTTGTTGTTTGCAATAAGCTTTGCCACGTACTAACCAAAAGGGCAATAACAGTGCAAAAAACATATTTTTTTTAAGTAGTAATAATAAGCTCTCCCACAGCGTATCGGTTGTAATCAAGGTACCATCTAAATCAACGCATAAGGGTAGATTGTTATCCATGCGCTTCCTCTTGAATCGCGTTAAGCGATGGTTGGTAGAATAAAGATCGGCTGATAGTTTCTGCAGTGCTGAATTTACGTAAATAAAATAAATTAGCAATGCTGATAATGATCAGTACAATTGATAAATTCCAGGGAAAAATGGTGTAACGTGTCGAGGCTGATTGAAAGAATAGAAAGGGGAGCTGTGAACCAATAATAGTGATGGCAAGTAAGCGTATTTGGTGATCTTTTTTAAAATAAAAGCCCATACCAATAATAGTTAATAAAATGATTAAGCCGACTGCCCATGGCATATCGCCGTTTAGACTGAGCCATTGATTTAAGTGCCGACTTGCTTGTATTAATGCTGTGTTTATGTGGCCATGTAATAGTCCATTAAGTGCCAACCAGTATGTTTTAGGTGAAACGGCTAAATTAACTTTAATCGCAGAAGTAAACAGCACAAAGCGATGTCCGTAATAAAGATTGTGCAGCAGGGGCAATAAGCTTAAGCCAAACGGTAGCGCGGCTAAAATCACTTTGCGCCAATCATGCCAGCGCATGTGTTTGTAAAGCATATAAGACATCAATAGAAATGCGGCGATACACTGATTGGGACGAATAAAAACGGCAATGCCGAGCATGGCTGCTGCGATAGCAAACTTTTTCGCAGACCAGGTGTAACGATCGAGATCTAAAAATAAATAAAGTGCAAACAAGATTGCAGCAAAGCTCCAGATATCATTTGAGCCATTCAGTGCTAACACACGATAATCATTCCATAGTAGGGCAAAGAGAATTACAACAATGAAGCCCACCCATTTATGATACGCTAGTTTTAGGATAAGGTGCATGAATAGCAGGTAAAAAGCGATCAGTAGAAAAAGACAACCAAGATTGCTGTCAGCAAAAATAAATCCTTCTACAAAGCGGACATAACGCATGCCTGGCATGAAATAAAAAATGGGCACAAAACCACTGAGTGCTTGCGCAATATGCCCGTGTATGGCTTGAAAAATCATCCAAGCCCCATAAGCTTTGTAAGTAAGCCCATCGCCGCCGCCGCCAAGTGGGGCATTATGGAAAAAGCCAGACAGGTAAAAGTTGAGGTAGATTAGCACTATTGCAATCATGGTGAGCGTAATACAGTAAGGCTTTATGCTGGGTTTTAACCAAACCATTAAACTAGCTGCTAGTAGTAAACCGAGTAGTGATTTAGCCCAAATTAATCCCTGCCAGGGCCAGTTCAAATGCAGCTGCATGCTTAAATTTTCATGTTGTGGAAAGCTTAAGCCATAGAGAGTGCCATTGGTATGCATTTGCGCCAGGGTTTGGCAGGTTAAATTTTGATGTAAATGCGATTGCATGGTGCCGTTGGTATTGGCCCACATAACATTTCCTTGCCAACATAGTTGTGATTTATTTAGCGAGCCTGGCAATTGGTACATCACAAAAAAAGGTGCGTTTTCGCGTGAGGGTTTAGCCTCGCCATACCAGTTATAATTACCCAAAGTTGCTGTTAGGTTGTTAATAAAAGGAGGATTAAAAGTAATTAGCGAATTAAAATTAATCGTATGTACTACGCGCGTGTATTTGGCTTTTTGCCAAATAGACTCAGTAGAAAAAGCAAAGGTATTGTGTGGACGGGATGCTGATCTAAACCAAGAAGTGGGCTCTTGTTTTGCTTTGGCCGTAGAATAATACTTGAAAAAATCTTGCTGCAACGTGCTTTGTACTTGCTGTGGTAATTGTGTATAAGCAGGTAATCGTGGGGTAATTGGGGGTAAATATAAATTGCTACCTGCCTGGATTTGTGGCAATGGCAGTAAATATTTCAGCGCCAGTACCCCAAAAAATATGACACTAGCTATGATGAAGTGAGTGCGTTTTAGGTGATAGGTTTTACTGGCAAAAATCATTGCTGGTAGCAGCAAAAATAAAACGCCCACTTGCCAAACATGCAAGATTGGTAACCCTGTTATTGCTAACATGAGGAATAGTGTTAACCAGCGGCGCGTGGTTGCGCTTAAGCTGATTGATTTTTCCATTTTCACCTTCCAGTTAAGTGATTCTTTTGATGGGCAATTCTAGCGCAACTCATTGATGAATACCAGATTTTCTACATCTGCCTATCTTTCGCTCTGCTTTACAGAAAAAAATCATAAATTCAATGGGTTATAGTAAATAGGCTATAATATGAACAATGGAAGATGTTGCTAAGGAAGCTAAACACAGCAGCGAGGGCAGAGCCATGAGCATTCGTGTATTAAGGCTTCTTGCACTCGCGGTGTTGTTAACCGCTACTAGCCCAGTGCCAGTGTTAGCGGAACATTGGATCCAAGGACGTATGCCTGTGGTTGAGGCTAATTATATAAATGAAAAATTGTCTAGACCGCATAAGCTTTATTCCTTGGACACGCGAGTGGCAAGAGGGGCCAAACCAGCGGGAGCCATGCATAATTGGACAGCGCATGGTCGGTAATTAAGGACATAATGCCCTTGGTTATTTAAAGCAAGGGCATTTTTATTGAGTATCTGAAAATAATACAATTGCATAAAATAAAATTTTAATTAAAAAATTTGCAGAAATAAGAAAAATTACATACCTGAAATTCCCTCCTCAGAAGAAGAGGGAATTGAGTAAGAAAGGTGTCTTAGTCGTGATATTCATCGTGGTGAGGGGCCGAGCTTTTCGCTACTTCACGACCAACCACAGCACCAGCAACCGCACCCACGCCAGTTCCTATTGCGCTGCCACCAGTGACGGCATGACCCAATGCACCACCAGCAACACCACCCACGATAAGGCCAGTGGTTTGACGGTGTTGTGGGCCGCAACCTGCCAGCAATAAGGTCGATAATAGAAGGGTAGTCAGTATTGATAAAGTCCTTTTCATCTTGTACTCCTTGTTAAATTTTTTTCCAAAATCGAAGTGTGTTGAAAACTTCGCAGAGCATCAGTATAGCATGATGTTTGGCAGAACGTGTCTAGGGGCACACCCTAATTATTGGCGTGAGTAATGGTGGTATCAAATTCTTCTGCGAGCATGGTTTTTACCATTGTGGCAAGTTGCCCCCAGCGGCCATCTTGAGCTAAGGCAGAGTTCATGGGGCCGACTTCGTCTTGCAGCTCATCGATCGCTTCAGGGATGACGTAAGCATTGTCATCTTCTGCTTCTGGGCGACACATATCAGGGTTGGATGACACCATGTGTAGGCGGCAAGCCGATGGGCGTGCTTCATAGGCGCTGCAGCAGCCTTGTTCATCTAAAAAGGGGCAGGGGCGTTTTTTTTGATAAAAATAATCATCGCACAGGGCATCTGGCATTTCTTCCACCTCATCGACGATGGGATGGACAAAACGACGGTGTTTTCTTGAAGATAAACATAACTGACGAAATTCTTCGGCATTGGCGCTAATTTTATTAAAGTAGGTTTGACGCTTTTCTTCCGGTAAATCCATTAACCAAAGCACTAATTCGCGCGCTTCCTCCCAAGAGGTTTCCACCAACAGATGGCAGCAGTGCGCGCAGCCTTTGCGGCAAGTAATCGCTTCATCATCTTCAGCGCATTCTTCAACGGCTCGTTCGATCATAATGTCGAGAATAGGATAAAAATGCTCATGATTGCGAAGTTTCTTCATAGTGCCTAAGCCATTGTTGGAAAAAGGAGGGCATCGTAGCATTTGTGCTTATTTAAGGCAAGCGCTAGGGGTGTAGCCTAATCTAATCTTGCAATTTTTTTAGCAATGTCTCAATAGCCATGATGCGGTCATTGGCAGTTTCCATAGCGTGCTTGAAGCGTAGCTTTTGTGAGCCTTGCAGCTGATAAGTGTGTGGTTTGCTTTGTATGAGTTGAATAATAACTTTGGGTTCCACTGAGGTTTGTGTATGAAAATGCAAGTAAGCATAGGTGGCGTTAGCGTCTATTTTTTCAATGCCGAGTGCTTGTGCTAACAGTTTGAGTTGGGTGATGGCAATTAAATGTTGTGCCGCTTGCGGCAATAGACCAAAGCGATCAATCAATTCTACTTTAAATTCATTAATACTCTCTGCGTCTTTGCAGTTGGCTAAACGCTTATACAGTTGCAAGCGCAACGATACATCGTGAATATAAGTTTCAGGAAACAAGGAGCTAATGTGCAAATCAACTTCACAGCCACTTTGTCGCTGTAGAAAAACTTGTGGTTGCTTGCCTTGTTTGAGTGCGCTGACAGCTTCGTCTAATAATTCCAGATAAAGACTAAAACCAATGGCATGCATCTGCCCGCTTTGTTGCTCGCCGAGTAATTCACCGGCACCGCGAATCTCAAGATCGTGACTCGCCAAATTAAACCCGGCACCCAGGGCATCGGTATGCGTAATGGCTTCTAAGCGTTTTTTGCCGTCGTTAGTTAGTAATTTCCACGGGCGCGTTAATAAATAAGCATAGGCTTGGTGGTGAGAGCGGCCCACGCGACCGCGTAATTGGTGCAGTTGTGCTAGGCCAAAATGATCGGCGTTATTGATAATAATGGTGTTGGCTGAAGGGATATCAATGCCTGATTCAATAATGGTGGTGCATAGCAATACATTGAATTTTTTATGATAAAAATCTGACATGATCTTTTCTAATTCGCGCTCACGCATTTGACCGTGTGCGAACTGTATCCGCGCTTGCGGAATAAGCTGTTGCAAGTCATCGGCCATTCTAGCGATATTGGCAACTTTGTTATGTAAAAAATACACTTGTCCGCCGCGCAATGTTTCGCGTAAGACTGCTTCGCGAATTAAGGAGTCAGAAAATTCGTGGGTAAAAGTCTTAATGGCCAGACGATTGGGTGGTGGGGAAGCGATGATGGATAAATCACGTATGCCTGACAATGACATATTCAGCGTGCGTGGAATTGGCGTGGCGGTTAAAGCGAGCAGATCGACTTGGTTGCGTAGTTTGCGAATGTTTTCCTTTTGACGTACGCCAAAGCGATGTTCTTCATCGATAATTAATAAGCCTAAATCATGAAATTTAATATCTGCTTGTAGCAGACGATGCGTGCCTATAATAATATCTATTTTGCCATCCGCTAATTGCTTGAGGATTTTGCCTTGTTCCGCCTTGGTTTTAAAGCGCGATAATCCCTCAACTTTAATCGGCCAATTGGCAAAGCGGTCTTGAAAATTTTGCAAATGTTGGTTGGCCAGTAAAGTCGTGGGGACTAATATAGCAACTTGCTTGCCACTTTGCGCTGCAATAAAAGCCGCTTGCATGGCGACTTCGGTTTTACCAAAGCCAACATCACCGCAAACCAAGCGATCCATGCAGCGAGGGCTGCGCATGTCCTGAATGACTTGTCCAATGGCGCGCGCTTGGTCGGGCGTTTCTTCAAAAGGAAATTCCTGGGCAAAGCGTTGAAATTCTTCTTCATTGGCGTTAAAAACAAAACCAGTGCTGGCTTGCCGTTGGCTGTATATTTCTAATAATTCGGCAGCAACGTCGCGAATGCGTTGATTGGCCTTGGATTTGATGGTTTCCCATTGTTTTGAGCCGAGTTTTTGTAGGGGTGCATGTTCAGCATCTGCTCCGGTGTAACGATTGATTAAATGTAATGAGGCAACCGGCACATAAATACGATCCCCGCCGGCGTATTCGAGAGACAAATATTCCGCAGCGACATTATCTGAGGTAATCATTTGCAAGCCTAAATAGCGACCGACGCCATGATCGATGTGCACAACAGGAGAGCCAATATTGAGTTCCGTTAAGTCACGAATTAAAGCTTGTGGGTCAAGGGCATATTTTTTTTGTTCGCGTCGTTGTTTGGCGTGTTGCTCAAAGAGTTGATTTTCTGTGATAATAAATAGGTTTTCTTGCGGCAAGGACAAGCCTTCTTCCAGGGGTGCGATGGTAATACCTAAATCTGTATCGTCGGATAAAAATGCTTGCCAATTGCTATAGATTTTCGGCTGAATATTTTCTTTTTTTAATAAAGTTAATAAACTGTCTTGCCGCCCAAGGCTTTCAACACAAAATAAAATACGCCTGTGGTTATCACAAAACTCTGCGAGGGCTTGTAACGGGCGTTTGGCGCGGCGATTAATGAGTAATTGCGCCGGTTTTTCACTCGCCAAACAAAGTGCTTGGCTGGACTTGCCGGTTACAGAGAAGAATTTAATGGTGTTAAATTCTTTTAAGTGTTGAAATAATGTATTGCCTGGCATAAACAGTTGTTGCGGGGTTAACAGGGGTCGAGTAACATCGTGGCGCATTTGTTGGTAGCGATGTTGGATCTCCTGCCAGTATTTTTCAGCCGCTTGAGGTAGGCCTTCGGGCATGACAATGGCTGTATTTTTAGGCAAATAATCAAAAAAGCTTGCCAGCTCAACATAAAAAAATGGCAAGTAATATTCAATACCGGCAGGATTTTCACCTTCACTTATTTGTTGATAGATAGGACATTCCATAGGATTGCCGGCAAAAGTATCGCGCCAGGCTTGTCGAAATTTAGCGATAGCTTCTTCAGTTAAAGGATATTCATGTGCTGGTAATAAATTCACGCGATCAAAATTTTTAATAGTTCTTTGCGTGTCCGGATCAAAGCTGCGTAAGGTGTCGATTTCATGGCCCAGCCATTCGATGCGATAAGGCAGTGGCGAGCCCATGGGATAGATGTCAATTATGCCGCCGCGTGTGGCATATTCGCCGTGTTCCATCACTTGTGCAACGTGATGGTAGCCACCTTGTTGTAATTGCGTACGCAGTTTTTCTAATGGCAAGGATAGGTTTTTTTCTAGCATCAAGGTGTGAGCTGTTAGATAAGCTTTTGGCAACAGATATTGCATCAGGGTCGAGATGGCAATCAGGATGACGCCTTGTTGCAGTTGGGGTAGCCGGTAGAGTGTGGCTAAACGCTGAGATAGGGTTGCTTCATTGGGTGAAAAGTGATCATAGGGTAGGGTTTCTGCGTCGGCAAAGAGCAGGGTCGGCGTTTGGCTGAAAAAGTTAAGTTCACGTTGATATTGTTGCGTTTGCTGAACGCTATCGCCAATTACCAGGATGGGGTGTTGCGCGTGTTGTGCCATGGTGCTGATGGCAAGGGTTGTAGCACAACCCTGTAATCCCGCCAATTGCAAGTTGCTTCCAGGCTGTGATAGGAGGTCTTTGAGCTGAACTTGTGGCATTACCTGGAACCTTCTATAATGTCTTGAATTATGTTACCCAACTTATGGCTTCTTATGAAAGAAATCAAGTTTTCTTTGAGTCAAACTCAACAACCAATCTTGGCATTGCTCAAAGATAGCTGGCGTTGTGGCCTCGCTACTATTTTGCCAGTGGGGTGGTTGAGTTTGTTAAGCGTTGCTATTTTTCATTTGAATGAGCTTGCTCTTCTGTTTCGCTCCTATATTAATCTAAACAAGCTAGCTTTAGTTTTGATGGTGGTTACGGCGATTAGTTTTCTGTTAATGATGTATACGTTTGCTTTGTTGATGCAATGTCTTATTTCTTTAACGCATAAGCAGGATATAAAGCTGCGTGAGTTAAGCGCCTATGTTTTGTATAAGTACCCACATATTTTGGTGGCCAATTTAATTGTCATGGCGGTCGCGGGTTTTGGGTTCCATTTTTATATTGCGCCAGGTTTTATTGGGCTGATTCTGGTATCCTTTTATTTGCCTTTTTTATTAGTGGATCATTACAGTGGCTGGCGTTGTGTGTGGGCTAGTGTGCTGTTGGTTTGGTACAATCGCTATCGTTGCTGGGTGATGTTGTTACCCATGTTGTTGTTTGCTGGTGTGGGTTATTTTTTCGAAAAAATCATACCGCATTGGTTGAACTCACTCTGGTGGCTGGTGCCAGAAATTATCCTTTATGCGCTTATCTTATTTTGGTATTTTTTGATGATTTTAGTTGTTTCTAACGACTTTTTAATCCGTGTGCGCGATAATCCGGCCTTTGCGGAAAATGTTTAGCGACTGATGTCTCAGTAAATGCCTCCTCCTGGCTATGCCAACGGCTCTCTTATCGCTCATAAGGCGACTTAGGCGTGATAATCACGTGCCTCTGATGTTGATCTATGTGCTTATCTAATGAGGAAAAATACGGCTTAATTTTTCAAAAGAGGTGGTTTATGCTGACTATAACGTATTAAATTTTCTTATCTTATGATTTATTGCGGTGGTGCAACACCTACGCACATCTCTTAATAATTCCTTAATAGTTGAGTGGTATACTATTAATATTGTAGATAAATTAGTATAGTTCAAGTGTATGGGTGTCGCCTTAGTTGTGTTTGTGCCGCGATGATGGTTACAACCCATTGATTAACCACAGAAGCAATGCTGTCTGAACCCCGGTTCGTGGCGCATTACTAACAAAAGAGAGGTAATAAAGATGAAAATTACATTGAAAACACTAGAGAAACATCTAACGCAAAATCATGGCGGTAGTTATGCCTTGATGTACGCGCCCACCACTAGGTGACTGCGGGCACCTCGCAGGCTCCGCGCCTGCGTGGCGTTTTTTTAGTTTTCAACGAGTGTATTGGTGTAGTGCTCAAGCATTCTTATAAAAAAATTGCTTCAAATCAGTGAGTTAATCTTTAGCTCTACCAGTTATTTTACATGTGCAAGTTTCTCATAGCGATCAAATATGGTGAAAACTTGCACATTTAGTTCAAATATTATACAGTATCAATAACAGTCCAGTTGTTACATTTGGTACATATTCAAGAAAACTGGGCGGATTTTCTTAGTGGGGGTTTCCATGAAAAAGATAATTCTATCGGGTGTGTTACAACCTTACGCAAATTCAAAGTCTGAGCTTGTCACGGAAGCAGATACGGTCATTGCTTGTTTGCGGGAAATTTGTCATGACTATGATGGTCTGCGTCCTTATATTTTGTCAGCACATAATGAAATCCAGGCGTTTACAAACGTTTATGTCAATGGCAAAGATATTCGTACCTTAGATAATAGTCAAACCCCGTTAGTGGAAAATGATATTGTTGAAATTATACCTTCTATGTCCGGGGGGTGAAAATTGAAAGCTGAAATATGTCAAGATGATCAGTTAAGCATTAATGAGCTGAAACATTATGCGCGGCATTTATCTCTTCCTAATATTGGTGTCGCGGGACAAAAAAAAATAAAAAGGAGTCGAGTCCTTTGCATTGGTGCTGGTGGATTGGGAGCGCCACTCACTTTATATTTAGCAGCCGCTGGGGTTGGTACCATTGGCATTATAGATGGAGATAAAGTTGAACTCTCAAATCTGCAACGACAGATTCTTTTTCAAACCGATGATCAAGGGCAACCTAAAGCTGAGGTTGCTAAGAGACGATTAAGTGCGTTAAATCCCAATATAAAGGTTGAGACTTATCACCATTATTTAGATGAAAATAACGTTCTAGATTTATTTGCAAAATATGACCTCATCATCGATGGCAGTGATAACTACCTGACTCGATATCTTGTTAATGATGCTGCCTTTCATACACAAAAACCGCTGATCTACGCCAGCGTTTTTCAATTTGAAGGACAGCTTACATTATTTGATGCTACAAAAAACAGTCCGTGTTATCGCTGTCTATATCCAGCAGCTCCTCCTGCTAACCTCGTACCGAATTGTGCTGAGGGCGGGGTATTTGGTGTACTTCCGGGTGTCATGGGAGTGCTGCAGGCTACAGAAGTGATTAAGTACATCACTGGCATCGGCAAACCTTTAATGGGGAGGCTTCTGTCTTACAATGCACTTGACATGTCCTTTAAGGAATTTATTTTCCAAAAGAATGAAAGTTGCGAATTATGTGTCCATAAAAGAAGTTTTAATCAGCTTTCCAGGCCCAGTCAAACTTGTGCTGTAAAGACAGATATAAATCCAATTAGTCAGATTTCAGCTGAAGATTTGTTTCAACGGCAAAAGAAAGGTGAAAAAATTACGGTGCTGGATGTGAGGCAGCCTTATGAATATGAAATTTTTAATATTGGCGGCATGCTTATCCCATTGCAAGAGCTGCAAAACCGTATACATGAGCTTCCAAAGGATAACCTCATTGTCGTACACTGTAGAACCGGAATAAGAAGTGCAAAAGCGGTCAGTTTATTGAAAGAAAATGGATATGTAAATGTAAAAAATCTTACAGGTGGTATTATCGCGCTCGCTGAAACTGAAGAGTATTGATAAATGACTATTCATAATGATTCTTTAAAAGAAAAGCTCGAACAGGAACGTCAACACTATTCCAATCACACGTTTGATCTTGGTGGTACCATACGTAATATGACGCCTGAGCAGACTTTAAAAAATATAACGCCCATGTTGCCTGCATTTGGTATTACGCGAGTTGCAGATATTGGTGGCCTTGATTACATTGGTATTCCAGTTGCAGCTTCCATACGGCCTAATTCTAAAAATTTAGTCGGTGCACAAGGAAAAGGGATTTCACGTGATTTAGCTCGAATTTCTGCTATTATGGAGTCGATTGAGGGGTATCATATGGAATATGCGCCACCCCCCGATATTTTTGGCAGTTACCATGATCTTTGTGAAAAGTTTCCTCTTATTGACCCAAAAAGTATTGCTGCTGGATATTTTGAACATAGTGATTTATCTAAGCACAGTCTCGCCTGGTCTAAATGTTTTGACTTAATTAGCGAACAGCAGGTTTTTATCCCTCATGCGCTGCTGAAGGGAAATTCCAATGAAATTGAACCTAATTGGTCCTATTTTTATACCACAAGCAATGGTCTTGCTGCTGGTAACACCTTGATGGAAGCTATTAGCCACGCCTTATACGAAGTGATCGAAAGAGATTCCGTTTGGCGTTGGGAAAATTTATCCGCAGAGGAAAAAGAAAAAACTTTAATTGACCATAAAACAATAGACTCGCCACATATTCGAGAGCTCGTTGAAAAAATTGAATCTGCAAATTTTGAATTAAGCATTTGGGATGCGTCTTCTTTTCTTGGCATACCAACATTCTATTGCTCTATTATCAATAGTGATTCACTTCATATTGGCGGAATGTTTTTTGGTTGTGGGTCGCATCTTTCTAAAGAAGTTGCTGTCTCGCGTGCAATTACTGAGGCCATACAAAGTCGAGCGACAGTGATCAGCGGATCACGCGATGATATTTTCCCAAAATATTATGAAAAGCAACGAATTTCGCAGAAATCAATTATTAAAGAAACATTGAGTGGTAAGGATATCAAAGTTAATGGAAGGGATTATTCTTCTTGCAGAGAAGCAGTTAAGGTGTCATCCATTTATAACAACCTGACGAATGTCATTGATTGTTTGCGTGAAGCTAATTACTCTCATGTTCTAGTATTTAATCATACAAGACCTGAATTTAATATTCCCGTCGTTCATGTCTTTGTTCCCAATATGAATTTTACTGGATTTCGTGTATAGAGGTACATCTAATGAAGCTTGATATTATTGCATTTGTTGGCCCAAGTATTACCATCGATGAAGCAAAGAGTATACTACCCAGCGCGTATTATCTTCCCCCCGCCCGTTGCGGCGACATTATTCAAGTATTACGATTAAAACCTAAAATTATTGTTATTATTGATGGTTTTTTTGATAATACAGCGGCAGTCTGGCATAAAGAAATTTTATTTGCCATCGAGCAAGGGGTTGAAGTTTATGGTGCCGCTAGCATGGGGGCACTACGAGCGGCTGAGTTATCAAATCTTGGAATGATTGGCCAGGGTAAAATTTTTCATGACTATTTGAGCGAAACAATCACCGACGATGATGAAGTCTGTGTATTGCATCGCCCGCAAACCTCAGATTTTTTACCCGTTAGTGACGCCATGGTTAATATACGCGCCACTATTGATAGGGCAGTTAATGAGAAAGTTATTGAAAAGCATTACGCTAACAAAATTATTGACCGCGCTAAAGCGCAATTTTATCGAGATAGAAAATTGATGGATGTGATACTGGAATTAGAGAATGAAGGTATTTCCTCACCTGGATTTTCAGACTGGATCCATAATGGTGGTTATGTTAATCAAAAAAAGCAGGACGCACAAGATCTATTATCTTATATAGAAAATGGAAAAACCAATAATGATGCGCTTTGCCATCAGAATTTTGTGCACAAAACAATTTTTTTCCGCACTATTCAGCGTGATGCCATGTGTAAACCCTTTAATATGGATTACCCATGGCTTCCTGATAGTGAACGTATTGCGTTATTTTCTCGTTTATTGGGGAATGTCTACATCGTGAATCAATGTTTAGCCTATCTTATTTCTGTAACTTGTGCAATTGTTGAGAATGAAGAGGATTTTAAAAATTCAGATAGAGGAAATAATTTTTCCTATCGAATAAAACTTATTGACTTTGCCTTGGCATCATTGCAACACATAGAAAATCTATCTTTCTTAGAGCAGACCTATCAATCGTACGCGCAGATATTTCTTAAGTTGGACGACGATGATATGGAAGATGAAATAATCAAAAAATCTATCACATTATTTAGTAAGCTTTGGATTTATTTTGATATTAAGTTGCAAGAAGCAAATCTTAATGAAATCAAACTGATGCGCCTACAGAATTATGTTGATAAGTGGCGTAAGGAACGGGATTTATTGACGGTCGAAAAAACTCTTACTTGGATGCGTGCACATCGCCTTGAAGAGTCTCAATTTGAGAAAATGATGAATTCTTTTGTTCGATTCGATTGCCTTGTTGTTAGGAACAACTTGGATTTTCTTAATGTTCGTATTGACGGTACAGTCTTTTGGCTGTGGGATGCACTACGACTGACAGACGCCGATAAAAAAGCAAAAGCATTATTAGAAAATATTGATTTACGCCAGCAGGCTATTGAGAGAATATATAATGCACCACTTCAGCGAGATGATTTTCTTTTTAAGCTGGATTTCATCGGTGGTGAATCCCAACTGCGTAAACTTGCGCTTGTTGATACATTGATCCGTGCTTGAGGCTTAATAGTGGCTTGAGCGGGCAGGGCATATCTCTATTCTTTTCTTAATAAAATGTTTTAGTAAGATTGAAAAGGATGCTTGCTACCAGCGGGCAACTAGTTATCGGCCCCAATGCCATGACCGCAACGTTTAACGGCCATTTGCGTTTTGTAAAAAACTAAAAGAAAGAATGAGAGGCTTTTACTCGGCTAAGGTCCGGTGTCATCAGCGCGGATTAAGGCTCGGTCGTTTCAATAATCCCACCACCCAAACATTGTGCGTTTTGATAAAACACCAGCGATTGTCCCGGAGTAACAGCCCATTGTGGTTGGTCAAAGGTCACGGTAAAATTGTCGCCGTTTATATCCAATAAAGTGCAAGCTTGATCCGCTTGGCGATAGCGGGTTTTTGCGCTTAAACACATCGGCAGATCGGGTTTTGTTGGCGCAATCCAATGCAATTGTGAGCCGTGCACGGTAGTGCAGTAAAGTTGTGGATGATCGTGTTGTTGCGCGACGATTAAAGTATTGCTAGGAATCTCTTTGGTAATCACGTACCACGGCGCTTCCTTGGCAGCTTTGATGCCACCAATATCCAAGCCGCGGCGTTGCCCGAGGGTGTAAAACATAATGCCGTCGTGTTGGCCGATGGTTTTGCCGTCGCAGGTTTTGATGTCACCGGGTTTAGCTAAAATAAATTCTTGTAAGAATTTTTTAAATTTACGCTCGCCAATAAAACAAATGCCGGTGCTGTCTTTTTTTTGATAATTTAAAAACCCAGCTTGTTCTGCCAAATGCCGCACTGCAGGTTTTTCCAGTTCACCCAAAGGAAATAAACTGTTTTTTAATTGCTCTTGATTGAGTAAATATAAAA
Source organism: uncultured Legionellales bacterium (assembly GCA_964527645.1). Lineage (GTDB taxonomy): Bacteria > Pseudomonadota > Gammaproteobacteria > CAZGQK01 > CAZGQK01 > CAZGQK01. The sequence continues at coordinate 15,317 of CAZGQK010000006.1, read as the reverse complement.
AATAACTTTGATCTTTATTCTTATCCAGGCCACGTAATAATTGAAAATGATTATTGCGTTGTTGAATGCGAGCGTAATGCCCGGTTGCCAAAAAGTCAGCGCCCAATGCTAAGGCATGTTGCAGTAAATATTTAAATTTTATTTCGCGGTTGCACCAAACATCTGGATTGGGCGTGCGCCCGGCGGCGTATTCATCTAGACAATGTTGAAAAACGTTATCCCAATAGGCTTGAGAAAAATTAACAACCTGTAAGGGGATGTCGAGTTTATCGGCTACTTGCCGCGCGTCACTTAAGTCTTGTTCTGCGGTGCAAAAGGGGTCATCCGCATCCTCTTCCCAGTTGCGCATGAAAATAGCACTGACCTGGTGGCCTTGTTGTTTTAACAGCAGGGCAGTAACGGCAGAATCAACGCCGCCAGAAAGACCTACTGCGATGTGTTGGCTTTTCTTCATGGTTGCAGGTAATCGTGAATGATCTCAAGTGGATAGGATTGCCCGCTTAAATAGTCTTCCACACAGCGCATTACCATTGGGCTGCGGAGTCGTGCTTGTTCGGCTTTTAGTTCATCTAATGATAGCCATAAAACTTGGTTGATGACGTCATCTAGTGGTTGTTGTGGATGGTATTGCATGGCTTGGGCGTGGAAGCAGATACGCTGATAGGTGATTTTGCTGCGCACGCCTTGATACATATACAAGCCAATGATGGATGTGGGCTGTACTTGCCAAGCGGTCTCTTCTTGGCATTCGCGAATGGCTGCCAACACCGGGTTTTCCAAGGGATCAACATGACCAGCAGGCTGGTTTAACACCAGCTGCGAGCCGCTCATCTCCTCAACGATAAGAAAATGCCCGTCGCGTTCGACGACACAGGCGACAGTAACGTGCGGCAAATCACCGCGTTTGGTGGTTGGACTATTTGGGTCTCTCATTTTTTCAGTGTAGGGCAATGCCAGCCGCAGTCAAGTGATTGTGTTGTTTACTGGAAATAGTTAGCTATAATTTCCTCCATGAAGTTCACGATTGTGAGCGGCGTTGGTGGAGTTATAGTGAAGTTTTTGCTATTCTAGCTCCCCATCAGGCGAAGTTACTAACAGAGGAGTAAGGCATGGCTTATCAACATATCAAGGTTCCATCATCAGGTGACGTGGTGACGGTGAATGCAGACGGTTCTTTAAAGGTTCCCCATCATCCCATTATTCCTTTTATCGAAGGTGACGGTATTGGTGTTGATATTACGCCAGTGATGAAAAAGGTGATTGATGCGGCGGTAGCAAAAGCGTATGGCGATGAGCGCGTGATTAGCTGGATGGAAATTTTTGCTGGTGAAAAAGCCACAAAAATCTACGGTGAAGAGGCTTGGTTGCCGGAAGAGACGTTGGACGCGGTTAAAAATTATGTGTTATCGATTAAAGGGCCGTTAACCACGCCCGTGGGTGGTGGTATTCGTTCTTTAAATGTGGCGTTAAGACAGCAGTTGGATTTGTATGTTTGCTTGCGTCCCGTGCGTTATTTTCCAGGAACACCTAGCCCCGTGCGCAACCCGGAAAGGGTAGACATGGTTATTTTTCGTGAAAACTCTGAAGATATTTATGCCGGCATTGAGTGGCAAGCGGGTACGCCTGAGGCAAAAAAAATGATTAAATTTTTGCAAGATGAAATGGGCGTGACCAAGATTCGTTTTCCTGAATCGAGTTCCATTGGTATTAAGCCAATTTCGAAAGAAGGGACGGTGCGTTTGGTGCGCAAAGCCATTCAGTATGCTATTGATACGGATCGTGATTCAGTAACCTTTGTGCACAAAGGTAATATCATGAAATTTACCGAAGGTAGTTTTAAAGAATGGGGCTATGAAGTAGCCCGTGAAGAATTTGGCGCTACACCGTTAGATGGCGGTCCTTGGCATGAATTTAAAAATCCAAAAACTGGCAAAAAAATTATTTTAAAAGATGTGATTGCCGATGCCTTTTTGCAACAAACTTTATTTCGCGCACAAGATTATTCAGTGATTGCCACCATGAATTTAAATGGCGATTATAGTTCCGATGCCTTAGCGGCACAAGTCGGCGGCATTGGTATTGCCCCCGGTGCCAATTTAAGTGATAGCATTGGTTTGTTTGAAGCAACGCACGGTACTGCGCCAAAATATGCGGGAAAGAACAAGGTGAATCCTGGTTCTTTGATTTTATCCGCTGAAATGATGTTGCGCTACATGGGTTGGACCGAAGCGGCTGATTTGGTTATTAAAGGTGTTAGCGGTGCTATCGAAGCAGGCACTGTGACCTATGATTTTGCCCGTTTAGTTGACGATGCCCATGAAGTCAGTTGTTCACAGTTTGGCGAAGAGATTATTAAACATCTTTAAAGTGGCCTATTGATTATGAAAAAGCCCAGGCAAAACTTGGGCTTTTTTGTTAGTTAAGTAATGTGGTGGGCGTAAAAACAAGTCACCACGATGGTGGCGCACACATTGGGTTATAGAAATGAAAGTGCTTTTATCTATCGATTTAAACGCTTAATGGGGAGGACTCCTTCTGGTTTCAAGCAGGGAGTTAAAGAGGATTAATTAACTTTATTTAAAAGATATGCCCAGGAACAGAATTCTGGTATAATTATCTGACACTGCTATGGAGTTAATTGTGACCAGGATTAGTTATCGCAGGCTTATTTATCCCGCTATTTTATTTATATTCATCAGTATGTTGATTATTATCTTTGTGTCAATCAAACTCAGGGGGAAAGCTTCGCCGTCAAAAAGTTGGTATGCGGAGAATCAAACATGCCAGATTTCACACCTATACTTGTCGCGGCCCACTGGAATTTCTTATCAGCATGGAAAACTATTTTTATTAGGACGCAGTTATGAGAAATTTTATTCTATTGATTTGATGCAGCCTCATTGCCGAGTCCACCCCATTACAGGCGGTCGATCAAAGGGTTTTGTTGTTCCATTGTCGATGTATTACTATCAAGCTCATCAAGCATGGTATGTTGTTGATCCTGCCACGGGTATTATTGTAATCAAAAAGGATGGCACTTCACATGGCTTGAATGTCGAAGATCCTGTAACGAAAAATACCATAGACCCTTCGAATGGTTTTGCGAAAATAGATAGCGATGATGTTGCGGTTGTTGACTTGGTTGCTAACAAAATAACTAAAATAAACTTAGCCCATAAAACTGCTCAGGTGATCTCGAGTAATACGCGTGGTCATGGCCCAGATATGCAGGCCCCCATTGGCATTACTTTTATTGGTCAAAGTCTCTATGTGCTCGACTATAAGTTGAAAAGCATTTTTAAAATCAATCCAGTTACAGGTGATCGCAGCATATTTATGAAATTAACATCGCTTAGTTCGGATCAGCTGAAAGCGCAACAACCTTTTATTTTGTCTTCTCTATATTTAGGTAAGACTCCCTTTTTATTGGTGTCAGACCCACAGAAAAAAACCATATTTAAAATAAATATAGCTCAACATTCATTATCTGTATTAACCAGCAATAGTTCTATATATGGACCCAAATGGCTCGCTCCTTTTGGTATGGCTTTTGATCATAAGAATACTTTATTTGTCACCGACTATGCTGGTAACGCTGTTTATGCAGTCAATATGACGACAGGAAAAAAACGAAAACTGCTTTCTATAAAAAATCCGACTCAAACGCCGCACTTGGTATATCCAGGACAAATCATGATGTCATCTCGTGGCCAACTAATTATTGGCGATGAACGTTTGCCGGGCATTATCCGCGTTAACCCTTTAACGGGTCATATGAGTGTAATTACTAGTCCTGTTTACGGCAGTGGGCCGATTATGCTAGAGGCTATTGCAGTCAATACATTAAAACACGGGAAGTTTATTTTTTCAGATACTGTGCTGGCTCAATTTTTTAGCGTGGATGCGCATGGTAATCGTCATGTATTGCATATGATGCCCAGCAAGGCGCCAAAATTAATGGATCCTTGGGCCCTAATCAAAGATCCCCGGCATGCAGGTCATTGGTATATAACAGATGGCGGTGGAGGCAGTGGCAATGTTTTTAGTGCAATCATAAATGCAAAAAAAAATACCATTAAACGAAAACTTATCACCTCAAATAAAAATTACCCAGGTCCAAAATTAGATAATACACTTGGCTTGGTGGTTCTCCCTGATAATCAGTTGGTCGTAGCCAATAGTATGCTATGGAAACCAACTTTGGCGAATAGAAATCTGATAGCAATTAACCCAGCCACTGGCAAACGCACCTTATTCTCAGGTAGTGTCGATGGCATAACCGTCGGTAAAGGAACTGCTTTTAAGAGTGTTACTTGGCTATTGTTAGGGCGTCACAATCATCTCTATGTTTCTGATTCCCGAGCCCCTGCTATTTTCTTGGTGAATACAAAAACAGGTGATCGACAGTATGTTATCAAAGGTAAGCCATTTAAAATAATCGCAGGTTTTGCCCTCTCCCTAGATAAAAAGACCATGTATATAAATGATGTTGGAGAACATGCAATTTATGCATTGAATTTAAAAAATAAAACCACGCGGCTGCTGGTTAAGTCTAAGTAGCATCAAGTTTCTAGCTGTTGTCAGATTTTATGAGGGATGAGCACATGAAAAAACCTGTCTGGCTTTAATATTAATATGTAGTGGCGTTCAGGCATGTTGTTCCAAAGCCAGCAGGTTGTCAAATACTACTGGCTATGGTGTCACTAATTGTTTTAAGCAGCTGCCATCATTTGTTTGGTTTGTCGGAGCACAGTGTTCCAATTAACTAACGCTACCTTGAGTTCCTTTTTTGCAACTTTTAAGCGTTGTTGGTAGTCGTAATGGGTTATTTTGTCTTTGATATGATGACCTTTTAGTTTGAGCTCGCCATAGAGTTTTTCAACTTCTTCTACCTTGTTCAAGGCATGGATGACTTTATCGCGCGCCGGATTTATGGCGCGCTGGATGAGTTTTACCAGTGCTTCCGAATGCGAAGAATGCTTTTGTAATTGTTCTTGTTCGTTGCGGATCTGATATTGCACAATGCGTTGTTGGCTAACGGTTTTTAGATCCCAAGCCAGACTCACATTTCTTAAACCTTTAATCAGCCATTTAGTTGGGTCATAATCAAATTTACGAATACCATTGCGATAGTCTAAAGGAAACTGATGATGAAAGTTATGGTAGCCCTCACCATAGGTTAAAAAGGCAGTGAACCAGTTATCACGCGCTGAGATGCGCTCGGAGTATTTTTGTTTGCCCCATAAATGACAAATGGAATTAATAAAAAAGGTAAAATGCTGGTTTAGTGTAATGCGTAATGCGCCAGCGACAATAAAACCAGCTAACCATCCGCCCCATAAACCTGCGATAGCCATCGGCAATAAAAAGCCCATGGTAATAGCAATAGGAAGATAAAAACGATGTTGCAAGCGCACCAAGGGATCTTTTTGTAGATCTTCGACGTTGCTGTAGTCTCTTTTGCTGCTATCTAACACAAATAACCAGCCGATGTGCGCGTACCAAAAACCGCGCTTAATATTGTAAGGGTCTTTTTCAGTATCCGTATAACGGTGATGATTGCGGTGATCGGTACACCATTCAATTAAGCTCCCTTCAAAGGCCGCAGCACCAAATAATAGAAAAAATAAGCGTATGGGCCATTTGGCCTTATACGTTAAATGAGAAAATAAGCGATGGTAACCGGCAGTAATCGACATCCCGGTGAAAAAAATAAATACAAAAGCCAATAAGATTGTCTGCCAATGAATTAGATGGTGTATAGCCATTAACACGGTGCCCACGATGCCCACTATGGGGGTTATGGTAAGAAACAGTGTGTTTGTCCAATTGATCTTGCGAAGTAATGACATGAGCGCTCCTGACGGTGGAAAAATTGTATTTTTATGAAGCATATTCTAAGGGACTAATGATACAGGAGAGGGCCTTCGAGTACAAAGAAAACTGAAGAAAATACGGTAAAGAATACCGAAATGCACCTATCAGGCAGTTAGGGCATGGCTACTGCTGTTGTGCTCCACATTTATACTTATATTTATAACTAATTGATATATAAGCTTATTATATTGTAGTGGCCTGTGGAAAAGTCATTTATTTGTAATTTCACTCAGAAAACATAGACAGACTGGGCTATGTTTGAAGTAACAGAGGATGTAATTGTAACTTATTGATTTTTAGCAAAGTCAATTGAGCTTTGAAGGAGAGGGGCGATGTTTAACAAGTCATTAGAAATTACCCTAAATAATGCGTTTGCCGATGCGCGGGATAAGCGTCATGAGTTTATTACTGTCGAGCATTTGTTGTTAGGATTATTGGATAATACCGAAGTGCATACGGTGCTAGTGGCTTGTGATTCGAACATTGATCGGCTGCGAGCAGGGTTAAATATTTTCATTGAAGAGACCGCACCTCATTTACCTTACAATTGTGAGCGTGATGTGCAGCCGACATTGAGTTTTCAGCGGGTGTTGCAGCGTGCCATTTATCAAGTGCAAAGTACCAATAATGTTGAGGTGACCGGTGTGCATGTCTTGCTTGCTGTTTTTGGCGAGCCGGAAAGCCAGGGTGTTTATTTTTTGAATCAAGAAAACATTACCCGTATGGATATTTTGAATTACACGACACAAGGGGTTGATAAAACTAAGCCAAATAATTTTCCAGAAATACCACCCGCACGTGGCATGGATATGCCGCAACAACCATCGCCTTTTGAAGAAGGCTTGGGTGGCAATCAAGATTCCAGTCAAGAATTAATTGAAATGTATGCGGTGAATTTAAATACCTTGGCGCAACAAGGAAAAATAGATCCAGTTATTGGTCGTCAAGAAGAACTCAAGCGTGCCATGCAGGTTTTATGTCGACGTAACAAGAACAATCCGTTGTTTGTTGGTGAGCCAGGCGTTGGTAAGACAGCGGTTGCTAATGGTCTAGCGCAATTGATTGTCGATAAAAAAGTACCGGAGCCGTTGCAAAATTCATCTATTTATTCCTTAGACATGGGGATGCTGTTGGCCGGTACAAAATATCGTGGCGATTTTGAAAAGCGTTTTAAATCCGTATTAAAAGCTTTTGGTGCACTGCCAGGCGCTATTGTATTTATTGATGAAATACATAATTTAATTGGCGCAGGTTCGGCAACGGGCGGCACCATGGATGCCGCAAATTTAATTAAGCCGTTGTTGGGGCGCGGAGAATTACGCTGCATGGGTGCGACTACTTATGATGAATTTCGTAATTATTTAGCCAAAGACAGCGCGTTGATGCGACGTTTTCAAAAAATTGATATAACAGAAACCAATGATCAAGAAACTTTGCAAATCCTGCAAGGTTTGAGTGGTCATTTTGAAAAGCATCATGACGTTAGGTATACCAAGGCGGCGTTGGTGCGCGCTATTGAATTATCGCAACGTTATTTAGTCGATCATCGCCTACCGGACATTGCGATTGATATTATTGATGAAGTAGGTGCCAATCAAAGATTACGCCACAAAGGTGGGCGGGTTAAATTTATTAATAGTGGGCATATTGAACGGGTAGTGGCAAAAATGGCACGTGTGCCGATTGAGCATTTGACCCGTTCGGATGAAGAGACTATTAAACAGCTGCCACGTAATTTAAAGAAAGTGGTTTTTGGTCAGGATCATGCGATTGAGGCGTTGTCTGATTCTATTAAATTAGCGCGCGCGGGATTACGTGAAGTGGATAAACCGATTGGTTCATTTCTATTAGCTGGTCCGACTGGAGTGGGGAAAACCGAGGTAACCAAGCAGTTGGCGAAGCAATTGGGAGTGAAACTGCTGCGCTTTGATATGTCGGAATACATGGAAAAACATTCAGTATCACGTTTGATCGGTGCGCCTCCCGGGTATGTGGGTTTTGATCAGGGTGGTTTATTAACCGAAGAGGTGCGTAGACATCCGCATTCGGTACTGCTTTTGGATGAAATTGAAAAAGCCAATCCAGAATTATTTAATATTTTATTGCAAGTCATGGATTACGGATTTTTGACTGACAATAATGGTAAAAAAGCTGACTTTAGACATTGTATCATTGCCATGACAACCAATGCGGGCGCGCAGTCGCTAGAAAAAAGCTCAATTGGTTTTTCGTCTGCGGATGGTAAAAAGGAAGATAATATTCAGGCGATAAAACAAATATTTTCTCCAGAATTTCGTAATCGTCTGGATGGCATTGTTACTTTCAACCAGCTGGATGGCGACGCTATTCTAAAAATTGTTGACAAAGAGTTGCGAACTTTGCGTAGACAATTGACGGCCAAAGGCTTGACCTTAAAAGTCGATCAAGAGATGAAAAGCTGGTTGGCGGAAAAAGGTTATAGTAGCACGATGGGTGCGAGACCCATGGGCCGTTTAATTCAGGAACAATTGAAAAAACCCTTAGCGGATAAAATTTTATTTAGCAAGTTGGCTAAAGACTCAATTATTACAGTAACATTAAATAAAGGTGTACCTAAATTTTGCTTGCAGGAGCAGAAAAAATTACCCAGTGTAGTGGAAAGCGACCAGGATGATTCTTCATGATTACTTATTAGGGATATGATAAAAAGCCGCTTATGTTAGCGGCTTTTTTGTTGTCTTGTTTCACTCGGCGTCGGGGCTCAAGCCGCAAAATGACGCTGGGAAGTGGATCTCGCATCAAGTCGCGTTATAACCAAGGTGTTTTTCTAAGCCTTACGCAAATTACGCTTGGCGCTGTAAGACCATTGGGCAAACAAATAAAAGACGACAGTATAACCCAATAGCCAATACCACGGGGTTAACACATTGGCGCCGGGAATAACGTGGCTTAGTGTTGCCATCATCCATTGATAGGAAGGTACGAAGTTGCGTACAACGGATAAGAATCCTGTTTCTGGAAAACTGAAAGCACCAAATAACAATAATAAGTTTAAAAACACAAACAACCCGCGTGAGGCTTCTGGGTTAATTCGGTAACCAAGCCCTACCGCAAGAAAAGCTAAAGGAATACTGCCCACCAAAGCAACAAAGATAGCCCACAGTAACATATGAAAGGGTAGGCCAGCGCCAAGGAAAAGGTAACCAAGTACGATCATAATAATTAAACTGATAAAGGCTAGCAGTATTTTTGAAACGATTAAGCCAGAAAACTGCTGGAATGCCCGCGAGGGTAAGGTTTTTAAGTAAATTGTCCAATCAGAGCTGCGGTTTTCCGCAATGCTCATGCCTAAAGAAGAAAAAAGCGTGGTTTGTACGGCATAGTTGCAAAATACAATAAAGTCACCATCTTTAGCTATGGTTGAGTGCGCGGCCTGGTGGCCGAATAAAATAAATAGAATGCCAGGAAAAAGAATATTAAAAAAAGCAGCGCTTCGGTTACGAATGATTTGCAGGTAATTAATTTTTATGTAAGTTAGAATCAATCTCATGCCTGACTATCCTTGAGTACTTCTAGAAAAGCTGTTTCCAGGGAGCTTTCAATGATTTTTAGATTTCTAAAGGCTACGTCTTGGTGCACTAAATCTCGGATTAATTCATCTGCTTGAGTGGTATGCAGTGTATAAAGATCGCCTTGTTGCTCGGTTTTTTCAACATAAGCCAAATGTTCTGGTATTTTTGTCGCTTGAAAACAAACGCGGGTAATGCCGGCTAAGGCTTTAATTTCATCAACGCTGCCTTCAATTTTAATTTTTCCTTGTTCTAAGATGATGATATGGTCCGATAACGCTTCGGCTTCTTCCAAATAATGTGTGGTTAAGAAAATGCTGGTGTTATGTTGACTTAAATAGTAGCGTACTGCTTGCCATATTTTTTGCCGCGATTCAACATCAAGCCCCGTGGTTGGCTCATCTAAAAAGACTAACTTAGGGTTGCCAACAAACGCTAAGGCAACCGCTAGACGACGCTTTTGTCCGCCGGATAAGCCACCTGTTTTGCGCTCTAAAATATTTTTAAGCCCGAACTGTTCGGCTAATTCGTCGGTAGCGGTGAAGTTAGGAAAATGCTGTTGGGTAAAGTTAATAATCTCGCGTACTTTAATTTCTTCAGGAAAATTGGTGTTTTGCGGCGTGCAACCGATTTGTTGGCGGATGGCAACTTGTTGTGGCTGTCCATTTAAAATGTTTATCTTGCCAGCATCGGCTTTTTCTAAACCCAGCATGATATTAATAGTGGTGGTTTTACCAGCGCCATTAACACCCAGTAGGGTTACCAATTTGCCGGCCGGTAAACTTAAATCCAGGCCACGCAACACTTGTAGTTTACCAAAAGATTTGTGAATGCTTTTCAGTTCTACGGTGAGCGGTAGCGGGGAGGTTGACATACTGAGAGATCCTTAAGTATTTTCACTACCTTCGTCAGGTTTGGCTGCTGGGGTTTTATTTTTTTCTTCAGGCTGGCCGGGCTTACCTTTGCCAGCATCGCGATAGATGATGCGTCCGCGGCTTAAATCGTAAGGGGTTAGTTCGACAGTGACGCGGTCACCGGTGAGAATGCGAATATAGTGTTTGCGCATTTTGCCGGAAATGTGGGCGATAACTTCGTGGTCATTCTCCAGTTTTACCCGGAAAGTGGTGTTGGGTAGGGCATCTGTTACCACGCCGTCCATCTCAATCGATTCTTCTTTTGCCATGTTTGCTCTCTATTGGGGGCCATTAAAGTGCGCTCATCATGCCTGAAAAGCGCTAAAGAGGCAACCGCCTGGCTAGCTGGCGGTGCTCAAGTTATGATGTCATTTCTGGCAGCAGGTACAAACAGCACAAGGTTGAACGTAAGTTTGTTTAAGCATTATCATCATCCAAAAACTTTTCTGCATCCAAGGCTGCCATACAACCGCTGCCGGCTGAAGTGACGGCTTGGCGATAATGCGGATCACCGACATCACCGGCGGCAAAAACACCGGCAACATTGGTTGCCGTAGCATTACCTTTTGATCCGCTTTGTACGCTGATATAACCAGCGTTATCCATATCAAGCTGACCTTGGAAAATTTTGGTATTGGGATCGTGGCCGATGGCAATAAAGACACCTTGCAATTCGACGTCTGTTTTTTCATCCGTTTTGACATTTTTAATGCGCATGCCGGTAACGCCTTGTTCATTGCCGAGGACTTCATCGAGTACATGATCCCAGGCGATAGTGACGTTGGCTTTTTCTTGAATTTTTTTGGCCAAGGTTTTTTCCGCGCGCAGTTGATCGCGTCGATGTATCAAGGTTACGTGTGAGGCAATATTGGACAAATACAGCGCTTCTTCAACCGCAGTGTTGCCGCCACCAATAACGGCTACTTTTTGATCACGATAGAAAAAACCATCGCATGTGGCACAGCCGGAAACACCTTTGCCCATAAACGCTTTTTCCGATGGCAAGCCTAAATAACGAGCAGAAGCTCCGGTGGCGATAATTAGAGCATCGCAGGTGTATTGGCCGCGATCGCCGCTTAAAACAAAAGGACGTTGCTTTAAATCAGCAGCATTTATGTGGTCATTAATAATTTCTGTATCAAGGCGTTGAGCATGTTTTAACATGCGTTCCATTAATTCTGGGCCTTGCAGATCTGGCGCTTCACCTGGCCAGTTATCTACTTCCGTTGTGGTCATTAATTGTCCGCCTTGTTCCATGCCGGTGATAAGGCAGGGTTGTACATTGGCGCGCGCTGCGTAAATGGCGGCGGTATAGCCGGCGGGTCCTGATCCTAAGATAATGAGTCGGTGGTGCTGTGTGTCTGCCATGGAAACCTCGTGGTTGTTTGATAATTGCTCTATTGGAACACAAATTTATTTTTTTTTCATCATTGCTGTTTTAGAGTAAGATAGCCAATTGGGTTTGAAATCGAGAAGTAGTTGAATCAGAATCCTACGAGCCAGTATCGAGGATGACTGGGGTAAAAATATTAAGCGAAAAAGGGAGGCTATTTTGGCGCGCAAAAAAGCGAAATCAGGATCGAGCAGAAAACGAGAATCTTATACAGCAGCACCATCGCATGTCGGTATGCGTGTGCGCGAGGGCCTGTTGTTGCTGACGTTGGCCGTTTCAGCTTTTATGCTGTTGGCATTGTTTACTTATCACACCAGTGATCCGGGTTGGTCTTATATAACCAGTAACACGCAAATAGCCAATGCCGGTGGACGTGTGGGTGCTTGGTTGGCAGATTTTACTTTGTATTTGTGTGGTATTTTGGCTTATCTTTTTCCGTTGATGCTCAGTTTTATCGCTTGGGTCTTTTACTATCAGCAGCGTCAACAAAATAATAGACCACAAAAGCGTTACCCTTTGCTGTTATTGCGATTGTTGGGATTTGTGTTGATTTTAGCGGCCGGTTGTTCTTTGGCAACGCTGTATGTGCCGATTGATGGGAGGCTACCTTTTAATGCCGGTGGTATTTTAGGAACGGTGTTGAGTGGTGTTTTGGTTGGTGTATTTAGTAGAGTGGGTACGGCTTTAATTTTAATTGCTTGCTTATTAATTGGTGTGACTTTGTTTACCGGTCTTTCTTGGTTTCAAATGGCTGAGCGCATTGGTGCTTTAGTGTTGCGCGGCGTGCAACTGGTTTATCGTCAAATGTTAAATATTCCCTGGCAATCGTTATTTAAATCCGCTTTTGCTTGGCGTCATAAAGCCAGTGAGGTAATCAGTGATGCGCCGGCGATGCTGAGTTCTATGGAAAGTGGTCCGTCTATTGCCTTGCCGTCAACACTGAAGAAAATACCGGCTCAGTTGCCCGAAGTTGCTGATGTGGCGCCTGCGGCAAAACCCATGCGTGCTCCAGTTTTTGAGGGCAAGGTCGGTGATCGGCCAAAATTATCTTTGCTCGATGATGTCGATGAGCAGTCGGTCACGCGCATGTCACGCGAATTTCTACAACGACGCTCATTGGAAGTGGAGTCGCGGCTAGCGGATTTTGGTGTTCAAGCGAAGGTGGTAATGGTACATCCTGGGCCAGTGGTAACACGATATGAATTGCAATTAGCGGCGGGAACCAAAGTTAACAGGGTTACCGCCTTGGTAAAAGATTTGGCGCGTTCGTTGTCAGTGACCAGTGTGCGAGTGGTGGAGGTGATTCCGGGCAAATCGGTAATCGGTTTGGAGTTACCAAATGAGCAACATGAAATGGTGCGCCTGCGTGATGTGTTGGGTTCTGAGCAGTATAAATCTGCGCGTTCGGCATTGACCTTAGCTTTAGGCAAGGATATTGCCGGTTATCCAGTGGTGGTTGATTTAGCAAAAATGCCGCATTTACTGGTAGCTGGAACGACAGGTTCTGGTAAATCTGTTGGTTTAAACGCTATGCTTTTGAGTTTACTCTATAAATCGACTCCTAAAGAATTACGTTTGATCTTAATTGATCCAAAAATGCTGGAATTAGCCAGCTATGCCGGCATTCCACATTTGTTAACGCCGGTAGTGACGGATATGAAAGATGCTGCCAGTGCGCTGCGTTGGTGTGTGGTAGAAATGGAGCGTCGTTATCGTTTAATGGCAGCTTTGGCTGTGCGCAACATGGCGGGTTATAACCAGAAGGTGGCGGATGCGCAAAAGCGTGGAGAGCCATTAATGGATGATGTTATTAATCCTGCGGCGGGAGAAGCACCGCAACCTTTGGAGGTCTTGCCGCAAATTGTGGTGATGGCGGATGAGTTTGCCGACATGATGGTCGTGGTCGGCAAAAAAGTCGAAACTTTAATTGTGCGTTTGGCACAAAAAGCACGGGCCGCGGGCATTCACCTTATTTTTGCCACGCAACGTCCTTCCGTGGATGTGATTACCGGTTTAATTAAAGCGAACATTCCAACGCGCATTGCTTTTCAGGTGTCTTCCAAAGTGGATTCACGCACTATCTTAGATCAGCAGGGCGCGGAGCAATTGTTGGGCCAGGGTGATATGTTGTATTTGCCTCCGGGTTCCGGCGTGCCTGTGCGTGTGCATGGGGCTTATGTCGATGATGATGAAGTCCATCGCGTGGTGGCTTATTTGAAAAAAGCTGGTGAACCGGATTATCTGGATGATGTATTGGACGCCCGCGCAGTCAGTCAAGCGGCTTCACAGATGGGCGTATCTGCTGTGCAGGGATCTGATTATGGAGACAGCGAGCTCGATGAGCTTTACGATGAGGCGGTGGCTTTTATCACTAAAATGCGTCGCGTCTCGATATCCAGCATTCAGCGACGCTTTAAAGTTGGCTACAATCGCTCAGCACGTATTGTTGAGGCGATGGAAGCAGCGGGTGTGGTCAGTGGCATGGAGGCTAATGGCAATCGTGAAGTACTTGCACCTCCACCGCCAGAAGATTAATATTTATCAAATATTTTAACGGTTAACTTAGAGCTTAACATGAGAAAAATAAAAGTGACGATAGGCGCCTTGCTGGCGTTGTTGGCGGCGAGTTTTACAGTTATCGCACGGGCGGATGTTAGTTCGCAGTTGGCCGGGTTGTTGAGCGGTTTTACGACTTATCGGGCCAATTTTCAGCAAGTGACTTACGATCAGAAGAAACAGGTACAGAGCCGAAGTAGTGGTAGTTTGTTGCTGATGCGCCCGGGGCATTTTCGCTGGGAAGTTAAATCACCCAACCATCAGATTTTAATTACCAATGGCAAAATTTTGTGGATCTACGATGTGGATTTGGCGCAAGTCAGTAAGCGTGCGCTGCAAGCAGAAGATAGCTTTAATCCGGCGCGTTTACTCAGTGGCTCGGTGAAAGATTTAACCCAGCAGTTTGTGATTAAGTTAGTTAGCCAGCAGGGCAAAACGCTGTTGTTTCAGCTAACCCCGCGCAGTAGTAAAAGTATGTTCAAATCGATTCAGCTGCAATTTGTAGGGGCTAAGTTAAGCAAAATGTGGGTCACGAATACCCTGGGTCAGCAAACACTGTTTGCTTTTAATCATATTAAGTTAAATATTAAGATTGATAAAAAACTATTTGATTTTAAAGCACCGAAAGGTGTTGATGTCATTTCTGGATAAAACGCATGCAAGACGCAACCCTCATCCCTTTAGCTAGACGCATGCGTCCTAAGACTTTGGCTGAGTTTATCGGTCAGGCGCACTTATTGGCGCCGGGTAAACCGCTGTATCAAGCAATCGAGCAAGGGCGTTTGCATTCCATGATATTTTGGGGCCCGCCCGGCGTGGGTAAAACAACGTTGGCTGAGATCATGGTCCAACGCAGTGGCGCGCAAATGTCGTGTTTGTCGGCGGTATTGGCCGGGGTTAAGGATATACGTGAAGTAGTGCAGGCAGCTCGTGTTAATCGCGAACAATTTCAGCAACCCACCGTGTTGTTTGTTGATGAGGTGCATCGCTTCAATAAGGCACAACAAGATGCTTTTTTGCCACATGTTG
>CAZGQK010000005.1:64713-84198 GCA_964527645.1 uncultured Legionellales bacterium | reverse complement strand
GGACTCGAACCGGCACGGCTTGCGCCACTGCCCCCTCAAGACAGCGTGTCTACCAATTCCACCACTCCGGCTAACTCAAAAACACACACTCTAGGTCTCATTAAGGACATATCTACCCAACTATCAAACTCAATTACTCAGATTTTGTTTTACCTGACTTCTTTGTTGAACTAGAGGTCGAGCTCTTCGGCAACATGATACTGTTAGTCGGCGCAGTTGGTGCTTGAGTCTGTGGAACCGGCATATTCAACAAATTGTTACTCTTGGTATTTTTCTGCATTCGGCTAGAAGCCATGTGTGCCAACCCTAAGCTGGTCAAAAAGAAGACCAACGCCAAAAATGAAGTCACTTTAACCAAAAAAGGTGTTACTCCCTGACTACCAAACATAGTGTTCGATGCACCGCTACCAAAAGCCGCACCGACATCCGCGCCTTTACCGTGCTGCAACAACACCAATGCCACCAAGGACAAACAAACCAAAACGTGTAGAACTAAAACTAATGCTTGCATAATTGACCTATCTCAATAAATTTATCTGCATCCAGGGAAGCCCCTCCCACCAAAGCGCCGTCAATATCTGGCTGGGCAAAAAAGCCCTTGGCATTCTCCGGCTTAACGCTGCCACCATAGAGAATACGCATCATCTGCGCCACCTCAACATTAACCTTAGCCACTTGCTGACGAATCGCCGCGTGCACTTGTTGTGCTTGCTCCGGACTCGCGTGCTGACCCGTGCCGATGGCCCACACTGGCTCGTAAGCGATTACCGCCGGCGACAGCAAGCGGTGATTATCAACTAATGTGAGCACTGCTGCAAGTTGTTGTTGTACCACTGCTAGGGTTTCCCCTGCCTTGCGCTGCGCTAAGGTCTCGCCAACGCACAAAACTGGCAAAAGCTCTGCGCTTAAAGCCATGGCAAACTTGTCCGCAACCTGCTGATTGCTCTCACCATATAAGGTGCGACGCTCGCTGTGACCAACCAACACATAACGACAACCCCCTTCCTTGAGCATCGACGCCGACACCTCGCCGGTGTAGGCTCCCTGTGGTTCGGCGCTTACATTTTGCGCACCCCAAGCAAGATCCGAATCAGCCAGCTGCTGCTGACATTGATCCAGAAAGACAAACGGCGGAAAAACGGCATACTCCAGCTGATCACTAACCGTACAACCCTCACGCAAGGCGTTCAACAAAGCTTCAACCGATTTCCGCGAACCGTTCATCTTCCAATTACCGGCTATCAAATAACGTCGTGCCACGCGTATCTCCTTGAAAATGAGATCATTCTATCGAACTCGCTGACAAGGAACAACCTCCAAAACATCCGTCATCGCCCAACACCAGAACATGCATCCGCCAGCGCACCTAACCCGCATTCATTCTGTTTATCTCAGTGCCTGAATGTTACCATTAGGACACTGCAACTTGGCCAGAGTCACCCCTAAAGGAATATAACAACACTGCTTTGACACCAGGAATGAGGACCAACAAGTACAACAAGGCCTCCTTCTGCCTTAACGTCCGCCACTGGTACGATGACAATGACAGAGAACTACAATGATAAGAAAAAACAATGAAAATCGCCTTACCAAACGGATTGGTCAACGTATTTTATGGGTTATGGAATACGTATGGCTTATGCTACAAAGCGCATGGCTCTACCTATACCCCAGCAATAAATATATAAAGGTGGTAAATGGCTATATAAGGCATCACATCAGCAAACACCAAAGCACCTTAGCTTTTCTAAAAGCCTTAGCGATTAACCCCAAAACAACCGGCGCCATTTTACCCAGCTCCCAGTATCTCGCGAACAACATGGCCTCTTTCATTGACCCGTCTAAAAACACTCTCGTTGTCGAACTCGGTGCTGGTACTGGCGTAATCACCGAAGCCATACTAAAAACAGGCCTCCCCGCACAACAGCTTATTGCTGTTGAGTATGCACCACATTTAGCCAAAAAATTACGAAAAAAATTTCCTGATGTAACTATTATTGAAGGAAATGCTGCGCACTTAACCCATTTATTAAAAAATTTCACAACACCGATAGATACTATCATCTCCGGGCTCCCGTTACGTTCTTTACCGCGAGAAATGCGAGACAAGGTATTGTTAGAGATACCAAGAGTACTAACCAATCAAGGAAAATACATTCAATTCACCTACGATATTAGAAGCCACGAACGGCTCTATCCCCCCAACTATTGCCTACTAAAATCCAGCATTGTGTGGCGCAACATTCCACCAGCAAAAGTGGATCTATTCACTTTTTCCGATTTAAAAACCTAACACCTCTCCTTTAGCACAAAAGATAGGACTGCAATAACAATTATCTGTGCGCTAACGTCTCAATAGACAACAAGATCAATTATTTTTTTCAATACTCATGCTGCAAATTTCACAGACAACAAAGATGCCTGCGGATAAGTTTTCTCCAAGTATTGCATTAACTCCGTGCTGCCACAGTGTATTTTTCCCTGTTCATCTTGCATAGCTAGCACAACACCGTTGGGATTGATGTTGCGATAATCACTGCTAATGTTTTCCTGCTTGCGTAAATCGATATGCACACTGTGCCAAGGCAAACCTTTTTCTGCCAAATATAATCGTGCTTTGTGTGAGGCATAAGAGATATTACAATGATGCAGGGTTATCATTACATACGCTCCAAAGTTTCAATACCCAACAAAGTTAAACCCGTTTTTAACACGCGCGCTACCAATTCTGCTAACAACAAGCGAGAATCTTGTTGCTCACTGCCATCAACGTGACAATCGCGAAAAAACGCATTAAATTTTTCTGCCAAGTCAAACAGATAATCTGTCAAACGGTTTGGCAACAAGTCGACGGAAACACGCTTTAGGGTTTCGGAAAATTGTACCAACTGCAAGGCCAAAGCAATTTCACTGGGGTGCTGCAAATCGAGCACAGCTGTTTTTAATATTTTTTCAATGTCTGCTTTCACTTTTCTTTGAATACTTTTAACCCGCACATAAGAATATAAAATAAAAGCCGCCGTGTTACCCTCAAAGCGCAACATTTTATCGTAACTAAACCTATAATCGTTATTGCGGTTGCCGGATAAATCAGCATACTTGATTGCACCCATACCCAACACCTTGGCCCCGCGATTAATTTCTTCGCTAGGCCAATCGGGGTGGCGTTCTTGCAAAATAGCTTTAGCACGCGCAATGGCGGTGGTTAGCAAATCAATTAATCGCTCGGTTTCTCCGCTACGAGTTTTAAATTTTTTACCATCCGCACCGAGCACTAAACCAAAACCCGCATGATCCACTTGTACTTTAGCAGAATCTAAATAGCCGGCTTTTTCGGCGGCAGCAAACACCATTTTAAAATGCATACCTTGCCCTAAATCGGTAACATAAATAATGCGATCGGCTTTTTCCTCAGTAATCCTATGTCGAATAGCAGCCATGTCTGTGGTTGCATAATTATAACCACCGTCGGATTTTTGCACCATCAACGGCAATGGCTCGCCTTCGCGATTTGTAAAGCCTTTAAGAAAAATACACTTAGCGCCATCAGAAACACTAAGTACTTCCTTGGCTTGCAAGTCAGCAACCACCTCGGCTAAAAAAGGATTATAAAAAGATTCCCCGCGCTCGATGATGGTAATGTTTAATAGATCGTAAATTTCTTGATAAGCGCAGCGCGAAATATCACAAATAATTTGCCAGGCTTTTAGTGAATTTTCATCACCCCCCTGCAATGCCACCACTTCTAATTGCGACTGACGTTTAAAGTCCTCATCAGCATCGAATTGCTGACGCGCTTTTTTATACCAACCCACCAGTGCGGTTAAATCAGCACTAACGCTGCCATCTAAAACACCTTTTTCATGTTGCTTTAAATAGGCAATTAACATACCAAACGCCGTGCCCCAATCGCCAATATGATTGAGCCGCACAACATCATAGCCTGAATATTCAAGCACGCGTGCGATGCAATCACCAATAATCGTAGAACGTAAATGCCCAACATGCATTTCTTTAGCAATATTCGGTGAAGAAAAATCAATAACCACACGCTGCGGATTTGTTTGCGCCGCAAACCCTAACTTTTCTGCGCGCAGCATATTAAGACAAAATTCCTGTAAATAACCAGCAGTTAAGGTGATATTAATAAAGCCAGGGCCAGCTATTTCTAGTTTTTCAATAACAGATTCATCGTCAACAATATGCTTGATCACCGCCTCAGCAATAGTGCGTGGATTTTGCTTCAATGATTTGGTTAACTGCATCGCTGAATTACATTGATAATGACCAAATTTTGCTTGTGTACTGCGAGTAATTTCAATATTATCAATTTCAATATCGGCATACGCTGCTTGAAAAGCGGCTTTAAATAGCTGTTGTAAACCTTGCATAATCTCTAACATAACTACAATCCACAAGTCATAATCAGTATATTTTACTCTTCCAGCTTTCTACGCGAAAAGCTACTCAATAAAAAAGGCAATACAAAAGTGACGCCCAAACTCAAAAACAATAATAACTCAAAGTGCCAAACATTACCGACATTGATGCCTGCTGGCGGGAAAAATCCCATAAAAAAAGTAACCACACAACTACATAAACCTAAACCAGCTATAAAAAATATACCAACCTTGCCTCCCGGCACTCGATAACCATCCACCTTAGCTTTATGTTTATAGCGCAATCGCAATACACTCAAAAACATTAAGATATACATAACCATATAAACTTGCGCCGCTAATACAGTTAAAAACCAGTATGAAGCATTCACAGTTGGAAAAATAAAAAACACCAAGCTAACCAAGGAAACAACCAAACCTTGCATTAATAACAAAGGTCCCGGCGCTCGATGCGCATTTTGATATTGAAAAATGCACGGCATATTACCATCCACAGCAGCCAATTGTAATCCCCGCGTGGGTGCTATGATCCAATTATTTACCCCACCAACACCACCAATCACCAAAAGCCCCCCAAGAACCGGTAACAACCCATACAGATGATATTGGTGCAAAAATATCTGAAACGCAGCCATCATCCCTGACAATAAACTAATGTCCTGTGCCGGCACAGTCATGGCAATTGACAAAGAACCCAGCAGTAAAACAGCCAATATTAGCAAGGTTGCCAACAGCATGGCATAAGGGAAATCGCGTTGAGGATTCCGCACATCTGCTGCATGCACCGTGGCAACTTCCATACCACCAAAAGATAATATAATGGCTGTCAACGCTGACCAACTGGCCATATGGGAGAAGTTAACCGTCCAGCTGTGGTGATAAGGATCAATTTGTAATGGCTTGCCAGATAAAACCCAAATAATACCAAAAATAATAATCAAACCTATGGGTATCAATAAACCAGCAATGGTACAAAAACTGGCAAACCTGGCTGACAACTTGATGCCATACAGATTAATAATCGTTGCCCCCCAAAATACAATTAAAATAACAGTAATAATAAAATATTTATTATCCCCCAACGTGGGAGAAATCATATAACCAATAATACCCGCTATAAAGGCCAATATCATGGGATACCAAATAAAATTTTCTACCCACTGAAACCAAACTGCCACAAAACCCGTATACTCTCCAAAAGCATGCTTGACCCAAACATAGATTCCACCCTTCTCTTCACTAGACGAGGCCAGTTCGGCTGCCACCAAGGCACTGGGCAACAAAAAAAACAAGGCCCCCAGAACAAAAAAGATTATCAGCTGCGAACCGAATAATGCCAAAGTCGGTAAATTACGCACACTGGCAACGGCTCCTACTGTAATCATCACTAACGCAAAAATGCCAAGTGGTTTAACCTGTTTACTCATATTTTAAATTCTCATGGTGCTAATTGTTCAATTAACCATTGTTGCCCACGCTGAGTATAACGTACTCGATCGTGCAAGCGCGCATCACGTCCCTGCCAAAACTCTATTTGCCAAGGGATCACACAGAACCCTCCCCAGGCATCTGGCCGAGGAACCTCCTGATCGGCAAAACGCTGTTGATAATACGCGAATTGCTCAGATAATTCAGCCTCATCCAGCAATATTTGACTTTGTTGCGAAGCCCAAGCTGCAATCTGCGCATCATGCGGGCGCTTGGCAAAGTAAGCATCCGAAACTTCTGCTGAGACTTTTTCAGCCCGCCCTCGCACCCGCACTTGGCGCGCCAACTCAGGCCAAAAAGCATTCAGCGCTACGCTACTGTTGTTCTGCATTTGCTGTGCCTTGACACTATTGTAGTGCGTAAAGAAGATAAACCCTTGCTCACTGAGCTCTTTTAGCAAAACCACACGCAGATCAGGGCTGCCATCCGTATCCACAGTCGCCAACACCATGGCATTGGCGGTTCTAGCTTCGGCAGCCACCGCTTCTTCAAACCACAAAGTAAATTGATTCAAAGGATCAGCCTCCACATCAGCCTTAGACAAACGACGCTGGCCGTATTCCATACGCAATTGCTGTATGTCCTCGTTATCAATTGGCATGCAGGTGCTCCCTCACTAAAATCCATCACTCTAAGCAAATTAAGGTATCTGAACACACGCGTCAAGCACCTTGCCAGGCCATGGACAAGCTCATACAATGGGCGCAATCACACAGGAAGGAAAATGACGGGAAAAACCGGCGTACTCTTACTTAACTTGGGCTCACCACGCTCGCCATCGGTGCGTGATGTCAGAGCCTATCTGCGCGTTTTTTTGACTGATCCCTATGTTATCGACATCCCAATGATATGGCGCTATCTATTGATTTATGCCTTGATCTTGCCTTTTCGACCGAAACAATCCGCCAGCGCTTATCAAAAAATCTGGACCCCGCAAGGCTCGCCACTAATTTACTTGAGCAAACAGCTGAAACAAAAAGTGGCAACTGCCTTGGGCGAAAATTATTCAGTGGCATTGGCAATGCGCTATGGCGAACCCTCCACTCAACAGGCATTAGCTGAATTGCAACACGGAGAAAATTTAATAATTATGCCTTTATTTCCACAGTATGCACTTGCGTCAACCAGTTCTGCGTTAAATCATACTTTAAAACTTGTTGAAAAATTTCCTAATATCAAAAAAATTCAAGTTTGCAAGTCATTTTACGATGACCCCGACTTTATACAAGCATGGGCACAAATTATTAAAAAAAACACCGATGATTTTAAGTTTGATAAGCTAATTTTTAGCTATCACGGTCTACCCGTGCGTCAAGTGATTAAAACCGAAGGGCCCAACTGCCATTGCGATCACGTGCAACCGTGCCCCAAAATTAATCCAGATAATCAATTTTGTTACCGCGCACAATGCTACGCCACCACTCGATTAATTAGCGAACAATTGCAATTAAAACCGCAACAATATACGGTAAGTTTTCAATCGCGCTTAGGCCGCACACCCTGGATTAAACCTTATACCGATCATCTGCTTAATGAATTAAGCGCACAAGGGTGCAAAAACATTGCCATCTGCTGCCCCTCTTTTGTCACGGATTGTTTGGAAACCTTGGAGGAAATCGGTATTCGTGCACGCGCACAATGGCAACAACTCGGCGGTGAAGAATTGCGCCTAATCCCGTGTTTAAATACAGAGGATAGCTGGGTTAACGCATTGGTGA
Source organism: uncultured Legionellales bacterium (assembly GCA_964527645.1). GTDB lineage: Bacteria > Pseudomonadota > Gammaproteobacteria > CAZGQK01 > CAZGQK01 > CAZGQK01. Next base: position 76,592 of record CAZGQK010000005.1, on the reverse strand, counting down.
AATTAATAAAGAAACATGACGCCACTTAATTGCCATAAACCAGCCTTAAACCTAAGATGATAAAGTTTGCAATATCACTGAACCCACAGAATAACCCGCACCAAAAGAACAAATAAGGCCTAGGTCACCTGCTTGCATATCCTGATGGTATTGATGAAAAGCGATAATGGATCCGGCGGAACTGGTATTGCCATACTCCTGCAACACCATCGGTGCTTCTGCTAGGCTTGCACGATGACCCAATAATTTAGCTGCAATTAATTCATTCATGTGACTATTGGCTTGATGCAGCCACATGTGTTTTAAATCTTGCGCCTTAATTGCTGCCTCTTGCAAATGTGTTTGCAAATGTTTAACCACCAACGGGATAACTTCTTTAAATACTTTGCGTCCTTGCTGGGTAAATAATTTTTCTTCTTCATGCAAGTTTTTTTCACAGCGATTTAAAAAACCAAAATTATTACGAATATTGTTGGAAAATTGTGTGGCCAACTTAGTACCCAAAATTAAAAGCGGTTGTTTGCTTTGCGTCAATGCTTCCGGCTCCAGCACCAAAGCTGTTGTCGCATCGCCAAAAATAAAATGACTATTACGATCACAAAAATTTAAATGCGCTGTGCAAATTTCTGCATTTATCAACAAAGCACAACGCGCACGCCCTTGCGCAATAGCATCAAAAGCCGTTTGCACAGCAAAAGTGGCGGACGAACAAGCAACGTTTAAATCAAAAGCAAAACCTGAGGCACCCAAAGCATGCTGTAATTCCACCGCCATTGCCGGATAAGCACGCTGCATGTTCGAACAAGCCACTAAAATCATATCAACATCACTGGCCTTTTTTCCCGCACTTGCTAACGCTTGTTTAGCTGCGGCCAAGCCCATTTCACACTGCAGCGACAAAGCATCATCCGCACGCGCCGCGACTTTTGGGCACATAACATCGACATCTAAAATATTCTTTTTATCCACCACATGACGACGCTCAATGCCCGAGGCTTTAACGATAAATTCACTACTCGATGGCTTTAAGGCCTCTAACTGACCAGCAGCAATCGCTGTGGCGTGCTGTTTATTGATTTTTTCAACGTACTGATTATAGGAATCAACCAGCTCATCATTGCTAATGGTTTCTTCGGGTGCAAATAATCCACTACCACTGATGACTACCTTCATCTCGGCTCCTAATGTTTGCGTCGCCATTTTGTACCTTGCGCGGCATCCTCAATAATAATATCCATAACGGCTAATCTATCGCGAATTTCATCAGACAGCGCCCAGTTTTTATCACGTCGCGCTTGTTCACGCTCAGCAATTAATGCATCAATCGCCGCCACATCAACCTGACCTTGCAAAAACGTTTCCGCATCCAGCTGCAAAATGCCCAAAACACCAGCCAACTCGCGCAATTGCGCGCCCAGCGCTGCGGCTTTTTCAGGCGCTGATTTTTCTTTTAATCGATTAATCTCTCGCGCCATGTCAAACAACACTGCCAAAGCCTCAGGTGTATTAAAATCATCATTCATCACTTTTTGAAAAGCCTGCTGATATTTGTTTTCTGGCGCTGCCGACACCACCGGTAATTCCCGCAGCGCGGTATAAAAGCGCGTTAATGCTTGCTGTGCTGCATCTAAGTTTTCTTTAGAATAATTAACCGGGCTACGATAATGCGCCGCCAACATGAAATAACGCAACACTTCAGCCGGATATTGTGCCAGTACTTCACGAATCGTGAAAAAATTACCCAATGACTTTGACATTTTCTCATCGTTAATTTGTACCAAGCCTGCGTGCATCCAAGTTTTTACAAAATCACAGCTATGCGCCGCTTCCGATTGTGCAATTTCGTTTTCGTGATGCGGAAATTTTAAATCAAGCCCACCACCATGAATATCAAATGGCTGACCTAATAAATCATTCGACATAGCTGAACATTCGATATGCCAACCGGGTCGCCCATCACCCCACGGCGAAGACCAGCTCGGCTCACCCGGCTTGGCTGGTTTCCACAGCACAAAATCTAACGGATCACGCTTGCTTTGATCAACAGCAACACGCGCGCCAGAAATTAACTTTTCCACATCGCGGTGCGATAATTTGCCGTATTCTTTGAACTTTTTTACCACAAAATTAACGTCGCCATTTTCAGTAACATAAGCAAAATCTTTATCAATTAGTGTTTGAATAAAAGTAATAATTTGATCCACATACTCAGTTGCGCGCGGCTCATGGTCTGGCGAGATCACATTTAACGATGCTTCGTCTTCATGAAACGCATCGATGAAATCTTGACTTAACTGCACAGAATCCACGCCTTTTTCCTGTGCGCGGCGAATTATCTTATCATCAATGTCGGTAATGTTGCGTACAAAATTCACTTGCAATCCCTGCGCACGCAAATAACGCACAATCATATCAAAAACAATTAAAGAGCGCGCATGACCCACGTGACAGTAATCGTAAACTGTCATACCGCAAACATAGATACTCACTCTACCCGGCACCAGCGGTTTAAATTCAGATTTTTTTTGCGTCAAACTGTTATAAATTTGCAACATCAATTCACCCTAATTAAAGCTTGATTGCGCATCCTGCAAACGTTTTTCCACACAGGCATCCAACATAAGTGCTAACAAGGGCGCCAACTCGGGTCCGTGCAATTGCCCAGTTAGCACCACCCGCAACGGCTGAAATAAAGCCTTGCCTTTGATCTTTAGCTCATCTTTTAAAGTCTGAATAATTGCCTTCGCCTCTTTACCATGCGTTTGCCAGGCTGCGTGTAATGCAACAAAATAATCCTTGCCCGCCCCATCCATCACCGCTAACATTTCTTCAGTATAATTTAATGCGGGGTCAAATAAAATTTGCGCCCACTGTAGCGCTTCTTTGGGAAATAAAATATTAGGCAAAATAACTTGTGCAAATTCGGCTTGTTTATCTGCTGGCACCGCCTGCTGCACTGCCTCACCCAACCAATGCCACGCATTTTCTGGTTTAATTTGCATAACAGCTAGTTTTTGCCAATGCTGCAATTGTGCCAAATTAAATTTAGCCGGTGATTTATTTAAAGAAGTGATATGAAAATTTTCAGCCAATTGCTGTAAAGACATAAAACTTTCATCCGCGTAATGATGCCCTAAGCGCGCTAAATAATTATTCAATGCATCAGACAAATAACCCAATTCCCACAATTGCGCAATATCCTGGCTACCATGACGCTTGGACAACGGACTGCCATCATCGCCAACAATTAAAGTGATATGCCCATATTGTGGTTCCGGTAATTCCAAGGCACGTAAAATCAATAATTGCCGCGGCGTATTGGTTAAATGATCTTCACCTCGCAACGCATGGCTCACCCCCATCAAGGCATCATCAATAGCATTGCAATACATAAAAGGTGACGTGCCATCGGTGCGTCGAATAATAAAATCACCGATATCATCGCTTTTAAAGCGCTGCTCACCACGCACTAAATCAGTAAAGAGAATTTCTTGTCCGCTCCGCACATGAAAACGCAAAACTGCCTTTTCACCAGCGGCGACTTTTTCCTCAATTTCTGCTGCTGTTAATGAGCGACAACGGCCATCGTAACGCGGCGGCTTACCCGCAGCACGCTGCAGTTTGCGCATCAGTGTCAAATCACTTTCACTGCAAAAACAAGGATAGGCCAGACCCTGCTGCTCAAGTTTGGCATAGTAATCATCGTAAATCCCTTGCCGCTGCGACTGCCAATAAGGACCGGCATCGCCCTTAGCATCAGCACCTTCCTGCCAATCTAACCCTAACCAGCGCAGGTCGCGCATCATGGCCTCGGTAAATTGCGCTTGCGAGCGGGTGCGGTCTGTATCTTCAATGCGCAACAAAAACACACCTTGCTGGGAGCGCGCCAACAAAGCATTGAACAGTGCGGTGCGCGCATTGCCCAAATGCATCTTGCCCGTCGGGCTTGGACAAAACCTTGTTTTCAGAGAATTTTTACTCATGATTTTCCACAGTTACTAAAAGTTTTAACCCCAGGCCTTTATCTACCTACCAAATGCCCGTATTATGACAATCTTTAAAGCACATACGCAAACGACTATGGCACAAAACACCAACCAGCAGCATACCCTATTTGTCTCAGATGTTCATCTGAACCCGCTGCAAGCCGATCTCAACCAACGTTTCTTCACTTTTTTACAGCAACAAGCCATCCATGCGGAGGCACTTTATATCCTAGGTGACTGCTTTGACCTGTGGGTGGGTGCCAATGCACAGGATGAACTGCAGCAAAAATTCGCCTCAGCCATACAAACTTTAACAAAAAGCGGCGTGCCTGTTTATTTTATGCACGGCAATCATGACTTTTTGTTAGGGTCTGGTTATGCCAAGCGCGCCAACATGACGCTGCTACCCGACCCCAGCGTGATTGAATTATATGGCCAACGCTGGTTATTGTGTCACGGCGATAGTCTTTGCACCCTAGACCACAAACACCAACGCTTACGCTATGTGACGCGCAATCCCTTGGTACAAAAATTATTCTTATGCTTACCCTATCAGCAACGAAAAAAATTCGGCAATTATTTGCAAAAAAAAAGTCGAGCCGGACTTAATAAGATGACGCCGGAAATAATGGATGTAACACAAAGTGCTGTTGAAAAAATTATGCAAAAATACCAGGTGATCAACCTCATTCACGGTCATACTCATCGCCCCAACATTCATTACTTTACCGACAATCAACAATCCTGCCGCCGCATTGTATTGGGTGCCTGGCATCAGCAAAACAGCCTATTAAGCATCGATACTAACCGAGACCTCATGTTAGTGCCGCACAAAATAACCACTGACTAACGGCGCGACGTACTGAAAATAATCGCTACAATTTGCCAAACAAATTGTTATACTGACAGAATAAGGAGAGACACTATGAGCGGACAAACTGTTTTTGAAGCAATTCTTGATATTATCGAACCGATTAGCAGCGGTAAAATTTTTGGTGTCTTCGGTGATGCCATCAATCCATTAGCTGATGCACTGCGCCGCGAAAAAGGCGAGCGCTTCGAATGGATCGGTGTTCGTCACGAAGAAGTCGCCGCATTTGCCGCCAGTGCCCAAGCCAAGTTGACAGGTAAATTAGGCGTTTGTGCTGCTACCGTCGGTCCAGGCGCCATTCATTTATTAAATGGTTTATACGATGCCAAAATGGATCACGCACCCGTATTAGCCATTACTGGGCAAGTACCACGTGCAGAAATTGGCACCGATTATCACCAAGAAGTGAACTTAGACCGCTTATTTGACGATGTCTGCGTTTACAACCAAACGGTTTATTCCATCGAACAAATGCCACGATTGGCTTTATTGGCCGCCCAAAAAGCTTTAGCCTGCAAAGGCATCGCCCATCTTTGCATCCCCTCCGATATTGGTCCTGATAAAATTAGCCATAAGGCGATGGAACACCCCATTTTTCAACTACATTCAGAAATCACCCCTATTCCGCAAGATCTACAAAAAATGGCGGATATATTAAATGAATCGAAAAAAGTGACTCTCTTGGTTGGCTGGGGATGTCGCGGCGCCAGCAAAGAATTGGAAGCAGTTGCTAAAAAACTACAAGCTCCCATTGTACACGCACTAAAAGGTAAAGCAGTATTAAATGAAGATCATCCTTATTGGGTGGGTGGCTTAGGATTATTAGGCAGCAAAAGTGGCATCGACGCGGTGGATGGGTGCGACACTTTATTAATGCTAGGCACGGACTTTCCTTATCGTCAATTTTATCCCAAAGGTAAACGCATTATTCAAATTGATATTAGTGCCGAACGCTTAGGTCGACGCTGTGGCGTTGAGCTCGGCTTAATTGCACACGTACGCCCAACACTCGAAGCACTGGAATCTTTGTTGCAAGCAAAAACAGACGATAAACATTTGCAAATGGCAAGGAAACATAAGGCCGCTTGGGACAAACACATGTTGGAACGTGCACAACGTACCGATAAAAAACACATTCAACCGCAAACAGTGGCGCACCTAATTAATCAACACGCCAACGATGACGCACTATTTACCGCGGACACCGGTGAAACTATTATCTGGATGGCGCGCCAAATTCATATGCGTGGTAATCGAGATTTTATTGCTTCTTTTAATCTTGCTTCAATGGCTAACGCCATGTCACAAGCCTTGGGCTTACAAGCACTCGACCGCAACCGTCAAGTTGTCGCCATGTGTGGTGACGGTGGTTTTAGCATGTTAATGGCGGATTTTATCACGGCAGTCACTTACAACTTGCCGATTAAAGTCGTTGTTTTTAATAATGGCGTACTTGGCTTAGTTAAATTAGAAATGCAAGCAACTGGCCATGTCGAATGGGGCGTGGATTTAAAAAATCCAAATTTTGCGGATTGCGCCAAAGCGATGGGTGGTCACGGTATTCGTGTGGAAAAAAATGAACAGCTTGAGCCAGCAATCAAAGAAGCTTTTGCGACACCCGGACCCGTGGTTGTTGATGTGCTCACCGATCGTGACGCCTTAATGTTTCCATCACGCATCGAAGCAGCAAAAGCTTGGGGTTACAGTATTAGCAAGATGAAAGAGTTTGTTATAAATACCTAACGGCTATCAACTACCATAGGAAACTACCCCTCGGTCTCGGCGGGAGGATCGTTTACGCCCATTAGTGGTTGCCCTGTCTTCTCCTTCCGTCGACTCCGCTCCAGCGAAACAACAAGTAGCATCCAAATCAGCCCGACCACCATTAGCCAGACACCCAGAGTTACCATTAAATTTTTTCTGTCACCTTCGGAAACGTCCTAAAAGATCAACACCCTCACTAGTATAACAACGACACCCTACAAACTATCTCGGGCACTGAGCCTATTTCTCTACAGCTCATTTTCACCTCCCGCATTACAGTTATGCTGTCATACCCATCTAAAGAACATTCTAAACAACGCAATAGAAAAAGTAAAAAAAGTTAATTATCGATTGCATTATTGTTTTTTATAGAAGTCCTGCAGCATCCCAAGAAAAACCTTGAACTTATAGGGCATATAAAAATTTTGTGGGTACACGGCATACACTTCAATTGAAAAATTTAAATACCTAGAAAGAACAGGAACTACTTTTTTTTAATTCTTCTGCAAAAAGTCTCGGATAAGCATATCCTATAGCCAAGTTGTTATTAACCACTGAGCGCAATACATCATCATTATTTATTTTAATGTTACTGGGAACGTTTATATTGCAAAACTCCCCAGAGGTAATAAAAATAAAAAAATCTATCAAGTACTTAGCTATAATTTCTATAGCGGCCTTAAGCGCAACTTCCTACGCAACAGGTGCTTCTAATATCAATAAATACAGCACACAAGGACCCTACGTACAAGTACAGCTTGGCGCAGGAAACGTTATCAGCGATGGCAGCTTGAATATCGGAACTAATTTCCTTGTAAGCAAAGGGGACACGATTGATACAACTGGATTGGCTGGCCGTATTAGTGTTGGGTATGTACTCAATCGCTTTCTTAGTGCAGAAGTAGGTATTGGCTTCTACCCCTCTACTGAACGTGTCTACAATCCTGCCAACGAGTTGTTACCACCTCCTAGCACTAATAAAACTACTTCTAGTATTTCAAATTTAATAGCTGCTGACGGGGATTTTTTTATGGCCTGAAATAATTTTATATTTTTTTAATCTAATTAAAACCAATTAAACCACTTTAACAAACAATCAGTTTGGAATTCTTGTCTTATCATCGCAACGATATTGCGGCAGACTACTAACTGAAGCCGCGTAATAATTAGAGACTTTAATTACTACAAAGCCAAAGAGACTGTCAATTATGACATAAAACAACAAGAGGTAAAAAAATGAAAAATTTAAAATTAATAACTTCAGTAATTATTACTGCTACAGCATTGACTATGGCTGGTAGTGTAAGTGCAAAAACACAATTAAATACCAGTGCAAAACCACCCCTGCAATCATGCCCCTTCACCGATACATTCAGCATCACCGATACTACAATAAGCAGCCTTAGTAACGACGGTAATATAGCTACCAACAAACTAAACCAAACACAATTTACTACTGGCTGCAAAAATAACACATCCCCAGGATGGAGTGATGGCTCCGCCTATTTGAGTGTTATAGATGGTCATGGTGGATTGTGTAAAGTAGTTATAGATGACGGCCCCTACGAGATGAACCCATCAATTGCATCAACAAACTGTAGCGGTGGATTACAGTACACTGGTATGGACCATAGCTACGGCACCTATAGTTATACTTTAAAATTTGCTGCTACCTAACTAACCCACCTCCTCTCTCAGCTTAGGGGAGGAGGTAACACTTTACCCTGAAAAAAGCTCACCGCTACGCAACACCACTCCCTCACCCAATACCTGTGCAACCACTTGGCGCATCAGGCGTTTACTTTCACGTAGCACATTAGCATTATCAAGATTTTCTTGTTGCAACGCTATTAGTGTCATGCCAGAAAAAATATCCCCACTAGCTACCGACACCGCCACACGCATAAAACCACGCTGCGGCAGGTATTGATAAAAGGCCTCTGCACAAATAGCTTCTTGTGTTTGCGTATCACTCGATAAATTAAGCCCATAACCAATAAGCTCAAGCAAGTGCTTTTCAAATAACCGCAAACACACTTGCACCTCCACTGCTTTATCACTCAATTGCAATAAGGTTTTCTGATAGGCATCATATAATAGAGGGTGAGGATCGTGCCGATGCAATAACTTCATTAATAATTCATTAATATAAAAACCACACAACAAGCGCTTGCCTGACAATAAGTAACCAGCAGCATATAAATCTACCTTGCCGAGTGATTTGAGATCGGATTTACCAGTCCAATTAACTAACATCGGCATGAATAGTTCTAATTTACCTTGATAACGTGATTTTAGTCCACGCGCAGACCGCGCCACCGCACCTACACGACCATATTGATGGGTTAACAGCTCAACTATCCAGCTGGTATTACGATAAGGATGACGGTGAAGAATAAAAGCAGGTTGTAAAATAACCCTCTCTGTCATACTCGACCCTTGTCAATATCTAAAGAAATCCCTTTTACCTTTACCCACAGCTGCAAAAATACTTTTTCATCAAGATAAGCTTCCAAATCAATGCGCGCTTTGGTACCGATTACCTTTAGCCTTTCGCCTTTTTTACCGATAACAATCGGCTTTTGGCTTTCTTTGTTAGTCCAAATGGTAGCAGAAATATGCCGCACTTTGCCTTTTTTAACAAACTCATCAATCGTCACTAACACGACATAAGGCAACTCTTGACCTAACTGGCGCATAAGCTTTTCACGAATTATTTCTGCAGCAATAAACTGCTCACCACGATCCGTTGCTTGCTCTACTGGGAAAAGAAAAGGCTGAATGGGCAAACATGCAATTATTTCCTGCTGCAGCAATGCCAGCGACTCGCCTTTTTTAACCGAAATAGGCACAATCGCATGAAAATTAAATTTTTCACCAAGCTGCTGTAAATGCGGTAATAATTCTTCTCTATTTTTAATAAGATCAATTTTGTTAACCGCTAAAATAACTTTTTTATCTATATTTTTCAGCTGCTGCAAAACACTTTCATCCTGCTCTTGCCATTGTGTGCCAGATACTACAAAGACAACCACTTGAACATCATGAATAGCAGAACGCGCCGCACGATTCATTTGCCGGCTAGCCATGCCTTTTTCTTGTGTATGCAAGCCTGGAGTATCCACATAAATAATTTGTGTGTCTTTCTCTGTTTTTATCCCTAACAAACTATAACGCGTTGTTTGCGGTTTGCGTGAGGTAATACTCAGCTTTTTCCCTAAAAAATAATTCAGCAACGTCGATTTGCCCACATTAGGCCGACCGATGATAGCCACATAACCACATTTTGTTTGCAACTCACTCACGATTTTTTCTCTTTAGCTAAAAGCTGTAAATATTGTTCGGCGGCCACCTGCTCCGCCTGACGACGCGTGCTACCCTGCCCCTGCGTCACTGCTTCACGGCCCTTTAGCGAACACTCTACTTTAAATTCTTGCTCATGTGCCCTACCAGCAATATCAATGATTTTGTAGCTGGGCAACGGCAACTGCTGCGCTTGCGCCCATTCTTGCAGAGTAGACTTTGCGTCCATTAAGCTTTGTTTAGCTATTTCTTCAAAACAAGCACCGTACCAACTTAACACACATTTTTTGCAAGTCGGATAATCGCTATCCAAATAAACGGCACTAACAATCGCCTCAAAAACATCCGCCAAAATAGATTCTCGCTCTCGCCCACCTGACTTTATTTCACCAACGCTCATCGATAAAAATTGCCCAATCTGCAACCCTCGTGACAACTGTGCCAATTTAGCGCGATTGACTAAATTGGCACGCAAGCGACTTAATTCACCCTCATGACGATCGCCAAAGCGCCGATAGAGTTCTTCAGAAACAATAAAACTTAAAATGGAATCCCCTAAAAATTCCATACGTTCATAATTTTTCCCCTGCTAACTGCGATGACTCAAAGCTTCTTGCAATAAGTCTATCTCATCAAAATGATAATTCAACACTTTTTGTAATTGAGCAATATTTTCCATATCACTAATCCACCGCTTTGCCAATACGATTCCAGCGCACTTTATGATGCACCGGGTCCCAACTCATCCATATGCCGAATGCTTGACCAATTAAATTCTGCTCCGGCACAAAACCCCAGGTTCGGCTGTCATCACTAGCGTCCCTATTATCCCCCATCATAAAATACTTACCCTGCGGCACCACAATATCAAAATCCGCTTGTTCTCCACCCACTGCTTGCACAAAAATCTTATGTTTAACCCCGGCTAAATCTTCCTGCATAACGTGCACCAATACTTTTTGCCCTGGGATGTCACTATAATCATAAGTAGCGCCTAAATATTTTTGCTTCGCTTCTTTGCCATTAATATACAGCACTTTGTTTTTATACAGCAAATGATCCCCGGGAACACCCACCACACGTTTTACAAAGACAATGCTGGGATTAACCGGCCAATGAAACAACACGATCTGTCCACGCTTAGGTTCACCAACTTTCATAAACTTTTTATTAATCACCGGAAAGCGCAATCCGTAAGCATATTGTTTCACCACAATAAAATCACCCGGCAAAACCGTTGGCTCCAGTGAGCCGGTTGGGACACGATAGGGCTGAATAACAAAAGAGCGCAATAACCACACAATCAATAAAACGGGAAACAAAGCGCGCGCATACTCAACCATCCAAGATTGCTGCGTCCCACTATGGCGACGCTTGCGCATGAGAAATAAGATATCAAACAGGCAAACAATCCCCGTAATTAAAACCAATAACGTCAAATAAAAAGAAAAATCAAAACTCATTAAGAATCCTTAGACTTGCTTTTGTTTACATTTAGCACCGCCAAAAAGGCTTCTTGCGGAATGGCAACCTTGCCCACCTGCTTCATGCGCTTTTTACCGGCCTTTTGCTTTTCCAATAACTTACGTTTACGCGAAACGTCTCCGCCATAACATTTAGCCGTCACATTTTTACGCAAGGCCTTAACCGTTGTCCGCGCAATGACTTTAGCACCAATGGCCGCTTGAATGGCAATTTCAAACATTTGACGTGGGATTAATTCTTTTAAGCGTTCAGCCAAAGCACGACCGCGCTGTGCCGATAAATCACGATGCACAATCGCTGCCAAGGCATCGACTTTTTGCTGATTAATTAAAACATCCAGCTTCACTAAATCCGCCGCTTGAAAACGCACCAAACTGTAATCTAAGGAAGCAAACCCGCGCGAGACGGACTTTAAGCGATCAAAAAAGTCCAACACCACTTCACTCATTGGCAGATCGTAGGTGATAGAC
>CAZGQK010000005.1:0-64703 GCA_964527645.1 uncultured Legionellales bacterium | reverse complement strand
GCTTTTCGACACACAAACTAATGACATTGCCCAAATAATCAGGCGGCATCAACATGCTGGCCTCAACAATCGGCTCACGTATTTCTTGTATCAATTCTGGTGCTGGCAGCGCGCCCGGACTATCAATCCGTATAACTTCATTTTTTTTAGTTAAAATCTCGTAAATAACGGTAGGTGCTGTGGTAATTAAATCTAAATTATATTCACGCTCCAGGCGTTCCTGCACAATCTCCATGTGCAACATGCCCAAAAATCCACAGCGAAAACCCAAACCCAACGCATCGGAATTTTCCGGCTCATAAAATAATGCGGCGTCATTTAATCTTAACTTAGACAACGCATCACGAAAACTTTCATAATCATCACTGCTCACCGGAAACAAACCAGCAAATACTTGCGGCTTAACTTGCTTAAATCCAGCTAGCACTTCACTCGCCGGATTATTGGTTAAGGTGAGCGTATCACCTACCGGCGCACCAAAAATGTCTTTGATGCCGGCAACCACAAAGCCAACTTCACCCGCCTGCAATTGATCAAGCTCGGTACGCTTTGGCGTAAAAATACCCAGTTGATCCACCAAATAATCTTTACCTGTAGACATAACGCGAATTTTGTCACGTTTGCGCAAACATCCGTTCATAATTCGCACCAAAGAAACCACACCCAAATAGCTATCAAACCACGAATCGACAATCAAAGCCTGCAGTGGCGCATCTCTGTCACCTTGCGGTGACGGAATCAACGCTACCAGCTGTTCCAATAATTCATGCACGCCCTTGCCACTTTTAGCACTGATCGACAAAGCATGCAGTGCTTCTATGCTAATGACATCTTCAATTTCCTGCATCACTTTATCCGGGTCGGCTTGCGGCAAATCAATCTTATTCAACACCGGAATAACTTCTAAACCTTGCTCAATGGCGGTATAACAAGTGGCCACGGTTTGCGCCTCTACGCCCTGTGCCGCATCCACCACCAACAGGGCTCCGTCACAAGCAGCCAAGGAACGCGATACCTCATAGGCAAAATCAACGTGACCCGGGGTATCAATAAAATTAAGCTGGTAGTTCTCACCATCGTCCGCTTGGTAGCGCAAGGTAACACTTTGTGCTTTGATAGTAATGCCACGCTCACGCTCAATATCCATGCTATCAAGCACTTGCTGCTTCATCTCACGATCTGACAAGCCCTCACACAGCTGAATAAAGCGATCAGCCAGCGTTGATTTACCGTGGTCAATGTGCGCAATAATTGAAAAATTACGAATTTTGTCTAACGCACTCATGCAGGCCTCTCATCAAAAAAGCCATTTTAGCAGGATTTGTCATAAATGTCGCAACAGGAAAACTCCTTGCTCTGAGCTATGGTTTTAACTAAGATAACCGCTGTCATTTATTTTAAAGACAATCCTCAATTACCGGATAAGACTCATGGACCACAAACAACTTCTATCAATACCACTCTACTTCTTCATATTTTTTAACTTAAGCACCGCCTTTGCCAACCAACACCCCGCCTGCTTAACTTTGCCCATGAGCGGGCCCAAATTAAAAAGCATGCATTCTTTTAATCAACAGATAACACACCTAATGTGCTCCTATCATATCCCCGGCGCAGCCATTGCCATCTTCAAAAATGGACATTTATATTATACCCATGGCTACGGTTATGCGGATGTGAACCATCATCGCAAAACACAGCCCAATACTTTATTTCGCATTGCCAGCATTTCTAAAACTATTACGGCAATTACTACATTACAATTAGCACAATTAGGCTTTATTCATCTGAACACACCAATAGTTAAAATTCTCAATAAACTAAAACCCTATAGCAAACAAAAAATGACGCCCGGTGTTAACGCTATCACCACCAAAGATTTATTACACATGGCTTCTGGCTGGGACGGTGATTTCGATGGTGGCCTTGATGTTTTATTTGGTCCTTGGGATCATCACTTTGTTAATATCACTAAAGATTACCCACCGGTATCTTGCCTCACTGCTGCGCGCTATACACTGGGACAGCCCCTACAGTACCGCGCCGGCACACATTTTAGCTACGCAAATATTAATTATTGCCTGCTCGGTTTAATTATTGATAAAACCGTCGCCAACAAATACGGTTATCAACCTTATGAAAAATATGTGCAACAACAGGTTCTGGCACCGCTCGGCATCCACAATATGTTTATCGGCAACACCCGTTATAGCCAGAGAAATTCCCTGGAAACACATTATTATGGCATCCAAAAAATAAATCCCAATAAAAAATTAATTGATCCTCGCGTATTACCATACAGTCGCTATCAACTGTTACACTACAATTTTGCCAACGGTGGCTGGGTAGCTTCAGCGGTTGATTTAGGCAAAATAGCCAATGCCCTCGCCAATGGCAAAATACTTAATAAAAAAATGCTGCATCTTATGCTGCAAAAACCTAAAAAAATTCCCTATATTAAATCAGCTTTAGTTAGAGGCGATAAAATTTACTACGGTATGGGCTGGTTTATCAAACAAACTCCGCAAGGCAAAATATGGGTAACGCACGGTAGCTTCACTGGCACTAACTCATTAATTCTACACAAACCCAATGGCGACATCTATGCCATTATTTTCAACAAAAAACCCAGCCCTTTTCTACGATTAATGGATTTTAGAAAAAAGTTAAAGAAAATATTTATGCACGATGAAACACTCCCTAAGCCTGCACCAGCAACTTCCCACGATACATCCCCATCTGGCAAGTGAATGCATATTCACCTGCCGACAGGGGCGGTAACTGAATCGAGCGCGGCTGATTATGGGGTAATTCAGCGCTGATATGCAAATCTTTGAAAACAACGGTTGCTGAGCACGGTGATTGGTCTTTGCGTAAAAAACGCAACTCAATCGCCTCTCCAGCTTTTACAACAAGTTGCGCGGGCTTGTAAACGCCATGTTCAACAACAATATCAATTACACCAGTTTGCACCCGTTGTGGATTTTTAGTTTTAGCAAAACCAAACCACCAGCACACAAAAACAATAGCCACAACCAAAATAACATTAATAATGACTATCATGAGACAGTCCTCTTCATCTTCAGCCAGTGCAAGCGATTGGCATTTAATACCACACTAATGGACGATAAAGCCATGGCAATGCCGGCAAACAACGGATTTAATAAAATGCCAAGGAAAGGATACAAAATTCCCGCAGCGATTGGAATACCTAAACTGTTGTAAGCAAAGGCAGCAAATAAATTTTGTTTAATGGTACGCACCGTGGCGCGCGAAACAAATAGCGCATCAACCACCCCCCACAACGAACCAGACATCAACACCACGTCCGCACTTTCCATCGCCACATCAGTACCACTACCAATAGCAAAACCGACATCAGCAGCTGCCAAGGCAGGTGCATCATTAATACCGTCGCCGACCATGGCAACCACCGCACCCTGTTGTTGTAATTTTTTTATCTGCGCCTGTTTTTCTTGCGGTAAAACCTCAGCAATCACCTGGGTAATACCCACCTGCTTCGCCACCGCTTGCGCCGTTTTTTGTTGGTCACCGGTCACCATCACCACCTGCAGACCTTGCTTTATTAAATGTGCAATGGCTTGCTTAGAATCGTCTTTAATCGGATCGGTCACCGAAATTAAGCCCAACAAACGATCCGCTTGTGCCAAATACATGGGCGTGTGTCCTTGATCGGCCAACTCATCTGCTAATGTTTTTAAATCACCTAACACAATCTTCTGCTCATCCATTAAACGCTGATTGCCTAAATAAGTCATCACACCCTGCACATTAGCCATCACACCAAAACCACTTTTAGCCTGAAAAGAGTCAATCTTTTCCAACGACACCGCTTGCACCCTTGCCGCATCGACAATCACTTGGCCTAACGGATGTTCGGACGAAGCCTCTAAACTGGCCGCTATTTGCAATAATTGCTGCTCGTTTAAATCAGCGACTGTTTTAATCACACCCAACTGTGGCTTGCCTGCGGTAACCGTGCCGGTTTTATCCAAAACAATCGTGGTTAATTTACCCGCCAACTGCAAGGCATCACCATTGCGAATTAAAATACCTTTGCGCGCCGCACGCCCAACACCCACCATCACCGCGATAGGTGTTGCTAAACCTAGGGCACACGGACAGGCAATCACCAAAACGGCAACACTGGTTAATAACACAAAGGCCGATTTCGGTGCCGGACCGAAATTAAACCAAATTAAAGCGGTCATTAACGCAATAATTAAAACGGTTGGTACAAATATGGCTGAGACTTTATCAGCTAGGCGCCCTATTTTGGGTTTGGCATTTTGTGCTTGCTGCACGCTTTGCACAATTTGCGCTAACGCTGTTTCTTTGCCCACCTTGGTAGCACAAAAAATAAAGCTACCGGCTTTATTAAGGGTACCAGCATAAACTAAACTGCCAAGCGATTTTTTCACCGCCAAGGGCTCACCGGTTAGCATCGATTCATCCACCGCCGAACTGCCCTCTGTCACCTCACCATCAACCGCAATTTTCTCACCCGGGCGAATACGCAATTGATCGCCTACCTGCACCGAGGCAAGCGGCACGTCTTTTTCTACACCCCCCACTACTACACGTGCTGTTTTCGGCGTTAGGCCTAATAATTTTTCAATCGCCTGCGAAGTTCTACCGCGCGCACGTATTTCCATGGCAGCACCGAAATTAATAAAAGCCAGCAGCAATAAAGAGGTATCAAAATAAACCGCACGCGCAGCTGCCGGAATATACTGAGGAATTAACACCACAATAAATGAGTAAAGCCAAGCAACCCCGGTACCCAAACCGACTAAAGTATCCATATTGGCGGTATGCGATAGAAAAGACTGCCATGCCGATCGATAAATATGCCCGCCCGAATAAACCAATACAGCAAAACTTAATAATCCCACTAAAAGCCACGGCCATTGCAGCACGGGCCGAGCAATACTTGGCAGCCACGGCCAAAACAGCTCTAAAAATAAGGGAATGCCCACAACAGCGGCAAGCAATGATTTTTTTAATAAGGCTAAATAATGTTTATGTTCTTCTTGCGAGCGCTGTTCACGACTTTCTGTATTTGCCACACGCGCTTGATAACCCAAAGCCACCACGGCAGCAATTAAATCATCGGCCGTAGCAGTACCTTCTATGGTTGCTGTTTTAGCCGCAAAATTTACTTGCGCCTGCTTAACGCCTGGCACTTTCTTTAGGGCTTGTTCAATTTTACCAACACAACTCGCACAACCCATCCCCGAAAGCGCTAACTGTTGCGTCATTTCAATTGTTTTTGCCATTGCTGGTGTCCTTATCCAACTCAAACTTAACTAACCAACTCGGCTCATCTGCTTGTGCGGCATACGCTTTTGCACTGCCATAACCCACCACCGAGATTAACACATCACCTTGATACAGTAACGGAATTCGCTCGCGCTGCCAAGGTGGCACTTGCCATTGCTGCATCAATTTTTTTAATTCCTGATGATGCGCATGCCCACTTAATTGAATTTTTTCACCACCTTGACGAAAACGCACCGCTAAATCATCCCCACAACGTGCAATGGATAAACCAACTCCCTGACTTTTTTCAGCCCTTAATTGACCATGAGGTAAAAGCAATGGAGCATTTAAATTCCAACTATAACGCTTTTGCACATCAAGCTCCGATTGTGCTGACAAGGCATATAACTCACCTTGATAACGTTGTATTTTCACAGCGGCCCAATTTAATTCTGGCAGCGCATCCACTGCAGCGTGCAATAGGTTTTTTTGCAATTCTAATAAGCGTTTCTGATTAGGCAGTTGAAACCCTAACTGTTGCAACCAATAACGCAAAACATTCCGTTGACGAACAGATGATAACTGTAATAATGCAGCGACAGACAATCTATTTTCACTACCCCCTTGTACGCTTTGCCAATCCTGCTGTGCTAATTCATCCAATAACACATTGGCTTCGGCACAATGTTGGGCACTGCGCGAAAACGTAAAAGCCACTGACGGGAATTTTTCACGCAACAACGGCATAATTTGTGAGCGCAAAAAATTGCGTGAGAATCTTTCATTGCTATTGCTGGAATCTTCAATCCAATTCAATTTTTCTTGGTGGGCATAACTTTCCAGTTGCGCGCGGGTGAACTGCAGCAACGGTCTTGCCAAAAAACTACTGCCTAATTTTTTAATACCCCCCATTGCTGCCAAGCCTTTAATGCCGGCACCACGCAACCCCTGCAACAGCCAGGTTTCAGCTTGATCATCAGCATGATGGGCAGTTAATAATAATTGATTCAGCTTTAATAGTTTCTTAAACTCGCCATAACGTGCCGTGCGCGCCGCCGCTTCAATACTCTCACCCTTAGCCGGTGACAATTGTAATGCTTGCACACAAAAATCAACTTGCAAAGCAGCACACACTTGTTGACAATGCTGTACCCAAGCTGCTGACTCAGCTTGCAAATTATGATTAATATGTATGGCTTGCAACTGTATATCAGGATGAGTCTTTTTTAATTGCACCATGGCATATAACAAAACATGCGAATCCAAACCGCCACTGTAAGCGATTAAATAAGATTGGCAAGCAGAAAGAGATCTAAGCTCAGCGGTTAATTTTTCTAAAGTAAACATAACAAAATTTTAACGCCCAACGGCAACTAAACGATCATAGCGCTGCTTAAGTAATTCATCTAAAGATAATTGCTCTAACATCAATAAATTTTTCAGTAAACAATCTTTTATGCTAACTGCCATATTGGCAGGGTCACGATGCGCGCCGCCCATGGGTTCCGGTAAAATTTCATCGATCAAGCCTAATTCCAGTAAACGCTCAGAGGTTAAACCTAATGCCTGCGCCGCTTCATTGGCTTTTTCTGCACTTTTCCATAAAATCGAAGCACACCCTTCTGGCGAAATAACCGCGTAATAACTGTATTGCAACATCACCACTCGATCACCAACACCAATACCCAACGCACCACCGGAACAACCCTCGCCAGTTACCACGCACAGTATGGGCGTACGTAACTGCGACATTTCAAATAAATTACGCGCAATCGCTTCACTTTGATTGTGCTCTTCCGCAGTAATCCCAGGATAAGCACCCGGTGTATCAATAAAAGTAATGACCGGCAAGGAGAATTTTTCCGCCAACTTCATCAAGCGCAGCGCTTTGCGAAAACCCTCCGGCGAGGCCATACCAAAATTACGCTCTAACTTATCTTTAGTGCTGCGGCCCTTTTGATGACCCAACACCACGACCGGCTTACCCTCAAGACGCGCTATACCACCAATCATGGCTGCCGCTTTAGCGCTGTGTCGATCACCGTGCAGCTCGTTGAAGTCTGTAAAAATATGATCAATGTAATCCAAGGTATAGGGGCGCAGCGGATGGCGTGCCATCTGCACGATTTGCGGCGGTGTCAATGCGGAGAAGATAGATCGCGTTAGATCATCACATTTTCCTTCTAATCGACTGATTTCTTCATTGATATCGATGTCTTGCCCAGAGCCAACCCGCTTGAGCTCCTGAATTTTTTCTTCCAGATCGGCAATCGGTTGTTCAAAATCAAGGTAGTTAAGATTCATGCGTCTCCCTCATCGTTTACAATGCCCTAAATGTAGCAGGTTCTTGGCGGGCGTGCCAGAAGACTTTTTACCTCTAGCAGCACCGCATCCCCCAGTCAAATCTTGCCATGCTAAAAATGCTGCAGTAGCCCATGACATCAATCAAAAATACCGCGGAAACAAGCTACGCAACACCGCCGAGCCATCTTTGCGGAAAAACAATAAGCCTAAACCCAACGCATAATTGTCATATCTCACCATCACATAACCCATGTCAGTGCAACTGCTAATCTGTTCTTTGCTCAGATCAATATCCTGATGCCGAAAAAAAGCATCGCGCTGTGGCTGTGTTAATATCAGCGTGTGGCGTGTTGCATGCTTGTTTAAAAGCATCGCTGCCGCCGTAGATAATTTCGGATATTTAATTTTAGTTTTTAAAAAAAACAAACCACTAGCATCCAACTTACAATCTTGTGGTGGCTGATTGTCGGGATTAATCATATAAATACCGCGCTTGCTAGCATCGGTATAAATATAATCTTGCAAAACATCCGCAGCTATACCAAAGCGCTCGACTAAATCAAGTAGGCGCGGAGCAATCTCCGAGGTAGCAACTTGATGCGCAATTTCGCTGGTAAAATCGAACTCTCGGCCAATTTCACCGGTTTTTTCTAATAAAGCAACAAAAAAACCGCCGGTATTGTTTTGCTGCGGCCAAACGCGCCAGCACTCGGCAACTTGCTTAGCAAACACTTGATCACGCCACTTTAAAATCCCTGGCGATGCCTTAAAGTTTGGCATCTTAAGCGGCAACACGCGAACTTTACCCGCGTATTTTTTGCAAAAATAATCAATCACCGCTTCGTTTTCTTCGGGTGCAAAAGTGCAAGTGGAATACATCACCCGCCCCCCTTGGCGCGCCAAATGCAAGGCTTTATCTAGCAAAGCGATTTGCACCGATTGCGCATGCTTTGATATTTTCTCACCCACCTGGATCGTTTTTCTTAAATTTTTACGAAAAGTTCCCTGACAAGAACACGGCGCATCTACCAACACTTTATCAAAATAACCATTTAAGCGTGCAAAACTGGTGCCGTCATAAACACTGGTGCTAATATTTATTAAGCCCAAACGTTTACTAATCTGACTCAAGGCACGCAGACGTTGGTAATTACAATCATTAGCAATTAAAGTGCCTTGATTGTGCATCATTAATGACATTTGTGCGGTTTTATTGCCCGGCGCAGCACACAAATCCAAGACCTTTTCACCCGGCTGCGGTGCCAGCAGTTGTGCCGGCAACATCGATACTTCTTCTTGAATTTGCAACAACCCTGCCGCATAACACCAATGATTGCCCAAACTAACTTTCTCATCACAACGCAATGCATCTTTATGCCAAGTCAGTGGCGTGGTTTTAATATCATCTTGCGCTAATTGATTCGCTAAATCAGCAACAGAAATTTTTAAAGGATTCGCCCAACAAGTCATCGGCAACGGCACATCTTGCAAGGCCATAAATTCACTGGCCTGCGGCATAATGTCCGCGTAGTAATCATAAAGAATTTTAAAACTATTCACCGAGAAGCCCTACATAACAATAATTTCCGCACCCGGCTGCCAGGGTTGGTGCTTTTGCATAATCGCTGCAAACAAAGGCAATTGCAACCAATAATCCAGCCAGCGTTGCGTTTGCACTAATTTTTGTTGACGAAAGAAATCCACATCTATTTGCATAAATTGACGCACAAAAGGCAATAAGGCGGCATCAACTAACGCGGGCGAATCACTTAATAAAAACTGATGCTGTCCCAGATTCACTTCTATTTTATGAATAAAGGCCAAAGCGTTATCGCGATGTTTTTCGCTATCTTCATCAGGATAGCGTTCTGGATATTTACACACACGCGCATACTTAACAAAGTCTGTATCATTTTCAACAATCCAGGAACGCGCCTGCTTACGCAGGTTTTCATCTTTTAAAGCCCAGCCATCAATATCCTTTTGTGCAACTGCCCAATACATAATATCCAAACTTTCTTCAATGATTTTACCATCAGGAAATTGCAACACCGGCACCGTACCCTTAGGTGAAGCAGTTAATAGCTCAGCGGGTTTGTTTTTTAAATCCACTTCGCGTAACTCAACTGTAATGCCAGCATAACGCAACGCCAAACGTGCACGCATCGCATAAGGACAACGACGAAAACTGTATAAAATAGGTAGCGGTGTTTGACTCACATCAATCCTTAATCATTAACGACTTTACCATGACGAGAGTTATCACAATAAGGGCAGGTATCGTCATCAGTGGCTTGCTCGGCAGCGCTAATCGGTTGACGACAAGAAAAACATTGCACTGTTTCAGTTTCTGTTAACTCAGCGTTTAAAGCCACGCGTTTATCAAAAACAAAACACTCCCCTTCGTAATGCTCGCCACCGCATTCTTCAAGATACTTTAAAATGCCGCCGTGCAATTGATACACTTCAGCAAACCCCTGTTGCTGCATTAATGCAGCCGCTTTTTCACAACGGATACCACCGGTGCAAAAAGTCACTACCGGTTTTTGCTTCATCTCCTCAGGCAATTGTTTAATCGCTTCGGGGAAATCACGAAAGGTTTTAATATTTAGATCAATGGCATTTTCAAAAGTACCCAAGCGCACTTCGTAATCGTTACGGGTATCTAAAATCACCATGTCTTTACCCTGCTCATACCAAGCCCGCAGCTGCTCGACCGGCAAATGCGGCGCGGTTTTCTGGTGCGGCACGACCTCGGGCACCCCCATAGAAATAATCTCTTTTTTAATGCGTACCAACATGCGCGTGAAAGGTTGATGATCGGAAAAACTCTCTTTGTAAGGTAAGTCCACAAAACCCCGTTCAACCAAATACGCTTTGAAAGCCTCAAGCGGTTCACGCCCGCTGGCCAAGAACAAATTGATGCCCTCGGGGCTCAACAAGATCGTACCTTTAATGCCTAGGCGCAACGCCTTGTCCTTGAGCTTGCCACGCAGGACTGGCAAATCCTCAGCCTCCAAGGCCTGGAAATGGTATGCCGAGATATTCACGATAGCCGACGAATCACTCACTTGCATCCTCCTAAATTCAAGCGGCATATTACCATGCTCACCCCAACATGCCCAATCTCATAGCCACCCACTACTCCGAAGAGTTGCCTGCCGGGCTTTGCATTCTCCAAACAAACCCTTTACAATCGCCGCTTTGTGCTAGACGATCAGTTTTTAGGAGAGTGACTTTACTTATGCCAAGTGTTGAAATACAAGATAACGGTTCCTTCGACGTCGCCTTAAGACGTTTCAAACGTGCCTGCGAAAAGGCTGGCATTCCTACTAAATTACGTCAGCTTGAGTTCTATGAAAAACCCACGGCTAAACGTAAGCGTAAACGCGCTGCCGCTATCAAGCGCTATGCTAAAAAGCTGAAAAAAGAGCGTGAAATACTCGAAAGAGATCGCGTTCGCTATTAAGGGACCACGCTATCATGTCGGATGACATCAAATCACGCCTACAAAACGACATCAAAGGCGCCATGCGCGCCAAAGATTCTCTAAAACTGACGACCTTGCGTATGTTCAGTGCTGCCATCAAACAAAAAGAGATTGATGAGCAAACAACGCTCAATGACAGCGCCGTCATGGGCATTATCAACAAAATGATCAAACAGCGCCAAGATGCCGCCAAAGCCTTCACCGAGGCCAAACGCGATGAACTGGCCGAAAAAGAAAACACCGAAATCAAGCTGTTACAGGTTTACCTGCCCAAGCAGATGAGCTCTGATGAAATAGCCGCAGCGATCGAACAAGCCATGCAACAAACCGGTGCCAATTCCATCAAAGAAATGGGCAAGGTTATGGCCATCCTCAAGCCATCCCTACAAGGCAAAGCCGATATGGGCCTGGTCAGCGCACAAGTCAAAAACAAACTTGGCAGCTAAGCAAGCCTACCCCCCATTACCTGCGTCATAACATTCCTTGTTGTTAAACCAACTTGCATCCCACAACCAGTTTCACTATCCTAACCTACTACTTGATAAGCCAACGATACATTAGGTCAATATGAGTACAGAACGGATTCCACAAGCATTCATCGAAGATATCATCGCTCGCAGCGACATTGTGGAGATTATCCAATCGCGGGTTAGTATCAAAAAGCGTGGCAAAGATTATCACGGCTTATGTCCCTTCCATGAAGAAAAAACACCCTCGTTTTCGGTTAGCCCAGGAAAGCAATTTTATTATTGTTTTGGCTGTGGCGCCAACGGCAATGTAATTAGTTTTTTGATGAACTACGATTCTGCTGAATTTCTTGATGTGCTCACACAACTCGCCTCGCAACACGGACTGGAAGTGCCACGACAAAATGATCCAAACTGGCAACACCACAAAGAATCGTTTGCCGTCATGGAAGAAGTCAACCACTTTTATCAACAACAATTAAAGCAAAACAAAAAGGCTATCGATTACTTAAAATCACGCGGGCTTACGGGCGCTATTGCCAAAAAATTCGCTATTGGTTTTGCGCCAGATGCCTGGGAAATCTTGCATCAAGCATTTAAAGAGGCTAAATCACGCCAGCAATTAATCGACAATGGCTTGGTAATCCAAAAAGAAAATCGCTTTTTTGACCGTTTTCGCAACCGTATTATGTTCCCTATTCGCAATACCCGCGGGCACACCATCGCCTTTGGTGGGCGAACCCTAGGACAAGATCCGGCAAAATATATGAATTCACCGGAAACCTCTATTTTTCACAAAAGTAACGAATTATATGGCCTCTATGAATGTCGCCAAACACACAATCAATTGACTCAACTTTTAATCGTTGAAGGTTATATGGACGTAGTTTCCTTGGCACAACAAGGCATTGATTATGCAGTGGCAACGCTGGGTACCGCTGTTACCGACAACCATTTACAAATATTATTACGTTCTTGCAATCGACTAATTTTTTGTTTCGATGGTGACGCTGCCGGCCGACGCGCTGCTTGGAAAGCACTGACATTGTGTTTGAAACATTTACGCGATGGACTACATATCCATTTTCTCTTTCTTGCCGAAGGTGAAGACCCCGATAGCTTGGTACAAAAAATCGGCCAACAACGTTTTGAAAAAATGATACAGCAGGCCTCGCCACTCACCGATTTTTTATTCGAACACCTTAAAGAGGAAACGCCCTTACAATCTCTCGCCCACAAAGCTGAATTTGCAAAACAAGTAAGCGCCTTACTTAACACCATGCCAGAAGGTATTTTTCGTGAGCTGCTTTATCAACGTTTAGCCCAAGAATTAAATACCAGCTTAAAAGAACTCAATGCTCTCAACCAACCCAGCCATCCTAAATCACCGCCCCTGGCGCGCAAGCTACCTGCCAAATACCAAGTACTCAACCCGACTAATTTGGCTATTTCTTTGTTACTGCAAGATACAGATTTGGCACAATTGGTAGAATCACCCAGCAGCTTAAGCTACGCACAACACCCACTGAATTCGCTACTGCAGGCACTTATCGAGATATTGCATCAAAAGCCTCAGCTTTCCATCGGCGCACTCATGGGTCATTTTGAATCCCAACAACAAGCCATTATTGCTCGCTTGGCCAGCTGGCAACCCGAAATAGCAGTCAAATTGAACGCAAAAGATGAGTTCCTTGGCAGCATAAAGTGCCTAACGAAATTACAAAATGGACACTTAGCCGAGATGCTCATTGAAAAGTCCCGTAGCGCAACACTAAGTGAAAAAGAAAAAATAAAATTAAAACAGCTGCTTAGCGAACTAAGTCAATGATGCATAAGCTATAATAAGGAGAAGATGGCATAAGATCGAACTTAAGTTTATAATGGCACGTTTTTGCGGTAATTGAGCAAACTATCAGCGGGGAACTAAAGTGGCAGCAGCTAAGAAACCAAGTGAAACAGACCGCCCTTTCAAACTATTGGCCGAAGAAGGCAAACGCAAAGGTTATCTGGTCTATCAAGATTTTGAAAAGTTAACACCGACCGTTGACACCGACCATCTTAACAAATTTATTGAGTACTTTGAAACCATCGGCATAAAAGTCTACGAGGTCCCACCCGACGACAACATGCTCAATCTCCCTTCCACATCTTCAACCGAGATTAATACCGAAGAAGTCGCCGAGATGCTAGCGAGCGAAACACGCACCACAGATCCTGTGCGCATGTACATGCGTGAGATGGGTACGGTAGAACTACTAACTCGCGAGGGAGAAATTGTTATTGCCCGCCGCATTGAAGAAGGCATGCGACAAGCGTTATCTTCTTTTGTTCTCTACCCTACCATCGTCGATTCGGTTTTAACTGAATACGATTATATCATTGAAAATGAAGGCCGCATCACCGATCTATTAACGGGTTTTTATGACGACGAAATGATGAAAAAACCAAGCGAAGCCATGGCACATAAAAAAGCGGCACAGCAAGCGCAACAAAATAAAGCTAAAAAATCTGAAGACAAAAAAAGTGAAGGCGGCGAAGGCAGTGACAGTGGCAGTGGCAGTGGCAGCAACGGTAATGGAAATGGTAGCACTGATGACACAGATAGCTTTGACACTGGCCCCGATCTTGTTTTAGTACAAAAAAAAATGGTCAAGCTGCGCAAACTGCAAAAGCGTTATGTTAATGCATTGAAAAAATATGGTCGCAAACATGCCAACACGCTTAAACACCAAAAAAATATTTCCGAACATTTCATGCAATTTAAACTTAGTGTTAAACAATTCAATCGTCAAATACAGAAAATAAAAACGCTACTCCACTCTTCTCGAAAAAATGAGCGTATTATTTTTAATTTATGTGTCAAGAAAGCTAAAACTCCCAGAAAATCCTTTCTTAATTCTTTTATGCATAATGAAACGAATTCAAAATGGTTGGATGAATACAAAGGAATGCACAAAGAAAAAGCACAGCAGCTAGAATCCTTCCGCAAAGAAATTCTTCGTGGCCAACGCAAACTTGCCGCCATTGAAGCGCAAGAGGATTTAACCATTGGCGACATCAAAGAAATTCACCGACGCGTTTCCATCGGTGAAGCTAAAGCACGACGTGCCAAAAAAGATATGATTGAGGCAAATCTACGCCTGGTTATTTCCATTGCAAAAAAATATACAAACAGAGGTTTACAATTTTTAGATTTAATTCAAGAGGGCAACATCGGTCTCATGAAGGCAGTCGACAAATTTGAATATCGACGTGGCTACAAATTCTCAACTTATGCCACATGGTGGATCCGTCAAGCCATTACCCGCTCGATTGCTGATCAAGCACGCACCATTCGCATCCCTGTCCATATGATTGAAACTATCAACAAACTTAATCGTATTTCTCGGCAAATTTTGCAAGAAACTGGCCAAGAACCTACGCCAGAGGAATTAGGTCAACGCATGGAACTTACCGAAGAGAAAGTCCATAAAGTCCTTAAAATCGCCAAAGAGCCCATTTCCATGGAAACACCCATTGGCGAAGAAGAAGACACTTCTTTAGGGGATTTTATTGTTGATAATAATGTCACCTCACCGATTGAATTTGCCACTAACTCAGGCTTAAAAGAAGCAACCAGTGAAATTTTATCAACCCTTACGCCGAGAGAAGCAAAGGTACTGCGTATGCGCTTTGGTATCAATATGAATACCGATCACACGTTGGAAGAAGTGGGTAAACAATTTGATGTCACCCGTGAGCGTATTCGACAAATTGAGGCTAAAGCCCTACGCAAACTACGGCACCCGATGCGCGCAGAAAAGTTGCATAGTTTTATTGAAGAAAAAGAATCAGAATCGTAGAATAGATACGCCCTGGTTTTTAAAGGGCCCATAGCTCAGTTGGTTAGAGCAGGGGACTCATAATCCCTTGGTCCGAGGTTCAAGTCCTCGTGGGCCCACCATTTTTTTAGGCAAGATGAAACTTAATGAAATATTCAGTTACCTCATCTCAGTGGAGAGTCATTTTTTTATCTAGCCTCGGTGGAATGCTAGAATTTTATGATTTCGTTATTTTCGCCGTTTTTGCATTACCCATTGGTGAAACTTTCTTTCCCAATAAAACACCTCTACTTAGTATAATGTCAGCATTTGCTGCATTTGCCATTGGCTATCTGGCGCGCCCTATTGGTGGCATCATCTTTAGTCATTTTGGTGATAAATATGGTCGCAAGCGTTCTTTTATCTTAACTATTGTGATCATGGGGAGCGCTACATTTATCATGGGGGCTTTACCTTCGTATCATACTTACGGACTTACAATGCCTGTTATTTTTATTATTCTAAGGATTATCCAAGGTGTTGCCGTCGGTGGTGAAATTCCAGGCGCAATCACATTTGTTGCTGAGCATCTCCAAAAAAGGGCTGCTTTAGCCTGTGGAATTGTATTCCTCTTTATTAATTTGGGTATTTTTCTGGCAGACTTTGTTAATATGACTTTAGGGCTAGCATTAAAAACGAGCATATTCCACAACAATGCTTGGCGTTTTGCTTTTCTGATAGGGGGATTACTAGCGGTTGTCAGTTATTTTTTAAGAAAAAAATTAGAAGAATCACCCCAATATTTAAAGTTTGAAGACTCTGTTGTTAAAATTCCGTTACTCACGTTAATTAAATCATGCCCTCGCAACATTATAGCGGGAACACTAATTGTTGCAATTCAAGCTGCATTAGTAAGTCTAATTTATCTATATGTTACTCAATATATGCAATTAACTGGATTGTACACACACGACAAAATATCCCTTATAACACTCACCGCATTAGCTATATTTTCAGCTGGTTGTGCATTTTGGGGTTGGGTTGCAGATTTTACAGGTTACACAAAGCCTTTGGTTACAGGTATCAGCTTGCTGATCATTTTTAGTTACGTTTACTATTATGCAATGGCGCATAATTACCATGTTTTCTTAACCGCCACAGTGATATCCATAATCGCCAGCATGATAACAGGAAGTTTTAGTGCTTTTCTAGCAACACTTTTCCCAATGATGGTGCGTTATTCCGGTGTGGCACTTTGTTATAACATTGGTTTTGCCATCTTTGGAGGACTTACTCCTTTAGCAGCAACTTATTTTATTCACATAACAAATGATAATTTATCACCAGCTTATATTGTTATGCTAGTTTGTATTTTAGGAATATTGGGTGTTATCTTGTCAAAGCCAATAACATCTCAAATCAAATAAGGTTTTCTTGCCATCCTGTAGATTAAAAAAAACGGAAATGTGGCATTTAATGCTCTTTATGGACTCCAAGGTCTTAATATAATTGATCAACTTTCACATAATTCCTGACTTCAAATTTAACAAAGCACAGAAGTCGGTTGCGCTTAGGTAATGCTGCTTATCGTCATGCCAAATTCAACCCTAAGGCTTAAATTACGGCGATAGATAAAAGTTCATATTTAACCAAATTCTGCAAGATAAATATCAACTGAAAAATGTAATATTTACAGAAATGGATGTTTATGAACTTGATTATCCTGAAAATAAACTGTTTGCGGAAATCAACGATATCACGATAGAACCATATCTTACTGGTAAAGGACAGGATCATTGGCAGATATCCCGTATGATAGATCGCATGGCATCAATGGAGTGAATCTGAATCTTGATACCCTGGGGCAAGTCAATGGTTGCCAAAGGCATAACATCTTCGCGCTGCAGCTCAACAGGAATAAAGTGGTTTGATGGCTTACTTAACTTCTTGTGCCACATGGCAAACTCTTTGAGGTCAACGTTATTGACCATGCAAAAGATAAAAATCTCGCCGCCATAACGATTATGTCGATCACAGAGTTTTTTCCACTCGGGGGTACTCATAGCTGATGTCATGTCAAGCCCTTTGAAACTCAAAAGACAATAGCATGGCAGATTAGAAAACCTCGTCTAGACTGTGTCAGATGTTACGCTTACGATAAACTTGATTTAATTTATAATATCAATCAATCGAGAGGGGGGCGATTACTACCGAAAATGCTCATCAATCTGGGCTATCTAATCAATGAGCTAACATCTGATATTGCCATTCTTAATAGTTATATTGTTTTTGACATTGTACCACCAGCTCGGTATCGAGGAGCGTTGGTCAAAAAGGGGGCAGGCAATAAGATGACATACATCTTATTGGCAAGCAATTGAAACTGGTTGCAGCAATAAGTCATTTTTCCTTTCAATTAATCTTTACCGCCTATTAGCAAAAAAATTTAGTAGGCTATGAATAAAATATGATAAACTAATATCTCAATAGCCAAGGAGTCGACATGCTAAAATTTAATTCAAAGCGCGATAAAAAAGGTCACCGCATACGCATTGAAACTTCCCTATGTGGCAGCGAATTGCTAAACACGCCCAAGTTAAACAAAGGCTCTGCCTTCACCAACAAAGAACGTGAAGCCTTTCAACTCACCGGCAAACTCCCCGACCGGGTTGAAAATATTGAAGAACAGATTAAACGCGTCTACGGACAGTACCAACAAATAGAGTCTAATTTAGAAAAAAATATCTTTTTAAATAATCTACATGATTCTAACGAAGTATTATTTTTCAAGCTAATTAGTAAGAATTTAGTCGAAATGCTACCCATTGTGTATACTCCCACCGTTGGCGAAGCGGTACAGAATTTCAGCTTGGAATTTAGACGTAGTCGTGGCCTTTATATCGACTATCCACACCAAGATCAAATTGAAAAAATCTTAGAAAACCGTTTAAACCCAGATGTTAACTTAATTTTAGTCACGGATGGTGAAGGTGTTTTGGGCATTGGCGATCAAGGTGTTGGCGGCATGGATATTTCCATTGCCAAACTGATGGTCTATACCATCTGCAGCGGCCTTGATCCAAACCATCTATTACCCATACAACTTGACGTTGGCACCAATAATAAAAAACTCATCGATGATCCCAATTATTTAGGCTGGCGACATGAACGTATTTCTGGCAAAGAATACGATCAATTTATTGATAAGTTCGTATCAGCAGTAATGAAAAAACTCCCCGGCACTTTTTTACATTGGGAAGATTTTGGCCGCGAAAATGCTCACAAAAATCTGCAACGTTATCGTCAAACACTACCTTCTTTTAATGATGACATCCAGGGCACTGGCGCTATTACGTTGGCCTGTGTGCTCTCTGCCGTCAATGCATCTGCAGCAGATCTGGCCAAACAACGCGTGGTTATGTTTGGCGCTGGCACAGCTGGCGTGGGTATCGCCGATCAAATCGCTGCCGCCATGATGCAACATGGCTTGAGTGAACAACAAGCACGTCAGTGTTTTTACTTGATTGATCGCCAAGGTTTGCTGCTAACCAATTCAGAAGGTTTATTGGATTTTCAACAACCCTACGCACGCAACCCTGAAGAAGTAGCTGACTGGCAATTAGATAAAACCGAAGAAATTCAATTATTAGATACAGTAAGAAATGCCAAGCCTACCCTTTTAATTGGCTGCTCCACAGTACACGGTGCCTTTAATGAAGCCATTGTCAAAGAAATGACAAAGCATAACGAGCACCCCATTATCTTTCCTTTATCCAACCCAACTTCACTGGCTGAAGCAGAACCCAAGGATATATTGAATTGGTCACAAGGCAAAGCCATCATCGCCACCGGCAGTCCTTTCAAACCTGTTGAATATAATGGTACCCGCCATACAATCGCACAATGCAACAACGCTTATGTCTTTCCCGGTATTGGGCTTGGTGTTGTTGCCTGCAAAGCAACACAGGTAACGGACGCAATGATTTGGACAGCGTGCAATACCTTAGCTAATGAGTCCCCCGCTAAGGAAAACATAACCCTATCATTACTGCCCGATTTAACTGAGGTGCTACCTATTTGTCAAAAAATTGCGCTAGCTGTAGCAGAAAAAGCACGCGAAGAAGGCGTTGCTGGTATTGATAATGATGCAGATTTAGAACAAGCCATACGCTTGGCCTCATGGCAACCTGAGTATGTACCCTTCACAAAAATTAAAGATTAAAATTTAGTCAATCGAATAGCTCCGGAGGAGCCGTCGCATTAAAAAATGAACTTTTTTTCTTTTTAGTAAAAAAAAGACACCCTCTCCGCGAAACATTCCACATAAAAATATCATTTTTGTAAAACAAAAGCACTTGACCTTGCCCTGCGAACCCCTATACTGTTTTCTGTAAACTTTTTTTATTTATTATGGTTTACTAAAAATAAATACCATTAACTAAGAGCAATGACATGCCAGAACAAGCAGACTGCAATTACCACTTATTGGGAGGAAGTATGTTTCAACCTCAAAGGGAACAAGGGTCATCAGAAAATACTGTCATTAATATTGCTGCCCCCGGCAGTGAGTCAAGTGCATCGGATGGGTCATCGACGCATGCACTAGAGCAAATAGACAGACAAATCGACGATTTTTTAGAGGAAGCAACTGCCAATGAAGAGGAGATTAATGAAACAAGTACAGCCGGACGATTAAATAAATGGTATCATACCGCTCTTTTAGCAGCCTTAAATTTAGGATCCATTTGCTTTACAGGCTATATTACATTTGACAAAGGTGAAGACGATGTTGCTCCGTCTTGGAGAAATATTACAGTATGGCTGCCACTCACATTTATCATATTGATCGATGCAGCCGCTTATCGTTGGCATGTATCTCCTCTTGATAAACTGGCTGATAAACAAAAATTATTGCTTATACATCAAGTTGAGCTTATAAGAAAGAGTATAAACTTATTATCTATAAGAGTAGATCTAATCCAGGAGCTTAAACACCAAGTAAAAAAACAAAGCAGCCAAATTAATATACGCAAAGATCAATTGGATCAATCTAGAGAATTATTGGATCAAAGAGCACAACAATTAAAACAAAGCCAAAGACAACTCACTGAGACAACAAGAATAAAAAATACACTAGAACAAATGATTGCACACTTTAGCGCAACAGGCGAAAAAATAGACGTAACTTCTCAAGATTTTTTAGAAACCGCATTAAAACTTGAGGAATTACAAACTAAATTGGAGGCTGTTAAACAGAAATTTGAAGTTTTGTATAGTGAACATTACTCCCAATTTCAACAACACGAAGCTCTTCTAAAAAAATATCATACATTACTTAACGAAAGAAACGCGAGTGATCCTCTGCCGGTAGCATAGCAGGACGGCAGTGGACATTCTTCTACAACAAAGCCAATGTACAAGAAGCCCTGGATCCCGCGATCACGTTACGGGATGACGGTATAGAGTTTATCTCAAATAAAGTCCGAGATGACAGTGCAGAGTAGGCTCTAAATAGAATCTGGTATGCCGGTATGAAGTGAATTACGCGTCAAATGCTGGATAAAACCACCTTCCTCATCCCGTGGTTGAGCCACGGGATCCAATTTTTTTCGACCTTCCTGGATCCCACGGTCAAGTTGAGGGACATGTTTTTAAAAAAATAACGCAACAAAGTCTGGGTGCAAAAGAGCTCTTTCTACCAACCGACACGATAAACCTGCCCAGTCTGCCTCCCCTCGACACTTTTAACATACGCCTGCGCCACCGTTTTAGCCGGCACTGCTGGAAAACCTGGAAAGAAATCGCGGTATTTATCAACAGAGTCTTCTAATAGTGCTGGGCTGACAATATTGATCCGTACCTGTTCTGGCATTTCAATAGCAGCGCTGGTCACAAACCCATCTAAAGCACCATTGATCATCGCAGCCGATGTTCCTGCAACGATAGGATCATGATTTAACAGTCCGGAGGTTAATGTAAAAGAACCGCTTGGGCTAATGTGCTTTAGCCCATGAGTGACCAAATTCACCTGCCCCATTAATTTATTGTTAATCCCCAGCATCCATTTATCAACATCCATTTCCTGCAATGCACCAAAATGTACTTTGCCTATCGTTGCTATTAAGGCGTCAAAACTACCAATAGCTTCAAATAATTTTTCTATTTGCATCTCATCAGCAATATCAAGTAAATAATCACCACGTGAATAACCAACTTTAATAATTTCATGGCGCCCATTAAAGGCTTTCACCACTGCAGAACCTAAAGTTCCAGAAGCACCAATAATAATAATTTTCATAACCTACCTACCCAAAAAAACTACTTAGCCAACTAGCTTACGCACCAAACTAGCCAAATCCTGCGCCATACTTTGCACCAACTGTTCGTTCTCACCTTCAACCATGACACGCAAAACCGGCTCAGTGCCAGAAGGACGCAACACTATGCGACCACGCTCCCCCAATTGTTGCTCAAAAGTTTGTACCTGTTGCAACAACTCGGGATAATCTTGCGGGTTAACACGATGTTTTGTTGTGACGTTAATTAAAACATTCGGTTGCTTAATCACCCCTTGCTTTAGCTGCGATAAAGTTT
The DNA here is from genome assembly GCA_964527645.1 of uncultured Legionellales bacterium. Taxonomy (GTDB): domain Bacteria; phylum Pseudomonadota; class Gammaproteobacteria; order CAZGQK01; family CAZGQK01; genus CAZGQK01. The sequence goes on along the minus strand of CAZGQK010000005.1, from coordinate 42,765 downwards.
TCTCCTGCTCCACCATTACTTTTAATACCTGAAGCGCACTGACAATACCATCGCCGGTTGTCGTTAACTGTAAATCCACAATATGCCCAGAGGGTTCACCTCCCAGCAACCAGTCATTTTCTTGCATCATCGCCAATACATAACGATCGCCTACTGGCGCACGTTTAAAAGGCACAGCTATTTTTTTCAACGCTTGTTCTAAACCTAAGTTACTCATGACGGTACCCACTACGCCTCTTTTTTTCTTTTTAATGTTTGCATCACCTAAGGCAATAATATAGAGCAACTCATCCCCATCAACAACTTCACCACAACTATCAACCATAATCAAACGATCACCATCACCATCTAAAGCTATGCCCACATCCGCTTGTTGCTGCAAAACTGTCTTTTGTAATAATTGCGGATAAACAGCACCACAACCATCATTAATGTTCATGCCATCGGGCTGATTAGCAATAATAACCACTTCTGCTTCCAACCGGCGAAAAACTTCAGGTGCAACTTGATAAGTCGCACCGTTGGCACAATCAACGACTATCTTTAATTTTTTTAAATTTAATTTTTCGGGAAATGTTTTTATGCAAAAATCAATATAACGGGCAGCGGCATCTACTGTTTCTGTTGATTTACCAAACATCACAGTAGAATCTAAGGAAAAAGACTCTGCTAATTTTTCTTCAATCGCCAGTTCAGCTTCATCTGACAACTTCATCCCATCTGCACCAAAAAACTTAACACCATTATCCTGATAACCATTGTGCGAAGCACTTATGACAATGCCTGCAGCATCACCCTCATCTTTTGCTAAAAAGGCAACGGCGGGAGTGGGCAAGATACCCAAAGCTACTGTCTGCATCCCCGCCGCATTTAAGCCGGTGATTAAGGCAAGTTCTAAGATATCTCCTGAAATACGCGTATCTTTTGCAATAAATAGGGTCTCCATTCCCTCTTCTGCCAAGACCTTGCCAGCGGCCCAACCCAATTTCAACATAAACTCTGGATGAATCACTTCACCACCCACCTGTCCTCGAATGCCATCGGTACCAAAATATTTTTTTGAGCGCACGTTAAATCTCCGTAAATTTTCGCGTATATTGCATGATTTTTAATGCCTCTACTGTTGCTTGGACATCGTGTACACGAATAATTGATGCACCTTGCCAGGCACCAACTAAAGCAGCTGAAAGACTGCCATAAAGACGTTTATTGGCTGCTACCCCTAAAACGTCGCCAATCATTGATTTACGTGACCAGCCTATTAGAATAGGCAATTGTAACTCAAAAAATTGCATTAAATTAGCCAATAAATAATAATTTTCATCGCAATTTTTATTATAGTTTCCCTGACCAAAACCTGGATCAATAATAATTTGATCACTAGCAATGCCAGCAGATTTACAGGCTATAACGCGTTTATTTAGATCATCTTTAATTTGCAACAATAAATTTGCAAAAGACATGGAACCCGGCTGGCGTTTAGTAGGAAAAAAGTGCATTAAACATACGGGAATTTTTAAATCCGCAACCACCTGCAAAGCTTTTGGATCTGCTAAGGCTCGCTGATCATTAATTATATCTGCGCCAGCATCAGCTGCCGCCTGCATCACTTGCCAACGCGATGTATCAACAGACACCAGCACGTCTAATTTTTTTTTAATGGCAGTGATCAACGGAATAACTCGTGCTAATTCCTGCTCCACAGATGGCGCATCTTGCGCAAGATTGATTTTGGGATTAGTAGCCTCGCCTCCCACATCTAATAGGCTTGCTCCCTCAGCAACCATTTTTTCTGCTAACTGTAGAGCATCGGATAATTTGGGCGTAGGATTATAAAAAGAATTCGTGGTAATGTTCACAACGCCCATCACCAATGGCGTATTTAAGTTTAATTGATGTCCGTCGCGCAAGCGCAACGATAAAGGTGCACATGCTCGCTCATGCATGTTTGAAATCTGCACGACAACACTCTCCATAAAAAGACATACCGCCAGTTTCTCGGCGGTTTTTTCCGTAAAAACTATTCTGTGGTTTCGTCGTTTCGCTTAAAAGAAGCAGACGAATCATCATCCTTTGATGAAGCATCTTCAGTTGTTTCAACCTGTTCCGTTGCAATTGTTTGATCTTTCTCAACGTCACTGGGTTGCGATTGACTCTCTTCCCAACCTTCCGGTGGCGCTGGTGCCTTCCCCTGCATTGCTTCTTTAATTTGCGCCTGGCCAATTGTTTCGTACTTTATTAAAGCTTCGGCCATTAAATCTAATTTATCTCTATTTTCCTGTAGAATCTTTTCTGCTATAGCATACATTTCATCAATAATACGCCGCACCTCTTCATCAATCGCTGCACTAGTTGACTCTGAAATTTCTTGATGGCGCGAAACAGAACGCCCAAGAAAAACTTCTTCTTCGTTTTGACCATAGGTTATTGGGCCCATGCGCTCCGACAATCCCCACTTGGTTACCATATTTCGTGCAATTTCCGTGGCTTTTTCAATATCATTTGAAGCCCCTGTGGTTACATGGTCAGGACCGAAAACTAAAATTTCTGCCAACCGCCCACCAAACATGGAGGCAATTTGACTACGCAAACGCTGTCGTGAATAACTGTAACGATCGGCTTCTGGTAAAAACATCGTCACACCCAAAGCACGCCCGCGCGGAATAATAGTCACTTTATAAACGGGATCATGATCCGGCATAGACAAACCAACAATGGCATGCCCAGCCTCATGAAAAGCCGTTAAACGTTTTTCATCTTCGCTCATAACCATTGAGCGACGCTCCGCTCCCATCAATATTTTATCTTTTGCACGCTCTAAATCTTGCATACCCACTTTGGTTTTATTATCACGCGCAGCAAACAAAGCGGCTTCATTAACTAAATTTGCTAAATCAGCACCCGAAAAACCAGGCGTTCCCCGCGCAATCACCGACGCTTGTGTATCATCAGCCCGCGGTACTTTTTGTAAATGCACGTCTAAAATTTTCTCACGCCCGCGAATATCCGGCAACGGTACAACGACTTGACGATCAAAGCGCCCTGGACGCAATAAAGCGGGATCCAATACATCTGGACGGTTAGTAGCGGCCATCACAATCACACCTTCGTTACCACCAAAACCATCCATTTCAACCAATAATTGATTTAAAGTTTGTTCACGCTCATCGTGTCCGCCGCCCAAACCAGCACCACGATGCCGACCTACCGCATCAATTTCATCGATAAAGATAATGCAAGGCGCTTGCTTTTTAGCCTGCTCAAACATATCGCGTACGCGTGAAGCACCCACTCCAACAAACATTTCAACAAAATCAGAACCAGAAATGGTAAAGAAGGGTACCTTTGCTTCGCCAGCTACTGCTTTAGCTAATAATGTTTTACCGGTCCCGGGTGCACCCACCAATAAAACACCACAAGGAATTTTGCCGCCTAATTTTTGAAATTTACCGGGGTCACGCAAAAACTCCACCAATTCTTGCACTTCGTGTTTTGCTTCTTCCACACCGGCAACATCTTTAAAGGTTACCTTAACTTGATCCTCACCTAATAAACGCGCTTTACTGCGACCAAACGACATTGGGCCACCTTTACCACCGCCACCTTGCATCTGACGCATCCAAAAAAGGAAAAAGCCTAACAGTAGAAGGATCGGAAACCAGCTAATCAAAATCTGTAACCAAGGACTCCGCTGTTTTGGCGGTTTACCTTGAACACTGACACCTTTCTTCATCAACGAAGGCAAGAGGTTCTGATCTTGTACTGGCAAGTAGCTACTAAACTTAACCCCACTGGCAAGCGTACCTTGTATAGTCTGCCCCTGAATAACCACACGCTTGACCTGACCCTTATCCACCGCTTGCAAAAACTGCGAATAAGTATAAGGCTTCGCCTCTTTTTTACGCGCCCCAAAATTGCTAAACACAAAAATCAACAAAACGGCAACTATCAGCCACACCAAGATATTTTTAAATGTTGTATTCAATGCTACTACCTCGATTGCTTATCTGGGGTTCTACTCTATGGTCTAACCCAAAAAAAATTTCCCAACAATGTATACTTCCGGCGAACGAGCCCGCGAAGCTTTTGGTTTACGCAACTTAACCTGCTTGAAGCTTTTACGCAAGTCCCGGATCAAATCCTCTACACCCGAACCCTGAAACACTTTGGCCAAAAAAGTACCTCCAGGCGCTAAGTTATTTTTGGCAAAATCCCAAGCCAATTCAACCAAATACAGGGAACGCGGCTGATCAATACTTTTTTGCCCACTCATGTTGGGTGCCAAATCGGATAGAACAACATCTACGCGCTTTTCACCAATTAAACTAACCAGCTGATTATACACATCTTTCCCTGTAAAATCACCACAAATAAACTCGACTCCCTCAGGCACCTGCATCAGCAGTATGTCTAGCGCAATCACCCGTCCCCCGGACCCCACCAGGCGCTTCGCTACCAATGACCAGCCACCCGGGGCGGCGCCTAGATCAACCACTATCATACCAGGCTTCAGCAGATGATCTTTATCCTGGATTTCGAGCAATTTGTAGGCAGCACGTGACGGGTAGCCCTCTTTCTGCGCCCGCTTAACATAGACATCATCAAAATGCTCTCGCAGCCACCGCTTACTGTCACCCATAACATCTCTCTAGCCAACACCCATGCCTGCAAGCCTAACATCTTCACCAGTATCATAAAAGATTGTATGGATAAGCATCAGATGAAAATTTGCTCACCCAGGCCAGTGCCCATCACTGCACTTAGGGCGCGTCCCTAGCCTAGACTTCTAGGACATGCCCCAGTAAACTGGCCGCATCTACTCACCATGAAAATTGAGCTCATCTATGCTAAACCTAACCAAACCACAAAAGTTGCACCTCAAACGTTTAGTGCATCACTTGAAGCCGGTCATTATTATCGGTGCACAAGAACTTTCTGCGAGCGTACATCAAGAAACTGCTCGCGCCTTAGAAGACCACGAGCTAATTAAAATTCGTATCAATGCCAACAATGCCGAGCAACGCAAACAATTAGTTGAAACCCTATGCAACGAGCATCAAGCTGTGTTAATTCATAGTATTGGGCACGTCATTGCCATCTACAAGCCCTCAGAAAAACTTGCTAAAAAAGGCAAAAGCCTGCTTACAAATATTAATGGTTGAAGTTTTCTCGGAAATACACACGCACACCGCTGATACTCTTTGGTCGTTGTATTAGAGAGCGCAAGTCTTCCCCGGTGTCACGATCGATGAATTAGCACAGCACTTTCATATAAATGCCACAGAATTAGGCAGCTTGGCCGCCAGTAACCTAGCTCCAAGTAATATGCGAAAAAGAAGGCGATAAAAGGCTACGCCGCTAAAAAGAAAAACAAACAAAAAAACAATTTATTAAAATTTACGACATAACTGGATTTTAATTAAAAGATTAATCTTTCTTTAATTTAATTTTCCTAAACTGACCAAAAAACGAATAGGCCACTGGCACCACCACCAGCGAGAAAAAGGTGCCAAAAAACATTCCGCCCACTATCACCCAGCCAATATGTTGTCGACCAATCGCTCCAGCCCCACCACTTAATGCCAATGGCAACGCACCAATCACCATTGCAGCCGTAGTCATGAGAATAGGCCGCAGACGCATCGCTGCGGCTTCTTCAATCGCCTCATACAAACCCTTACCTTGCGCGCGCAGCTGATTGGCAAATTCGGTAATTAAAATACCGTGCTTAGCAATCAAACCAATTAAAGTCACAAAGCCAATGTTGGTATAAATACTTAAACTATTGCCCGTCACTTTTAAAGTAAATAACGCTCCTACCATGGACAAGGGTACCGTTAACATAATAATAAAAGGATCAATAAAACTCTCAAACTGCGCTGATAAAACTAAATAAATAAAAATCAAGGCCAAAGCAAACGAACCAATCATGGTATTTCGTGACTCCAGCATTCGTTGTGCAACGCCGCGGAATTTAAAAGAAGCCGTACTTGGCAGCAACTGCTTGGCCGTTTTACGTAAAAATTTAACCCCTTCTCCCATACTGTAACCCGGAGTTACTTGCGCGGTAATCGTATCCGCACGCAAGCGATCCTGATGCGGCAAAGAAGCCGGTGCCACAATCTGACTAATACTAGCCAGGCTAGACAGTGGAATCATTTTCCCCGCGGTATTGCGCACATACAATTGATCAATAATTTGAGGATTTTTTAAATCTTTATCCGGTAACTGCAAAATAACATCGTAGTCGTGATTATCCCAATTAAATTTACTCACCGTAGCACCACCCAACATCGTCTGCACAGCAGTCATGACATCGCTGGGATCAACCTGTAGGGCAGCAGCCATCGCATGATTAACATGCACGACAAATTCTTTACTATTAATTTGCAAATCCTGGGAAGCATTAGTTAGTCCAGGATATTTGTTAATAGCGTCAAGCATTTTTTCTGTCATATTATATAACCTAGGAAAAGTATCATTGGTCATAACGACCAGTTGCACCGAGTCACCATTTTTCCCACCACCACCAATAAAACTGGGACTAAAAGCTGAAGCCTGAACCTGTGAAATATTTTTTAGTTGATGATTCACTTGTGCAATAATCTGTTGTGCCGAACGACTGCGCTGTGACCACGGTTTTAGTGTTACCCAAATCATGCCCCTATCTGGTTGTAAATGCGTAGCTTCGGTAGTAACTTCAGGAATCTTTAATACCATTTTCTCAATTTTTTTGACCGCAGCCGAGGTATACCGCAAACTAGCGTTTGCTGGTGCATTAACAATTATATTAAAAGTACCCATATCCTCACTGGGGGATAATTCTGAAGGCAAGCTTTGGAAAATGAAAAAACCCAACACCGCGATAACCACCAATATGCCCGTCACCCATAATCGTCGCCGCAAAAAACCTTGCAATAATTGACGATAAAACTTTATAATTCGTTGAAATATTTTTTCCAATGCCTGTCCATAGCCCGACATTTTTTGCACCGGTTGTAAAAAACGCGCACACATCATCGGCGATAAAGTTAATGCGACAAAACCCGAAATAATCACCGCTATAGCTAAAGTAAAGGCAAACTCCCGAAAGACAATACCCGTCATGCCGCGAGCAAAACCGATCGGCGCGTAAACCGACGCCAAGGTAATGGTCATAGCGACCACCGCAAAGGCAATTTCTTTGCTACCAATTAAAGCGGCATTGTGCGGGGTTTTACCTTCTTCAATATGACGAAAATTATTTTCCAGCACAACAATAGAATCATCAACCACTAATCCAATCGCCAAGACTAACGCCAATAAAGTAAAAATATTGACACTATAGCCCAAAACATACACAAACGTGAATACGCCGATTAAACAAATCGGTATAGTAACAATTGGGATAAAGGTAGAGCGCCATGAACCTAAAAATAACAGCACCACCACTACCACCAAGAATAAAGCAAAAGCTAAATCACGATAAACATCGTGAACTGATACTTTTAAGAAATCAGTATTATCGTACTGCACACTTAAATGCATCCCCTCTGGCATATTTTTTTGCAATTTCTTTATCGCATGGTCAATTTGTTGTGCCACCACTATCGGATTAGCAGTTGAATCCGCATAAACGCCCATACCAATACTTGATTTACCATTAACCCGAGACAATGAATCTGCGTTTTCGGGACCCACTTTAATGTTAGCTACATCACCAAAGCGCACCATATAGCCTGTTTGGTCGCGAATAATGAGATTTTGAAATTGCTTAGGCGTTTGCAGTTGTCCCTGCGTTAACACACTGTAATAGCGGCTCGGCGTTTTTATTTGTCCACTTGGCAGATTAATATTCTGTTGTTTTAATATATCGGTGACATCATTAACACTTACCTTTTTTTCAGCCATCTTAGCTGGATTTAAATCAATACGCATAGCGTACTGAGCGTCATCATAAAGTTCAACACTAGCCACACCTGAAACTTGCTGAAATGCCGGCACAATATTACGAGTAGCGTAGTCAATTAAATCCATAGCGGACATCGAAGGATCAGCTAGTGAAATAAATTGTGTTTGTTCGGTATCGTCTGCCGCCCAATTTTGCACCACTGGCGCATCAGCCCCTTGTGGTAATTTTTTTAAAAAACGCCCGCCGACTAAATTTCTAACCTGATCGGCAACCGTATTGGTATCTATACCTAAATCAAAGCGCAACTGCACCACACTACGCCCCTCTCTTGTTTTTGAGCGTATCGATTGCAGACCATTAATCCCCGTCAACTGATTTTCAATCGGTGTGGTTATTTGGGTTTCAATAATACTGGCGCTAGCGCCCGGATAAGTGGTAATAACACTTAATTTTGGCGCACTGACATTAGGATAACCACGCAAAGGCAAGCGCGTGTAACTGATAACTCCCACTACTACAATGATAAGACTCATTACAGTAGTAAAAACAGGTCGTTTAATACAAAATTGTGGTAATTTCACGGTGCATTAGCCTCTTTGACAGGGCTACCGCTTCTTAATCGTGTCTGCCCTGAAGTCACAACAACATCCCCTGGCCTTAATCCTTTTACAATTTCAATATCATCTTTAAACATAAATCCGGTGGTTACCGGCACAGCATATGCTTTGCCATTGCGCACACGATAAACTTGCGAACCTTCTATCGTGGGAACTAAGGCTGCTTGCGGTATGACCATAACTTTTTTGGATTTACCAACACTTTGGATTACTTTAATAAATAATCCAGGTGTAATTGTATTTTTTTTATTTAAAATCAAAGCGTGCACGGCAACACTATGCGTAGCCACATTTACTTTCGGTGCAATGTAACTTACCTTGCCAAAAATAGGCTTGGCTTTTACATTTTCTAAATGCACCTTTACCCTTTGGCCAAGCTGTAATTGTGGTAAATATTGTTCTGGCAAATGATAAATAGCCAGCAGGTAATTACGATCCACTAAACTAGTTAAATGGGCACCGGCCACTACGTAATCACCAACACTCACATGCTTAGCGGCAACATAGCCGGAAAAAGGCGCACGAATAACCGTTTGTGCCACTTGTGCTTGGTAATAATTCACCAACGCTGTATCTTCTTTATACTTGGCGTGCATACGATCCAATAATTGTTCTGAAATGGCTTCTTTATCTATCCCTTTGAGCGACTGGTAACGCTGATAATTCGACTGACTTAAGAGCAACTGAGCCTGCGCTTGCCTAAGTTGTGCCGCTATCACGCTATCATCCAGCTTGTATAACAATGTGCCCTTAGTCACGTAAGAACCAGGTTTAAATAAAACCGCAACAACTTTGCCTGGAACCTCTGTGCTGATTTTTACCGCATCCTGTGCCTTTAATACCCCTAGTGCAGACACTTGATTCGGTCGAATCACAAAACGAACTTTAGCAACGGTTATGGATGAACGTAAATGTGGCGCTTGTTGTAACGCTGGATGCACCACTTGACGCTGATACCAAAGCCGGCCCACCCCCAAGAGAACTAAAATAATCACAACGTAGATGCTAATCTTTTTGATCATATTTGCCTTTTTTACAATTTGTTATGTCGGTCAGCTTAACCACACTATAGCATACCCCAAGTGCATCAGCATCCAGCCCATAGCCATGGCATGCTCGTGAACCACCCATCTCTCCTGCTGACAAGAATACCCCCGTCATGTTAACAGCGCATATCAAAACCAGGGACCATTGCAACAAGCTTGCAACAATTCACCAAACCCCCTACAGTAAGCTCAAAGTAAAATTTCAACACGCAAATAGGCATAGCTGATTAAAGAGGAAATCCAACATGACAGCAAAGATCATTGATGGCAAAGCCATTGCCAAAAAAATTCGCGCACAAGTGGCACAGCAAATCCAACAGCGTAATCAAGATGGCTTAAATTCCATTGCATTGGCCGTCATTTTAGTGGGTAACGACCCTGCCTCTAGCACCTATGTACGCCACAAGCAGCGCGCCTGCCAAGAAGTAGGTGTCGGCTTCGAGTTACACAAGCTAACAGAGAACATTAACCAAGCTGAATTACTGCAATTGATCAAAGATCTCAATCAGCAGCCTGCTATCCACGGCATATTGCTGCAACTGCCCTTGCCTGCGCATTTGAATACCAATGATTTGTTAGATCACATTGACCCTGCCAAAGATATTGATGGCTTTCATCCCTATAATTTGGGACGCCTGGCACAAAGACGACCACTGCTACGACCTTGTACCCCCGCTGGCGTGATGACATTGTTAGCAACCACTGAGCAAGATTTAAGCGGACAACACGCCGTCGTCATCGGTGCTTCTAATATTGTTGGCCGTCCCATGGCCCTTGAGTTATTACTAGCTCGCTGCACCACCACCATTTGCCATCGCTATACCAAAAATTTAAGCAAACAAGTCGCAGATGCGGATATACTTATTTCTGCCATGGGCAAAGTGGGTGTTTTACAAAGCGAGTGGATTAAACCCGGCGCCATCGTTATCGATGTCGGCTTTAATCATTTAGACAATGGTCATATCGTTGGTGACGTGGATTTTTCCACTGCCCGTAAACGAGCCGGCTGGATCACACCCGTACCTGGTGGCGTTGGGCCAATGACTGTCGCTACGTTATTGCAAAATTTATTAATCGCCGTGGATATACAAACGCAATTAAAACAGTAAAGGGTAAACCCCAGGGCAGATGCGCTAAAATTACCTGCGTCATACCGCGGTTTAGCTGTGGTGTCCATTTACTAAATAAACACCTGCCTTTTGCTACTTTCCGGGATACCGCTCAGGTACAGTATGACGGTCGTATTTTTCGGAGTTAACGCGCGCCAAGCCCTACCAAGCGCCCATCCTCAAACACAAATATCTTAGGCGGCATGTAAGAACGCGGCTGATAAACCAGCTCGATTATTTTTTTATCGTGTGATTGTGTTTGCTGAGTTTTACTTTGAGCCACACCACAAACCTTTAAGACGTATTGCGTGCTGCTACCAGCAATAACCGCACCATGCGGACAAAGCAGCATTTTTTTCCGCGCCACAGTTTTCCCATGTGGAAATCCTATGGCAGAGACACGATTATTTTTAAACTGTATATAAACAGGAGACACCGTGCGTGTTAGAGGCTGTACATACTGATAAGTCCAGGTTGTGATGCTGTTGGTATAAGTTAGCTTTTTTTTATGCTCAATCTGATGCAACGGTTTACCACAGGCAGCCAACACTTGACTTAGGCTAGCGCCGCTGCTAACAAAACGATTCGTTGTCGGACAAAGATATTGCTGCGCCAACAAAGGGAGCGGCAAAAAAATAATTAAATAGCCAGCATACTTTTGCATCATAAACCCCTTTATCTAATGTGATGAATCATATCCAGCAATAGGCATTTCTAATACTGGCTCGCCACAATGTTTTACAATGGCCTGATAAGCTTCATTCTTAAGCGCCAATAAATCTTCCCACTGTTCGCCTTTAGCAACCAAAAAAGGACAAACCGTTAAAGTGATTTTTCCTGGACGCAACAAAAAACTATTGGCACGTAAAATCTGACGCGTGCCACGCAAGGCGATAGGAGAAATTGGAAATTGTGTTTGCGCAGCAATTTTAAAAGCACCCATTTTAAACGGTCGCAAGCCAACCGCAGAAGTGAAGGTTCCCTCCGGAAAAATAACCACAGAGCGGCCTTGCTGCAAAGTCTCAATTAATACTTGCGTTTCATCTATGGCCTTTTTAACATCATCACGGCTGACATACAAATAACCAAATTTCTTAATAATATAGGGTAAAATAGGTGCTTTACTCAAAGCAGCCTTGCCGACATAGGCAACATTGGTCGGCAACACAGACATCAATGCCGCAACATCTATATAACTGGCATGATTCACTACATAAACCACCGGCGCGGTAGACGGTAGATTTTCTGTAAAATTAATCTTGCGCCGACATAACGCTAAAAGGAAAAGCAGGCGCAGCCATAATTGAGTCAATCGCTGACCTATTTTTCTAGGAAACAAGAAAATACACAACAACAATACTAAAAAAGTAACCAGCGTTATTGAGACGAGATAAAGGGTATAAACCAGCTTCAACGCTAGGCCGATGACCTTTTTTACCCCACTTATTAGCGTGCCCGCATACAATTTAATCGCTTGCATCCAAACCGGCAGTCTGCGTCGCCCTAACTTTTTAGCCAAATACAACTCTTTGCAAGCTGACCGACGCAACTTACCACTGGATGTTTTAGGTAATGTTTTTGGTTTAACTAAAACAATTTCATCAGGCGGAATACCAATTTGTGCCATTACCATTTCATTCATCGTACGTCCAATTTGTTGGCGAACATGAACGTCTAACTCTTTGGTCTCAGCAACAATGATAAATTTCTCTGTGCCCATCGCTGGATTGCGAATGCCAAAAGCAATGACACAACCTTTGCGAATTTTTTCCAACTGTGCACAAACCTGCTCCACTTCAGCGGGATAAATATTACGCCCCGCTTTAATAATCATATCCTTGCTGCGGCCGGTTATAAATATTTCACCATCTGCCTGATAAGCTAAATCACCACTGTCCCACCAACCGTCAAAATATATTTTTTCGCTAGCTTCCATATTGCGATAATAACCTTGCATAGCCGAAGGACCTTTAAATTGCAAACAACCAATGGCTCTGTCACTTAATAAATGACCTTCATCATCCACAATGCGCACATCAACACTTGGCAATGGCACGCCACAAGAAACAAACTCTTGCGACGCTCTTTTACCAGTTGCAACAGGAATCGCGCGCTTTTCTTTTAACAATATATCGCGATCAACACAATCAATTCTAACTCGCTGACCCAACTTAGGAAACGTTACACCCAGCGTATTTTCTGCTAAACCATAAACAGGAAACATGGTGGTTGATTGAAACCCATAATTCCCAAAACTCTCCACAAATGCACGCAGGGTTTTTGGATAAACAGTTTCAGCACCATTTAAAGCTAGGCGCCAACAACTTAAATCTAGACCCTCCAGCATCGCTGCTGGAATTTTTTTAAGACATAACTCATAAGCAAAATTAGGTGCAGCAGATATCGTGCCGCGGTGATAATGTATAGCCCACAACCAACGTTCTGGACGCGCTAAAAAAGTTAACGGTGACATTAATACCAAAGTCATCCCATAATAAAGACTACCCAACCAGGCGCCAATCAATCCCATATCGTGGTATAACGGCAACCAACTCACCACTACGTCGGTAGGCTTTATTTGCAATGCCTCACCATAGGTCTTAAGGTTGGCCAAGAGATTTTGATGCGTTAATTGCACGCCTTTTGGATTACCCGTACTCCCCGAAGTATATTGTATAAAAGCCGTATCTTCCGCCTGCGGAAAAATTAAAGTATTGTCCCGAGCACGGTCTAATACCTCGCTCGCAGTGAAAACTTTTTTTAAACTTGGAACAAAATTATATAATAGTTGCGATAAGGACTTAGCTTCAATAAAACTAATTAACATCCGCACTTGTGCTGTATGTAATATGATGGTTTCACGCTTAACGTATTCTTCAAATTGATCTGCGCGCAAAGGTGGATAAATAGGCACAGGAATCCCCCCTGCTAATAACACACCAAAAAAACTGTAGAAAAATTCAAAACAAGTCGGCAACATAATGGCAACCGTTTCTGCCGGCTGCAAACCTTCCGCTAATAAGTTACTCGCTAAAATCTGGCTTTGCGCATAAAGCTTGCCATAAGTCAGCGTTTCTTCTTTGCCTAAGGCATCTTGAAATATGATATGCACACGCTCTGGCTCTTGCTCTGCATAGCGCTTAAGCACCTCTACTAATGTTTTTGCTGAACTCACATCAACAAACACGGAATCCCCATGGCTGTGCGCTGTCATTTTAGGAACACTAAATTCGGGTTTTGCCGTTTTTATAAAGGCAGCCACATCACGCAAGGAATTGGCGGAGACCATTAAAGACTCAGGTAATTGCAGCCCAAAGACCGACTCAAAGCGAGCAAACAACTCTCCGCGTTCTAGAGAACCAATGCCTAACTCATGTGTTAATGACGCATCCAGGCTAACCGCACGATAAACGCTGGTTCCTGCTTGCTGCAAAAAATCACGCGTAATGGTCATTAATTGCTTTTCAATCTGATCAGATGAACTGTTATCCATAACTGCTTACACCAGCCCCAAGTAGATCCTATTCTTACCCCTATCGCAAATCATGACAGGATAGAATTGTAGAATCAACAATCTTTCAGATTCAAAGGACTGTGCATATTTTGCACAGCCCTCTGGGCAACCACACCAAGATCTAATCCGCGTGCATTAACAATTTATTTAAGCGCTTAACAAAAGTCGCTGCATCCGGTAGTTCCTCACCTTCGGCAAGCAAAGCCTGTGCAAACAAAACCTCAACCCAATCACCTAATTGAGCGGAATCTTGTTCTGTTTTAAGACGTGCAAGAATCGCATGTTTGGGATTTATTTCAAAAATGGGCGCCGATACCGGCACCGCTTGACCTGCTGCACTTAACATCCGCGCCATATTACCACTCATATCACTTTCACCAAAAACTACGCAAGCTGGCGAATCCGTTAAACGACTGGTAACTCGCACTTCCTGAACACGCTCGCCCAACACAGATTTTATTTTTTCAGTAACCGGGGTGAAGTCTTTTTCTAGTTTTTCTTGATCTTCTTTTTCTGTTTCTGTTTCATTTTTATCACCAATATCAACCTTGCCTTTAGCAATAGACTGCCAAGCTTTACCTTCAAAGTCAGTTAAATGTGACACCAACCATTCATCCACACGATCCGAAAGCAATAACACTTCTATATTTTTTTGACGAAAAATCTCTAACAGCGGACTATTGTTGGCGGCATTAAAATTATCAGCTGCTAAATAATAAATCTTATCCTGATCCTCAGGCATGCGTTTAATGTAGTCTTCCAAACTAACCGTCTGTTCCTCTGAGCCTGTTTGCGTCGAAGCAAAACGTAATAATTTTGCAATACGATCTTTATTGGCAAAATCCTCAGCCGGACCTTCTTTTAATACTTGACCAAACTCCTTCCAGAATATTTGGTAGTTTTCCGCGTCATTAGCCGCCATTTTTTCCAATAAACCCAGCACACGTTTAACACAGGCCGTGCGTATTTTATTGATCACTTGATTGGACTGCAAAATTTCACGAGAAACATTTAGTGGTAAATCACCGGAATCAACAATACCTTTAACAAAGCGCAAATAAAGCGGCATCAGTTGTTCGGCATCGTCCATCACAAAAACACGCTTAACATACAACTTTAAGCCGCGCTGCATATCACGCTGATATAAATCAAACGGCGCACGCGCTGGGACATAAAGCAAACTGGTGTATTCTAATTTACCCTCCACTTTATTGTGCGCCCACGTCAATGGATTTTCGAAATCATGGGCAATATGTTTATAAAGCTCCTGATAATCCTTCTCATCAATTTCTGACTTCGGCAAGGCCCACAAAGCTTTTGCACGGTTCACTGCCTCATATTCCGGTGGCTTTTCCTCGGCTTGTTCTTTTTCTTTATCTTCTGCTGTACTTGGCGCTTGCTGTTGCAACATTAATATGGGCAAAGCAATATGATCGGAATATTTAGCAATAATTTCACGCAAGCGATACTCGCTTAAAAACTCCTCTTGTTCTTTCTTAATGTACAAGACAATTTCTGTGCCGCGCGTAGTTTTATCGACATTTTGAATGGTATATTTACCCGTGCCTTCCGATTCCCACATAACACCTTGATCACTGTTCATGCCAGCGTGCCGTGTACGCACCACGACTTTATCAGCAACCACAAAAGCGGAATAAAAACCCACACCAAACTGACCAATCAGTTGTGAATCTTTAGTTTCATCGGCAGAAAGAATATCTTTAAACGCACGTGTGCCTGATTGTGCAATAGTACCTAAATTGGCAATAACCTCTTCACGCGTCATGCCAATACCATTATCGCGCACCGTCACTGTACGATTGTCTTTATCAAAATCAACCCAAATTTTAAGATCAGGCTCATTCTCAAACAAAGCTTCATCAGATAAGGCTTGGTAACGCAATTTATCCGCCGCATCGGAAGCATTGGAGATCAGCTCACGCAAAAATATCTCTTTATTGCTGTAAAGCGAATGAGTAACCAAATGCAGTAATTCACTGACCTGAGCATCAAAATCTAGGGTTTCAGTTTGTGGTTTTGCTGACATGTTCAAAGCTCCTCTCATTAAATTGACATACGTATCATATGGGGTTTGTCTGGCCAATTTCAAGCCCGGAGATTACTTTTAGCCGGTGTCGCAGAAATATTATAACCAACTGTTATTAAAGCTATTTATCAACCAAGATAATGTGATACTCTAGCTAACCCCGGGTTTTTAGCACCCTAGCACTGCTGATCGGCAACTGCTATAATCCACCTTCCGCAATGAATTGAGCCACTCTTATGCCTAAATTTGATACCTTAGAAACCGTAAGCTTTAAAGCCAGTGAAGCCAAGCTATCACATTGTCAGCTGCCAGAATTGGTCCATTTGGATGATCCAGCCACCATGGCAATGATCGATTTTCAAAAAACACCCACCGCCATACTGCCAGCCGACTTATCCATCGAACATGCGCTCAATGAAATGCAAGTGCTCGATGTCCATGCATTATTAATTGCAGCAGACGATGGTTTATTACAGGGCATCATCAGCTCTAGCGAAATATTAGGTGAAAAGCCTATTCAAATAATTCAACAAAAACGCATTAGCCGAGAGAAAATTTTAGTAAAAATGGTGATGACAAAAATTGCAGATATTCCGGCATTTTCTTTCGAAACCATCGAATACGCCAGGGTAGGTAACGTTGTCAATACATTAAATTCTCTGAATAAACCTTATGCTTTGGTTATTGATACACACGACAAAAATAACAAAATACGTGGTTTATTTATTTTAAGACAAATTGCCCATCAACTACACAAACCTATCACGCAAGGTATGCAAAAAAATACTACCGTGCTAGACTTAAAAAAGAATCATTTTGATGAATAGCCAGTTGAGGCTGCTAAGGAAGGTAACATTATGTCCCCCACAAATAACGTCGTCGCCTACAGCGGTGGGGCAAAGTTTTTTCACTGGCTGATAGCCTTACTCGTGATTGCCATGCTAACGCTCGGTAGCACCATGCACGAATTTTCTGACCCCACTTTTCGTCATCAACTGTTCACGGTACACAAGTCTTTAGGATTAACGATTTTATTTTTGATGGTCATCCGCTTGCTTTGGCGCTTGATTTCCCCACCACCACCACTGCCGACTTTTATACCCAAGTGGCAGCGTTGTTGCGCTAATTTAGTCCACGGCCTACTCTACGTTATTCTGATCGCCATGCCACTGAGTGGCATCATCATGTCAACCGCGGCAAATCACCCGCCCAGTTTCTGGGGATTATTTATTGTCTCTTTTCCTGGTATTTCACTCAGCCCAGCAATCGCACACTATTTTAGTGATGTGCATGCCATATTAGCTTGGGTTATTATGGGATTATTAGCCATACACATTCTCGCGGCGCTAAAACATTATCTGGAAAAAAATGGTGTTTTTGAACGCATGTGGCCATTTAAAATAAACAACTTCGGTTAAGCCCGAGCGCTTCACTAAAAGTTATTCACAACCCTCACTATCCGGATCAACGATCCCTTCGCGCTGCAAAATAGCACGCAGCTGCACCACGGCTTTAAGCTGTATTTGCCGCACCCGCTCACGTGTTAAACCCACTTTTTTTCCCACCACATCCAAAGTGGATTTTTTATGCCCCAACAAACCGTAACGCATCACAATCACTTTTCGATGCTTAACATCGAGCTCATTTAGCCACAGGTTTAAATGTTCGGTTAAATCAAAATCAGCGATAAAATCTGCAGGATCCTGCATATTTTCATCGGCAACCGTATCGACAATTTTCTTGGAGCTATCGCGCATAGCAGGCGCATCTAAAGAGGTGACATCACCAGTTAAATCCATAATTTTACGCACTTGGTCAATCGGTTTATCGATCATCTCAGCAATTTCTTGCGGCCCCGCCTCACGCTCTAATTGCTGGGTTAATTTTTTGGCGGCACGCAAATAAATATTTAATTCTTTAATCACGTGAATAGGTAGGCGCACGGTGCGACTTTGATTCATAATCGCTCTTTCAATATTTTGCCGAATCCACCAAGTGGCGTAGGTAGAAAAACGAAAGCCACGCTCTGGATCAAATTTTCTAACGGCCGTCATTAATCCTAAGTTACCTTCTTCAATTAAATCCAAAAAAGCCAAACCGCGATTACAATAATAGCGCGCTATTTTAACCACCAAGCGTAAATTGCTCTCAATCATTTTTTTGCAAGCTTTTTTATTACCACGCGCCACCGAACGCGCCACCTTCAGTTCTTGTTCACGTGTTAATAACGGCTTATAGCCGATTTCATTTAAATACATTTGTGTAGGGTCTAGGGTAGCACGCGCATCTTTACGTACGCGTTCTTTATCCACGGTTGCATCAGCGGATGCCGACCCAGGTTTTTTTTGCTTAGCCTTCGGCCCGGCAAACAACCGTTCGTTTTCCGTGTTATAGCCTTTTGTATTTTTTTTACGCTGCTCTGCCACAACTTTCCCCTAACAATGGTTTCAAATCCATTTGCCACCACGGCTATTAACGCTTCGGCAAGTAGTGTAATGGGTTCACTGGCTTGCCATTACGCCGAATTTCAAAATGTAGCATAACCCGGTTCGCGTTGTTATGCCCCATTCGAGCAATAACCTGATTAGTTTTTACCCACTCATCAATGCGCACCAAATTTTTCTGATTAAACGCATACGCACTTAAATAATTGGCGTTGTGCTTAACTATAATCAGATTACCATACCCTCGTATACCATCTCCACTATAGACTACTTTTCCAGGTGCAGCGACACGCACAGCCTCACCCAATCGACCACCGATATCCACTCCCTGATTAACACTGCGGCTTCCCTGATAGGCTTTTACTATCCGACCGGCAACAGGCCAACGCCAACGAAACGGTAACCAACGATGCGGTTTCGTTTTAACTGCAACGCTTGAGCGCCGAGAAGTGACTTTTGCCGTTTTTGTGGCATGCGCTGAACCCACCTGCATCACTAAGCGCTGACCCGGTGTTAACTCATAAGAAGCAGACAGATGATTGACGCGCGCCAAATCACGATAATCCAGACCAAACGCCCAAGCAATCGAATACAAAGTATCACCGCGCTTAACCCGATAATAACCCGATGTAGTTGTCGGCTGCTGCCAACCTTCAACCACGGGTGCGTACTCACCGGCAGTTTTGTAGCAACCAGAAATCGCTATAGTTGCCCAGGCAATGATCGCTATCCTTAAAATGATCAATCGCGGCAATCGCTTATCCCCGCTTTTTTGCTAGCCCTTGCGCCCAATGCGCTAATTGCTCAAATGTTTGGTAATGGGTGATGTCGACGTTCAAAGGAGTAATGGATACGTTTTTTTCACGTATCGCACAAAAATCAGTACCCGGCCCGGCATCTTGCTCAGGCCCCGGCATGCCGACCCAATAAATGGTGTTACCGCGTGGATCTTGCTCAATAATAGTAGGAGAAGCCTGGTGACGCGTGCCTAAACGTGTAATATCAAAGCCACCACACTCCTCCCAAGCTAAATCAGGCACATTCACATTTAAAATTGTGCTAGCCGGCAAAGGATCAGCAATCACTTGCTCAACCAAACGCTTAGCTGCTCTGGCTGCTGTTGCATAATTTTTATCTCCCACCAAAGAAATGGCAAGTGCTGGCAGGCCTAAAAATCGCCCTTCCATCGCTGCGGCTACCGTACCTGAATACCAAACATCATCGCCTAAATTAGCACCAGCATTAACACCAGTCACTACCATATCCGGCACCTGCTCCAACAAACCAGTGATAGCCACGTGCACACAATCCGTCGGCGTACCTTCAACACTGTAAAAACCATTCGGCAATTGTTTAATATGCAAAGGCGCCATCAAAGTAAGCGAATTACTCGCACCACTGCGATTACGATCGGGGGCCACCACTACCACCTCAGCAATTTGTTGTAACTCCTGAACCAGTGCGCTCAAGCCATCCGCATAAACGCCATCGTCATTGGAAATTAATATTTTCATCATTTAGTCACTCGTTTTATTATCTGTTAGCAACATAACTACCGCTTGCGCCGCCAATCCTTCCCCACGGCCAATCCAACCCATTTTTTCATTAGTCTTCGCTTTGATATTAACTTGCGCAGCACTCATCGCTAATACTTTCGCCGTATTATCACACATATTTTTAATAAAATCTTTTAGTTTCGGTGCCTCGGTAATAACCGTCACATCAATATTGACAATCTGATAATTCTTCTGTCGCAACAAATTTAAAATATGCTGCAAAAATTCACTGCTTTTTTTATTTTTATTCTCGGCATCGGTGTCTGAAAAATGTTGTCCCAAATCGCCCAAGGCAGCCGCTCCCAATAAAGCATCTGCTAAGGCATGCCAAACAACATCGCCATCCGAATGCGCCATTATCCCTCGTGTAAAAGGGATTTTAACACCGGCCAACACAATGGCACTGCCGTCGCCAAACCGATGGGAATCATAACCACAACCAATACGATACGCTTGCATTATTTATTACCCCTGTTCACCTTGTAAAATCATACGAGCCAATAATAAATCTTCTTCTCGCGTAATTTTAATATTACTACCCCGACCCTCAACCATTATTGGTTTATGCCCAAGCAACTCGATGGCACCAGCCTCATCAGTAACTTTAATGTCCTCATTAATAGCTTTTTGCAGCGCATTTAACAATAACTCGTAACGAAACAATTGCGGTGTTTGTGCATACCAAATGTGTGCACGAGACAGCGTCGCTTCGACTTCCTGCTCAGCATTGACTTTTTTAAGCGTATCCGTCGCGCGAATACCTAACAAACCACCCACCGAATGCTGCTCAACCGCTGCCATTAAACGTTGTATGTCACCTACTTTAACACAAGGACGCACGGCATCGTGCACTAAAACCCAATCACTAGGCTTGGCTTCTGAGGCATAAGCCAATAAACCATTTAATACCGAATGTGCTCGCGTTTGACCACCATGAGCCAACAACAATTTATTATCAGTAAGATTCAATGATTGCCAACAATCATCTTGTTCGGCTAAAACCACACATATTTTTTTAATAAAACCGACCCCAAACAAAACCGCAAGGCTGTGCTCAATAACACTAGCAGAGCCGAGTTTTAAGTATTGCTTGGGCTGTTCCGTTACCATACGGCTGCCGATACCTGCTGCTGGCACAATCGCCCAACAGTTATTTGCTTGCTGGTTTTTCATGGTCATATTGCACTATCTGATAAAATGTTTCCCCGGGACGAATCATGCCCAATTCATTGCGCGCACGCTCTTCGATCGCTTCATCACCACTGCGTAAGTCGCGAATATCTGCCGTTAACACCGCATTTTGCTCTTGGCGCTTTGCATTTTTTTGTTGTTGCAAATGAATATTGTAACGTAATTTCCACGCCGCAATAACACCACCTGGCATAAACCAAAGATTGTATTGCAGCAGCCCCAACAATACGACTAGTGCCCAAACAAGTGCTCTCACATTTTCATCCTAAATACCTTTCTACAAGAAAGGAAAAGCGTCCATGCCCGCATAAGCTGCCTGCTGTTGCAGCTGGCGTTCAATCATCAATAAACGGTTATACTTGGCAATACGATCCGAACGACTCAACGAACCGGTTTTAATTTGCCCGGCCGCCGTGGCTACTGCTAAATCTGCAATAGTCGTATCTTCTGTTTCGCCAGAACGATGCGAAACCACTACGCCAAATTTTTCTTGTTGCGCCAAACGAATAGTTTGCAACGTTTCCGTCAACGTACCAATTTGATTCACTTTGATTAAAATAGCATTGGCCGCTTTCTTGCTAATGCCTTCTGCCAGTAATTTTTCATCGGTCACAAACAAATCGTCGCCCACCAACTGCACACGCTCGCCTAAGCGCTTGGTCAAAGCGACCCAACCATCCCAATCGGTTTCTGACATGCCATCTTCGATGGAAATAATCGGATATTCATCCACCCACTTGGCCATCTGCTCAATAAACTCATCACTCGTTAATTGTTTATTTTCCGATTGCAAATGGTACTTGCCATCTTTATAAAATTCAGAACTGGCAACATCCAAACCTAAATAAATATCTTTGCCCGGTTGATAACCGGCCGCTTCGATGGCTTGTAATATTAACGTTAAAGCCGCTTCATGATTTGGTAAATTCGGCGCAAAACCACCTTCATCACCCACTGACGTCACTAATTTTTTCTGACTTAATAATTTCTTAAGATGATGAAAAACTTCCGCACCATAACGCAACGCTTCGGAAAAACTTGGTGCGCCGACCGGTAAAATCATAAATTCTTGTATATCTAAATTATTATCCGCATGCGCCCCACCGTTAATAATATTCATCATCGGCACCGGCATGGAAAAACCTTTATCCCCCGCTAAATAGCGATAAAGCGGTTGACCGGCATCATCAGCCGCCGCATGAGCATTGGCCAGTGAAACCGCCAACAGTGCATTCGCCCCCAAACGGCCTTTATTTTCCGTGCCGTCCAATGCCATTAATAAACGATCAATCGCCTGCTGATCTGCTGCATCTTGCTGCAATAAATGTTGTTTGATTTCACCATTAATATGACTAACTGCCTGCAACACACCCTTACCCAAATAGCGCTTGGGATCTTGATCGCGTAATTCCAAGGCTTCTTTAATCCCGGTCGAAGCTCCCGAAGGCACCATCGCCATGCCTTGTGCACCACTGGTCAAACTAATCTGTGCCGCAACGGTTGGATTACCACGGGAATCTAAAATTTCAAATGCTTCAATATTTTTTATCGCCGTCATTTATTTACACCTGTTGCTCTAATAACTTCTGTTGTTTCACCACACGATCCAAATCAACCAGGGTCGTTAACAATTCCTGCATTTTTGCTAACGGCCACGAATTAGGCCCATCACTTAAGGCTTTGTCTGGATTGGGATGGGTTTCCATAAAAATACCCGCTATACCAACGGCAACTGCCGCTCGTGCCAACACTGGAATAAACTGACGCTGCCCACCTGAACTTGATCCCTGTCCCCCCGGTAATTGCACAGAATGAGTGGCATCAAAAATCACTGGACAACCAGTTTCGCGCATAATAGCCAAAGAGCGCATATCTGAAATCAAATTGTTATAACCAAAACACGCACCACGTTCACACACCATAATCTGCTCATTGCCTGTGGCTTTGGCTTTGGCCACCACATGTTGCATATCCCAAGGCGCTAAAAATTGACCCTTTTTGATATTCACCGGCTTGCCACTAGCCGCCACGCGTGTCATAAAATTGGTTTGCCGACACAAGAACGCGGGGGTTTGCAGCACATCAACCACCGCAGCCACCTCATCAATCGGTGTATCTTCATGCACATCAGTCAGCACTAGCACACCCAACTGACGCTTCACCTGCTCCAAGATCGCTAACCCTTTGTCTATGCCCGGGCCACGAAAACTGCTGTGTGATGAACGATTGGCTTTATCAAAAGAAGCCTTGAAAATATAGGGGATACCCAGTTGATCCGTCATCTGCTTCAGTTGCCCAGCGACATCAATAACCAGTTGCTCGCTTTCGATGACACAGGGCCCTGCGATCAACAACAGTGGGTGGTTTAAGCCAATTTCAAAATCATGCAGTTGCATAGCTGGTCTCACTCAAATGACAATCAATGCAGAGTTTAGCAGATTAATGGCCACAGGCCACTAGCCTAAAGTCTCGACGAGCACGAAAAACACGATAAGTTACCTAAACCACTTCAGCTTCTGGCTTTAGCACCTTTTGCCCTTGGATAAAGGCCTCAGTCATTTGGCACGCAACCGTATCGGTATATTGATGGGGTGGGTGCTTGCAGAAAAATGCCGACGGCCCTTCGATCACACCACCTTCACCACGCTCTAATGCCAATTTGGCACAACGCACACTATCGATGGCCACACCGGCAGAGTTCGGTGAATCTTCTACTGACAAACGTAATTCAATATTCATCGGCACATTGCCAAATAGTTCGCCTTCCATGCGCAAAAAACACAACTTATTATCGTTTTGCCACGGCACATAATCACTTGGCCCCACGTGCACATCGTTCGGCGCTAAATTGGGATTTAATGAGGTCACCGCCTCGGTCTTCGAAGTTTTCTTCGATAACAAACGATCACGATTGAGCATATTTAAAAAATCGGTATTGCCGCCGGTATTTAATTGATAGGTGCGTTTTAATTCCACGCCACGCATACGAAATAATTCAACTAACGCACGATGCGTAATCGTCGCACCCAATTGCGCTTTAATATCGTCGCCAATAATTGGTACGTTTTTTGCTTTAAAACGTGCCGCCCATTCTGGATTACTGGCGATAAAAACGGGAATATTGTTAACAAAAGCAACACCCGCCCCCAAAGCACAACGCGCATAAAACTGCGTTGCCTGCTCAGAACCGACCGGCAAATAATTCATCAACACTTCAGTTTTTGTTGCGCGTAGCTGGGCGATAACATCCTCCTCGCTCGGTTGCGCGGCATCAGACAATAAAAAAGTTTGTTCATCGGCATAATTTTGCATGTGCGCAGAATACCCGTCCAACACTGGCCCCATTGCCACCGCTACACCCGTTGCAGCAATGTCTTTGCAAAAAATTTGTGTGCAGTTTGGCGCAGCGAACATCGCTTCTTCAACCGATTTGCCAACTTTGCGTCGATCAATATCATAAGCTGCCACAATTTCGATATCACTGGGGCCATAACCACCAATAAGTTCGTGCATCAAACCAATGGGACGTCCTGTGTAGCGGCTAGGATTATAATAATTAATTCCCTGAATCAAAGAGCTGGCGCAATTTCCTAATCCAACAATAGCGACACGAATTTTTCCCTTATCCATTCAACAACCTCCTGCTGTCTTAATGTTGAGCCTTGTGGCATTTTCGCGCTGCCCACTGTAACATACTTATTAAAAATAAATAAAGAATTTATCCATGCAAAAAAACAAGGCAACTGAATTAAATACGCTACTTAAAGTCGCACAAACAGCGGCAAAATCAGCCGCCCAACTGTTATTAGAAAAATTTCGCCAACCACAAAAGCTCAGCATTGCCAATAAAGGCTATCACGACATTGTCACTGACGCTGATCGTCAAGCAGAATTGTGCATTATTAAGACTATTGCGCAACACTACCCAGAACACAGCATTTTGGGCGAAGAATCTGGCAGCAAAACGGGTAGTAGCTATTGCTGGATCATCGATCCCATCGACGGCACCGTCAATTTTGCCCGCGGGGTACCCCAATTTTGCATTTCCATCGCACTGAAAAAAGATGAACAATTTTTACTGGGCTTAGTGTATGATCCCACACGCGATGAATTATTCACCGCCATACATCAACAAGGCGCCTGGCTTAACCAACAACCCATAAAAATCAGCCAACAAACATCCCTCGAAAATGCATTACTCGCCACTGGCTTTCCTTCAAAACAGCCGGAAAAATTGGCCACCTATTTAGCTGGCTTCAAGCAATTATTTCCACCCACACTTGGTGTGCGTCGTGGTGGTTCCGCTGCCCTAGATTTGGCTTATATTGCTGCCGGACGTTTTGATGGTTTTTGGGAATTTGATTTAAAAATTTGGGATATCGCTGCCGGCATCGTTTTATTAGCAGAAACTGGCGGCGTTATTTGTGATTTAACCGGTGGCGAAAATTATCCCGAAAAAGGTGTTATTGCTGGCACGCCAAAAGTAGTTACAGCAATGCGCGATAGATTAAGTTCAAACAGCGCGCATCCTTAATAAACAAACACGAGCATGCCCGTGTTGCCTTCTATTGTAGCATCTGCTATAAATTTCCATTAATTGGAAATACAGATTGTTGACACCCGCCCGTTATAGGATTATAACCCGGTCCGCCAAAATAAAAATAAGCTCCCAAATGAGGATGTTTTTTTTGATCACTGGCGCTGGGTGCAAAAGCGGAATAGCAAGCCTTGGATAATCCAGCCGATATTGATGTGTATACAGTCTTGCTATTCAAAGCACCCTGCTGCCCAGGTTTAATTTTCAAGGGACAGACATCCGACTTATCTGGCCTTGCCATCTTATATGAAACTGCATGGGGATAGGTCACCAGATCGCCAATGTAAGCTACCCGGCTATGATTTGACCCTGTCGAGCTAGCCCACAACCCACTACCCATTTTGGTTGCAATGGGATGTCTTTGCGCATTGACAGGGGCACATATCTCAGCACCTACCTCCGGCCAAACTGAATAAGTATCCGCAAAAGTTTTATGCCCCGTCACATTATCATTATCCCAGCGTCCATCATCATCCCACCAGCCAGGCCGATAATAACCCACCAAACCAGAGAAATTAGCCGCGGTTAAATGCATTGCCCAGCGATATTTGTAACCGTTAACTTGCTGTGAAGGCGGAATCATCCAGGCAAAGCACTTTAATCCTACATCGCGCATCGGATCATCTGTGCTACTCATATTCGACTTATGATTGTAAGTACGTGGAATATAAATCCCTTGATAGCCAACAATCACATTATTAGCAATTTGCACAAAGGCCTTGCAACTATATCCTGTACTAGATTCAGAGTTAAGCCCCAAGTTATAGCAAACGGTAGGCAAGGGATAGTTCCTATGATAGGCTAAACGTGTTGAATAAAACCATATGTGTTGCGCACTATTATCTTCTTTATAATTTATAGAATGCGCCTGATTCAATAAATTAAGCCATGGATATACACCCTCCCCGCCCTCTATGCTCTGTAAAATGGGGTGGGCTACCTTTAACGGCGTCGTCAAGCCAGTGCTATAATCATCCAACCACACCTGTTCTTCGTTGTGACCTTTTTCTTGACTTAAATTCCACGATTTTTTTATCGGTATAGGGACATTGTAATGCAAAGGCCAAATATTAAACCGCGCACCAATACCCGCAACGAGATGATGCCGCATAAACTGCGATTCTGTTGAATATTTGGCCCAATTATAATAATAGGAAGGATCGCTTGAAGTATTTTCAGCAGCACCCAGCAAGGATGCCCCTGGATCTTTTTGTGTTGGCGCTGGTTTTTCGGGCATGGGTACTTGTTGAGAAAATTCGATTAATGATAACATACTCAAGCGCGGCAATGGGATATCACCCACCTTACAGCGATTTTTTACACTTAGCACATGAATATTAACCAGATTTTTAGAAGTTACCACATGGCCATCCTGTTTGGCGATAATTTTTTTAATTCTTGTTAAAAAAGCTGGCGATAACTTTTCACCTTTAAGTGCGGGCTGCTCTGCAATGGGAATACAATCTACCCATGATCTTAATTGCGAATCGTAAAATGATTTATCTGAAGTCACTCCCTGGTAAGTGGTTTCAAGGTAGTTTTTCAAACTATTAAATGTATTTTCATCGACACCGTATTTTGCATAGTCGCTGTATGACAGGGTGTTAATTTTGTTGACATACTGTTGGAAAGTCTGGATATAATCTGGCTTCGGAATAGAATGCTCAGATAACGCAAATGAAGTGTTAGCCGCCCCCAAAAGAACAGCCGCAAGACACATTAAAGCAGCATATAACACACTTTTTTTATTTAAAAAATACTTAACCATCCCTGTTATCCTCTGATCCATTATTCCATTAAATATAGCTTTACTATATGGTTGTTACGTTACAATAATGCTAATAGAAACCACTTATTTGTAACGCATCTGCAACAAAACTTCACGCCCATTACAATACGATACAGCACGTAAATGCCAAATTAATTAAACATTTTATATTTGCATATTGCTTATTTAAATGTTGGATGGCATGGTGGGCAACACACACCCATGATTCAATATATTTATGTGCATACTTCACTTAGATTTCTCAAAAAGATCTCTAATCAATCAAAAATAAATAATGAAGTGACAGAAAAAAGCAGCATTAAATCGCAAACGAACTATTTCTTGCCAATATGATGCAACGCTGCCTGAATAAAAGCAGTAAATAAGGGATGACCATCGCGCGGCGTGGAAGAGAATTCCGGATGAAACTGACAGCCAACAAACCAAGGATGATTGTTTAATTCAATAATTTCAACCAATTTATCATCAATCGATTTGCCAGATACCACCAAACCGTGCGCTTCTAATTCGGCTATAAAATCATTATTCACTTCATAACGGTGTCGATGGCGCTCAATGACTTTATCTTTATTGTAAATTTTTTGTGCCTGGGAACCACGTTTTAAGCAACACACCTGCCCGCCCAATCGCATTGTGCCACCCAAATCACCATTCGCATCACGTTTTTCTACTTGACCGCTTTTATCTTGCCATTCACTGACCAAGGCCACCACCGGAAACGGGGTTTTTGCATCAAATTCACTGCTGTGCGCATCCTTCATCAACGCGACATTACGCGCAAATTCAATCAACGCAATTTGTAGTCCCAAACATATACCTAAATAGGGAATATTTTGTTCGCGCGCATATTGCGCCGCCATTAACTTCCCATCAATACCGCGCTCACCAAAACCACCTGGAACCAATATGGCATCTGCTTGACGTAATAATTCAGTGCCCGCTTCTTCCAATGCTTCAGCATCGACGTAGTCAATCTTGACTTTAGTTTCGGTATGAATCCCCGCATGAATTAATGCTTCAATTAAGGATTTATACGAATCCGCCAAATTCACATATTTACCCACCAACGCTACTGTAACTTCGTGCTTGGGATTTTTTTGCTGTTTGGCTACCCACTCCCATTCACGTAAATCAATCGGCACGGCGACTAAATTTAATTTATGCGCCACTCGATCGCCCAAACGCTGACGACACAATAACAACGGAATACCATAGATACAATCTACATCCGGCAATGAAATAACATCGGAGCGATTAACATTGGTAAATAAAGCGATTTTCGAGCGCTCCATTTCCGGCAATGCCTGCACCGAACGACAAACTAAAATATCCGGCTGAATACCAATAGAACGCAGCTCTTTTACCGAATGTTGAGTCGGCTTGGTTTTCACTTCACCGGCACAAGCAATATAAGGCACTAACGTCAAATGAATAAACAAAACACGCTCAGGGCCCAATTCAATGCGCATTTGTCGAATCGCTTCTAAAAATGGCAAAGATTCAATATCACCGACCGTACCTCCAATTTCCACTAACGCCACATCATAACCTGCAGCACCTTCTTTAATTTTTAATTTAATTTCATCGGTAATATGCGGAATGACCTGCACCGTGGTACCAAGATAATCACCGTGGCGTTCTTTGCGGATAACATCCGCGTACACCCGCCCCGTGGTGAAATTATTTTTACGTGTCATGCGGGTACGCACAAAACGCTCATAGTGCCCTAAATCCAAATCGGTCTCTGCACCATCTTCGGTAACGAATACTTCACCGTGTTGAAATGGACTCATGGTCCCCGGATCAACATTCACATAGGGGTCGAGTTTAATCAAGGTGACCTTAAGGCCCTGCGCTTCGAGAATCGCACCCAGAGACGCTGAAGTGATGCCCTTGCCTAAGGAAGAGACCACACCGCCGGTAATGAAGATAAAACGTGTCATAAAAAAATCCCGTCATTGCAACGGGATTAAATTCTAACAGAGTTTGGCTTTGAGCAAAAGCGAATTAAACCAAAAGCAGCAAGGCAATCATCCCTTTGTCAATCCGATAATCATAACTTATTGATTGTAAGTACATTATCGCTCCAGGTACAGGGACAAGCAGAACTTAAGGTTACGCTATCATTTTTAATAAAAAAGCCAACCACATGCCAACCGTCGGGACAATGATACCCCCTCTCCTGCAGTGAATAGCTCTGCTCGCCCTGAGCGATAGCCAAAGAACCACTGCCAGGCTGAACTGTGCAGGCCAACGAACGCCCCGATTTATTATTAATATGCAACCTGTATGGTTTCATCTTTTGAAAAGCCCAAGCCGAAACACTGACTAAACATAACCCCAGCACTAACCCCTTGAGTCCTTTCATTATTGCCTCCAATCCCTTGTGTAAAGCTAGTAAATTTTAGCATGATAAAAAGGAATAAAATAGACGAATTTTTTTATTTTTAAGCGACATTCATAAGGCCTATGCAACAGCTGTCGGCGACAGGGATGTTGCGTTCAAGCTTACCGGGATGTATGCACGGCGTGCGAGCAAAGAAGCCATCTCAACTCCCATTTTTAACGACCACCGTCTTAACATTCGTAAACCCCCTCACCCCTTCAATACCGGACTCTCTTCCAAAACCGGACATTTTAATTCCGCCGAAGGGCAAACGTGGATCGGAAGACACTAGACTATTGACAAAGCACAAACCAGCCTGCAATTTTTTCGCGGCTATTTCCTCACCGCGCAATAAATCATTGGTGAAAACGGCGGCAGCTAATCCATATTTTGAATCATTGGCGAGTGCAATTGCCTGAGTTTCATTTTTTGCGCGGATCAAACTTATCACTGGGCCAAATATTTCCTCTTCAAAGGCTATCATGCCAGGCTCAATGCCATCCAATACCGTAATCGGATAATAAAATCCTCTCCCCGAGGGCATTTTTGCGCCCAATAAACATTGAGCACCCTGTTTAATCGTTTGCTGAACCTGTTTGTGCACTTGTTCACGCAAATCTTCACGCGCCAACGGACCCAGTTGCGTAGATTCTTCCTGCGGATCACCTAAGGAATAGCGTGCTACTTCTTTTAATAATTTTGCTTTAAAATCTTCATAAATAGCATCCACCACAATAATACGCTTAGCAGCAATACAAACCTGTCCTGAGTTACTTAAACGTGAAGCTAGCGTTGCGCCAACCGCTTTATTTAAATCCGCATCGGCTAAGATAAGATAAGGATCATTACCGCCTAACTCAATAACCATTTTTTTCAGACCACTACCTGCAACAGCAGCTACTTGCGCACCTGCTTGTGCGCTACCGGTAAAAGCGACGCCTTGCAAATTTCCCATTTGCAAAGTTTTAGCCGCTACTTCATTCTTCATAACCACCGTTTGCAAAATAAAATTGGCAAAGCCGGCTTGCTTAAATAATTTTTCAATTAAATAACCACAGCCCGTGGTAATCGGTGCAGGTTTTACCATCACCACATTACCTGCCATTATTGTCGGCACCGACATACGTAATATTTGCCAAAATGGAAAATTCCATGGCTCAATAGCTAATATGACACCTAAAGGTTCATAGGTTACATAACTTTTATAAAATTCAGTTTTCACGGCTATCGGCTTTAAATACTCAGGGGAATATTCTGCAAAATGACGACATAACCACACACATTTTTCAACTTCAGATAAAGCCGCGGTAATGGGTTTGCCCATTTCTTGACTAATGGTTTGCGCACAAAGTCGTTTATGATCTACTAACTGTGCCGCCAACTCTCCCAATAATCCCGTTCGAAAACTGACACTACGCTCAGACCAATCAGCAAAAGCGGTCTGTGCATGATCAATTTTATGTGCAATTTGCCGACTACCCATCTCCGCATAGCCTTTAATGATTTGGCCTGTTGCTGGATTGATGGTCGTTATTTGCCCCATAAGCTTATCCCTTTTCCACATACAGAGTTTATTATTAGAAATCATAGCAAGTTATATGGTAACTTTCCTCGGCAGCTTGACAATCCTGGCGTATTGATGTAGCGTTACAAAAATATAATGGGTTTAATTTAATCAATTTTGTGCGAAATCATGAAAACTACTGAGACAAACAACCACCCCAAAACACAGGACCAATGGTCTTCAAAATGGGCCTTCATTCTAGCTGCAACCGGCGCAGCCGTTGGTCTTGGCAATATTTGGCGTTTCCCTTATATGGCCGGATCACATGGTGGCAGTGCTTTTGTCTTCGTTTATCTGATCTGTATCGTGCTCATCGGCCTACCAATACTAATCGCCGAAATTCTTATTGGCCGACGTGCCCGGCAAAATCCGGTTGATGCTTTAAGCACACTGGCACAGCAAGCAAAACACACACGCAAATGGGGTTACATTGGTTGGCTTGGCGCACTAGCACTATTACTCGTGCTCTCATTTTATAGCGTTGTTGCCGGCTGGAGCATTGCTTATTTATTGAAAAGTCTCACCGGCCAATTCCACCACCTCAACGCCACACAAATTACACAGTTATGGCAACATTTTTTATCCAACCCATTAAGATTGCTCGGTTGGCACACGCTGTTTATGCTGCTCACCATGGGCGTGATTGCCCGCGGTGTGCAACAAGGATTAGAAAAAGCTACACGTTTTATGATGCCTGCACTTTATTTGGTTTTATTTATTCTGGTATTTTACGCGATAAAAATTGGCAACGTTCGTCAAGCCGTACATTTTCTATTTGACTTTAATCTGCATAAAATCACCGGCACTGTCATTATTGCTGCCATGGGACACGCCTTTTTTAGTTTAGCATTAGGCGCGGGTGCCATGTTAACTTATGGTGCTTATGTCCCCAAAAATGTTAATATTACCAGCACCGTTTTTATTGTCGCTGGACTCGATGTCTTAGTCGCTATATTATCAGGGCTAGCTATTTTTCCCATTGTTTTTGCTTTTCACTTATCACCACAAGCTGGCCCAGGTTTAATGTATGAGATATTACCTGTTGCATTTGCTTCCATTCCCGGCGGTGCCATAATCGGTAGTTTATTTTTTCTATTATTATTATTTGCTGCCTGGACATCATCCATTAATTTGGCCGAACCTTTGGTATTAATTTTGATGCAACGCCATAGCCTAAAACGTGGCACCGCTTGTTGTTTCGTAGGACTAGCAGCCTGGTTTGTCGGCATCGGCTCACTACTGTCTTTTAATGTTTGGAAAAACGTGCACTTTGCCCATCACTTAACGGTATTTGATATCGCTACCAATTTACCAACCGATATCTTATTACCGCTCGGTGGCTTAGGTTTTGCGCTGTTTGCCGGTTGGGTATTATCCAAAGCGGCTACACGAGAAGAAATCAACACCACCGCCTTTGCCTACAAGCTGTGGCGGTTCTTAATCCGCTATATTGCACCAGCGGGTATTTTAGTGATATTTTTGGCTGCTTTTTTCTAAGCATATATCACCCTTACCTATTGATTTATAATTAAAAAATTCCACTTTGGTTGCGTTTGACAAATTTTATGCAATCACGTAGACTTATTATTGATGTTCATTTTATAGACAGAGACTACAACACATGAAACGTGTTCCCCTCCAACAAAACACCACCGCCATCGCTGCTCTAGCAAGCGATAACGTGCGTGCATCTGTCTACCCAACCTCTTTTTTCTTTTATTTTTGGCCCCCAGGCCAAGCATAAACATATACCTCAAAACTGAATTACCCTACTTCGAGCAACACAACAAATGTTTTGTGTGATTGTTTTGCTGTGATCTAGCATAATAGCTCAGCATAAGAGAGAAGATTATGAACCTGTTGGTAAAAAACACACCTACCTTAAATGGTAAAGCTACAGTCCCCGCTTCTAAGTCGGAGACCATCAGAGCCATCATCTTGGCATTACTTGCCAACGGTGAATCCACACTGGGCAATGCCCTAGATGCCAGTGACACTCATGACGCCATTGAGCTATGTCAACAGTTAGGTGCCAACGTGCAGATGCAACACAACAAAATTACTCTAACAAGCCATGGGCTACCTTTAGCAATCAATACGAATAAACTTTATTCTGGCAATTCTGGCATTACCACGCGCTTTATGCTGCCAGCACTTGGTTTGCGCGCCAACACCAAGGAGCCGGTAACCTTTGATTCTGGTGAACAAATGCGCCAAAGACCGATTCACCCTTTACTAGATGTTTTGCAAGCATTGGGTTTGCAAATAAACTATTTACAAAATAAAAATGCACTACCGATTTCTGTATCTGGGCAACTGCAAGGTGGCAAGGTCAGCATAGATGGCGCAACCTCACAATATCTTTCGGCCTTATTGCTACAATTGCCATGCGCTCGTGGCGACAGTGAAATTACTGTTAAAGATTTACAAGAACGGCCTTACGTAGAAATGACACTGAATTGTCTGAAAAAACACGGCATTGATTACACACATCAACAACACGACAACAATGATGTTTTTAACATTAAGGGCCAACAAAACTATAAACCTTTACACACACACATCGATGGTGATTTTTCCTCAGCTTCGTATTTAATCGCTGCTGCCACTATGTTACCGGGAACGGTAAAACTAAACGGATTAAATAGGCAATCAGCACAAGGGGATAAGCAATTAATTGCAATTTTACAAAAAATGGGCGCGGATATTCAGATAGCCGAAGCGCATTTACTGATTAAGGGTGGCAACCCATTGCAAGGTATAACGATTGATGCCAACGATATTCCAGACTTGCTGCCCACATTAGCTGTGCTTGGCACTTATGCACAAGGTAGGACAAAAATTATCAATGTTAAACACGCCCGCATAAAAGAAACCGACCGCATTCATTCGATGAGCAAAGGTTTAATTCAGTTAGGCGCACATGTTGAAACGTTAGCAGATAGCATGGTCATCGCGCAAAGTAAACTCCGTGGCGCTAAAGTTAACGGTTATGATGATCATCGCACGGTAATGGCCCTGTCTGTTGCCGGCCTGTTAGCACAGGGGGAAACAGTCATTACTGGCAGCGAAGCCATTAATAAAACTTACCCCACCTATGTGCAAACCATGCAATCTTTGGGGGCGATAATGGAGGTGAAAAATGTCTGATATTTCACCTGAAAAAAATATATTACTGATCGGCTTTAAAAGTGTCGGTAAATCTTGTGTAGGAAAATTGCTGGCAAAAAGGCTAGATAAAGAATTTATTGATTTAGATAAAATTATTGAAAATCTCTATCAAAAAAACAATAACCGGCACTTGTCTACGCGCAAAATAGTACAACAGTACGGCGAAGATTATTTCCGAGAATTAGAACATAATGCGCTCAAGGAAGTTTTGAAAAAAAGTGGCGGCATTATCTCTTTGGGAGGCGGCACACCGATTAAGACAGACAATCAAGCCTTGATAAAACAACACACGGTTATCCACATAACCGCGACACAACAGCTGGTTTATCAAAGACTATTGGCTGGTGGTAAACCTGCGTTCTTCGCGGATAATGGCTCGATGTCAGAAGTCTTCGACGCACTTTGGTGCCTGCGAAAGGAGATCTACCAAAACTTAGCAACTTTTACGATTGACAACAGCGCATTACTAGAAAATACTGTTAAACATATCGTGAAAAAATTAAATGAATCGCCAGGTGAACAAACATGAAGATATTACTATTACATGGCCCTAATCTGAATAAATTAGGACAACGCGATAAGCAACACTACGGTAGCTTAACATTGGCCGAGCTAGAAACATTGGTTGCAGAAGCAACAAAAAAATACCAAGGCGAAGTGCTTTGCTACCAGTCCAACCATGAAGGCGAGCTGATTGACATACTACAAGAGCAATCTCCCAACTGTGATGGTGTTATCATCAATCCAGGGGCCCTATCGCATTACTCTTACGCGCTACACGATGCGCTAATTGATACAAGGTTGCCAGCCATAGAAGTGCACCTTTCGCAACTGCAGGAGCGTGAAACTTGGCGACAAAAATCGGTTACCGCGCCGGCGTGTATCGCGGTTATTAGTGGCAAAAAAGCCGCCGGCTATCGTGAAGCTGTGAAAGTTTTAATGGAGCATTTAAACCATGAATCGTAGCGCTAAAACAAAATTAAATTTAGTCGCTGGAAAACCCATTGCACACAGTATGAGCCCCTTATTGCACAATAGTATTTACGCAGAATTAGCTATTGATACGGTCATGGTCGCTGTTGAAAATGCCAAAGCCGATACATTAATTGCAGCCATTAAAACACTTGGCATAGGCTTAACCGCCGTGACAATGCCGTTAAAACAGGAAGTCATAACCCATATGGATCAGCTCAGCCCCGCAGCAGAAGCGCTGGGAGCAGTCAACACCATCATTAATCGCGATAATAAATTGCTCGGCCACAACACCGATGTCAATGGCATTGCTTATGCCTTACGCAAGGTTGAGCTCAGCAATAAAAACGTGCTTATTTTAGGCGCCGGTGGTGGGGCTTGTGCGCTGGGTTATTATTTAAAACAACAAAGCAGCAATCTCTACTGGTTAAACCGCACTAAAAGCAAGGCAGAAAACTTAGCGAAAATTTTTGGCGGTACAGTGGTCGAACACAAAGATTTAGCATCACTAGATTTAGAGGTGATTATTAACGCCACACCACTGGGCATGTTTCCCAATAGCGCACAATCATCCTTGCCGGATTACGCATTTAAACCACATCAAGTAGTGTTTGATATGATTTATAACCCCATTAATACGTTATTATTACAACAAGCTGAGCAGGCCGGCGCAAAAACCATCTCTGGCTTGGATATGTTTGTAGCACAGGGACTTGCACAAATTACCTTGTGGAAAAATATAGCAAGCATTGACAGCGAGACTATTAATAAAATGAAAGCAGTTATAAAAGAAGGCCTAGGAAAATGAATTATAAAATTATAAAAAAAATATCGACAGCAGATGAAATCATAAAAGAAATTACTCTGTCACAAGCCGGCTATAAAAAAATCGAAGAAAACCGCCAAGAAATAAAAAATATTTTAGCCGGTAAAGATAAACGCCTGCTAATTGTTGTTGGACCTTGCTCCGCTTGGCCGAACACAGCTGTCCTTGAATACGCCAAACGCTTACACCAGCTTGATAAAAAAGTAAAACATGCCGTAAAATTAGTGATGCGCGTTTATATCCAAAAACCGCGCACCACCAAAGGTTGGTCAGGCCCCGTTAATCAGCCGGATCCTTGTGCTTACCCCGATATCGAAGCCGGCATAAGATATGCACGCAACATGATGGTGGAAATCACAAAAATGGGCTTAGCCATCGCCGATGAAGCTTTATTTACCCACAATGCCCGCGGATTCATCGAATTATTGTCCTGGGTCGCCATTGGTGCCAGAAGTGCAGAAGATCAAGAGCATCGCATCTTCGCCTCAGCCATTGACAGCGCCGTGGGCTTAAAAAATCCAACACATGGATCACTAAAGGTGGGTATTAACAGCATTATTGCCGCACAATATCCACATGTGGCGGCATTTGATGGCAACGAAGTGCAAACACAAGGCAACCCCTACGCACATTTGGTGTTGCGTGGCTCGCAACAAGGCCCAAATTATTCGCTGGCACATTTAGAAAACGTAAGAGAGATGATGCAGCAACACAACATTCGCAATCCATCCATTATGATTGATGTCAGTCACGACAATTGTTTGGTTAACGGCAAAAAAGAACCTAACCGGCAGCCGCAAATCGTGCGTGATGTTTTGCAAAGCATCAAATCACGCCCTGAATTAAGGCAACTCGTCAAAGGCTTTATGCTCGAGAGTTTCATCAAAGAAGGCAATCAAAAAGTTAACCCCGATAAACCTGAACAAATAGATAAACAAGGCCTGTCTATTACTGACCCTTGTTTAGGCTGGGAACAAACTGAAGACTTATTATTGCAGTTAGCGAAGGAGGTATGCCCAGTATGACTTCTATCGCCATCAACCTTGCTGAAAAACAGCACGCATATACCATCACAATCGGTGCGGATTTATTCGAAGCTGTTAATGAATACTTGGCCACTATTAAATCACCCAGTAATTTGATTATCATCACCGATGATCAAGTGGCAAAACTTTATGGCGATAAATTGTTAAAACACTTGCAACAAAACCATTATCCCGTGCAATTACTTGCCTTTCCCGCGGGTGAACAAGCAAAAAACCAACACACCAAAGAGCAACTAGAGGCCCAGCTGTTTGCGCAACAGTGTGATCGCAACACCTTAATTTTAGCCTTAGGAGGCGGTGTGGTGGGTGATGTTGCGGGTTTTTTAGCAGCAACCTACATGCGCGGCATTGGCTACCTACAAATTCCCACCACTTTATTAGCCATGGTAGATAGCAGCGTCGGTGGCAAAGTCGGCATCAACACTAAGTATGGTAAAAATTTAATTGGTGCATTCTACCAGCCACAAACGGTGATCATTGACCCCCACTGCCTTAAAACCCTCAGCAAAGAACAAATGATAAACGGTTCAATTGAAGCGCTAAAAATGTTTCTTACCAATGATCGCGAAGCCAGCCAATTTTATGAAAATAATATTGAAAAAATCTTATCCTTTGATGAAGAAACTACCGCTGAGTTGATTAATCGTGCGTTACGCATTAAAGCATCAGTTATCCAGCAAGATGAAAAAGAAGCTGGTTATCGTAAAATTTTAAATTTTGGCCACACCATTGGCCATGCCATCGAAAAATTCACGCATTATCAAGTGCCACACGGTTATGCTGTAGGCTACGGACTATTGGCAGAAGCAAAAATTTCACAACTATCAGGCATATTACCCGATGATCCTTATCAAAAAATCCTTAAGCTGCTTAATAAAATAGGCATCACTCGTGAATTTTTCCAAACTATCGATGCAGCAAAGTTAATCGAACTAACCAAACTTGATAAAAAGTCCATGGGTGGTGAGGTGCATTATGTTTTGTTAAAAAATATTGGCGAAGCTTATCCCGAAAAAAATAACTTCACCCACGCAATAGCAGATGAAATAATTAAACAAGCCTTGTTGGCACTACAGGAGAAATAGCATGTCTGGTAATAGCTTTGGCACTTTATTTAGAATCACCACTTGCGGTGAATCCCATGGTGGAGCCATTGGCGTAATCGTCGATGGTTGCCCTCCTGGTTTAGAAATAACCGAAAAAGATATTCAAGACGAACTGAATCGCCGTAAACCCGGACAAAGTGCCATTACCTCGCCACGCGATGAAAAAGATCAAATTCATATTTTATCCGGTGTGTTCGCCAATAAAACTACCGGCACGCCCATTTTGTTGCTGGCTTATAATAAAGATATGCGCCCGGAAGATTATCAACACCTCAAAGATGTCTATCGACCCTCGCATGCCGATTATACTTATCTTAAAAAATACGGACGCCGTGATTATCGTGGCAGTGGTAGAGCCAGTGCCCGAGAAACCTTGGCACGTGTCGCCGCTGGTGCTATTGCCAAAAAATATTTGGCACAAAACCATGGCATTGAAATATTAAGTTATGTCGAACAAGTCGGCGAAATTTGTACCGATGTCGATTACAAAAATGTCGAAAAAGATCAGATTGAAAGTAATATTATTCGCTGCCCAGACAATAGCACAGCAGAAAAAATGATAAAGCGCATTGCAGAAATTAGAGATCAAGGTGACTCCATCGGCGGTATTATTAAAGGTGTTATTCGCAACGTGCCCACCGGCTTAGGTGAACCGGTTTTTGATAAACTGTCTGCTGATTTAGGTAAAGCCATGTTAAGCATCAATGCCGTTAAAGGCTTTGATATCGGCTCAGGCTTTAATGGGGTTACCATGCAAGGTAGTCAACACAACGATGCTTTTATGCAAAAAAACGCTAAAACCACGGTAAAAACTAATTATGCCGGCGGTACCTTAGGTGGTATTTCCACGGGTGAAACTATTTACTTTCGTGTGGCATTTAAACCCGTTGCTACCATTAGCAAAAAACAACAAACCCTCAATGTTAATAATGAAGCAGTAACATTACAAGCAACTGGTCGCCACGATCCCTGTGTGCTGCCACGCGCAGTACCCATTGTTGATGCCATGTCGGCACTGGTCATCATGGATCATCTATTAAGACACAAAGCACAGTGTGGGTAATATGAAAAAAGCAATAAAAATAGGCGTGTCTGGTGATATGGGTTCTTTTTCTGAAGCCATTGCGCTGCAGTATTTGCAACAAAAAAAAATAACAGCCGCCATCGAATATTTAATTGATATGGAAGGTGTGCTGGCTGCGATTGAACAACAAACGATTGAACTAGGCATCTTTCCTGTGGTTAATCTCCACGGTGGACTAGTCAAATCTGCATTTATTGCTATGGGCAAACATACATTTACTCCAATTGATGATATTTGGCTCGACGTTAAACAGTGCCTGATAGCAGCTGAACCGCTAGAGCTTAGTGAAATAAAAACAATTGTTTCACATCCGCAGGCGCTGGCGCAATGCAAAAACTATTTAGAAAAACAGCTTGGTCATGCCAAAATCGTTGAATACCAAGACACCGCACAAGCAGCACGGCATTTATCAGAAAATAAATTCACCACCAACTGTGCCGTTATTGCCGCCAAGCAAACAGCCAAACAATTTAATTTAACCTTGCTTGCCGAGGGCATCCACGACCAACAACCTAATTTAACTACATTTGTTGTGGTAAAAAATTATTTAACGCCAGGAGATTCATCGTGGTAAGCATTAAAGAACTTAGAAAAAAAATTGAACTGATCGATGCCGAAATTATTAAAATGCTGGCACGAAGGCAAAGTTTAAGCAAAAATATCGGAAAATTAAAAGCAAAAAACGCGCTAAAAATAAAAGATACTAATCGAGAAACAGAACTTAAGCAACTGCATGCGTCGTTAAGTGAAAAATATCATCTAGATAACACCTGCATCCAACAATTATTCAAAATTATTATCAATGAATCGAAAAAAATTCAAGGTGGTTTTTGAACATTATAAAAATTAATCTGACATAGATTTTTCACCGACAAAGCCTTATAATTAAACCACATAAAGCTGGGCGGGCTGTCATTGAACTACGTGTGGCTAGGATTAATTGTACTATCCGTCGTTATTAGCGCCTTTAATGGCACCTCTGCAGCCGTTGCCGGCGACCAAAAGGGAGTGTTTCACAACTCCCCTTTGGAATCCCCCGCGACCTTGTCACCCCCGTAAGCGGGAGAGATTCCTTGCTTTAAATTCTCATCAATCTTTTGTTTATTCAACTGCAGCCACTGCAACGCAATAATGGTTGTCGCATTATTAATGCGACCGCTTTGCACCGCGCTTATTGCCTCTTGTGTATCCAATACATGTACCAATATATCTTCATGCTCTTCTGCTAATCCATGAATACCGCCTGCTTTTTTAGCATCTATAATGGCACAGTACAAAGCTAACCGTTCATTCGTACACCCTGGTGAGGTCCAATAATTAAAAAGAGGAATTAAATCTTGTGCCTCCAATCCTGCTTCTTCTTTAATTTCCCGCCGAATTAAGGCCTCACAACTTTCGTTTTCTTCAGCCATGCCAGCTACCAATTCCAACAGCCAAGGACTATGCTCATCGGCCAAAGCACCTAAACGAAATTGTTCTAGTAACACCACTTTATTTAAATGCGGATCATACAACAGCGCCGCCGCCACTTGACTCTTCACCAATAATTCTCGCGTAATGACCTCACTGCGCCCACCGGCAAACAAATCATGGCAGATACTATAGTTGCGCATACAAAAAAAACCTTGGAACAATACACTCTCATCGACA
Organism: uncultured Legionellales bacterium; assembly: GCA_964527645.1. Taxonomy (GTDB): domain Bacteria; phylum Pseudomonadota; class Gammaproteobacteria; order CAZGQK01; family CAZGQK01; genus CAZGQK01. The sequence continues at coordinate 1,159 of CAZGQK010000005.1, read as the reverse complement.
ATTTCTACTCCCTCTAGGGTAAAACTGGCCTGTTTGATAATATCCATCTACTTCTCCTCAACTATACTACTGCTATCATAGCAGGGCTGTGACAACCTTGCCTTATCCCTTGTCAGCACAGCACAATTGTGCCAAAGTTGCCCCTGGGGGATTATCAACGAGGCAATCAAATGGATAGTAAACAGCTGCAACAGTATGTGGATAGCAATTGGGATCAGAGCATCATCGGCGAACTACAAGATTTCATAAAAATCCCCAATAAATCACCAGCTTTTGATGCTAATTGGCAGCAACATGGCCATATGCATAAAGCCATGCAACTACTGGTTAATTGGTGTGAAAAACAGCCGATTAAAGCTATGCAACTGGAGGTAGTGGAGCTTCCTAACCGTACGCCACTGCTGTTTATTGAAGTGCCCGGCCAAAATGATGACACGGTTTTACTGTACGGCCATATGGATAAACAACCCGAAATGAGCGGCTGGGATGCGGACCTAGGTCCTTGGCAACCCGTTATTAAAGATGACAAATTATATGGTCGCGGTGGTGCTGACGATGGTTATGCCGTGTTTGCCTCACTAACAGCGATTGCAGCACTGCAACAACAAAATATCCCGCACGCTCGCTGCGTCGTTATCATCGAAGCTTGTGAAGAAAGCGGTAGTTATGATTTACCTTTTTATGTCGATCATTTAAAAGAACGTATCGGCTCACCGAGTTTTGTGATTTGCCTAGATTCTGGTTGTGGTAACTATGAACAATTGTGGGGAACCACTTCGCTACGTGGTGTGATCAACGCTGAACTGCGCGTTGACATACTCACCAAAGGCTTACATTCCGGTTACGCCAGCGGCATTGTACCCTCCTCTTTTCGCATTTTACGCCAATTATTAAGTCGCATTGAAGATGAAAAAACTGGCGAAATTAAATTAAAACAATTGTATTGTGACATCCCCACACAACGACAAGAGCAAGCTAAACAAGCGGCGGCTTCCTTAGGAGATAAATTAATTGCCAGCTTTCCTTTGGTTAAAAACGCGCAACCACTAACAACCAACGGCACAGAATTATTATTAAACCGCACTTGGCGGCCAACACTTTCAATCACCGGAATCGCAGGCATACCGAGCCTAGAAACGGCCGGTAATGTGTTACGACC
>CAZGQK010000004.1:42863-84515 GCA_964527645.1 uncultured Legionellales bacterium | reverse complement strand
GGTTGAATATAAATACGCGGTATCCGTTGCAAATTCACCCGCACAAGTGTCCACCCGTTTATAAACCGGCAATATTTTTAATTTCTGTCTAACCTCACGCACCGCAGCTTCATCTGTCTGCAATAACTGGGCAATGCGCGCATCGCTAAACCCCTTGCTTTTCAAAAAAAACATTTCTGCTGATGTTAAATCCGCCAGGGGTATTTTTATTAAACGTTGCTCAACCTCCACCAATTCTTGAATTTGCGCCAAAAACCAAGTATCTATCTGTGTGTAACTTTGTATTACTTCTAAACTCATACCATGACGAAAAGCATCCGCGATAACCCACAGGCGATCCCAAGTAGGGACGCCTAATTTTTCAGATAAGATTTCTAGACTGTGGTCATTGTTTAAATTTAATTGCGGCCCCAGCCCTGTAATATTAACTTCCAATCCACGAATAGCTTTTTGTAAAGATTCTTGAAAATTACTGCCAATCGCCATAACCTCACCGACTGATTTCATTTGTGTGGTTAACGTAGCATCAATGTTAGGAAACTTATTAAAATTAAATCGTGGTATTTTAGTTACCACGTAATCAATGGTTGGTTCAAACGAAGCAGGAATACCATTAATTTCATTGATTAATTCCGGCAAAGTATAGCCAACCGCTAATTTTGCTGCCACTTTTGCAATCGGAAACCCAGTTGCTTTAGAAGCTAATGCGGACGAACGGGAAACGCGCGGATTCATTTCAATGACTATCATTCGCCCATCTTTTGGATTAATAGCAAATTGAACATTGGAACCGCCGGTTTCTACACCAACCTCACGCAAAATAGCTAAGGCAGCATCACGCATACGTTGATATTCTTTGTCGGTTAATGTTTGTGCTGGTGCCACAGTTATGGAGTCACCGGTATGAATTCCCACCGGATCTACATTTTCAATTGAGCAAATAATAATGCAATTATCTGCATGATCACGCACCACTTCTAATTCATATTCTTTCCAACCGAAAATAGATTCTTCAATTAATACTTCGTGGGTCGGTGATAACTCCAAACCCCGCAAACAAATGGTGCGAAACTCATCCCGATTATAAGCAATACCGCCACCAGTTCCACCTAATGTAAAAGAAGGACGCAAGATAACAGGAAAACCGATAGCATCAACAACTTTCCAAGCTTGTTTAATAGAACGTGCAACACCTGCACGTGGCGTTTGCAAACCAATGTTCGCCATCGCCTCGCGAAACAATTCTCTATTTTCAGCCTTATCAATTGCGTGGCGTGATGCACCAATTAATTCCACAGCGTGTCTTTTTAATACGCCTTCATGAGCTAAATCCAATGCACAATTTAGGGCAGTCTGCCCCCCCAGCGTTGGCAACAACGCATCTGGTTTTTCTACACTAATAATTTTTTCAATGACCCGCCAATCAATCGGCTCAACATAAGTGGCATCAGCAACTTCTGGGTCTGTCATAATGGTTGCTGGATTCGAATTGACTAAAATAACGCGATAGCCTTCTTCTTTAAGAGCACGACAAGCTTGTGTTCCTGAATAGTCAAACTCACAGGCCTGACCAATAATAATGGGACCAGCGCCAATCACTAGAATACTTTTTATATCACTACGCTTAGGCATGGGCTTCCCGCTCCTTGACGATGTGATTATTAGCCATTAAATCAATAAATTCATCGAATAAAATATCTATCTCATGTGGACCTGGACTTGCTTCTGGATGCCCTTGAAAACCAAACGCAGGTTTATCCACATGCGCAATACCCTGAATACTTTTATCAAACAAAGAACGATGAGTAACCTGCAAACTATCCGGCAGACCAGTATCCGCAATGACAAAACCATGATTTTGACTAGTAATAAAAACACTTTTACTGCGCAAATCTTGCACCGGATGATTAGCACCATGATGACCAAATTTCATTTTTTTGCTACCAGCACCACAAGCAAGTGCTAACAACTGAAACCCTAAACAAATACCAAACAGCGGCATTTTCTTAGCTAATAACTTTTTAATGGCCGTAATAGCATAATCACAAGCCTGCGGATCTCCTGGACCATTGGATAATAATACACCTTGAGGATTTAAGGCGAGCACTGCCTCCACCGGCGTTTGCGCGGGGACAATGGTTAATCGACAACCACGATCTGTCAACAAACGCAATATTTTTTGTTTTACGCCAAAATCGTAAACCACCACATGAAAATCAGCATGCCCGGGGCTTAATTGGCTCACACCATAATCAAAATCCAAGCTGCCTTCATTCCAATGCATTATTTTTTTAGTACTGACGATTTTCGCCAAATCACAACCCGCCAAACTGGGGGCAGATTTAGCTTTTGCTATCGCTGCATCAACATCAATAGCACCCGACATAATACAGCCGGATTGCGCACCTTTTTCGCGCAGCAAGCGAGTTAATTGTCGTGTATCAATTTGCGCAATACCAACAATATTCTGATCTTTTAAAAATTCATTGATAGACTGCGTCGCACGCCAGTTGCTAGCCATTGATGGTAATTCGCGGAAGATTAATCCAGCAGCCCAAACTCGATTGGCTTCACGATCATAAAGATTAACGCCAACATTACCAATATGCGGGTAAGTAAAACTAATAATTTGCTGAGCATAAGAAGGATCGGTGATGATTTCCTGATAACCTGACATCGAAGTGTTAAAAACCACCTCACCAACACGCACACCTTCAGCACCCAAGGCACAGCCATGAAAAACCGAACCCTCCGCCAAGGCTAAAATTGCGGGTTTTACTGTAGGATTCAATCTATGGGCGCTCATGAATACTTGCATCTCCTAAGAAGCTACAGATTTATAACCTTCCAAAAATCTGAGCGTTTATCGTTTATAACAAAAGCCCTGGATCTTTGTCAAGCCATGATAAGCTAGGCTATTGATCTAAATGAGAATATATAATCCTAACTGGTCTTATATTATGGAGATAAATACGCTAACATGGGCATACTGTACTTCAACCGATAAAGAGGTAATTTATGAAGATGTTAGCTAGCTTGCTTTTACTAGTCTTCGCTACAACTGGTTTATCCGGATGTATTGCTGCAGCAGCGAGTGCTGGAGCCGCCGGTGGTTACTACGTAGAAAAACATTATAAAATTGAGAAAAAAGATACCAACACCAAGCAAACTTCTCAAGACAATAAGAACTAACCCAGACTCTCTTCAACCACTAAGCCACTTTGCTTCCTAGCAAGATGGCTTAGCGGCCACCACTTCAAGCCCCATTCGGTTGTTCCGTCAAGATTTCCGTTGATTCTAACGACACTTGCTTCATCTCTGGCAACAAGAAGGTAATAAAAACACCCAAAATAGACACTACCGACATTATGCCCATGGTAAATGACAAGCCATGCGCCTTCAGTATTAAGGGCAGCGCAAAGGCACCCAAGAAAGCACCTATCTTACCAACCGCGGCGGAAATACCATGCGCCCGCGCACGAATATTGGTGGGATAAATTTCTGAAGGAATCAAAAAGGTTGTCGCATTGGGTCCAAAGTTTACAAAAAAGAAACTTACACCAAATATAGCTAAAAATAATATCAGCTGCTGGGTGATATGTGGAATAAAGGCAATGGCCGCATAACACACCCCAATCATCAAAAATCCGATAATCTGTAGCGTTTTACGACCTATTTTATCAACTTTTTTAGCAGCCAATATATATCCCGGCACGGCAAAGCATAAAAAGATGAGCGCTGATAATAAAGTGTGTCTTAATAAAGAAGCATGCGGCACCATTTTATCCATAATTAAAACCGCAGAGACACCGTTGCCATAAAAGGCCACATCCAATAAAAACCAAGCACCCGCCGTACCCAATAAATATTTTAACCATTTTCCAGAAAACAATTTTTGTGCTTGATAACCATAATTAATCTTAGCAACCTTGTGCCCAGCCAGCTCGCTGACAACACGACTCACCTCTACCGGTGTCTTCTTGGTCATTAAAAACCGCGGGCTTTCTAACAAACTGCGCCTTAAATAAAAGACAGACGCTGCCGGGATAGCACCGAGCCCCAGTAGAATACGCCAGGTCCAATGTGCTGGCACATGGGCCGCTAACAAGGCAGAGGCAAGCAAGGGCCCGACGATTAAACCCAGCGCCTGCATGGCAAATACCATCAACACCAAAAAGCCACGATTCTTACGTCCCGCATGCTCGCTGGCCACCACCGCGCTGGTGGGATAATCTCCGCCAATACCAAAGCCAACAATAATACGCGCCACCAACAAACAAATAAATGACGGCGAAATAGCTGATAAAATAGCGCCAAAAAACAATATGAGCACTTCCAAGCCATACAATTTTTTGCGGCCATACTTATCAGATGCCGCACTAAAAATCAGCGCACCAAACGCCGCAGCCGCTAACGAGGCACCATTTAGAATAGCTAACTGTGTCATCGACAAATGCCACATCGGTGCCAAAATCGCAGTAACCACACCAATAATAAATAAATCGTAGGCATCAGTGAAAAAGCCGGTCCCTGCGGTGATCACCATACGCCAGTGAAACTTGGTGACTGATGATTCATCCATAGCTTTTAGCGCCGCTGCTGGAGTTGTCATACAAAACCTCTTCTCTTGTTATTCCATATTACAACACAAATTAACAGGTTGTTATGACAATTTGATGACAGAAGTGCGATTTTGAGGAAAACAGCAGGTAAACGTACTTCCTTGATTTAGCTCACTTTTAATCTCAATCTCTCCCTGGTGGCGCAATAAGACATGTTTGGCAATGGCCAAACCTAAACCCGTTCCACCGCTAGCACGAGAACGCCCCTTGTCCACCCGATAAAAACGCTCAGTAATGCGAGGAATGTGCTGCTTGGCAATACCAATGCCCGTATCACTCACTCGAAATACACCCCGCCCATTCTCTAAACCCCAAGTAATCTCAATGTTGCCATGCGCAGGCGTATATTTAACGGCATTAATAATAAGATTGGAAAATAAACTTTTTAACTCATCTTCATTACCATCAATGACTACTTGAGGATCTGCCTGCAAGGTAATCTGATGTTTTTTGTCAGCACTAATGCTCTGCGCATCTTCATACAAACTTTGTAGCACTTCGGCAACATTAATATTTTTTTGCAACTCCTGTTCTTGTTCTTCGCCCTCAAGATGCGATAATAACAAAAGATCTTCAATAATATTTTCCATGCGTACACTATGTTGATACATTTGCGAGAATATTTTTTTTAAATCCACACCTTTTTGGCTGTCTTGTTGCAACAAAGATTCCAAATAGCCACGGATGACGGTTAATGGGGTGCGTAATTCATGCGAAACATTAGCCACAAAATCACGCCGCACACGCTCCAAATGTTCGATGTGCGAACGCACCGATGGTGGTAATTCATCCAGTGTTACTTTATTCTGCTCACTCATTTATTTTTTCCTGAAATTGATAACCCATACCACGAACCGTTTTAATAAATTGATCATATCCGTGGGGCTTTAGCCGATCGCGCAGCCGCCGAATTTGCACATCCACCGTACGCTCATCGATGTAAACATTGCCCCCCCAAACCTGCGTAATTAATTGATCGCGGGTGTAAGCGCGCTCGGGATGTGTTATAAAAAAGTGTAATAAATTATACTCAATTGGTGTTAACTTTAGCTTAACTTCATCAACGGTTACTGAGTGGGTATCCACATTTAACTGTAGGCGATCAACTTGAATAATGCCCTTAGGGTTTACGAGCCGACCCCGGCGCAAGATGGTTTTAATGCGTGCTTTTAATTCTCCCGGTGAAAAGGGCTTGGTCATGTAATCATCTGCCCCCACCTCCAAACCTTTAATTTTATTTTCTTCCTCTACGCGAGCGGTTAAAAAAATGATAGGGATTTCTTTGTAGAGCTCTTGTTGCTTCAACCATTGAATAAAATCAACGCCATTTTTGTCTGGCAACATCCAGTCTAGAATAATTAAATCGGGGATATGATCAGCCAATCGCTTGATGGCCTGTGCTACACTTTCGGCATCTTGCATATCAAATTCGGCATCGGGTAACGAAAAACGAATCATATCGCGAATGGCTGCCTCGTCTTCCACCACCAACAAGCTAATTTTTCGCATAATTCCCCGTCCTTGAATTTTTCAAAAAATGTTGACCTATCGCTAAAAAACGCTAGCTTTTAGAAAAAAATCGCTTCACCGCATCAAACCAATGACTGGTTTGTGGGCTGTGTTCTTTTTTATCTTCACGCAGCAATTCATCAAAGCTTTTCAGCGCCGCTTTTTGCTCTTGATTCAATTTAATCGGCGTTTCAATCACCACTTGACAGTATAAATCGCCAGCATAACTGGAACGCAAGCCCTTAATCCCTTTGCCGCGCAAACGATATTGTTTGCCACTTTGTGTCTCGGGTGTGATTTTCAATTTTACTTCACCATCGAGTGTTGGTACTTTTATCTCAGCACCTAAAGCAGCCGTCATAAAACTAATCGGCACTTCAATTAATAAATCGTTGTCTTGCCGCTTAAATAAAGGATGCTCGCGCACATTGACTTGCACATATAAATCACCCGCTGGCGCACCGTGTAAACCCGCTTCGCCTTCGCCACTTAAACGAATACGATCGCCAGTATCCACTCCCGCTGGTATTTTAACCGATAATTTTTTGCGTTTTTGTACACGTCCCTGACCACGACACTGTGAACAAGGATCTTTAATAATCTTACCTTGCCCTCGACAAGTAGAACAAGTCTGCTGCACCGCTAAAAAACCGTGCCGCATTTGCACTTGACCACTACCATGACAAGTAGGACAAGTACTCGCCGAAGTGCCCGACTTGGCACCACTGCCTTTGCAACCATCGCAACCGACCCAAGTAGGAACTTCTATCGAAGTGGTGATGCCGTGCACGGCATCTTCCAAACTCAAACCCAATTCATAACCCAAATCCGCACCGCGCTGCGCACGCTGCCCACCGCCTGCACCACCACGCGCGCCAGTGAAAATATCACCGAAAATATCACCGAAAATATCACCAATATCGCCAAAACCAAAACCACCAGCACCACCACCCGTGCCCGCCGCACCTTCAACACCGGCATGACCAAATTGATCATAAGCACCACGTTTTTGTGCATTGGATAACACTTCGTAGGCTTGTTTGACTTCTTTAAATTTGTGCTCAGCTGCTTTATCACCAGGATTACGATCCGGATGATATTTCATCGCCATTTTACGGTAGGCCTTTTTTATTTCTGCTTCACTGGCGCTACGAGTTACACCCAGTAGTTCGTAATAATCCTGTTGCGACATCCTCTCTCACCTTAATGTTGATACGCAAAAGCGCGAAAGACAATGCCCCGCGCTTTAGCTGTTACAATTTTAGCAACTACTTATTTTTTTCTTCTTTATTTTTTTTCTTTTCTTTTTTATCTTTTTCTTTCACTTCTTCAAATTCAGCATCAACTACATCGTCTTTCGCTTTTTCACCGGCCTCGCCAGCTGCAGCACCAGCACCACCTTCGGCACCACCTTCGGCACCACCTTTTTCAGCATAAAGACGTTCCGCCAATTTATTTGAGTGTTCGCTCAGCGTTTCTGTTTTCGCGTCAATGGCCGCTTTATCATCGCCCTTCAACACTTCTTTTAGCTCTTCAACGGCTTTTTCAATCGCTGTTTTTTCATCGGCAGAAACTTTATCACCCAGCTCTTTTACTGTTTTGCTGCTGGCATGAATTAAGTTATCCGCTTTATTACGCGCTTCCACTAATTCTTGGAATTTGCGATCAGCCTCTTTATTGGCTTCAGCATCTTGAACCATTTTTTCAATTTCCTCATCCGACAAACCACTCGACGCTTTAATAACAATTGACTGTTCTTTGCCCGTGGCTTTATCTTTCGCCGACACATGCATAATACCATTGGCATCGATGTCAAAGGTGACTTCGATTTGTGGTACGCCACGCGGCGCCGGTGGAATATCCGATAAATCAAAACGCCCAAGCGATTTATTGGTGGACGCTTGTTGACGTTCACCCTGCAAGACATGCACGGTAACTGCTGTTTGGTTGGCTTCAGCGGTAGAAAATACCTGACTCGCCTTAGTTGGAATCGTGGTGTTTTTTTCAATCAGCTTAGTCATGATGCCACCCATGGTTTCGATACCCAATGAAAGTGGTGTAACATCCAATAACAAGACATCTTTCACATCACCAGAAAGTACCGCCCCTTGAATCGCAGCGCCAGAAGCTACAGCTTCATCAGGATTAACATCGTGACGTGGTTCTTTACCAAAGAAATCTTTCACCGCTTGCTGTACACGCGGCATACGTGTTTGACCGCCAACCAAAACAACCTCATCGATCTCAGAAGTTTTAAGTTCAGCATCTTTAAGCGCTGTTTTACAGGGCTCGATACTGCCTTCTACTAAATCTTCAACCAAAGATTCAAGTTTGGCACGTGTTACACGAATATTTAAATGTTTCGGTCCACTGGCATCGGCTGTTACATAAGGTAAGTTAACATCCGTTTGTTGCGCAGATGATAATTCAATTTTGGCTTTTTCCGCTGCTTCTTTTAAGCGTTGTAACGCTAATGGATCTTGTTTAAGATCAACGCCTTGATCTTTTTTGAATTCATTGACTAAATAATCAATTAAACGTAAATCAAAATCTTCACCGCCTAAGAAAGTATTACCGTTGGTCGCCAACACTTCAAATTGATGCTCGCCATCAACGTCAGCAATTTCGATAATAGAAATATCAAAAGTACCACCACCTAAATCATAAACAGCAATTTTACGATCGCCTTTTTTCTTATCCAAACCATAAGCTAATGCGGCGGCAGTCGGCTCGTTAATAATACGTTTAACATTAAGACCGGCGATTTTACCCGCGTCTTTGGTGGCTTGTCGTTGTGAATCGTTAAAATAAGCAGGCACAGTAACAACAGCATCGGTTACTTCGGTACCCAAATAAGCTTCGGCGGTTTTTTTCATCTTTATCAATACTTGCGCCGATACTTGTTGTGGCGCTAATTTCTTGCCCGCTGCTTCAACCCAAGCATCACCGTTGTCCGCCTTGATAATGCTATAAGGCACAATGTCTTTGTCTTTTTGCACAACTTTGCCGTCGTATTTACGGCCAATCAAACGCTTGATCGCGTACAAAGTATCCTTCGGGTTAGTCACTGCCTGGCGCTTCGCCGGTGTACCAACCAATACATCGCCATCCTTATAAGCCACAATCGACGGCGTGGTGCGCTCACCTTCGGCATTATCAATGATGCGAACTTTACCGCCCTCCATCACTGCTACACACGAGTTGGTGGTTCCTAAATCAATTCCAATTACTCTGCTCATAGTTAACCTCTTTGTAACTGTTTGTTTTTAAATTATTTTTAAAAATTGGCTCACAGCTATAGCTGATCGCCTCGCCCGTTAACTTGTAGATGGGGGTGAGTTATGAGATTTCAAGCGTGGAAATGGATTTTTTCAGGCGAGCGCCATATCATGCCCTCTGGCTCATTTAATGCGATCAGATGATCCACATAAACAACAAGACCTTGCTAATGCCCTGGATGTGGATTGAAAACCGGTTGTGGCGCATTCTGCTGCTCCAGCTTCGCCAACAATTGCTGTCCTGCCACTAGCTGATGCTTGGCAACATCTGCCGGAGCATGCTTGAGATCAACCTCAGCAAACAATTGCGCTAGCTCTTCTGGCGTGCAATCAATTTCATCTTCGCCAGCACAAGCACGTAAGACAAGCAGCTCATAGATTTTCTGAATTAACTTCACCACCGTGGTTGGCTCACCTTGAGGAAAAGCAGCCAACGTTTGCCAATAGACCAAACGCAATTGCCGTTGATGCTGCAAGAAAACCACAACACTATATTCGCGTCGACGCAAATAAGCATTGGAAAACGCGATGACTTCATCTAAAAATTGCGTAATCGCTAGTTGTTGCTTCTCAAATTTTTTAGCGCGGCTAAATTGCTCAAAGTCATAGAGCAGAGGATCAACTGATTTTGCCTCACGTCCGGCCAAACCATCAGCACCAAAACGTTCTACCATGCGCTGCCATTTGTCCAATTGATCCAATTGCAGCGAGCGCAATGCACGCACAGCAACGGCTAAACGCACATCCACGGCAGATAAATCGGTTTCTGACACCGAGTGTACTAGATTGGGATCCATGGGTCGTGCTGTCATAAAGCTATCACGCATAATTGGCTGAGCTATCAGTATAAATGTTAAAGCTTAAGGAAATATTAAATAGATTTGAGGATTGTTACTTGGATAAACCGAAAAAATGCACCTGCATTGATCGGGCAGTAAAATGCTTCACTGGTGGGTTGGAAAAACACAGCCACCAAAGCGCGTAGATCAAGGAGGCCTTGATAATCAATAAAACGGTAATCTCTATTTTCAGAGAATGCTTAGAGCTTTTAGTTAAAAACGACATAGAAGTCTACCCGCTGATTATTCATCACCCAGTTTTTTATCCACGTGCAAAGTAGTCATAAAGCTAACCAACACTGCCACCACCAATAAAACACCGGTTACAATATAAAACATTTGCGCCCCTTAATAAAAAGTATGTTCATTGTCTTCTAAATCTTGCTCATTAATGGTTGGCTTTTTATGCCAGATGCTACGATAAGCAAAAATTTTATAAGCTAAAATGATAATCAATAAGAAAACACCAACATGTAACATCATATTCAGCGCGTATTGACTGGACGTTGCATTCCACACCGTGAGGCTTTCATTGGGATTGGTGCTCGATGGCATCAAAAATGGAAATAAAGCAAAACCGGCGGTCGCCACAATAGAACCCACCGCCAACACACTAAACCAAAAGCTGGCATTAAACGCCTTACGCCGTCCTGCCCACAAAGACGCGGTAATACTCAAATAAACTAAAATGGGCGCCAAAACTTTCCAAGGGTAAACTTTATAACTCGCCATCCAAGCACCCACTTGACGTGTTACCACGTTAGCTAACGGGTGATAGGTGGGATTAAGCGGCGAGGATACCAACGTATAACCCATAATTTTGTACCTGACCAGGTGCCCAGCGTAAGTAAACAAAATCAACACCACACCTGAAAAAATCAAATGCAAACTTTGGCAGCGCAAATGCAACTTACCTTCTGTTCTGCGTGCCAAATGCACGGAGCCATGCATAAGCAACATAAAAACAGAAACAAAACCACACAACACACCAAAACCACTTAATAAGCCCCAAAAATTTCCGGTGTAAAACTCACGCAGATTAATAGGATCAAAATGAAAGGGAAACCCCAATAAAGCATTGCCCATCGCCACACCAAAAATAAAAGTCGGGAAAAACGCACTGATTAATAAAGCTACATCCCACAGGCGGCGCCACAAGTGCGAGTTAATTTTATTACGATATTCATAACCAGGCGGACGTAAGAAAAATGGCCATAGCACCAACAAAAAAGCGGCGTACAAACCAGAAAAAGACGTGCCAAACACCACTGGCCAAGTGACAAACAGCCCGCCACCAATAAAAACCAACCAGGTTTGATTACCATCCCAAGTTGGCGCACTGGTATTTAACGCAATGCGACGATGCGTTTCTTTACGCAAAAAAGGCATAATCATCGTTACACCTAAATCAAAACCCGCCGTTGTCGCATATATAATTAAGACAACACCCATTATCACCCACCAAAGCACTTTTAACAGGGTATAATCAATCATTGCTAGCCTCGCTATCTTTGGTTTGTTCAAGATGATAACGTCCCGTCCCTAAGCTACTCGGCCCTAAGCGCGCATACTTGAACATCAAAAATAATTCCACCAGCAACAGCAACACGTAAAATAAAACAAATCCCGACAAACTCACCAAAACACTACTGGTAGCTAAAGATGAAACACCCATAAATGTCGGAATAATTTCATGCACTACCCAAGGCTGACGCCCCACTTCAGCCAATACCCAACCTACTTCAGCAGCGAGATAAGGAATCGGAATCATATAAAGTGTTAGGCGCAAAAACCAACGGTGTTTTTGCAAACTATCGCGCCAGCTGAAAAACACACCCAAAGCAAACAAGCCCAGCATCAGCAACCAACAACCTACCATGACGCGAAAAGTCCAAAACGCAGTGGCGACATTGGGTATTGCGTCTTTTACGGCCGCATTAATTTGACTCGGCGTCGCATTAACCACTTGCGGAGCATAACGTTTTAATAGAAAGCCAAAGCCTAAATCTTTTTTCACTTGTTTAAATGCTGATTGATCTCGCGCACTGGCCTGGTGCTTGCGTATTTTTTCCATCAAGCCGTAGGCCACCATGCCTTTTTTCACCCGCTGCTTGTAACCAGCCATGATTTCTTTTAAACCCTCCACGGTGCCGGTTAAAGAATGAGTAGCAATTAAGCTCAAGGCGTAGGGAACGGATAAAACGAAAGAGTTTTTTTCTGCTTTTTGATTGGGAATCGCCGTAATATACCAAGAGGCTGGTGCTTTTTGAGTGGTCCATTGTGCTTCAATCGCTGCCATTTTTTCCGGCTCATCTTTGGCGACAATCAGCCCATTTTGATCACCATAAAATCCCACCACTAAAATACAAATTAATCCAAACCCAGCGCCAACGGCAAATGAACGTTTGGCAAAATTAATATCACGACCTTTTAATAAATAAAAGGCACTGATGCCCATCACAAAAATAGAGGAAGTGACAAAACCGGCGTAAGCCACATGGCCAACACGGACTTGTGCTAATTTATTTAAATAAAGCGCTAAGATACTAGTTAACTGCAACCCCATTTTTTGCACATCAAAAAAAGTGGCGTGCGGATCCTGCATCCAACTGTTAGCTGCCAAAATATTAACAATGGATAAGCTAGCACCAACTGCCATCAGAATAGTAACGATAAAATGCGTTCTTTTGCTGAGCTTGTCCCAACCAAAGAAAAATACACCCAACATGGTGGCTTCCAACATAAAAGCAGTGATTCCTTCAATGGCTAAAATAGGACCAAAACTACCACCAATGATACGGGCAAAATAGGCCCAGTTCTGCCCAAACTCAAACTCCAAAGTAAAACCGGTTAAAATACCCATGGCAAAATTAATAGCCAGCAACTTGGCCCAAAATTTTGTCATATCTTTATACACCACTTTACCGGTTTTCAGATAAGCGGCTTCCATCACCACTAACAACCAAGTTAAGCCCAGCGTCAGCGGTACAAACAAGAAATGAAAAAGCGCGGTAAAACCGAATTGCGCGCGCGAAAGGTCAACTAAAGAGGCATTAGGTATCACAAGCCGCATCCTTATTCTGTGTTTTTATTGACACAATGCCTGGCAGAATACCACATTTGCCAAGTTGCTTCAATTTTGGGCATGAAAAGCAATGAGAATCATTTAATTATGATATAACTCAAAAGTGTAAATTTACCTACACAAAATTTGCTACTGACTAACAATCACCTTAGCCGCTCGCATAACTCTACCATTTAAAATATAACCACGCTGAAAAACCTGCACAATTGTATTAGGCTTAGCGTCTGGGTCTTGTATCATGGTCATGGCTTCGTGAAATTCTGGATTAAAGGCCTCCCCTTTCGCAGGTGCAATAAACTCAACTTTGAAGTCCGTTAAAGTTTTTTCAAACATGCCTAAGGTTAATTGCATCCCATCCCACATGGATTTTAGTTTTTCATCTTTGGGTTCTTCACCCTCCAGACCATGCACCAAGCTATCTAAAATAGGCAGTAAGGCTTTCAATAATTTTTCATTACCATATTTATGTGCTTGAGACACATCACGCTCAGCACGGCGACGAGTGTTGTCCATTTCTGCGTGGGTGCGCAACACGGTTTCTTTGGCGTCTTTAAGCTGCTGCTCAAGAATACTGATACGATCGCGCATTTTTGCCGTTTTTTGGTCTCCGGCTGGCGCTGATTTCTTGCTAGGCTGTTGATCGGCAGACTTCTTAGTCTTTGCATCCGGCGCCGTTTTTGACTCTTCTTGGATCTTTTGCCACTTGTTGGCTGGCTGCTTATCTTGCTTTTCCGTCTTTGTTGATGATTCATCAGCTTTTTTTCTTTTTTCAGACATTAGATTCCCCTTATGATTCTATAAAGAATATAAGGACTTTTGCGTAAAATTCAACCCTATTAATCCAAAGTTTGTCGATAACGCTTCACACCAATGATGATGGCCACCACCATGAACAGCAAGATTGGCCACAAATCCGGCCAAATCTCCACGAAAGCATTACCCTTGAGCAAAATGCCACGGGTAATGCGCAAGAAGTGGGTTAATGGTAATACTTGACCAATCCACTGCGCCCAAACGGGCATACCGTAAAAAGGAAACATAAAACCCGACAGCAAAATTGATGGCAAAAAGAAAAAGAAAGTCATCTGCATCGCTTGCAACTGACTTTTGGCAATACTGGAAAAAGCAATCCCCACCGAAAGGTTGGCCGCAATAAATGGCAAAACAGCTAATGCTAATAACCAAATACTGCCGCGCATCGGTACTGAAAATAAATAATAAGACAACAACAGTATCAGCGCCACCTGGATATAACCTACTACAACGTAAGGTGTAATTTTACCAACCATCACTTCCAAAGGTCGCACCGGCGTTGCCAACAAACTCTCAACTGTGCCCCGCTCACTTTCACGCACAATCGCTGCACTGGTTACCATTACCAAAGTCATAGTCAACACAACACCCAATAATCCAGTGACAATATTATAACTGGTAATATTTTCGGGATTGTATTTAGCATGCGTTATTAATTTTACCGGCGGAGGTTTGGCTTTCAGATCACTTAAATTACCGCGCAGCAAGGGGTTAAACACTTGACTGGTTAATTGCTGCAAAGCGGCCAAGGCACTATTAATAGCCACACCATCTGTTGCATCTGCTTCTAGCAATATTTGCGGATGCAAGCCACGCACCAGTCGATCGGTAAAGTTAGGCGGAATCGATACCACAAACAACGCTTTATTTTCTTTAATTAAGCGCTCAGCCGCTTGCTCGCTATTGGGTTGTGCAATCACACGAAAATAATCGGTTTGCTGCATGCCGCGCACAAACGTGCGGGTAAATGCGCTGTTGTCTCCCATTAAAACTGCCGTTGGTAAATGTTTGGGGTTGGTGTTAATCGCATAACCAAACAAGATCAATTGCATCAAAGGGATAACCACCATCATAGCAAAAGTTACACGATCGCGACGCATTTGCATAAATTCTTTAAACATCACCGCCACAGTGCGCGCGCCGCTAAAGCGTGGCAAAGAGTGATTATTTTTTTTCTTGTTACTATTCATCTAAAGGTTGCACCAATTTAATAAAAACATCTTCCAAAGTCGGCTGAATCAAGGTGCACTCATAAGCAGAGTCTTGCAACAATGGGTCAACCGCTTGCTGTAACAATTTTTCATCACTGCCACTGACGTGCAAGGAGTTACCAAACAAAGCCACCTGCTCCACACCCGGCAAATCAACCAATTTGTTTTTTAATTCAACCAAACCGGAACCTTTCACCCGCCAGGTAGTTAATTGCATATGATCAATAATTTCTTCGCTAGTGCCATGCACCAACAAATCACCATAAGCAATATAGGCTAAACGACCACAACGTTCTGCCTCATCCATATAGTGCGTAGTAACCAAAGTAGTAATGCCCTTATTCGCCAATTGATGTAACTTGTCCCAAAATTCACGCCGCGCTTTAGGATCAACTCCTGCGGTTGGCTCATCTAATAATAATAATTGTGGCTCATGTAATAATGCAGTGGCTAATGCTAAACGTTGTTTCCAACCGCCCGATAATGAACCGACGATTTGGCGCTGACGCTGGCTTAAATCGTATTCCTGTAGAATTTTTTCAATTTTTACCTTGGCATTATCTAAACGATACATACGCGCCATAAATTGTAGATTTTCAACAACACTTAAATCCTCATACAAACTAAAATGTTGAGTCATGTAACCGACATTCGGCTTAATTTTCTCTGACTCACTCAATACATCATAGCCCAAACAATGACCCTGACCGGAATCAGGTGTTAATAAACCACAAATCATACGCAAGGTCGTGGTTTTACCACTGCCATTCGGACCTAAAAAACCGTATATTTCACCTTTTTTTACCTGCAGAGACACATGATTAACCACCACTTTACCGCTGAAACTTTTGGTAAGCCCCTTAACGTCGATCACTAAATCCGCATGATTAACCATGCGAGGCATCCTGTGACACTAAATAAACTTGCAATGGTTGGCCCGGGTGAAATTTCAAAGCCACATTTGCAGGCAAGACGGCTTCAATACGATAAACCAATTTAGAACGTGATACTTCACTGTAAATAATCGGTGGCGTATATTCTGCCTGCGGAGAAATAAAATTCACCTTGGCTGTTTGTTTACCCGCACAACCATCGCACGTAAATGCTACCGTCTGGCCTATTTTTATTTGGCTTAAAGCTTGCTCAGGCACATAAAACAATACCCGCATATATTTCGGCGACAGAATCGATAATACCGCTTGCCCTGTTGGCACATATTCCCCTAAGCGATAAAACGTACTGAAAACACGACCAGAAACCGGAGCGCTCACCTTAGTTTGCGACAAACTCCACTGTGCTTTGTTTAATTTAGCCTGATCCATTTCAACCAAAGCCTCCTGCGCCAAAATAAGATGCGCTCGCTCACCAAGTTTGGCATTGGCCAAATTAGCGTTGAATTGCTGCAGTTTTTGGTATTTCGATTGATAATCTGTCTGCGCTGAATCTAACTTTTGTTTACCCACCGCACCATCTTTATATAACTGTTGGTATCGTTTTAAATCTTTGTGCGCCAATGCCACCTGAGAGGAGGCCTGTTTTTGTTGAGCAATAATACCTTGCAGCACTGTAACACGCTTGCCCTTTAGCATATCCAGTAATTTCTGCTGATCTGACTTTAACTGGAATTTAACCACATTCACTTGCGCCAGCGCCGGCATTTGTTGCAGTTGAAACAACGCTTGCCCTGCCTTGACCAAACTGCCTTCACTCACCCAGGTTTGCTCAAGCTTGCCCGACACATTAGCCGCCACATAAACAAACTTGCCTTCAATATAACCTAAATAAAATTTTTGTTGATCTTTTGAACAACCCACCAACAACAAACACGCCAACAATCCCAACGCTGCCATGGCGCCTATTTTTTTCCAGGATTGCCGCATACCACTCTCTCCACGGGTCATGTCTTGCTGACAGTCAACTATACAAGAGTGATTATACTACACAACAGGCAAGTCATGGAAATAAGTAGCGGCTGAGAAAAATGGTTATTTTGTTCTCTATTTTGCTATTTTTTAGAAATAACGAAAAAGAAACATTTCTACCCATTTAAAGCTTGGCTAAGCAACTTCGCCGTCACATCCACCGCCGAAATCACTTCGTTATAGGGCATACGCGTCGGCCCAATCACTCCCATCACACCAACTACGTTACCATTGACTTTGTAGGGTGCCGTCACCAAGCTGTAATCATCAAAAACAGCGTGGCCGGATTCTTCACCAACAAATATTTTTACCCCTTGCGTATTTAAACACTGATCCAATAAATGCAAAATGTCACGCTTTTGGCTAAAGGCACCAAATAAATCACGTAATTTTTGGATATCATCAACCGCCACGGCATCCAATAAATGTTCTTCGCCTGATAAAATATAATCTTGACTTTGTGCATTAAAACTCTCTGCGGCGACATCTATAGCTAACTGCATGTGCGTATCTAACTGTTGACGATCGCACTGCATCGCTTGCAATAAATGTTCACGCACTTCCGCTAAATTCTGGCCCGTATAATTCTTGGTTAAATAATTTGCTGCCTGCTCCAGTTCACTGCGGGTGTAGGTTTGCTGCGTGAGGATGACACGATTTTGCACCTCACGATGATTTAAAACTAATATAACTAATACGCGATTAGCAGATAAAGGCAAAAATTCAATTTGTTTAAAAATTAATTCATCTTGTTTTGGTAGAGTCACCACCCCGGCTAATTGCGTTATATTTGATAACAGGGCAGAAGCATCTGCCACTAAAGCTTGCGCGTTTTTATCAGCGGCCAACTGACTTTTAATACGTTCAACTTCGCTACCCGCCAAGGGTTGCGTAGTGAGAAAATGATCGATAAACAAACGATAACCTTGTGCTGTCGGCACCCGTCCCGCTGAAGTATGAGGCGCACATAAGTACCCAGACTGTTCCAGATCAGACATAATATGGCGCACCGTCGCTGAACTCACCATCAACTGCGACTCTTGTGCCAAGACTTTTGAACCCACCGGTTGTCCATCACGGATATAATGTTCAATCAAACTGCGTAATAGCGCTAACGAACGCGAACTTAAAGCTTCTTTTGACATATTATTACCCTAGTTGATGGATGCAACATACTAACACCGCGGAGAATCATTTGAAAAGCGATAACCCTAAAAACCCCGCCGTCACATGGGTGTTATTAAAAATAATAATGCCAATTAAAATCAAAAGGTTACATGGCGCCCCTCCCGGGGGATACTTTTATTCATCAACCAAAACTGCTACTATTTCAACAAAAGGGAGACCATCATGGGAAAATCTAAAAAACTCTATCGATCACGCTACAATCGGTTAATTGGTGGTGTGTGCGCCGGTCTAGCCGACTATTTTAATATCGATACCACCTGGATGCGATTGATCTTTATCGTATGCTTACTGCTCGGCGGCAGTGCTATTTTAGTTTATGTGGTCATGTGGATTATTGTGCCGGAAGAGCCGATAAAGTTTCAGCAGGAGTAATGATTATTTTTAGCGACGCCAACGCTGTAATTTTCTCAGACGCTGCAACAGAAAGCATCGTAACGGAAACAGCACTTTTTGCTTACGTAACACGCCGTTGAGCTTATTTTTCATCATCGCTAAACTAAGCTCTGGCTCGGTAAATGCACCCTGGTCAAAGCAGTAACTGCAATACAATAAACTGCGGCTGCCATCCTTCTCCAAACCACCGCCCTGACGATCCTTAACTAGCGGCATACCACAACTTTGACACAACTGTGCTCGCCTTACCTGCTCAACCATCTGTCTTTCTCCCTTAACAAGGGAGCAATGGTAACATTTTGTTCACCTGGAACCTAGCCCTAAAAGATGAACCCCTTCACTGTTTGCCGGCCTGCCCTATATTCTAATTTCTTAAAAAATGCTATGCTCACAACGATTAGTTCAATATGAGCCTGATGATGAGCCTGATAACACGTAAGAATAAAAAATTTCAGAAGGTCGCACTGATGGGCCGAACGGATACTCAAGGAGTACCGGAGACACTGCAAGCCCTGCAGGATTTTTTGCACCAACAGCAAATCGAAACTGTTATTGAACAAAATGCCGCCGCCATGTTAAGTAAGACTGACCTACCTACTGTCGCTGCAGAAGAATTACAAAAACGCGCGGATTTATTAATTGTCGTCGGTGGTGATGGCGCACTGCTACACGCTGCCCATATTGCAGTTGATCAAAATTTGCCGATATTGGGCATCAACCGCGGGCGCCTGGGGTTTTTAACCGACATCCCACCGAATGAACTGGAAAAGGTCGGTGATGTCTTAGCCGGCAATTACCACCAAGAAGCGCGCTTTTTGTTAGCCGCTGAACTGAGCTTGGACGATAAAACATTTGCCGAAGACATTGCACTCAATGATGTGGTGTTGCAACCCGGACAAGCCACGCAACTGATCCAATTTAATATTTTTATTAACCAAGAATTTGTTTGCAGCCAACGCGCGGACGGCATGATTATTGCAACGCCCACCGGCTCGACTGCCTACGCATTATCGGGTGGTGGTCCTATTTTACATTCACAATTGGAAGCCATGGTTTTGGTACCGATGTTTCCCCACAAATTAACCTCTCGACCCATTGTTGTTAACAGCAACGATGAAATCGAAATTACGCTTGATCAAACCAAAGAACCACCGCCTTCCTTAAGTTGTGACGGACAACCCGCCATCACTTTACCGCCGAATAGCAAAATTTTAGTGCGGCGACACCAACAATTACTGCACTTAATTCATCCATTAGACTACAGTTACTACACCACTTTACGCGAAAAATTAGGCTGGGAACGACTCCATCAACAATAATAAACGACTATGCTGACTCATATTTACATTCGAAATTTTACTCTGGTGAAGCAATTAAATGTCGATTGCCATGCCGGTCTTAGTGTCATCACCGGTGAAACCGGCGCTGGAAAATCCATTTGGGTCGATGCTATCAGCTTAGCACTCGGTGCACGTGCTGACTATCAATTAATTGGCGCACAGGCGTCACCTTGCGAAATTATTTTAAGCTTTGATTTACGCAACAATAAAACTGCACAACAATGGCTGGTCGAAAATCAGCTCGACAGTGGCATGGAATGTATTATTCGCCGCGTAGCCAATAACGAGGGTTCCTCGCGCAGTACCATTAACGACCGGCCCTGCTCATTGTATTTAATCCGAGAATTAAGCGAAAAATTACTACATATACACAGCCAACACCAAAGTTATGCTTTACTACGCCCCGACCATCAGCGACTTCTGCTGGATAAATATGCCAAACATTTGCCTTTAGTCGCTGAAGTGAAGTTATTTTCTGAACAATGGCAACAAATAAATACACAGTTACAACAAATATTACAATCCGCTAACCATAAAGATTCACAACTTGAATTATTAAATCATGAGCACCAAGAATTAGAAGCCAATCCAATCAATGCCGAACAATGGCAGCAACTCTGCCAACAGCATCGCCAATTACACCATTCTAAAGAATTAATCGCTAATCTAGAAGAAACCTTGAGTCTATGCCAAGAGCAACAACCCAATATTTCACAACTTATTCAAAACGCGCGTCAACTCATCACCGATATGATGCGACTGGAACCGAAATTAAGCACCACACAAGCACTTTTCGATAATGCTCAGATACAGATTGAAGAGGCCGTGAGTGAATTAAAAGACTATCAATCGCAACTGAATTTAAGCCCAGAACAATTGGCGCAACTAGAAGAACGCATTAGCGCCATACATGATTTAGCACGCAAGCACCACGTTGAACCAGAGCAACTGGGCGAGGTGAAAATAAAAATTCAGCAAAAAATTACTGAGCTGCAACAGATAGAAAAACACGTTAGTGAACTGCAGCAACAAGAACAAACCATATTAAAAAAATACCACACAAAAGCCCAACAGTTAACCCAATCAAGGCAACAAGCGGCCAACACATTAAATCGCTTGATTAGCCAGCAATTAAACCATTTAGGTATGGCAGGTGGTGTGTTTAAAGTCAACTTTCAGGATAAAAAAACAACGATTAATGCTTATGGACAAGAAACTGTTGAGTTTTTAATTTGCACCAATCCCGGACAAACACTAAAACCACTAAATAAAGTAGCCTCGGGCGGAGAAACTTCGCGTATTAGTCTCGCATTGCAAGTTGCCACCGCACAGGAAAATGCCACCCCGACTTTAATTTTTGATGAAGTCGACGTCGGCATTGGCGGCAAAACAGCGGAAATTGTCGGACAACTATTGCGCAACTTGGCCCGGCAAACGCAAGTCTTATGCATTACACACCTACCGCAAGTCGCTGCTTATGGACAGCACCATTACCGAGTTACAAAACATGCTGATAAAAAAACCACAACAACCACCATGGCATTACTCGATAAAAAACAACGCAAGCAAGAAATTGCACGCATGCTCGGTGGCGCTAAAATAACAGAAAAAACCTTGCAACATGCCCAAGAAATGCTAACGATCGATTAGCATATCCCTACGCAGCTTGCGCACACTTAGGACACAAACCGTATAAAATCATACTGTGATCGGTAATGCTAAAACCTGCTGCTGCGGCAACTTCCTCTTGACGTTGTTCAATCACTTCATCAAAAAATTCTTCCACACGATTGCATTTTACACACACCAAATGATCGTGATGCTCGCCGCTATCGATTTCATAAACGGCGTGCTCGTCATCAAAATGGTGACGCTTTAACAATCCTGCCTGCTCAAACTGCGTTAACACCCGATACACGGTCGCCAAACCAACCTCTTCACCCGCCCCACGTAGTGCCTGGTGCACATCTTCAGCGCTCATGTGCCGCGGGTTGGCACGTTCTAAAACCTGCAATATTTTCCGCCGTGGCAATGTGACCTTAAGCCCCACTTTGCGCAATTCTTGATCTGACATAAAGCTACCTTTCCCATTTCACAAAAATACGTTATGATCGCCAAACACAAGCACAAACGGAGTTCAAACGATGCCAAAGCACCTAACAGCAATCTTAACCGTCTTACTCACACTTAGTCTCAGCGCTTGTGTTTATCGCCCAACCATCCAGCAGGGCAACATCATCCCCAATGCCGCACTTAAGCAGCTACGCCCTGGACTGAGCAAACAAACAGTTGAAGATATACTCGGAAGTCCAGTGCTAGTCAATACCTTTAGCAATTCAACCTTGGTCTACGTCTACACCATCAAGCCCGGCTATGGCCGTACCAAGCAAAAATTACTTAAAGTCTACTTCCGTGGCAACCGCATGACGCATTATTCGAAAAACTATTAGAATACGACTGACTGCTTAAAACCACGCGAGCTCCCTTTAACACCATTATGCGTAGCCATTGTTATGCCTCGTGTTATTTTTTATTCCGTTCTTTCTGCCGCTCAGCCCGCAACAAGCGCGCGGCTTTTGGATCAATTTGCAAGGGCCGATAAATTTCCAAACGATCGCCCGCTTTAACCACATAGTCCAAGCTAACCAGTCGACTAAAAACACCGATTTTTTGTTTTGCTAGATTAATTTCTGGAAATTTTTCTAAAATACCGGATTGGACAATCGCTTGTTGTGCGCTCGTGCCAGATGCAATATCCAAACTTAATTCAACTTGCTGCTCTGGCGTGGCATAACTGACGATAATGGCAAACTTAGTCATAAATTTCTTTTGCTCGCTGACAAAAGGCTTCCACCAACATATTCGCCACTTGATGAAAAACCCCACCAAACATCATGCTCACCCAAGTGGAAATAAATTCAAATTCCAGATCCAGTGTTATCAAACAATGCGTTTCACCCACCTTATCAAAACGCCAAAACCCTTCTAAATGCTTAAACGGACCCTCGACCAAACGAATCTCAATCATACTGTGTGCATGCAGGCGATTACAGGTGGAGAATGATTTGTGCATAGCACCTTTGCTAAAACTCAGTTTCGCATGCACCTCATCGGCATCACGCGAGATAATCTGGCTTTCACGACAGGCCGGTATAAACTGGGGATAGGACTCGATATCGTCCACCAAATGATACATCTGCTCTTGCGTATAAGTTACTTGTGCTGAGTGGTGAATAACTGGCATAGTCGTTCGTCTTGTTGTTCCATAACCCAGTTGCTAATATACCGTAGATAATGAGCAAACAAAAACGCAAAGATGAAAACCTAATCGCCAGCAACAAAAAGGCGTTTCACGACTATCAAGTAAATGAACAGTTTGAGGCGGGTTTGGTGCTAGAGGGCTGGGAAGTCAAAAGCATTCGTGCTGGGCGCGTGCAGCTCAAAGACAGCTACGTCAAGCTCAAAGACGGCGAAGCCTGGTTGATTGGTTCACACATCTCGCCGTTACCAACGGCATCGACACACATCGATCCCGACCCCACACGCACGCGTAAACTGCTACTCAATGCCAAAGAATTGAGCAAACTGCGCGTAGCCGTTGAGCGCGAAGGCTTAACTGTCGTCCCCTTAAAGCTGGTTTGGCGTCGACAGCTGGCAAAATTGAAAATCGCCATTGCCCAGGGCAAAAAAAGCCACGATAAGCGTGCCAGTGCCAAACGCAAAGACTGGGAGCGTGAACGTCATCGCATTTTAAAAGGCAAATAGTGCTGAAGTGCTGATGAAAGCCACCATCTTCAACTCGGCCATGACACATAACTAATTGAATATATTTGTTTTTTTATTAAAAACAGCCATAGCCAACCCCGGATAAATACACTATAATAGCCATCTAGGGGGCGACCTGGCTTCGACGCGGGTTACAAAACCTAAGGTGCATGTCGAGCAAGACAACACGACTCGTAAAAATCTCGTTGTAAAACTATAGTTGCAAATAACAACTATCCCGAAGGAGCTCTAGCAGCGTAAGCTGCATAAGCTAACTGCCGCTTAATAACCGGCAACTTCCCATGGACTAGTTCTTGCTTATAGGAGCTAACTCCATGGTCACTTTATATAAGCTCGTGCCAACAGTCGCTCACGATGATGGCATTAAACTAAAGTGTGAGATCGCCAAGAGATAACCCTGTCCGTCGGGATACTCGCGGCTAAATTTAATGACGACACTAAACATGTAGAGCTAAGGGCAGAGGATTTGCGGACGCGGGTTCGATTCCCGCCGCCTCCACCAATAAATAAAAAAATCACCCTTGAGGTGGTTTTTTTTATTTAACAGCCAGGAGCGAAACCGCGTCCGCACGGACGTGGGGGTAAGCGGCACACCGTGGCGCGAACGCCCAGACAGGGAGAGGAGATAGAAAGTCTTTATGGTTTCCTAACCACCGCCACACCGAGAAACTTACCCTTGCACACGTTAGTCGCCCAAACCACATTCGTCACTCCCACCTCGGAAAGATTTTGTTGGTACTCCCACATTGGAGAACTCCAGGTAACATGACCCCGGAGGTCTACAGTCCAAACCTTCGCACGCACCACATTAAACCCCAAACCATGCCGGTGTGCTGTAGTATAGGACAAATATTTGATATACACACCATTCTCTGCCTGTAGACCTTTTTTAATTTGACCAATGGTAGTACTTAAAGTATTTGGAGTATGGGTTAAACAAAACTCCCTTGACACAGGATTTTTAATGTCCAAGCGCGGGGTAATTGCGTAAAACGTTGGCACCCAAACCACCTGGGGTAGTTGCTTGTGCAGCTGACTATGCAATGACACTGCCAGCGCTGGATTAATAACACCCAGCATGAACAATATTTTAAACTTTTTAGCTATCATTTATACTCCCAACCTAACTTTCCAGAGTTAAGATAGTCTAACTAAGGGGCTCTTGAAATTAAAGTATCTTCAGATTTGCGGACGCAGAAAGAAGCTTCTGCTTCTAAGAACTATTAGATCTATCTGCTAAGCGTCATCGAATCGTTTTGAAAATACCCGTTGGTCCAAACTTAAGCAAACATAGCCTGAACACCGTACAAAATGACCTACCTGTACATAACAAAAAATAATATAAAGTATGCTTGGTGGACTATTAGCGTAATTGGTCAAAATAATTGCAATTTATCCAATGGATTGTATAATTGATAACAAAGTATTTACTAACACCAGCTGATTTGTCCGTAAAAAAGTAAAGCGGTCCACGGAAATTAGAAAGCAAGATTCGATCAATGAAAAAGATAAAAATACTATCAATCATCCTGACACCCACACTATTTCTTATTGCAACACCGTCTATCTCTAATATACGAACCGTACATATCGACCAGAAGAAGATCCTCGCCAATGCGCCTCAACTAAGTCCCAAGGCTCTGCAATACGGCATCAAAGCATATAATTGGGCGAGTAAGTCAACTGGAGATAGGAGTTTAACTAATTTAGCGGTTCAAGATAACGGTTATACTATGTTGTTTAATCGGCCATCTATTTCTTGGTCGGGCACCGCCAAGAAATCTTTTACGGTTACTGTCACTAATGGCAATTATGGTAACTACTCGCATATTATTAGTTGTAGTCCAGCAGCATCGAGCGGATTAAAATTAACCCTCGATGCTCATAGCCACACCCCCCCCCTAATGCCACAGCGCAGTATTCTATTACCGGCGGCCCGATAAAAAATTCGACTACTATTACTTGTACGGACGATATTGAGGGTCAGCCGGTAAGCGGGCATTTGGTAGTAACCGCAAATAACCCAAAGCCAAAACCTTTAGCTTTAAAATGCCACGATTTATCCTTAACGCCGGGAACCACGAGCACTGAGAACTGTGCTATCTCTGGCGGTACAGCGCCGTATACCGATAGCGTCATCACACAACCTCCATATACGTCGGGTTTAAAGGTGACTGCTGTTAAAGTTTCTGGCATGACAGCAAACTTTACAGTTACGGCCACAAAGACGGCTAAATCGGGTAAAACAACAGCAAAGGTTCAGGTGAGTGATAGTGCGTCTCCAGTTAACAATGCACCAGCTACCCTTAATATTACAGTTAAAAAAACCCCGCCGCCAAGTAAAAAATTAGCACTAAGCTGTCAGCCAGACAGCGCAACCTTTTCAAAGTCAGGTTCCCAGGCCGTTATCTGTAACGTGACTGGTGGTGCAGCAGGCGCGGTTTATACCTTTAAACCAACTACAGGTAGCAGTTTAACTAATTTAGCGGTTACTGATGCACCCGATGGTGCTAAAGATACGGTGACGCTAACAGTCAGTAAATTACCGAGCACAAAGCAAAGCGGTAATGTCACGGTTAAGGTGAGTGATGACCAAGGTGACACGCCTGCATCGACACCGATTGCGGTTACTATTTCTCCCACCACGCCAGCCTCTTTAACTTTAAAATGCCTAGATTTATCCTTAACGCAGGGAACCACGAGCACTGAGAAATGTACTATCATTGGCGGTACAGCGCCGTATACCGATAGCGTCATCACACAACCTCCATCTACGTCGGGTTTAACGGTGACTCCTGGTACAGTTTCTGGCAAGACAGCAAACTTTAAGGTTACGGCCGCAACCAAGGCTACATCGGCTACAGCAACGGTTCAGGTGAGTGAGACTGAGAGTCCAACTATAAAAGCATCAACTACCTTTAATATTACAGTTAGTCGCCCAACACCATCCGGATCCGACGATGTGATTGCTTACGCACTTTTGGGTTCACCTGCTGACATAACTACATTAGAAAAACAAATTAAGACCTACAAAGAGAATTATCCCTTCACCCAACTCGATATTTCCTTTATGTCACCTACCATGAAACCAAGTGCAATCAAATCTGATATTAAAAACAATAATTTAGGTGACCTCCTCTCCGATGCTTTCTTTGCTGTTGATGGGCAACCACCTTATTACACCGCTAAGAAAGCTACAGGCGAGGCTCTCAAAGCGTTAATCTCCACACTAACAACAAATAAGATAAAAGTTTATTTCTCAGTCGGAGGCTGGGCATATAGCGTAGGTAACCTTTATGCGCCCAAATACGTAACCACTTTTCCCCTCACTAAAGATATTGTTACGGATATAAGCAAGTATCCCCTGATGAGCAAGGGCAAGGTGACAACAGAAACGATCTACAGTAAGCTCGCTGCCAATAAGCCCCCGGAAGAGTCGCACACAGCGCTTGACAGCTATACAACAACAGATCTGACCGACGCCTGGGTGGCTGTAGCGCGCGCCTTTGGCGCAAACGGCATTGACTTGGATTATGAGGAACAGTGGCTTCCTGCCCAAGTGGCAAACCTTGGTATGACAAGCCCGTTCTACGACCCGTCGAACTGGCATTACCCCGGCCACCCCGTAGTAAAAAATAATTTTGTCACTATTAAATATGCCGCCTATTTACAAGCCTTAGAAAATAGTGCTAATAGTAACGGTTCCCCGCTTGGTGTGTCTATTGCAGCACCATCGATTGGAGCTTTCAACGTCAATGAAGAGAGTGGTTTTGGCTGGAAGGCTGGCAATTTCTTTTGGCCAGCGGGACAAACAGCACCACTAAAAGGTGTTATTTATAACATGCTTCACCCCACTGAGAGTGACGTTGGATTAACAGCAAATGCATCACTCTTTAAGAACAACAAAGGTGAAAATATTCTAAACGGACTGTCTTCGCTTGATGTGATGAGCTATGACTTAGATGACGGGGATACTTACTTGGGACAAACGAGCGAGTGGTGTCTTGGTTTTCAGAACGGGTACCCAGTAGCTAGTGCGCCCAACAATGGGGGTATAGATAATAATTCTTGTTCTATCTATGATCAAACAATAGCAATTAGCAAGGCATATAATAAGTTAAAACCGACGCTAACCGTACCAATTAATATGGGCATGGAAGCGTATTTCCCCAACTACCACATTACCCCTAAAGGGCCTCTGGGACAGACAGGGTACAAAACAGCCGCCCAATATCGCTGGAACGATCCATTTATTGTTTTTGACATTCCGATGCATTCAGCAATACTAACAAGCCCGTATAACGCGTCGACGTATTTGGACTTACCATTCGAGTTTTCCACGAATGAGCCATGCACTAACCCGTCGGGGTGCCCGGTGCCTCCTAAGCCTAAAAAAAATTACTATTTGGTGCCCTCCACGCTAGCTACAGCAATAAAGCAAGAAGGCCAAGGTATGATTTTCTGGTCAATACTTAGTAATGAACAGGCACGATTCCAGGGAGACGCACAGGCAGCGGCATCGAACAAAAATCCAGAGTTCTTCACGATCTACAGTAAGTACGTTAGCTCCTTTATCTCACCCTTGCTCAACACCTATGGTGAAGATTGGAAAGACGAGATCAAGGATATTTATGATGCCTACTACGGCAATCAGGCCACCCCTCTTGCGGGAAGGACACACTACTATACCTATTAGTTTTAAACAAACCTAAACCCAAACTCTACGGGCAAGTCATTGTTACACGACTTGCCCGTTTTTTTGTAAACATCTTTCCTCAACGTGTGCATACAGGGAGAGGAGATAGAAAGTCTTTATGGTTTCCTAACCACCGCCACACCGAGAAACTTACCCTTGCACACGTTAGTCGCCCAAACCACATTCGTCACTCCCCAATTTAACCCTTTGATCTATCCTTATATTTTCTAGAAATTTTTCATCGTGCGATACAGCTAAAATCGCTCCTTGGTAGCATTGCAGGGCACTTTCGATGGCTTCGATTGTGTTTAAATCTAAATGGTTCGTTGGCTCATCCAGTATAATTAACTGAGCTGGACACTTTGCCATGAGGCTAATAGCAAGCCCTGCGCGCATGCGTTCACCGCCGCTTAAATGTTCGACCATTGTTTCGGCCTCTTTATTTCTAAATTTAAAAGATGCCAAGGCGCAATAGGCGTCAAAAGCACTGCTGTTAGCATTTAATTTTAGAAAATTCTCTACTAGACTGAGTTTTCTGTCGAGGAAACTTACTTGTTGATCTAAATAAGCAACGTGCTGCACCCCTATGTCAATTGTGCCGCTTTGTGGCAGTAATTGTTTGCGAATTAATTTAATTAATGTGGATTTGCCACAACCATTGATACCTGTAATTGCAACCCTACTGGGACCGATTATTTGTAGGGTAAAATTATCAAGTAATAATCGATCGCTCAGCACATACTTAAACACAAGTTCTTTGATGTTGAGCACCACCTTAGCATTGGCAACGCTGGTTGCAGCTAACATAATATCTAACTCGATTTTTATTTCCATTTTATCCCTGACCAATGCTAAATCAGCCTGCTTACTGTTGATGATTCTTTCTGCTTGGCAGGTCATTCTTTTATTTGTTTTTTCGCTTCTGCCTTTTTTTGATTTGGCAGTAAGTTTATCCATCTTGCCCTGACGAAAGGCTTTTTTACCTCGCCCAGCTAAGCGTTCCTGTTTTTCTTGTGGGTTTTGCACACTACGCCGCACTTGTTTAATTATTTTAACAGCATCACTGTATTTTCTTGCAAGGGCAGAAAGCTCAACATCCTTTTGTTTTCGATAAAAATCATAGTTTCCTCCATAAATTTGTATGCCTTTTGCTGTTATTTCAATAATACGATTTAGTTTATTAAGCAAGGTCCGATCGTGACTAACCACCAGTAGTGATGTTTCGGTTGACTCAATAAATTGATACAGATTCTCACGTGCTAAATAATCTAAATTATTAGTCGGCTCGTCAAATAGTAAAAAATCGGCAGAAAAGAGCCTAGTTTTGGCGAGTAATACCTTAGTCTTTTGTCCCCCACTTAAATGCGCAAAAGGTTGATGAATGTCGATGGGCCAAAGATTAAAATCAACCAGCACTTGTTCTATGCGATCATAAATATCCCAGTGATTGCCAACACAACTATAGTCTTGCTCATCAACACTGCCTGCCTGTATGCGCGTCAATGCTGCACTGATCTTTGATACATCAAGTACATCAGCAATGCTCGAACCTTTGGCAATAGCTACATGAGATTGCGGCACCACATTGATTGATCCGACACGTGAAATGGTGCCTTGTTGCGGCGCTAATTCACCCGCAATCAATTTCAAGAGTGTGGTTTTACCCATGCCATTGTCGCCAAGAAGACCATATTTATGTTGACCGAGCGTCAAATTAACTTGCGCAATGGCAACCGGAGAGCGTGGAAAATGAAAGGATACGTTGTTTAAAATAATTTGAGGCTTCGCCATGATTAATCTCTCTATCTAATAAAACCTAAGCCCAACTGTGGGCCGCGTGATAAAAAGATCAATTCTTCACTGGACATTACCTCTTTTGATTGATTGCAGAACGGGCATGATAACTTTTAACCAATTAAATAGCAAGCGATATTTCTTTTATTAATGCACATGCATTGCTAGCTGTGTCGATTCCATCCATTTTAAAGAATACATATTAGCTCTTCTGCAAGAAAATCAACGATCAATGCATCATAATTTTAAAATTATCAGATTGCGCATCATCAACCCATGAAAATAAATTAAGATATACATATAGGTTTACCCCATATACCACAAATTTCGCCACACTTTACCATGTCTCTCTTTTTGTTTCCAATTTTATAAGCTTCCACCACCATCGACACAAATTGTTTGTCCCGTAATAAAGGCTGCACCTTCAGATAACAAAAATGTTATTGTAGACGCTATTTCCTCTGGTTTCCCAATCCGGCCAATAGAAATTGATTCTAGAAATTGATTCTAAAATTTGCTTTTCAGCTTCACTCGCTATTGGTCGTTTTTGCCGAAATAACTCCGTTTCGATTGGTCCAGGAGCAACTGCATTAACAGTTATCCCATAGGCAGCTAGCTCTAGCGCCCATGTTCTAGTACACCCAATTAAAGCAGACTTAGTAACAGAATAACTTGTACGATCTCTTGCTCCAAAAATAGCACGACTCGAAATATTAACTATCCTTCCCCATTGCTTGCGCTTCATCTCTTTCAAAAAATACTGAGATACTTGGACTGCTGCGCGCAAATTGAGACTACAAACTCTGAACAATGAACCCAAATCAATACTCCCCCAACGGCTGGGACAAGGCAATTCCTGCATTATTTACAATTCCACTTATTGAGTGATTTTCGCTAATTTGTTTAAGAATGCTACTAGCATCTGATTTACTCTCTAAATTATATAAGTAAAGCTTTCCTGGGAAAGTTTCTTGCTGGCTCCTAGCAACACCAACAACCTCATAACCTTGAGCAATTAACATTTGCGTGCTGGCCAATCCAATTCCTTTAGTGGCGGCAGTTATTAGAATTGTATGGCTCATCAATTTATCTCCTGAATTTCACTTTTATATTCCATTAAAACTTTTTCATTATTTCATTTTTATAGGATTCTAGCGTGGGCATCAAAACGCCGAGCTTTTGCCCCATCAGCAACACATCAAGATAATATTGCCTCATTTCATTCAACGAGTGCTTATGGTGCCCAGCTCGCATAACGCGCTGCCCTATTGGAGTATCAACAAACAGTTTTCGATAGTTTTCCAATACTTGTATAGGGGTTTGCTTTAGAAATACCTGCACATCAGGATATTTCTCAACTGAAACACCACGTTTTTTCAGTACGTCAATCGCTTCTAAGGTTGCTGCATGAAAAATTTTGGCAAACTCAGCGTCATTGCATGCTATAGAATCGAAGCCATCCGCATAAATCATTGAACCAATGGTACCGCCATTAATTGCATGATGAACCCATAGCCATTCTAGCATATTATCTTTTATATCAGGCACAAAATCAGCACTAGCAAACAAGGTAATTATTTTTTTTAATAATTCACTATGAGAGCAATCAACGCTGCCAATTCGATAGTCGCGTCTAATATTAACAACCATTTTATCATTTTCGTAACCGCCGCTGGATGAAGCATATCCTAAAATGTAT
This sequence comes from uncultured Legionellales bacterium, assembly GCA_964527645.1. Classification (GTDB taxonomy): domain Bacteria; phylum Pseudomonadota; class Gammaproteobacteria; order CAZGQK01; family CAZGQK01; genus CAZGQK01. Next base: position 52,340 of record CAZGQK010000004.1, on the reverse strand, counting down.
TGGTCTCGTGAAATAAGCGCATCTATTTCTTCAAGCTCTCCCCAGTAGCCGCAAAATATTAAAAAGAGAGAGTTCTTTAATTTAGGATAAATCTGTTTAAGTGTATCTATTAATTGAGTGTGTTTGGTCGGGACAATAACCAACTCAAAATCGTTATTATTACTTAACGTATCAATCAATTTTGGATCGTAGGTTTTTAGTTGTTCCTTGGGGCGCTTGTGATGCGACCCCGCAAGGTTAACGATAGATTCCAAATCACTTACTATGGAACCTCTGCCTGTTGCGTCTAGTAGCGACATTGTTAGTTGATCAGTAACACTCCGCTCACCTTCTTCTCGCAGATCATAGATGTCTAAATCAATACCATTTGATAAGTTTGCTATCTTATTTTTTCGCACAAAGTGTGTGACATCATGCTTGGCTTCTGAAAGCGCCCATCCATAAATTGTACCTATAACACCACAACCAATAATCAATACTTTCATTATGTATACCTCACTATTACTCTCTAATCATTATATCAAAGAAATTTAACAATTCCTTTTGCTCCGATTCTGTAAATTTAGATAAAACATCCATAGCAACAATATTAACGTGTTTTTTGGAGGCTTTAATCACTTTTTTTCCTTTTGTGGTTAATTTAGCAAAAACAATACGCCTGTCTTCCGTAGAGCGAATCCTTTTTACGTAGTCCTTCCTTATCAGGCGATCAATTAACTGAGTAACGCTTCCCAAACTAAGCCCCGTGCTTTTTGCTAGTTTCCCCATTGCGCATGGCTTATGATACTCAATCAGTCGAATAACGTAGACCTGCAATAAGCTTAGATCTTTAAATTTCGAATATGCCTGAGACTCTACATAGGCAGTTTTTTCAAACATCTCCTCATTGATTGCTGCAAAGCAATCAATGCGCTCTTTTGTGACATTATATCTTTTGGCCATAAATCTTCCTGAACACATTAAAACAAATTTAGTTCACATTGTCAAATAGTTTATGACTATGAACCAAATGACGACCTTCCACTCCATCCCATTGATTTAAATAATATTTTTATTTATTCCAGCTAAGGACAGGAATTGTTTTTTGTAGTGGTCTTGCTAGCCTGGCAAAAAAAGCCACTACATGGCTTTGTCGCTTTTTAGTTAACCTTAAAGAGGATAAAATTTCAGAAATAAGAATGGTCGAAACATTAGCAGCCTATAGTGATGAATTTTGGAAAAGTTAACGATGAGCGCCATTAAACCGATCAAACCATTGGATGCTACCAACAAATACCACTGTCAATACGTTAGCGCCATTGTACTAACTGCAGACAATAAAATACTGCTGCAGTATCGGCCAAAACATTGGCGCACTCACCCTGATTTTATTGCCACTTTTGGCGGGCGCATGGAACCCGGTGAAACACCCCTGCAAGCATTACAGCGTGAATTAACCGAAGAGTTAGGCGCTGAGGTAAAGGCGAACGCGGCTGTCAGCTTAGGTGCTGTTACAGAAGCAATCACCAATCACACAGAACTCATCCATCTGTTTTTTTGGCACGATAAACACAACACAATCAGTGGATGCTATGAAGCTGAGGCGAAATATTTCGACTCAGTTAAACAAGTTGAGACTCATGCAAATATCATGGATGATGTGCTGTGGGCACTGCATGAATGCCAGAAAAAGAACTATTAAATGCTAAGGATTAATATCCGGCATTAATAGACAATCTCTCTTCCCTCACACACAATCTGCTGTTTTGCAAAAATACAATTCGGCCATTTTTTTACAATAGCGCGCAAAACAATCGTATTGGCGAACATAATCTTGAATCGGGCAAGCAACTGGTGCATATAAAACATTGGCAATAAAAGCATAGCCGGTTGCATCTATTGTAGTTGGCTTGTCTGAACTCACTAAAAACTCATTGTTTTCTAGCTGTATTTTTAGGGCCTCGAGATCTTGCAGGCCAAAACTGTAAATCTCTTCACGTGTATGACGCCCCATCCCCTGTCCAAACAAGGCTTGACGCACACCGCGACGTATCAAGGCCGGAATTATTTTTTGCAGTGGTTTTGGTGGGCTGGCAAAGTAGGTGGCTTTAATTAAATCCCACCCCTTGGCTTCAATCCAACGGCTATAGACGATCACCCAATACAAATGCTCCTCCATTAAACGCTGCAACGCTAAGGTTAATACTGTTTGCGAGTCAGTCAGTTCGGCGTCAATCTTCAAATCATATTTTGTGGTTAAAGACGCTATAATCCAACTGCTATCACTGACAGTTTGTCCATCGTCTTCAATATAGGGCAGCTTACCCTTGGGGCCTTTGCGTGGATCAGAAAGCAGTACTGTCTCATAAGGCAAACCTGCCATCTTGAGAAAGGTCTCAACTTTCATGCAAAAGGGGCTCGCATTAGGTAAATCCCAGCAAGGAGCAAATTGAAAAAGTTTTATCATATTTAATTCCTTTTGAGTGCGCTAATAAAGCGCTGCCTAGAAAACACTCGACGCGTCATTTTTTTCAGCATTAGCACGATGCAAATAATGTGTTGAAGGCTGATGCGTCGGCATAACCACCATATCTTCAACATTGACATGCAGCGGACGTGTTGCACAATAAACTACGGCATCTGCAATATCTTCCGCCGCCAATGGTACACAATCGGCATAAAAATCTTCCCCACGCTTGGCATCGTCCCAGCGCACGGCACTAAATTCAGTATGCACCAACCCTGGATCAACACAACTGACCCTTAAATCTGTACCCAATAAATCAATGCGCAAACTTTTACTAAGCGCCTTAACAGCATGTTTGGTGGCGCTGTAAACATTACCACCGGCATAACATTCATGCCCCGCTATGGATCCAATATTAATCACGTGCCCACTATTACGCGCTAGCATTTGTGGAATAATCGCGCGGGTAACATACAACAAGCCTTTAATATTGGTATCAATCATCGTATCCCAATTTTTAATATCCGCCTCTTGCATTTTGTCAGTAGAAAGCGCCAGTCCTGCGTTATTTAGCAACACATCGATGTCTCGCCACTTTGCCGGTAATTGGTTAATAACTTTTTCAACCAAAGCTGCATCACGCACATCCAAGGCAACCGGCAGGGTATCAACTTGATACTGCGCTTTTAAATCAGTGGCTAACTTTTCGATACGATCAACCCGCCGCGCTGTTAAAATAAGATTGGCACCAGCGGCAGCAAATTGTTCAGCACTGGATTTACCAATACCACTAGAAGCACCTGTAATTAGCACAACTTTGTTTTTAAGTGACAGCATGATTTATCCTCATTTTAAATTGCATAAAAAAATATGCCCAAGGCAGCTGCCTTGGGCAATGTGACTTTTATTATATGACTATTTACATCTTAAAATTAGCAAAAAAACAAATCAATGCATCATGTTGAAATTTAAGTTATACATGATCCAAAACGATCCACCAACAATCACTATAATAATAAGAATGGTAAAGAGAAAAGCCATTAAGTTCCAGCGCCCTTCAGGACCAGCATTCAACCGCAAGAAAAACACCACTTGCACAAACAATTGCATCAGCGCCAGTATTGCCAACACAACGTAGCTATGAGTCGTAGACAATAAGTGTTTACCAACAACAATAAAGGAAGCAAAGGTTAAAATAAGAGACAAAACAAAGCCTACTAAGTAAGCAGAGAGTGTTTTGCGGCCTGTACCAGATGGTATTTGTCGAATCGTCATTTTATAGCCTCCATCAAGTACACAATCGTAAAGACAAAAATCCACACGATATCTAAGAAATTCCAGAATAATCCTAAATAGGTAAACCTTCTCTTCATCGACGTGTTAATTTTAAACTTAAACAGTTGAAAAGTTAAAACAATCATCCAAATTAAACCAAAGGTCACGTGCAAACCATGCGTACCCACCAAAGCAAAGAATGAGGACATGGCAGCACTGGCCTGCCAGCTATGACCTTCGTGCGCCAAATGAATAAATTCATTTAATTCCATCGACACAAAACCTAGGCCTAAAACAACGGTTGTCATCAACCAGAAGGTCATCCAGTTCTTTTTATGTTTATACATACTTAACATAGCAAAACCGTAAGTTAAGTTACTCACCAATAGAAACAGGGTTTCACCCAACACATAAGGCAAGCTCACCAGAGCACCCAACGGTGGCCCACCAAAAGTATTGTTGTGTAAGACTGCAAACGTGGCAAACAGTGTCGCAAACAAGACACAGTCTGTCATGATATACATCCAAAAACCAAAAACATCCGTTTTATTCATTGCGTCTTCATGACTATGATCGTGTAAAGTTTTTGTACTCATCCTGCATCCCCATAAGCGGTTTCAATTTTCTCTACTTCAGCTGCTTTCACGTAATAATCAGTATCTGTATTAAGCGAACGTGTAATGATAGAACCGATAATACCCACAAAACCAACGATAGCCATCCAATCAATATGCCAAATCATACCAAAACCCAAAAGACCGGCAAAAACCCCGATGAAAAATCCCATACCCGTATTACGCGGCATATGAATATCTTCATATTTGCGTTTTTCAACCTTCTCACCTTTTTTTGCTTTTTCTTTCATCTCCCAATAGGCATCACGCGAATGCACGGTTGGGATAAAGGCAAAATTGTAAAACGGCGCTGGAGATGGAATGGACCATTCTAAGGTGCGTCCATCGCCCCAAGCATCGTTACCCACGCGATTTTTATCACGATTTTTAATACTGACAATCAGTTGAACAATCTGAAAGAAAATACCAAGACCAATAATAGCAGCACCAATCGCTGCCACTACTAAATAAGGATGAAAACCCGAAGCTACCGAATAATGATACAAACGACGAGTCATGCCTTTTAAACCAAGAATATACAGCGGCATAAAGGCAACCAAAAAGCCAATTACCCAACACCAAAAAGCGTAAACGCCATACTTCTCATCAAGTTTATAGCCAAATATTTTCGGAAACCAATAAATAAAACCGGCAAAAAAGCCATATATCACACCACCAATAATGACATTGTGAAAATGCGCAATCAAAAATTCACTGTTATGCAATTGGAAATCTACCGCTGGCACAGCCAACAAAACACCGGTCATGCCACCGACGACAAAAATAAATAGAAACCCACAAGTCCATAACATCGGAGTTTTAAACGAAATACGCCCACGATACATAGTAAATAACCAATTAAACACCTTAACCCCAGTCGGCACCGCAATAATCATGGTGGCAATAGCGAAAAAGGAATTCACATTGGCTCCCGCCCCCATGGTGAAAAAGTGATGTAACCAAACGACAAAAGAAAGCACGGTAATAGAAGCCGTTGCCCACACCATGGTCGTGTAACCAAACAGACGCTTTTTGCAAAAAGTCGCAACCACTTCTGAATAAATACCAAAGGCTGGCAAAATAAGAATATAAACTTCTGGATGCCCCCACGCCCAAATTAAATTAATGTACATCATGGCATTACCACCAGCAGCCATGGTGAAAAAATGCGTACCGACCAAACGGTCCAACAGCAACAAAGCTAACGTTACCGTTAATACTGGAAAGGCCAACATCACTAAAATCATAGTGCATAATATTGTCCAGCAAAAAATAGGCATCTTCATTAAGGTCATGCCTGGACAACGCATGCGAATAATCGTAACAAAGAAATTAATGCCCGAGAGCAGTGAACCCACCCCGGCGATCTGCAAAGACCAAATATAATAATCCACCCCCACACTCGGACTAAAACCCAACTCAGAAAGCGGCGGATAAGCCAACCAACCGGTTTCGGCAAATTGACCCACCACTAAAGAAATAAGCACCAAAATGGCGCCCACGATCGTTAGCCACAAACTCACGGAGTTTAAATACGGAAAAGCCACATCTCGCGCACCCAGCTGAATAGGCATTGCAAGGTTTACCAAACCAAACATTAATGGCATCGCCACAAAGAAAATCATGATCACGCCGTGCGCGGTAAAGATCTGACTAAAGTGATCCGGCGGCAAATAACCGTGAGATGCCCCCACTGACATAACTTGTTGTAAACGCATCATGACAGCATCAGAAAACCCACGCAAAAGCATAATAAAGGCCAGAATGATATACATCACGCCGATTTTTTTATGATCAACGGTAGTAATCCATTCTTTCCAAAGATAAGTCCACTTTTTAAAATAAAAAAGACAACCCACCACGACAAGCGCAACGATCACCATAAACGCTCCCGCCCCCATAATAATCGGGTTGTGGTAAGGGATCGAATTTAGCGTTAAATTACCAAAGATAAATTTTTCCAACATGTTTTTTCTCGCTTATTAATGGCTTAACATTTTGCGCAGCTTCATTTCTCCGATTTTATCACTAGGCGGCACCATGAATTGGATAATGACGTCTTGAAATAAATCTTTTTTTACCGAAGAATAATAAGCCACTTTATTGTTAATGCTGTTTTTACTTAATTTTTTATAGACCGCCGTTGATAATTTATTTGGCGCGCGCTTAACAGTAGAGACCCACTGTTTAAAAGCTTTTTCAGAACCGGCTTTAATTTTAAAAGTCATCTGAGCAAAACCATCACCACTGTAGTTCGTCGATAGGCCATCATAAGTACCCGCCTTATCTGCCGTTATATAAAGTTTAGTGCGCATACCTGGCATGGCGTAAATTTGCCCGGCAAGCTGTGGAATTTCAAGTGAATTCATCGGTGCATCCGCAGTAATTTCAAATTTAATCGGACGATCCAGCGGAATTTGCACATAGTTAACTGTAGCAATGTTTTGCTTAGGATAAATAAACAACCACTTCCAATTCAAAGCAACCACTTGAATCGTCAGCGCAGGTTTACCCTTTATCACTATCGGTTTATAGGGATTTAATTTATGTGATGAAACCCAAGTCATGATAGCTAACACCACAACGATGATACAAGGAACCGACCAACAGATCGCTTCTATTTCCCTGCTGTGTGACCAATTCGGTCGATAGGCAGCTTTTTTGTTATTGGCGCGATAACGCCAGATAATCACCAAAATCAGTATCTCAACAGGAAGCACAATAACCAGCATCAGCAAAACAGCATCAATCAACAGACGCATCTCGCTTCTAGCAATCATGCCTTGTGGATCCAGTATGGCCATGTGACAACCACTTAAGAGAAATACCGATAAGGTCAATAGGGCTGTAAAAACGATATGTTTACATTTCATAACATGTCTCTATCTTAAAACGTACATTTGCGCATTTTTTAACGCTCAATATCACACGAAAAATCTGTTCATTATTTGAACAAAGTGAGTTCTCGCACCCAGCAGACATTATATTATTACAAGCAGTTAAAAAATAACACTTAATTTAATCTAGCTTCAGCGCGTTACTGTACGCGCAAAATAATTTTCACGCAAGTGAAAAAGGCACCTTTATTATGGATTGATACCTTACAACCTTGCACCAGCAAGTGTTTCAGGAATAGGTTTCGATAGCCCTTGTAACAATTTGACGCTAAAACAGGCGACTTGCATCCCCACTGCGGCCTTGTAATAATGCCCACCTAACCGATAAAAGCGATGAGAAAGACCATGCCGCGTAAAAAAGTTGTCGAAAAAACAGTTGGTTTTGAGCAATCTTTAACCGAACTCAACAAGCTGGTAGAAAAAATGGAAAAGGGCAACCTCGGCCTCGAGACTTCTTTAGCACAATTCGAACGTGGCGTAGCGCTCATCCAAGAGTGCCAAAAAGCACTGAACCAAGCACAACAAAAAGTGAAACAACTCACCAAAGACGGAAAACTAAAAACCTATCTAGAAGAAAGTGACGCTTAATTTGAACACCTACCAACAACGCCTGCAGAGGCACCTGGAACATTGCCTGCCGGCGACCTCGCAAACACCCAGGCGACTGCACCAAGCCATGCGTTACGTCATGTTACATGGCGGCAAGCGCCTGCGCCCGTTATTGGTATATACCACCGGCACCTGCTTTAGCACGCCACTCGAAGCTTTGGATATGCCAGCAGCAGCCATTGAGATGATTCACTGTTTTTCCTTGGTGCACGATGACCTGCCTGCCATGGATGACGATGATTTGCGTCGCAACCGAGCAACCTGTCATAAGGCTTTCGATGAAGCGACTGCCATTTTAACCGGCGATGCCCTACAAAGTTTAGCCTTTGAGTTACTCGCCCAAGAAACCTCCAACTTAAACGACCAACAACGCTTGGCGATGTTAAAAGTATTGAGCCGAGCAACCGGTTCACGTGGTATGGCCGGTGGCCAAGCCTTGGACCTAGCGGCAGAGAATCAAACGTTAAGCTTGGATGAAGTTGCACAGCTGCAACAATTAAAAACCGGACAATTAATTGCTGCCAGTGTGCAATTAGGTTTAATTGCCGCCAATTGCCAAGAACTGTCTATTTGCCAACCCATGCTGGAATTTTCACAAGCCATTGGGCTGGCCTTTCAAATCCAAGATGACATTTTAGATATCGAAAGCACCCCCGAGGTCATCGGCAAAACGCCCGGCAAAGATCAACACGCCAACAAAGCGACTTATCCCGCATTAATTGGCATCGCTGGTGCACAAGAAAAAAAACAACAACTGCATCAACAAGCTTTAGAAAAACTAACCCACGTACCCGTTAATACCGATGCCTTAAAACAACTGGCAGAAAAAATGATTTTTCGAGATAAATAGCTGAAGGTGTGTCCCAGTTAATTAAACTAGCGTATATACTCTAGTCGGGGGACAACAACTATCCCTACAATTTTCGCTAATTGATGAGCGAACACAATAAATTCCGTAGCTCATCGCGAACACAGCGAAGAGAACGTAAAGAAAAGTAGATTGCATGTGTTGGTTTTCAGCTGCTGATGATGACCAAATCTCCCTCTGCGCAAACACAAAAAGAACAACCCCGATTACAAATCCCAGCATACATCCTAGCGTCTGCCTAAAGCCACGGGAATCATCTTCGGTTTCGAGTTCGGCTGGCCCCAATCACTTTCTCCTCAACAATAAATAAAACAGCGCGACTAAAGGAGGTGGAGTCCTAGATGCCCGGGCTGGAGCCCCGACCACCAGGGTTTTCATTATCAACAGCTAAATTCCTCTGGTAATCTTCCCATAAGTTGGCTGCCCCCCATAATAGAAACCACAAAGTAGGAAAAGAAAGGACAAGGATCCCTGTACAGAACAAACGCGATCCCCCCTCCCACGTGAGCAATAGCAGCACTCACAAAACTCAAACCAAATGCCAACAACATCCTGCAGTTCTCCTGTCTATATTCTGACCATAGTGTAGTATTAGTAGTATTATTTGCTGGAAGTCGGGCGACTGTCTTCCCTCTTCTTCTTTACCCATACACACCCCCAAAAATAATCAAAAAGAATTGACCATATAGGTATTAATTACCTATGTGTATGCCACGAAAAATAAAGACTTAATCTTTTGTTAAGCATTCCTCACAACCCATTGCCCTA
>CAZGQK010000004.1:25751-42853 GCA_964527645.1 uncultured Legionellales bacterium | reverse complement strand
CCCCCATTGCAAACCAAACAGATCAAAAACAGCTCACCCTTGCATCTCTTTGATTTAGACTGCATGATGTGCAACAACGAGATAACGTAGTAACGCTATGAAAACCAAAGAATCGCTGCTAGCCCTCATCAACAGCCCATCCGATCTACGCGAGTTGTCGGAAAAACAGCTGCCACCGCTGGCGCAAGAGCTACGCAAGCATTTGATTACAAGCCTAAATCAATGTGGTGGACACTTTGCCGGTAATTTGGGCAGCATTGAACTCACCGTCGCCCTACACTACTTATACAACACCCCCGCTGACCGCTTGGTTTGGGATGTGGGACACCAAGCCTACCCACACAAGGTGCTCACCGGCCGCCGCGATCGACTCAACACCATCAAACAGCCCGATGGCTTAGCGCCCTTTCCGAAACGCGAAGAAAGCCCATACGATACCTTCGGTACAGGTCATTCCAGCACTTCGATTAGCGCTGCGCTGGGTATGGCAGAGGGCTTTAAACAACAGGGCAAAGACAATAAAGTAGTTGCCATTATTGGCGATGGCGGTTTAACCGGCGGCATGGCGTTTGAGGCATTAAATCACGCCGGCGCTTTGGATACCGATTTATTAGTTATTTTAAATGATAACGAAATGTCAATTTCGGAAAACGTTGGTGCGCTTACCAGTTATTTTGCGCGCATTTTATCCGGAAAAATGTATGTTACCCTGCGCGAGGGCAGCAAAAAAGTTTTAGAAAAAATGGCACCGATTAAAGCATTCGCCAAGCGTACCGAAACGCATATGAAAGGTATGGTGGTGCCCGGCACATTATTTGAAGAAATGGGCTTTAATTATTTTGGCCCCATTGATGGCCATGATCTAACCGCCTTAGTACGCACACTGCGCAATGTTAAAGATTTAAAAGGTCCGCGCTTAATCCATGTCATTACCAACAAAGGCAAAGGTTATGCGCCTGCCGAAGCCGACCCGATTAAATATCACGCCGTTAAACCCGGCTTTCATCCACCGGCAAAAACTAACACTACAAAAAAGGCGAGCGCAAAAACCTATTCACAAATATTTGGTGATTGGTTGTGCTATCAGGCCGCAAAATCACCACAATTAATGGCGATTACGCCGGCGATGCGTGAAGGGTCCGGCATGGTGGAATTTCAACAAAAATTTCCGCAACGTTTTTTTGATGTCAGCATTGCCGAACAACACAGTGTTACTTTTGCCGCCGGTCTTGCCTGTGAAGGATTAAAACCGGTAGTAGCGATTTATTCGACTTTTCTACAACGCGCCTACGATCAACTTATTCACGACGTCGCCATTCAAAACTTAGATGTCACCTTTGCCATTGATCGCGCCGGATTAGTCGGTGCCGATGGCCCAACGCACGCGGGCAGTTTTGATCTTGGCTTTTTACGCATGATTCCCAATTTAGTGATTATGGCACCTGCCGATGAAAATGAATGCTGGCAAATGCTAACTACCGCTTATCAACATGCGGGGCCAGCCGCTGTGCGTTACCCACGCGGTGGCGGTAACGGCGCGACCATTAAATACGATGCCAGCGCCCTCGCGTTAGGCAAAGCAAAAATTTTACGCCAAGGCACAGACATTGTTTTATTAGCCTTTGGTAGTTTGGTCAATGCCACACTACAAGCCGGCGAGCAATTAAATGCAACTGTCGTTAATATGCGTTTTATCAAACCCATCGACGAGGCATTAATTATAAACATGGCAACACACCACGATTTAGTAGTCACCGTAGAAGAAAATGCCATTATGGGCGGTGCCGGCAGCGCCGTCGCTGAATGTTTAGCGAAACATCAACAAAATCCACGCCTGTTACAACTGGGTTTACCGGATAAATTTATCGCCCACGGCAATCCACAACAAATGTTGCAACAATGCGGCTTGGATGCGCAAGGTATTATCAAGCAAGTGGAAAAACATCGGCAAACAATCGCTGTTACGGCTTAAGCCAACCATTGAAAACCCTAAGTGAGTTGAGCCAAAGGGGCATGTAACCACTGACCAGTGGAAAATAATGGTATTTTACCAACATAAACATGACGCCTATGCCTGTAAATATCCACCAGCATCTGTTCTTGTCATTAACAAAACTCAATGTTTATTCCTTTTCCCCACGTCGTCTTATCCTTTCTATAGGAATAAATACTTCACCGGAATCAGTTTTTTTCTGTTGCTGTGTTTTTATGCCATGGCCATGCACTACTTCACAAGTGGCGATAATTTCATCTGGACATAATTTTTTATAAGCTGATTTTACCTGCTGCCAATGTTTAGCACTCATTAATCCTGGATAAGCACCAGGCCCAACATAACAACTGCCGGTATCACGCAAATCTTGTAACAGTTGATCCACACTATCATAAGCAAACGTCAAGCGCTCCATATCCATTACCGGATCCAAAAAACCCTCCTGCAATAGCATATCGCCAATATGATGCATATCAATAAATGCTTGAATGTGCTGATATTGATCCACTTGTGCAAAACTGTGGCGTAATTCTTGCAGTGTATCAGGACCCAAAGTGGTAAATAATAAAAAACCATTTTCTGATAACACGCGATGACTTTCACGCAGGCAAGCTAGAATATCGGGCGAAAAAATAAACGGCAAATTGGCAATAACCAAATCAAAACTATTATCCGCAAAGGGTAGATTTTCAATTTCTGCACACACCTTATTTTCACCAGGTACTTGCGATAATAAATTAAAAGCAAAATCAACGGCCACGATTTCTGCTTTTGGAAACCGTTGTTGCAAAGCCACAGTGGTATAGCCCGTCGCCGCCCCTAAATCCAATATCCGCCGTGGTTGCAACTTGATAAAATCCAGACGTTCCAGTAAACGATCTGCCACTTCGCGCGCCACCATCGCCGCGTCATCATAGCACGTCACCAGCCGGTCAAAACGACGTCTTAGCTGGTTTTTAGCCCCCATGGGTGCTTGCTGTGCCATAGCCCTCGTTCTTTTTACAGTAATTTTTTAAGTCGGCTTATTCTATCATAAAAGCAACGCATCAGCTCGCAGGAAACACTATGATCCAACGCTTACAGAACCTATTACCCCGCGCTTGTCTTTTTTGCCACGCGACAACGCATCGGTCGTTGGCTTTATGCCAACACTGTGAAGCTGAATTACCCTGGTTAAAAAACACCTGTCAACAATGCGCCCTGCCTTTAGCAAAAGATAGCGGCAGCCTATATTGCGGTGACTGTCTCAGCCACCCAAAAGCTTTTGACAAAACCACTGCGCTATTTTATTACGCACCACCCATTCGAAAATTAATTTCTCAACTGAAATATCACCAACAATTAATGCATGCCCATTTTTTTGCGAATATTTTTATACAACACTTAAAACAGCCATTACCACAAGCTATTTTGCCAGTCCCTTTACATAAAAAACGTTTGCGTCAACGTGGTTACAATCAAGCGGTTGAAATCGCTCGTCCCATTGCCCACCGCTTTAATATTCCCATACTGTTACAGCATTGCATAAAAAATAAAACAACCACACCACAAACCCAATTACCTGCCAAACAACGTCGCAACAACATTCGCGGATCTTTTAAGATATCAAAACCTATCTATTTTGCCCATGTGGCTATTTTAGATGATGTTATGACCACTGGCAGCACTATCAATGAATTGGCGAAAACATTGAAAAAACAGGGCGTGACTACCATCGAGGCCTGGTGCTGTGCCCGCTCTTACCTTAGCTAATTAAATAATTTAATTTCATATACACAGAAGTTTCGTACTTTCAATGCACATCTCCTTCTTGTATCAGATTTCACCTGTGCGATCCAAAGGGAAAACTCTGTTCCTCCTCTCTAAAAACCCCATCAGGTAAAGAGTTTCACACATAATGGCGTGCAACTCCTACTACTAAAGATATTAACAATTATTATGTTGAACATTAATGCCAGCTATACTTAAAATTTAATTAGGCCAATTGCCCCAGCATGTTGCTCCCTAGACCAATTTTTGCTATCTTTCTAATTTGATGAGAGCAATCAGGAACTCAAAAATGAGTGACGGCAAAAAAGTTAAACACCTTGTCCTACTACCTTTTCACCAACAAACCTCCGCAACACAAAAAGAATTTTTTTTTGAAAAGCTTAACATTATGTTAAAAGAGCTTAACAATACCGATGCGACGTGTGCACCCATTCAACTCAAGATCCGCGAGTATAGCAGCCCCGAAGGTTTAAATAAGTCCTGTAACTTTCTGCTTGAAATGGATTTTATTAGCGAAGCATCACGCAACTGTTATCTCAACCATCCCTTGCATACAAAATTTGTAAAAGTAACAATGTCAAAGTTTGTTAACTGCGAACGGCTCATTGCTTTTGACTACCTATATTGATAAACTTGCGCTAATTGGCACGTTTGGTACATAACAGGGACGTGCAAGCGACAAGGATGTTAGGAATATGTTGAGGATAAGCATATCCAGGAAGTTACCTAGAAGTCATTGTGTAACCCCCCCGGGAGTTAAAAAGGGAAGTGATAACTCATGGGACACAACGAAACTAGATACACCGGATAATAAAAAACAAAAACAGGGACCTCAGGCTTCTGTATCGGAATTGATAATCAAAGATACAGATAAGAAATAGTCAAACGGTTAGCCACGCTCTACAAGAAATCTCCCCCGCTTGCGGAGGAGTCGGAATTAATGGGGATTCCAAAGAGAATTTATGAAATATTTCCCTTTGGTTGCTGATGGCGTGAGTTTCCCCTGCAGGTGAATTAAAGATCTAAAATTTTTTCAAATCAAAAGGATGGAGATATTTTGTTAAACACGGGCGTTCGGAAAAATTTATGTGACGAGATTTGGTCTAGTGCCGATCTTTATTCTGCCTACCGAGTTGTTTCTTTGGAAGAGCGATATTGCTTGCGTGATTTGGCTTGTGAATGGATAAATACTAGACCTCTCAAAAACAAAAATGTTTTGTTAAATTGCCATCTAACTGTGGCTACGCTAATTATCATCGATATGTTGCTACTTGCTGGCGCCAATGTCTCTGTTACCGCAACCGATAGTCTCACTGTACACGAACACCTTCTCCCCCACTTAACAAAAGCCAAGGTACCCTTTATACCTTGGCAAAAAGTAGGCCAACATCCTCAATTTGACATTATTTGTGATTGCGGCGCCGGACTCTTGGGTCATGCTAAACCTAAATTAGGCATGATCGAATTAACTCACTGCGCAGCGTCCATATATAAAGATATTAACTTTCCGGTAATCACCATTGACAACTCTAAACTGAAACAACTAGAAACATTTTATGGAACCGGCGACGGCTTTGTTCGAGCATTACGTGAGCTAAGTGGTTTCATGCAAAATATTTCTCGCAACGAAATTATTGATAATTTAGTGAATAATGATTTTGAATTTTACAAAGAAGATTATTTTTTAGAAAATAAAGTTTTCTTTGCAGATAAACGCATAGTAGTATTTGGCTACGGAAAAGTCGGCAGTGGTATTGCTTGGGCGCTGAAAGAAGCCGGTGTCAAACGTAGAAATATCATCGTCATTGAGCCTCGTGCTGAAGCATGCGAAAAAGCACGCCGCAAGGGTTTTTATGTTATACCGCTATGTGCATCTAAATGCGAAATTATAAAAACACACCTAAAAGATGCCTTCTGTGTGGTAACTGCAACTGGAAACGAAAATACGATATCAAAACATTTTGCGCGTGAAGATTTTCCCGAAAACGTATTATTAGCCAACATGGGCACTCCGGATGAATGGGGAGAAAAATTTTCCACAAGCTGTGTACTCAATCAAAAAAAAGCCATTAATTTTGCCATTGACTACCCCACACGCATTATTTATCTCGACGCCGTGTGGACTGCCTATCTTAAAGCCACACAGCTACTAGCCAACACATCCCTAAAGCAAGGATCGAATAATTTACCCAAAAACATTGATTACTCCATCATTGCTGCATGGAAAAAATACTACCACACTGATAAAACAAAAGAGCTTGAATGTTTCGACTAATCCCATGACTCATACAGAAGAAAATTTCACTATCACCCTTGATGTTAACTTTGACATTATTGATTGCAGTGAGACACTCGCCAATTTTATGGGCTTAGAACCGGCAGATATTATTCACAACCCCTATCTAGAAATCTGTGAGACCCATCATCTCGAACCTGCCCTGCATCCCAATTTTGCTTATTTATTACAAAACGAAACTAAGCAATCAATCACTCTGATGCGCCGCAACCATAAAATTGAAACACTGGTATGGCAAATCTGCTATAAAAAAAGTGACGGTCCCGATTCAATTACCTATGAAATGCAAGGCAAAATATTCAATCCCGAAAACAATCATGCCAATTATACCGAAGATTACCTAAACTCTGTTATCAACCATATGCCAGGTTACCTTTACATTAAAGATGTTAATCGAGTGTATGTTGCTTGTAATAATAATTTTGCGCGCAGCGCTGGCTTTGATTCCCCAATGGAAGTCATCGGCAAGACGGACAGTGAACTTGCCTGGGGACCTACCGAAGCCGAGCTCTATCGCATCAGTGATGAAAAAGTACTGGCGGGCCAGGCGAAAACTAACTTCGAAGAACCGCAAACACAAGCCGATGGTCGCGAAACCATCGTTCTTGCCAGCAAAGTACCCTTAATCGACAAAACTAACAAACTTCTGGGCATCCTCGGCATCTATACTGACATCACTGAATTGAAATTAGCGAAACAAGCCGCCGAGAAAGCTAATATTGCTAAATCTAATTTTTTAGCTACCATGAGTCATGAATTTAGAACACCCATTAATGCTACCATGGGGGTAGCTCAAATTTTAAAACGCGAAGCATTAAGTTCCCGTCAAGATAAGCTAATTGATGTTATTTTTAAATCTGGAAAAAATCTGCAACGGATGGTTGACGATGTATTAAATTTTTCAAGGCTAGAAGTTGGTAAGATGGAAATCAAGGAAGATGTTTTTGATTTAAAAAAACTCATTAGCGAAATTGTGTTTAGCATTAAATACCAACTAGAAGATAAAGATGTCAGTTTAAACATAGACTATACCCAAAAAATACCCAAGCTGCTTATTGGTGATATGCTCAGAGTTAGACAGATATTACTGAATCTAATTACCAATGCCATAAAATTCACAGAACAAGGTAAAATAATTCTTAATGTTGTTTGCAAACCTCTTTCAGCAGATCAAATGTCCGTTACCACCAACATCTCTGATACTGGCTGTGGCATACCTGCAGACAAATTAAGTGATATTTTTCAACGCTTCACACAAGTAGAATATTCTTACAGCCGCCGCCATGAAGGTGCAGGACTTGGTTTGGCTATTTGCAAACAATTGGTGGAGGCCATGAACGGCTCGATTGGCGTGCAAAGCAAACTCGGAGAGGGGTCAAACTTTCACTTCACAATCCCCTTTCGGTTAGCAAAAGAAAACCAACACTCTTTAGAAACCAACCGTCAAGGAACTATTTCAATTTCTTCTCCTCAAAATAAGGTCTCCTTAGCCGCCCATGTATTATTGGTTGAAGATAACGTACTCAATCAAATCGTAGCACGTGAAATGATATCACGCACTGGCTGCACCGTGGATGTGGCAAAAAATGCCGAAGTTGCGTTGGAAAAATTATCACACAACACTCACGACATTATTCTAACCGATATTGGACTGCCGGGCATGGATGGTATCGAGTTAATTCGTGCTATCCGTAAAAATGAAACAGGACCTAAAAAAATGCCCATTATAGCGGTAACTGCACACGTCTTAGAAGAAGATCGCAATAAATGCATAGCAGCAGGTGCCAATGGTGTTTTACTAAAACCAATCATTCAAGAAGAATTATTAGAAACCTTAATTAATTATTGTTCTTCTTATAAGATTAATTAATCTAACCAAACAAACACCAGCCCCTGCTTTAGATTCTATCCCTCTTTTTCCCATATTCGAGCCATTCATCCAAATGAAATAAAATCAAGCTCGCCTTGGCTACATCTTCCAATATTTAATGGCCTTACCCAGACTATTCTTGCTTTTTCTTCGGCGCGTATAGGTCTGTAATTGTGCCTTCATACATTTCAGTGGCCAACATCACGCTTTCAGACAAGGTCGGGTGCGGATGAATAGTTAACGCGATATCTTCAGCATCACAACCCATTTCTACCGCCAGTGCAACTTCAGAAATTAAATCCCCCGCGCCAGCACCAACAATACCACCACCAATAACACGACCGGTTAATTCATCAAATAATAATTTGGTAAATCCTTCACTACGATTAATCGTTAGCGCACGACCACTGGCCATCCAAGGAAAAACGCCTTTGCCGTATTTAATGCCCTGCTTTTTCGCCTCATTTTCATTCATGCCCACCCAGGCGACTTCTGGGTCAGTATAAGCAACAGAGGGAATACATTTTGGATCAAAAAAATGTTTTTCCCCGGCAATAACTTCTGCTGCCACGCGACCTTCTGCCGCCGCTTTGTGTGCCAGCATCGGCTGTCCAACAATATCTCCGATAGCAAAGATGTGATTGATATTGGTGCGCATTTGCTTATCTACATTGATAAAGCCATGCTCATCCACTTTGACACCTGCTTTATCCGCACCAATGGATAAACCATTGGGTTTGCGCCCAACAGCCACTAGGATAGAATCAAAACGTTGCGGCTTGGCCGGCGCTGCATCACCTTCAAAGGTGACCCACAAGCCATCTTTTTTCGCTTCCACTTTGGTGACTTTGGTTTTTAGTAATATATTTTCATAGCGTTCACCGATGCGTTTGTGCAGCGGCGTCACCAAATCCTTATCGCAACCCGGAATAATTTGATCCATCATTTCAACGATAGTTACCTTAGCTCCCAGGGCATGATAAACCGTCGCCATTTCTAAACCAATAATACCACCACCCAAAACTAATAGTTCACCTTGTGTTTCTGCTAATTCCAATGCACCGGTTGAATCAATAATGCGCGGATCTTCAGGAATAAACGGTAATTTAACCGGCAGCGAACCTGCCGCAATTACCGCTTGCTGAAATTCAATAGTAACGGATTTCGCACCCTCTACTTGCAAATGGTTGGCATCAACAAACGTCGCAGTACCAACAACAACATCCACTTTGCGTTGCTTGGCTAATGCTTTTAAGCCGCCGGTCAACCGACCCACAATACTTTCTTTCCACTTTTTTATTTTGCCCACATTAAGCTTTGGCGCACCAAACTCCACCCCAAATGCAGACATCTCCACCGCTTCATCCATCACCTTAGCTGCATGCAATAAGGCCTTAGACGGAATACAACCGACGTTTAAACACACGCCACCGAGGGTATCGTAGCGTTCTACCAAAGTGACTTTCTTACCTAAATCAGCCGCACGAAACGCTGCCGCATAACCGCCAGGACCACTGCCCAAAACTACCACTTCGGTTTTTATTGCATCACTCATAATCTTCCTCACTCTTGCCTATAGTTGCAAATTGTTCTGTTAAAAATACCATAAAACGCGCCCCATCGGCACCATCAACCACACGATGATCATACGATAACGACAACGGTAGCATTAAATGCGGCATAAATTTACCGCCTTCCTGCACAGGTTGCACCGATGAACGCGAAACTCCTAAAATAGCTACTTCTGGCGCATTAATAATCGGCGTAAAAGCCGTACCACCAATACCGCCTAAACTAGTAATGGTAAAGCATCCACCTTGCATAGCTTGCATAGACAATTTACCGTCACGTGCCTTGGCACTTAATTCACCGAGTTCTTTGGCAATCGTTAATAAACCTTTTTTATCCGCATCACGCACCACTGGCACCACCAACCCCTGTGGTGTATCCACCGCAACACCAACATGAAAATATTGCTTTAGAATTAGATTCTCCCCACCGACATCCAGCGAAGCATTAAAATTTGGAAACTCTTTAAGTCCGCGCACTACTGCTTTAATGATGTAGGCCAATGGCGTTAAGCGAATGTCCTTGTCTGCTGCTGCCTTTTTATGTTTTTGCCTTGCAGCTTCCATTGCGGTAATGTCTGCTTGACCAAATTGCGTCACGTGCGGAATACTCACCCAATTGCGATGTAAATTAGCAGCTGATGCTTTATTAATTTTAGATAACGGTTCAGTTTTAATCTCACCGTATTTAGAAAAATCCACCTTGCGACCAGCAGCTAGCGCTAAACCAGCACCCCCACCCTGCATTTTGGCCTTAACGTAATTTTGCAAATCCATTTTTTGAATGCGACCTCTGGCTCCTGAAGGCGTTATTTGCTTTAGGTCGACATCAAATTCACGCGCAATCCGCCTAACGGCTGGGCTGGCATAAATATCACCCTTGCGCGTTGATATACGTGTCATTTCTGTTGTCACGGTTGGCGCAACTACCGCAGTCGACGTCGAGGCCGTCGGTTCTGACTTCTCTGCTGCCTCTTCTGCTGCCTCTTCTGCTGCCCCTTCCGCTGCCATCGTTAAAATAACATCACCCTCAGAAATTTTATCGCCGACTTTAATTTTTAAACTTTTTATTTCTCCAGCAAAAGGTGAAGGCACGTCCATGGTTGCTTTATCACCTTCTAGGGTAATCAGTGAAGCTTCTTTCTCCACCTTATCACCAACGGCAACCATGACATCAATAACCCCAACATCAGCAGCACCGCCGATATCGGGTACACGCACTTCTTGTATCGATTTACCTGCTTTTTTCGGCTGAGTTTTTTTCGGTTTTTCTTTAGCTGCACCCGCAACAGGCTCCACCTTTTCAGCCGTAGCTGATTCTTCGACTTGCAAGGATAAGATAAGATTATTTTCGGAAATTTTATCCCCGACTTTCACTGCGATAGATTCCACCACACCAGCAAAAGGCGCAGGGACATCCATAGTTGCCTTATCGCCTTCTAAAGTAATTAAAGCATCTTCCGCAGCAATTTTGTCACCTACAGCAACCAAGATTTCAATCACCTCTACGCTTTCAGCGCCACCGATATCTGGAACCAATACTTTTTTTATTTGCGCCACTATTGTTTCTCCATTAAAATCTATACCGTTTCTGGATACGGTTTATTAGGATCAATCTTAAGTTTCTTTTGTGCTGCAATTAATACCGATTGCTCAATGTCACCCTGATCAAATAGTGCTTTTAAAGCAGTATAAGCCACATAGTTTGCATCTACTTCAAAGAAATCACGCAATGCCACCCGGCGATCACTACGACCAAAACCATTAGTGCCTAATACATAATACGGTTGCTCAACATGACGTGAAATTTGATCAGGGAATATTTTTATATAATCAGTGGCAGCAATTACGGGTGATGTGTTTTCCGCAAGACACTGCTGTACATAACTCAATTGTTTTTGTTCAGGATTAAGTAAATTGGCACGCTCAACATGTTCTATATCACGACGTAATTCATTAAAGCTCGTCACACTCCAAATATCAGCCGCAACATCGTATTCTTGTAAAATTGCAGCTGCCTTAATCACTTCGCACAAAATCGTTCCCGAACCTAATAATTGCACCCGATGCTTCGCTGCAGCACCGGATTGCAACAGATACATACCTTTAATAATGCCTTCTTCCGCACCCTCAGGCATCGGTGGATGTAAATAATTTTCATTCATCAAGGTAATATAATAAAAAACATCTTCACCATCACCGTACATGCGCTGCAACCCATCTTGAATAATAACAGCTAATTCATAACCAAAGGTAGGATCGTAACTCACACAATTAGGCACGGCATTAAACATAAGAAGATTGTGACCATCCTGATGCTGCAAACCTTCACCCGCTAAAGTGGTACGCCCAGCCGTAGCACCCAACAGAAAACCACGGGCGCGCATATCGCCCGCTGCCCAAACAAAATCACCCACCCGTTGATAACCAAACATCGAGTAATAAATATAAAAAGGTATCATCGGCAAACCACTTACCGCATACGAAGTGGCCGCTGCCAACCAACTGGACATCGCCCCCGCCTCAGATAGACCTTCTTGCAGCAGTTGACCTTTTTTATCTTGACGATAATACATCATTAAATGCTTATCTTCCGGCTCATACAGTTGACCAAACGGGGAATTAATTCCAATTTGACGAAACAATCCTTCCATGCCAAAGGTGCGCGACTCATCTGCAACAATCGGCACGATGTGTTTTTTTATCTCTTTATCTTTAAGCAAAGTGGACAAAATGCGCACATAAACCATCGTTGTTGAAATCTTACGCTCACCACTACCCTCTAGCTGTGCAGCAAATACATTCAAAGGTGGGATAACCGGCGCTGCATAGTCCACATGCCGTGCTGGCAAATAACCGCCTAACGCTTTACGTTGTGCACGCAAATATTGCAGCTCTTGACCACCTTCAGCTGGCTTATAATATTCAATTTTTTCAACTTGCTCATCGGTCAATGGAATTTGAAAGCGATCACGAATATACAAAAGTGCATCAGCACTTAATTTCTTTTGCGAATGCGTAATATTCTGCGCTTCACCTGCAGAACCCATGCCATACCCTTTAACGGTCTTCGCCAATACAACAGTTGGCTGGCCCTTATGGCTCAGCGCCACTGCATAAGCCGCATAAACTTTCTGTAGATCGTGCCCACCATCGCGTAGATTTGACAGCTCTTCATCACTCATATCGGCAACTAAAGTCAATAACTCTGGGTATTTGCCAAAAAAATGTTCGCGCAAATGCGCACCACCACCGGCACTGTAGCTTTGATATTCGCCATCCAATAATTCGCTAATGCGCTTTAATAAGAGCCCGCTTTTATCTTTGGCAAACAGCGCATCCCAACCACTTCCCCAGATAACTTTAATAACGTGCCAACCTGCTCCGCGGAAAACGCCTTCTAATTCTTGTATGATTTGACCATTACCAAACACCGGGCCATCTAAACGCTGCAAATTGCAATTAATCACAAAGGTTAAATTGTCCAAACTCTCTCGACCCGCAAGCGCCAGGGCACCGACTGATTCCGGCTCCCCCATTTCACCGTCACCACAAAAACACCACACATGCCGCTCGCTGGTATCTTGTAACTCGCGATTATGCAAATAACGTAAAAAATGTGCCTGATAAATAGCTTGATAGGGACCCAATCCCATCGATACGGTTGGGAATTGCCAGAAATCGGGCATTAACCACGGATGCGGATACGAAGTTAATCCTGGCTGATTAATTTCTTGACGAAAATGATCCAATTCATCACTGGTGAAACGTCCTTCCAAAAAACCCCGCGCATAAATACCTGGAGACGAATGTCCTTGAAAAAACACCAAATCTCCACCGTGTTGCTCACTGCGCGCGCGAAAAAAATAATTAAGCCCAACTTCATACAAAGTAGCAATAGAGGCATAAGTGGCGATGTGTCCGCCCAGTTCTGAAAATTGCTTATTGGCTTTCACCACCATTGCCGCGGCATTCCAATACATATAATCCATTAATCTTTGCAATACTGTGCCACTATCCGGTAGCTGCGCTTCAGCCTCGAGCGCGATAGTGTTGATGTAGGGAGTCTTAACACCAGTAGTCGCTGACAGCCCCAATTGACCCGCACGTTCATTGAGGCGAGAGAGAATTTCTTGTGCTTGCTGGACACCGTTGAATTCTAGAACCGATTCTAAGGCTTCATACCACTCAAGAATTTCAGGATCGACGTCTTGTGTTTGTTGGACAGTCTCTGTCATACCGTAACCTTATCAGCTTTTATAATACTCAGTTGCGCGCCATTATAACAAAGCCTCACAACTCCACCTAGCCCATTGACAGACAATTAGAGGCAATCATCACAAACTGGATAATATTTTGATCATATTTTGTGCAATATGGATTTTTGAACAGGAAGCAGCAAAAACTCTCTTCACTTATTTGACCTGGAGTCTGCTGATCCTGGTCGCTTTATCATCAACTCAACATCACTATTAGCATTGCAATAATCAAACGGTGTTTCTGGATGCTTAAGCTGATAAACACAAAAAATCTCATCAGCAAAACCCTGAACCACGACAACTGCGTTGCTGAAGTCTAACAGCGCATGCTTAAATTATTCTAAATTTCTGATGACACGTTTAGCCTGTGAACGCGAAATAAGACGCTCTGCGTGAGATTTGGCAGGTTCAAATTCAATTTCAATGTCAGTTTTATTAGCAGTATACAAACAAAGCGTTAGCTCAACCCACCCAAGTGCCTACACTATATAGTGCCAACAACACTAACCACAAAAGTAACGCACGATCGATTAAATCTTTAGCACCCTTCAGACAACGTGCTTGATCATCCGCATGTTTTTCCGCTTCGTGACCCCACTCCAAAAGTAAATCCGAGGTTTTTCCCCACACAAAAAACTGCTTCAACCAGGAGGCGAAAATCGGCGCGAATTGTCCCACCAAGGCAAAAGTCAAACCTAATAGTCGTAACGGAATCCAATCCAATAAATCTTGCAACCCATGGCAAGCCTTTTGGTAACGAAACTCATCCACGCTTTGTTTTTTCAAATAACCATGCCACGCTAACAATACACGATACAAAGCAACTACCCAAGGACCTAATATGACAAACCAAAAAATCATGGCAAAAACGCGATAATAAGCCGATAAAAACACTTGTTGCGATGAATCCACTATCGCCGAACTAGACTCTTGTGGTGACGAAGCAGAAGCCACCTTTTGGGAATCAACTGCTCGATATTGCTGGGCATCCAAACAATACCAAAGTATAACCAATGAAAAGATAAAATAAGCTAGCTTTCCGCCAACGGTGTAACACAACACCGTGAGTACCGCCACCACGATAAGCAATGCCAAAACTGCCCAAATCACACTGGCTGGTTCTTTCACAAACTTAAATTTAGCAAATTGTCCTGGCATCCAGCGCATATATTGTGTAAACCAAGGCATCAAGGTAATTATTTTTGGATGACCCAAAAATCGCTGAATTGCCAAACAAACTAATACCACCATGAACGTCATGTTAGCCTCCTGCTAGTAGTTTTTGCCCATACTCTAATCCCGCCGCAATTTTTCTGATATAGCAATCGGCGTTGGATAACGCATGACCACAAAATAAGAAGAAGCCACAAAAGTTAAGATGGCCGCGGCTTGAATCAAATAAACAACTTTGGGACTAATCAACGCCCCCTGCTGCGCCACAAATGCAATGATCAGTGAAAATTCGCTGATTTGCCCCAAGCGAAAACCCACCTCCCAAGAGACATGTTTTGACTCATTCACCTGGCGCAATAAAATCCGAAAAGTAATCGGTTTGATCACCAATAATAACGCCGCTAACACCAAAGCTGGAATAATAATCACCGACAAATAATTTAGGTTAAAGCTGGCTCCTACCGAAAAGAAAAACATGACCAAAAAAAAGTCTCTAACCGGTTTTAGACTTTCTGCAATATAAAGCGCAATAGGACTGGTAGCTAAACTAACCCCGGCAATAAACGCCCCGATTTCATCAGATAATCCCAAATAGGATGCCAAGGCCGCCAAACTCAAACACCAACCAATAGCCAGCAAAAACATATATTCTCGAATACGTTCAAAACGTCGAAACAACCATAATAGTAAATAGTTCTGAATCAGAAACGCAAAAACCAAAACCCCGGGCAACCCCACTAACAACAAGGCTGCTTCTCCCCACACTGCCTTACCCTCGGCACTACCATGCAGCAATAACAAAACCACGATGGCCAACAAATCTTGCATCAACAAGACACTAATCATCACCTCTCCGGTATGTTGGTGATGCAGTATCGTAGTTGGCAATAGCTTAATCCCGATAATAGTACTCGAAAATATCATCGCCGCACCAAGCACCAAGCATTCAGTTGGTGTGTAACCACAAACCCAGCCTACCAAATAAGCAACCCCAGCAAACACGATTGAACTGACTAAACCGACCCAAGATACCTTCTTTAACATGTTAAATAATTTTTGCGGCGGCAAATGCAAACCCAAAAGAAACAGTAAAAACAAAATCCCAATATTACCAATATTGCGAATGGTCTCCGAATCTCCTACCAAGTTGAAACCCCAAGGGCCAACAATCATCCCTAGCAAAATATAAGCAACTAACAAGGACTGCCGCGTGAAAAGTGCAGCTGTGGCCAGCACGGCTGCCCCTGAAAATATAAGAAAAAGCGAAAATATCAAACTGTGATCATGCATACAACTCTCAATCATTCTTGATGAAGGCAACCACGCCGCACTCAACACACTTTAAACCTTGCAAGTAGGATTAAGCAAGTTTCAGCAACGTGTCAGTCTTTCCGTACCTCTAAATACCAAACTGTTAGGCAATTCTCTACGGCATTAGCAATATCACTAAAATGATACAAATTTGAAAATCTATAACGTCATCCGCTGCCTAACAACTTGATCGCACAACGATGATTTCTGCAAATTTTTCAGTGAAAATTTTGCTAATTACGCAAATTTGGACACACAAATCCAAAATAAAGCAAAAAATTCACTAATTAGTAATATAAAACGGCTAAATCGATTTTTTTTCTAACAACCCAAAACACTGTACTACGGCAGAATACACAAAATCACTTTATAAAAAAAGGAAAATTTTATCAAAATAAGTCATTTTTTCTACAAAAAATGAAAAAAAAATTGCCTAAGTGTTTAAACTTATTGATTTTCATTGTAAAATATACACAGTTCTGTAGTTAACATGTTGTTGGGAGTCAAATGTCAGTGGAAGATGGAACAGCCAAACACTCACTAAATAAGTGCACGGCATCATGGAAATTGACGTTCGACCAAGTAACTCAACAAAAGTGGATCAAACTAGAGAGCTATTTTATCTCGCTACTGCAAGGAGGGAAACCATGAGAAAAAAAGCAACCAAAAAGAAGCGGGTTACTGCGAAGAAAAAGACAGTAAGAAAAGTTACTGCCAAGCGTCGCGGTCGGCCTAAAAAAAGAACAACTGCTAAAAGAAAGACTGCTGCAAAACGTCGCGGTCGGCCTAAAAAAAGAACGACTGCTAAGAAAAAGACTGCTGCAAAGCGTCGCGGTCGGCCTAAAAAGAAAACGACTGCTAA
>CAZGQK010000004.1:0-25651 GCA_964527645.1 uncultured Legionellales bacterium | reverse complement strand
AACGACTGCTAAAAGAAAGACTGCTGCGAAGCGTCGCGGTCGGCCTAAAAAAAGAACGACTGCTAAAAGAAAGACTGCTGCGAAGCGTCGCGGTCGGCCTAAAAAGAGAAAATAGTTCTTTTGAAGTAGATATGAGCCGCCATCTTTTTGATGGCGGTTTTTTTATGCCCAATTGAAAAAATTATGTAGTTCCGTCTATATTTTGGACAAATAAACCAACTTGCCAGCATCCGTACTAATTCTGCAAAATCTCAAAAATACGTGTTTTAACCACATCAACAGCACCCACGCCCAATACCGCCGCGTAAATAGGCGCACGAGAGTCCATTTTTTCTGCCCATTCTTGATAATAGCTCACCAGCGCTTCTGTTTGCTCATGATAAACTTGCAGGCGTTTCTTCACTGTCTCCTCTTGATCATCCTGACGCTGCACTAATGGCTCACCAGTCACGTCATCTATACCTTCTTGGCGAGGAGGACTAAATTGACGATGATACACACGTCCAGAATCTAGGTGCACCACGCGCCCACTGATACGTTTAATAATTTCATCATCATCAACCTGAATTTCAATCACATAATCTATATCAACCTGCGCCTCACGCATGGCATTCGCCTGCGCAATGGTACGGGGAAAGCCATCAAACAAAAAACCTTTACTACAATCTGCTTGCGCAATGCGCTCCTTAACCAAGTCAACAATAATTTCATCTGAAACCAATTGCCCCTGATCCATCACCGTCTTTGCTGCTAAACCCAGTGAGCTCTGCGCTTTAATTGCCGCACGCAACATATCACCCGTAGAAATTTGCGGGACCCCCCAATGGTTAGCTATTGCCTGAGCTTGTGTACCTTTTCCTGCGCCTGGCGGGCCTAATAAAATAATTCTCATCCTAACTCCCATTAATTGCTCGATCTTCAACAGGCCAAGACTAGCAAAGATTCTCAGCTAGTAGCAACCCATACGGCTATTGCTACTCAACAACTCCCTGGTAAGCGGGTAAATATTCTCAAACATCGATTAACCGCTAGTTTTCAGCTAAAATTAAGTTAACTGACACAACCGATGCTGATCTGATGGACAAGCCATTAAAATCTAACCGTTACCCTGAGCACTTTGCTGACTATATTACTCAAAAAAAACAGCTGGTTGCGCAACGGCGCCCACCCATGCCAGAGCACCTTGAACAAACTATCCTAGAAGCAAATGTACCCTTTGAACATCTGCCAAAAGATAAATCCCGAACCAAGGGCGTGCTGTTGGTGCACGGCCTACTTGATTCAGCCCATGCGTTGGCTGATCTTAGTGATTATTTCGTCAGCAGAGGCTTCTGGGTCCGTTCTCTTCTATTAACTGGACATGGGACGCAACCACAAGACCTGCTCAACACCACCCATAAAGATTGGCTGCAAGATGTCAGCTATGGCATTAGCAATTTTCAGCAGCAGGTGGATAAATTATATATTGTTGGTCTATCTATGGGCGCGACCTTGGCACTAAATCTGTGTTCACAACAATACCAAGTGGCAGGCTTAATGTTATTTGCCCCCGCGCTAGCACCGAAAAATCCATGGGGAAAATGGGCACACATTCCTCAACGAATAGCTTATGTTTTTCCAAAATTCCAATGGTATCTAAAATTAGCCGAGCTAGATTATGCAAAATATTGCTCAGTCCCTTTTGCTGCCACTTCACAAGCCTGCCAACTGATGCAAAAGACTCGCCAGTTAATACAAACACAGCCCTTAAAAACACCGTTATTGGCATTTTTGTCCGCCGATGATGAGACCATTCAGTCTCCACTTTTTATAGATTATTTTCTACAACAAAAACTACCACAAAACCGTCTTATTCTGTATCAGAAAAACCCAACAACTGCCGAAGATCCACGCATAATCTTACGTAACAGCATCTTTCCAAAATTAAATGTGGTAGATTTTTCACACACTTGTTTGCAAAATAAAATAGACAACCCGCACTACGGCATTAATGGCGATTACGTCAACTACAATCATTATAGAAAATTTCATCAAAACCTAGGCAAACCAAACTATTACGGTGCCATTAATGTCAAAAATTTAGCCAAATACACCAAACTGGCGCGCTTAACGTTTAACCCTGACTTTGATTACATGCTACAAGCATGTGATGCCTTCATTGACCAAACTTAGAGCGCATCCCTGAAGCCGTCGCATAACATTGCTGCTCTATCGCCAAATCCCACGGTTTTAATCTTACTCTGCCGGTAAAAGATAAAACCAACGCCCGTGCATAACGCTGATTGATGACGGGGGGACAAAAATAAAAGCTCCCCTGCTGGCCTTGAGTAAAACCTTCTGGTGTAAAGGTGACAGCCTCATTCCATGCAAAATTACCACGCCACAAAAGCCGATAGCCAGCAGGCATGGCGGGAAAATGCTGTAATATGTCGGCATTTTTATCGACAACCAATAATGCTGCGTTCCAATTACCGTCGCATTGCTTACCATCTCCACTGCCACACAAGCGCACATTCTGCTGATGCGAAATCCCATAATGACGCGCGTAATAAATCGCTTGCACAACACGTTGCGTAAGCACCCGCAATTGATTGCTGGCCACAAAAGGATGCCACGCCACTAAGGTTAGCGTTAACAAAATACTCAACAACAACAGCGCTAATAATAATTCAAACAAACTATGGCCAGCGCATTTAGTAGCTTGATTACGGGACTGTCGCAGGAGTTTCGCACTTGCAAAGTGACAAACTCCTGTTGCACAGAAAACAAACTTACTTAACTTCGCTAGGAGGACGATATAACTGCGGCCAAACTTTAATAGTTTCAATGGTATTTTCCGCAACCTCAACAATCTCCATAGGATAACCCACTACTCGGCAGGCAATGCCTGCCGATGGAATCACTTCTAAATACTCAATCACCAAACCCGCCAACGTATTGGGACCATCCGTTGGTAACTGCCAACCCAGCACGCGATTCAAATCACGCAACGGCATGCTCCCACCGACCATATAACTACCGTCACTCAATAATTCAGGACGCCCAACCATGGCATTGGGGCTGTCGCTAAACTCGCCAACAATTTCTTCTAAAATATCAGTTAATGTCACCAATCCTTGAATATCGCCATATTCATCTACTACCAAACCCATGTGCTGTTTTTTTCGTTTAAAATTTAACAATTGCTGACTTAAGTAAGTGCCCTCTGGAATAAAATAAATAGGGTCAGTCAATTTCAACAATTCAGCTTTGGTAAAACTTTCTTGCAACAATAATCGAGCAGCATTTCTTATTTTTAACATACCCAACACTTTGTCAATACTTTCTGAATACAGAGGTAAATAATTATGCTTAACATTGAGCAACTTTTCTTTTATGCTACCAACATCCTCATCCATATCAATACCGTTAATTTCACTACGCGGCAGTATGACATCATTTACTGTTATTTTTTCAAGGTCGAGAATCCCCAGCAACATTTTCTGATAATTAAAAGCTGCCTTGCCTCCCGTCTCATTGACCACCGTACGCAATTCTTCATACGTCAAAGTCTCCATGTCGCGCTTTTTAATTTTAATACGAAAAATACGTAACAGCCCATTACTAGCACCGTTCGCTAACCAAACCACAGGGTAAAGCAACTTTAACAAAACCTCCAAGGGCCACGATGCAAAAAATGCGACACGTTCGGGATATAACGCCGCCAATGTTTTCGGAGTAATTTCTGCAAAAATTAACACTAATAGTGTCAACACAATCGTCGCCAGAAAAACGCCGCCCTCCCCCCAAAAGTGCACTGCAATTATCGTCGCGCTCGCCGCCGCTAAAATATTGGCAAAGGTATTGCCAATTAAAATCACCCCGAGCAAACGATCCGTGCGCTCTAACAAACGGCCTACGCGCACAGCAGCGCGATGGCGCTTGCGTATCAGATGCCGTAGGCGATAACGATTAAGCGCCATCATCCCAGTTTCCGAACTGGAGAAAAAAGCGGACAAGATAATTAGAAAAATTAATAAAATAAAAAAAACATGCATGTTTACAAACACTGAGGTTACCCTTTCAATAAAATTTCAC
Organism: uncultured Legionellales bacterium; assembly: GCA_964527645.1. Lineage (GTDB taxonomy): Bacteria > Pseudomonadota > Gammaproteobacteria > CAZGQK01 > CAZGQK01 > CAZGQK01. The sequence goes on along the minus strand of CAZGQK010000004.1, from coordinate 21,574 downwards.
TACCCAACGAGACAATTAATATTAACAGCAAAGAGAACAAGGTGCTATAAATGGCCTTCCGCCCTCGCCAACCAAAAAAATATCTCCCCCATAATAATACCCCTATAATAATCCAAGCTATGATTGCTAGTACCATTTTTTGCACCAGAAACCAATGCTGCCACAACAGCGCATGAAAGGAATAAATGCTGCTGAAAAGCAATCCTGTGAGCAGCACGAAACTTATGCCTAAAATTTGGAACAACAAGCGTTCCGATGTCTGCAGCGGCGGCAAATTTTCAATTAACCGCCAAGACCCTAGACACAATAATCTTTCCTGCACAGCCAGCAGAATTGCTTGCAATCCCGCCAGACACAATAGCGAAAAAGTAAACACTGAAAAAATAATATGACATAATACACGGGGCTCAGCCGCAGTATTCACAATTAAAAATGAGGGGAACCAAAGCACCAAAATAATAGAAAGTATCGCGATCGGAAATAAAATAATAATTAACGCATGTACCGGCCGAAATAATGCTACCACGAACAACAAGACACAAACCAACCAAATATCCAATGATAACATATTAAAGATATTCAAGTTCTGCAATTTATGCACATCTATCCAGTGATGCAATAAATAAGCATGCACAATGATCGCGATAAAACTAAAACCTAACACAGCACATTGCTGCGACAAAAGACGCAACCGCAATACCCGCAGTTGCAACAACCAGGCCACTACGTAAAAGAAAATTGCAATAATCGCTAAACTCAGCAAACCCATCTTTCCCACCTTGAACTTAGCTTCACCATTGAAAGTCCACCTCTTCCTGCTAACACACCGAACCTGAGTGCAATAATCTGCTGCCAGCATACCATTTTCTGAAACGGCACGAAACGCCACATCGCTGCTTTGAGCTACACCCTGGCCTAAATCAACTCCCGCAAGATTGCTCCGCCGAAAAATCTGGCTATAATGGCCACATACCGTTAAAAACCTCAACAGGATAAACCGATGTTTAACACCCTCTCGCAACGACTTAGCAAAAGCATTGAAAAGCTCAAAGGCATCGGCCGTCTGTCCGAAGACAATTTGAAAGAAGCACTGCGTGAAATTCGCATGGCCCTATTGGAAGCGGATGTGGCATTATCGGTGGTCAAACAGTTCATCGAGCAAGTACAAGAAAAAGCGCTGGGCCAAAAAGTCATGCGCAACATTCGCCCGGGTGATGCGCTGGTTAAAATCGTCAACGATGAACTCATCCATGTGTTAGGTGATGAAAATGCCGCGCTGAATCTAAAGGCCGCCCCCCCCATTATTATTCTCATGGCGGGCTTGCAGGGCAGCGGTAAAACTACCACTGTGGCTAAATTAGCACGCTGGCTGAAACAACAAGATAAATCCGTTTTAGTTACCTCTGCCGATATTTATCGACCCGCAGCGATTGAGCAACTAAAAACACTGGCGGGGCAAGTGGAGGCCACTTTTTTTCCAAGCCGTCCTGAAGATAACCCCATCAACATCGCACGCGAGGCAGTTGCTAAAGCGAAAACGCAATTTATCGATGTCGTCATTATCGATACTGCCGGTCGTCTACACATCGACGATGAGATGATGACGGAAATCCATCAAATCAGCGACGCCATCCAGCCTACGGAAACCTTATTAGTAGTTGACAGCATGACCGGGCAAGATGCTGCCAACATTGCCAAAACCTTCAACGATACCCTGACCTTAACCGGCGTGGTGTTAACCAAAACCGACGGTGATGCTCGCGGAGGCGCTGCTTTATCCATGCGTCTGATTACCGGCAAACCGATTAAATTTATCGGTGTAGGTGAAAAAATCGATGCCTTGGAAGTCTTTCACCCAGAACGCATCGCCTCACGTATTCTTGGCATGGGTGACATCGTTTCATTGGTTGAGGAAGCGCAACAAAAAGTCGATAAAAAACAAACGGAGAAATTAACTAAGAAACTTACCAAAGGTAAACGCTTTACCTTCAACGATTTTCTGTCGCAACTACAACAAATGAAAAAAATGGGTGGCATGCAAAAATTACTTGGCAAATTACCCAATATGGCGGCCATGCCAAAAGGCATGTCAGCTATGATGGATGATAGTTTATTCACCAGAATGGAAGCCATCATCTATTCAATGACCCCTAAGGAACGGCTGTTCCCGGCGCTGATCAATGGCTCGCGCAAGCGCCGCATCTCCAATGGCTCTGGTACGACGCTACAAGACGTCAACAAGCTGCTCAAGCAATTCCAGCAAATGCAAAAAATGCTCAAACGCTTCAAAGGTGGCAAGATGAATCGACAGCTGCAGCAGATGCAAGGCCAGCTGCCGCCGGAGTTACGTGACCAACTCAATCTGGATAAAGATTCCAAAAAATGAAGTAACCAATTGATAATGATCTGAAAATTTTTTATCCCAGCACGCCAGCTGTGAATCCCTGAGTGACAAAAATCCCTTGCAGAAATTGATAGCAGCTAAACCTTTCCAGAAGGGAAAATTTTGCGTAGAATAGCGCGTTCGATGGCTTAGCCAAAACGTATGCAACAAGAGGTACCCAATGGTAGTAATCAGATTAGCTCGCGCCGGTGCGAAAAAGAAACCCTTTTATCACGTAGTCGTTGCCGACAAGCGCTTCTCGCGTGACGGGCGTTTTATTGAGAAAGTGGGCTACTTCAATCCTGTCGCACGCGCACAAGCTGTTCGCTTAGAACTCCAGCGTGAACGTATTGAACACTGGGTTAAACAGGGCGCGCAAGCCTCTGAACGTGTCGCTCAACTGATAAAGATGTACGACAAATCACCTGAAGAAGCGGCCAAGCCAAAAGAAATTAAAAAGCCAGTAGCCAAGGTCAAAGCCAAAGTTGAAGAAAAAGCTGAGGCTAAAGAAGAACCTAAAACTGAAGCGAAAGCTGAGGCTAAAGAAGAGCCTAAAGCTGAAGCGAAAGACGAGGCCAAAGACAAACCCAAAGCTGAAGCGAAAGACGAGGCCAAAGACAAACCCAAAGCTGAAGCGAAAGACGAGAAATCTGATAGCTAATGTCTGAGAAAATCATCGTAGGCCGTTTTGGCCGTGCTCACGGTATTCAAGGTTGGATACATGTGAGTTCCTACACAGATCCGTTTGATAACCTGCTAAATTACGACCATTGGTTTATGCAAAATGCTGACCAGTCGCAACCTATCGAAATTGAAGCTAAAAAACGCCATGGCGATGAAATAATCGTTAAAATAGCCAAATGCGATGATCGTGAGGCAGCCAAAGCCTACACCCACAAAACCATCGCTATCGAAACCGATCAGCTCCCGCAATTAAAAAAGGGTGAATATTATTGGCAACAATTGATTGGCTTAAGCGTCACCTCTACCGAAGGTGTGCACTTAGGAAAAGTAGATTACTTATTCGAAACCGGTGCCAATGATGTTTTGGTCGTTAAGAATGAGCAAGAACATTTAATTCCCTACACCGATAATGTCGTAAAATCCGTTGACCTTGATGCCCAACAAATGATTGTTGATTGGGACCCTAACTGTTTGAGCTAACTATGCAATTTTCTCTTATCAGCTTATTCCCAGAAATATTTCAAGCGTTAAATTACGGTATTGCTCGCCGAGCCCTGGAGCAAAAATTAATCCAACTCCATCACTTCAATCCCCGTGATTTTACGCATGACCCACATCACACCGTGGATGACCGCCCTTATGGCGGCGGACCCGGCATGGTCATGAAGTATGAACCCTTATCACAAGCCATCCTCGCCGCTAAAGATAAAGCCCCAGATTCAGTACCCACCCTTTATCTATCGCCCCAAGGTGAACCCCTCACCCAAGAGATTGTTGTACAATTGGCCCAACAGCCACACCTGATTTTGGTCGCTGGGCGTTACGAAGGCATCGATGAACGCGTCATTGAACAGCATATCGATGCCGAATACTCCATTGGTGATTATGTTTTAAGCGGCGGCGAAATCCCCGCCTTAGCGCTTATAGATGCCATTACGCGCCTGCTGCCAGGGGCACTAGGCCATGAAGACTCTGCCGCACAAGATTCATTCAGCAACAAAGGGTTGCTCGACTGCCCACACTACACCCGCCCAGAAGAAATCAATGGCCTACAAGTGCCTGCCGTCTTGCTCAGTGGCGATCATCAGGCCATTAGCGATTGGCGCGCACAACAAGCACTGAAAAAGACTTGGCAAAAGCGTCCGGATCTGTTAAAAAAGCTGTCTTTGTCATCTCAGGAAAAGACATCTATCCAAACATGGCAAAATGAACAAAACCAGCCAGATGATCTGGCAAAACAGGAGAAACACGATGAGCGCTCTGATTGACGCGATTGAAGCCGAACAAATGCAAAACAAAACCATCCCTGCGTTTAACCCGGGCGATACCGTTGTGGTGCAAGTACGTATTCGTGAGGGTGATCGTGAACGCCTACAGGCTTTTGAAGGCGTGGTCATTGCTAAGCGCAACCGTGGTCTAAACTCCGCATTCAATGTACGTAAAATTTCACACGGCGAAGGTGTGGAACGTACTTTCCAAACTTACAGCCCGCGGGTTGACAGCATCACGGTTAAACGTCGTGGTAGAGTACGTCGCGCTAAGTTGTATTATTTACGTAACTTAAGTGGACGTAAAGCGCGTATTGCTGAAAAAATATAAGAGCAAACCTCCGGTTAAGGAAAGTATCCATGAGCAAGCTAGGCACTACGGATATTGCCGTTTCTAAAATAGTACTTGGCACGTGGCAAGCTGACCCCATTATGTGGGGTGATATTTCCGATAAGCAACTCATTGATACGCTAAAAGCTGCCTTCGATGCTGGCATTACTACCATCGACACAGCCGGCGCTTACGGTAACGGGCGCGGCGAACGCTTAATTGCCCGCGCGTTAAAAAACAAACGCCCACAAGCGGTCATCGCCAGCAAAGTGATTATAAAATTAAGCTATCCTGGCGTTATAAAATCCTGCGAAAAATCGCTGCGCAATTTAGCCAGTGATTATTTAGATCTCTATTATATTCATTGGCCCTCTGGACAACTGGGTGAACCCAAAGTGCCCATCAAAGAAACCATGCACGCACTGAATGATTTAAAACAACAAGGTAAAATTCGCGCCATTGGCGTTTCTAACTTTTCTTTAGAGCAACTGCAAGAGGCACAACAATACGGCAGCATCGATGCCATACAGCCCCCCTACTCGCTTATTTGGCGCGGGGCCGAAAAAGACCTCATCCCTTATTGCCAAGCCAACAACATCAGCGTTTTCAGTTACAGCTCATTAGCCGGCGGCTTATTAACCGGAAAATACCGCAGCGATCATCAATTCGGCGAAAAAGATTTACGTCAATACATGGCCACCAGCCAAGATGAAAATCGACAGTACGTTGATGCCCTGTTAACACAACTTGAACCGTTCGCCGAAAAATACCAAACCACATTGGCCGGTTTGTGTTTAGCCTGGATTTTTCAGCAACCACAACTGCATGCCATCGTTGGCGCCAAAAATCCACAACAAGCCACCGCTAATGCCAAAGCCATGCAAGTGACATTATCGGATGCTGATTTCACTAAAATAAGTGAATTAAGTCATCTCGTCACTGAGCATATAAAAACTCCTACATTGCTTGATTTAGTTGGCATGAGAAAACTGAAAAGTTAATGCCATTTAATTTTATAGCGCCTGAACATACCTCAGAAGGACACAGTCGACGAATAAATCGCGATACGTAGGAAAAATCCATCGTTACGAGCAAATACAGATGACAGCACCTTAAAAAATCATCATTCCTGACTTGACCTGGAATCCAGGCAAAGGCCGAAATTTTCCTTTTTTCATTTCACCAACCCCTCCCTAAACCTTCCTTTATGTACTTTATCTACATTTAGTAAAAACCACAAAAATCTACACTTACTTGTTATTAATTAGAAGGTTATATCTATCTCTCTGCAATACCAACTATTCCTTTACATAAAGCACCTCGCTTAAGACTATTTTAAGGTTATAATGTTACGCTAATCGAGACTGACCGTGTCCATAGCTAAATCTATGAGCACATAAGAGACACCTCTTACCAGGCACTTTTTCAACGGAAGAAATCTCCACTGTTTGTGGGAGCAAGATCAACAGGGATGCTAAAGGGCAGTGATAAAACACTCCCCATTGGTTGTCGTTTGTGTGGATTGTTCGCATAGACGCCATCAAACAGGAAACCATCTGGGTGGCTCGCCGCCGAGTGGTTGCAAACAAAATCGAGACAGACTGTGTTAATAAGCAAATACGATAAGCATCTAAAGAAAACTATCAGAGCCCATAAAAAAGTGCCAACTGACAATGCACAACAACGCTTGCAACTATTGGTTGATCTGCTGTTAGACCAATGCCAACAGTTTTTTATGATTGATTTAAAACTGAGCTCAATCAGCCATCAGCATTGGCTGGCTGACGAAGATGCGTTATTAATCCACGAAGAAAAATTAAACGTTCGCAACCGACGTGAATCACTTGCCCTGATCAAGCAGCTGCTACAAAATTATAACCAACAGCTAGATGCAAAAAAAGTCACTGACCATGACATTCATCGTTGTTTGGTGGAACTACAAACGCTAAAAGCAGAAATTATTGTTCGGGATTTAAGAGGCGACAGCCCATTAGTGTTGCGGTTACGCGTTGTGGATGACGCATTCAAAACGCTAACCAAACAAGCGACATCTATGGGCGGTATAACCGAAGCACCAACATCCATCACGCAAAAAAGCACCAACGTTAAATTATCCAACGCGTATCATTGCCGTATCAACGAATGGGCAGGCGATGTGGCGCGATGCAACCAAAAAGTTATTTTATTACTTCACGGACGTAATCTTTCGGGCAGCACCTATCAATCTATTGCAAACGCATTAGCAAAGCTCGGCTATGTTGTCATTGCCCCCAATCTCAAAGGTCTAGGCGAAAATCGCAACAATGATTTGTCATTGGACAAAATGGAAAATAATATTAAATTATTATACACCTATGTCAAACGTCAATTCCCAGACATGGAAATTATTCCTATCGGCCACAGTCTTGGCGCATCCATATTGCTAACCCAGCATCAAAAACTTGGTAGCAACAACATTAAAAAACTTGTTTTATTAAATCCAGCACTAAATGAGTTTAGTGAAGCATCGAAAAGCAATGTCTCTGCCATGTTTCGCCTATTTCTCTCTGGCTTTTCCAACAAACGGTTTTTCTACATTAATTCATTGCCTGAGACCAAAAAAATTCGGCAATACGATAGAAACACTGCAATGAAATTTTCCCATAAATGCAAAAATCTATTCGCTAATTTAAGCAACACCAATAAAATACTGTCAAAAGCCTACCATAGCTTGACGCATAAAATTGAACACATCAAGTCCCTAAAAGTATTAGTGGTACAATCTAAATTTGACAAAATCGTTAACAACATCAAAACTCAATCCGACAACGTCCGCTATAAAATGATTTACGGCGATCACTTACAAGTGATCCGCGACGGCGAATACTTCGCCAGCCTGATTGATCAATTTATTGCTGAGCAACACTCTTAAAATAAGTATTGCTTCATTGATTTTGTGTTACAGAAACTAGAAGAAAGTTATTTTCGATTTACTCAATAGCAAAACTAAATATCAGAAAAATAAGTCTGCGTCCCCTGCGCTAAAATTGCATCGCCCAAACGATTTAATGCTTGAACATATGCTGCGGTGCGCATATCAATTTTTTTCTCCAGCATAATATCGTAAACGGCATTAAACTCACGCTGCATAATTTCAGCCAAGCGTTCACGCACCAAGGCCTGTGACCACGGATAACCATTACGATTTTGCACCCATTCAAAATAACTGACGGTCACGCCACCGGCATTAGCTAAAATATCCGGCACACATAACGTGCCTTTTTTAAATAAAACCTCATCGGCCGCGCCTGTTACCGGACCATTGGCCACTTCGATAATAACCGGTGCTTGAATTTGATTAACATTTTTCTCGGTAATGACATTTTCCAATGCTGCAGGCACTAACATATCAACATCCAATTGCAATAAATCTGCATTGCTGATTTTTTCAGCCGCTACAGCTTCACACACGGATTCTTGGCAATACACCGCTGCAATTTTTTGCGTTGCGCGCTTAAAATGTATCAAGCTGGGAATATCAAAACCATCAGGATGATAAATACCACCTTGTGAATCACTCACCGCTACAATTTTGTAACCGTCACTGTGCAATAATAATGCTAAACTTTGCCCGGCATTACCAAAACCCTGAATAGCCACTTTAATTTTCTGTGGATCCCATGCGCGTCGTTTTGCCAATTCACAAATACAATAATAAGCACCACGGCCAGTTGCATCTTCACGACCCACACTGCCACCCAACGCCACAGGTTTGCCGGTAATAATATCCGGCGTATAACGACGCACAATTTTTGAATATTCATCCATCATCCAACCCATGATCATGGCATTGGTATAAACATCCGGCGCCGGGATGTCGGTGTTGGGTCCGATAAAATCAGCAATTTGTTCGATAAAACCACGACTCAAGCGCTCCACTTCCAAACGCGACAAAGATTTCGGGTCAACAATCACACCACCTTTAGCGCCACCAAATGGCACCCCCACCAACGCACATTTAAAGGTCATCCAAAAGGCCAAGGCTTTCATTTCATCCAAATTAACTTGCGGATGAAAACGAATGCCACCTTTGGTCGGACCACGCGCATCATTATGACGCACGCGAAAGCCACGAAAAATTTTCAACGAGCTGTCATCCATGCGCACCGGCACAGAAACTTCAACAATACCTTTGGGATGTTTAAGTCGCTCAATGATTTCAGCATCGAGTTGTGAAAATTGTGCCGCCTTGGTTAGGTGTAACAAAGCGTCGTTGTATAAATTCCCTGCCATTTTGTGCTCCTGCAAAATTAGCCACTATTGCTATTCGTGCTAAGCATAACAAAGATCTGCTTCACTATTCTATTAGTGAGGCAATGATATTTTTTTCGGTTTGCGTGGAATAAAACGAATCAAGGCTAGGGCCAACACAATCGCCAACGGAATAATGCCCAAGGCCCATTTATAGTCCGTGACAGAATACTGTTGGACACCTGCTAGCACGTGATGGCGCGCCGACAGAAACAAAAAAAATCCAACCAACGGCTGTAGTAACGGTGCTATCCCCACCGACAACGTATTGGTTAGCCCAATACTCGCTGAGCGCACTTTGGCCGGCACCATATCATGCGCAATCGCGTAAGGCAGCACATAGCCAGTACAAGCAACCCCCAACAAAGTCATTGATAACATCAACAACCAATAAGGCAATGTTGGACCATAAATGAAGAAAACGATAATGGCTAAATTCAAAATCCCTGTCCACAACAACAACTTACGACGATGCCGGGTATGCAGATCCAACCAGCCTATCAATGGACTACCAATGGCAATACCAATAAATGCCATATCACATGCCCATGAAGCTTGTATCAAGCTAAGACCATGAAGCAAACGCACAAAAGGAATCGCCCACAAGGAAATAAACACCGAAATCACGCTGTACATAAAACCAGAATACAAACCATTCGCCCACGCCTGTGGATTTTTAAACAAACGTTTGAGTTCCTGCCCCAACGAGCCGATTTCCAGATGCTCAACCACCTCCGGCTGCCCACCTTCCGGTTGATCACGCACCACCAGCCAAATCAACAAAGCCAACACCCCGGCTATCAACGCCGCGCCCAGCATACATAAACGCCAACCGAAATGATTCAACACATACGCCAAACCAACACCACCAACAATGCTACCACCCATACCCAAGGCCTCGGCAATACCCACAATAAAAGCAAAACGCTCACGTGGAAACCAGTGACTGATCAAATACAAAGAACCAACAAAAGCAAAGGCACTACCGGCCCCCATCAAAATACGCCCTAAAAACGCCATCACCAGCCAGTGCGCCGTGGCAAACAAATAACAACCCAACATACAAACCAAAGCACCCAAACTGAGTAAACGCCGCGGTCCATAACGGTCCATCAAAATGCCCGCAGGGATCTGTAGAACTACATATACGTAATAATAGGAGCTTGCCAATGTACCACCACCCAATGCCGTCAGATGGAAGCTGCTCATCAGATTGGTAATAATCTCACCGGAAGACAGTTGCATAGCAAATTGAAACAGTAAGAATGTCGCTGCTACACTCCAGACACACCAAGCGAACGCACCCCCAAGCTGTGCTGGTGGATGAGCGTTTGACCCTGATCCTTGGAATTTAGCTTCCTCGATGAATGAAGATCTAGAAGACATGACTAAACTCAAAAAATAACCATAACCCAACCAATAGGGCCGCCCATGGTAACGCGCCAACAGAAAAAATCAACCATTTTTTTCAGTAGGTTGACACCTAACGATGAAAAACTCCTATCTCTTACCAAACAGCAAGATTATCCCCTTAACACGCTGTTTATGCGAACTTGTTTCGCACAGGCGAAATCCAATCTAGAAAAGAGGCAGGCACTAAAAGTGCGAAACTTCTGGCATTACACGACGATTCTCGTTAGTTTATCCTCACCATGAACACGCAACACCAACAACAGTGGCAAAGCTTTTGCGCCACACACCCAAGACTCAAACAACTGCCGCCATTAGCCCAGCAGGTTGCAGCGCTACACCAGGACAATTGTCTAACCAATCTCAGTACTGAACTCGCCTTGCTGCGTGTAGATGGCAAAGATGCACAAACTTTTTTACAAGGACAATTAAGTTGCGACTTACGCACCATCGACACCCATAACAGCAGCCTAGCTTGTTATTGCGATTTAAAAGGTCGCGTGGTTGCCAGCATGCGTCTATTCAAACACGAACAGGCTTATTACGCCTGCTTACCGCAAAGCATACTCAAACCCACACAACAGTTATTACAAAAATACGCTGTTTTTTCCCAAGTAAACTTAACAGCCAGCGAGCAACCCTGGCTATTATTAGGCGCCAGTGGCGCAACCCTAGCAGAAACATTACAAACCCTAAGCGGTGCAGAATTAACAGCTACCCATGCTGCGCATGCGGATGAAAATGGCGTCATCATACGCTTGCCCGGCGAACACCCGCGCTTTTTACTGTGTTTGCAATGCAACACTGCGGAAAAAATTGTAAATAAGTTAAACGACAACCTTACTTTAATAGATACCAGCTGCTGGGAATTAAGCAACATCGAAGCCGGTGTTGCCACTATTTACCCTGCGACAGTCGGAAAGTTTTTGCCGCAAATGCTAAATTATGAAAAACTCGGAGCCGTTAGTTTTAAAAAAGGTTGTTTTTTAGGCCAAGAAATTGTTGCCCGCGCCCAACATTTAGGCAAACTCAAGCGCCACCTACACACCGTGCAATTACCATTAGCCGTGACAGCCAAACCAGGTGATGCATTAATAAATGAGTCGCAACAAAAAGTCGGTACCGTAGTGAATGCAGCCGGCGACCTAAAAAACCAACAAGTCTTAGCAGTGCTGCAAGCGGGTATGAATACCAACGGTTTATCCATTGGCGGTAATTAAATTATTTAAACCATTTCGAAATACCCTGAAACTTTTCTTAATGCTATTTGCCTAGAACAGGAGCTTCACCTACGCGAAACTCCTGTAAAATAAAAAGCTATTTTGCGCGCGGTATCAATATCGCATCATTTCAAAAAAATATTACTCAATTAGTTCCCTAAAATAACAAAAAAAAACCCTTCTTAATAATTCGTTAAGGATTTATCCGTTGACCTAACATAAAAATAAACTATTATGTATTAATAACGTGTTTTAGAAACCTATGGTTTATTTTTATTGAGGAGAGAATTATGTACGACTCTGGCGACGCCGAACCACATGTACCACCGAAGCTACAACTTCGGTATTTTGTCCTCGGCGCGGCTTATAGCGTAATGGGGCCGCGTATTTCGCGATACGTGCCGCCTGTAGCTTTACGAGACTAGCGGCTTCACCCGAGTCGGCGTCCAGCTGCTTTGAGCGTGACACCATGTGTGCCGGTGCTGTAAATGACACTGCCATTGCTATCGCGCACGTTAGTATGGCCATTATCGGTCTAGGCTGTTACCGTTTTTTGAAGAAGCGGCATAAGGAGCCGCCCCGACTGCGGCCCCCTGATCCCCCGATCTTAGCGGTCGCTGACAACACCTTAGCGTAGCGTTTAGACATTTGATCACTCTTGATCCCTGATCAAAAGATATAAAAGCAATTTCAACCCCGGCAAACATTTTACGCCGGGGTGTTTGTTATTTCATTATCAACACAGCATGCCATCCTTACACCATATATGTCCGTGGGCAAGCGGTGCTTTATAGTGGCCGGGATGGTGATGGTGATGGTGATGGTGATGGTGATGGTGATGGTGATGGTTCCAATGGTGCCAATGATGACCAGCTACACCAACCCCTGGCATAACTACCAATCCAAGCACCAACATTAAACCTAACAGACTGTTTTTTATTGAAATTAATTTCTGCATCGTTTTGTCCCTCGCTTATGTTTATCTATATCGTACAAGGGTGATGTAACAGGAAAACAAATGGAGTCTGCTACCTTGTAACAGTTTTGCAACAATTGCCCCTCCTGCATCATACTGTTTTCTGCTCATAGGCTTTTCAAGCTAGCCCACACGATGGTACAACGCTTGACTTGTATATATGTTGCAACGCCACTCTTTTGTTTGATCCTATAAAACTGCACAATAAAGCTAGTAGGACCATAAAATCCATAATTGATAATAAGCAAATACACTACACCTGCCTTTTGTTAAGTTTTTCTTAATGTTTGCCATCTCCCCAGTTAACTCGCCGACAACATTTTCCACCAGGGATCACTTATGATAAAAATAATTCACAAATAACCCATTAAAAAAATGACCTAAATTGAATTCTTAATAATAGCTTAAGAATTTTCTTATTGACCTAGAAAAAATATCATCTAATATATAAATATTGATTATTGATATTTATCATATCAATTTAAAAATAAAACAATATTAAAAGAAGAATGATTATGCTGTATAAACGAATTTTCGAAAGAACAACCCCTGCGGCTGATGAACCTTCCATGGAAGTCCATGTAACTAGAGAGCAGCTTCGAGCACTGCTAGCAAATAATGAAAAATCCATAAAATGGGGCATTTTCAGCTCTGCGTTTATTACAATGCTTAGCTCGGCTTCTTTAGCCGGTGTGGTTATACGGGGTGGTATCTCTACTAGCTGGCATGTCTTAGGCACCCAAGAAGGAATAACTATGTTTGTATCTGCTTTCGTAGCGATATGTAGTTTAGGCGCAACTGTTGCATGTAGTGTGGATCTTCAAAATCAAAGATCGGATGCAGCCAATGCAGCAGATGCACTCCTATCAACCTAAAAGAAACTAGAAAATCAGACAAATTAACTACGTAAAGCAGCCAACAAAAAAGTTGTACCCTGTCGCAAGCTATTGCGGCAGGGTTTTTATTAGCGCAGCGAAGACCGCATCTTTTGTCGTGATTGTTTATTTTTAGGAAAAACCATGCGCAGTTATTCGGGCCCCTGTCACTGCTGAGGAAGCATAAATACCCCACTGACTTAAGCAAGCGGTGTGCTTGGCACCAACTTGTTCATCAATCCATTAATGAAATAATTGATTAATAGGTAAATACCAGCTAAAAATAAATACCATTGGATATTATCGTATGTAACTGCAATGATTTGATTGGTGACTCCAGTTAAATCCAGGACTGCAATAGTAGAAACCAAACTGGTGGACTTGAGCACCATAATGATTTCATTTTTATAAGCGGGAATGGCTTTTTTAATCGCATAAGGCATTTCGATGAACAACAAGCTTTGCCATTTCTTTAAGCCCAAAGCAATAGCAGCTGATTGCGTATTTTTTGTCAAAGTTTGCAAACAACCATCAAACAACACGAAACTATAAGCGATGGTATTATTGGTTAAAGCTAAATAAGCACACACTAACGGTTGCTTCAGTAAAGCCCACCACCAACCATGCTGCAACCAAGCAAACTGACTCGGTCCATAATAAATAAGAAATAACTGCAATAATAACGGCGTGCCGCGCACGACATTAATATATAGCTGCCAAATTTTTTGCAACCATTTTGGTGAAAAGTGGTTAATGACACACAATAAATTGGCCAAGACAAAACCCGAGCAAACGCTGCAAATCAACAATAAAAGTGTAACGGCTAAGCCATGTGCAAATGGATGAAAATATTGTTGCAATAATCCTAACATGCCTGGCCTCTTTGCAAATGCAACTGTACTTTAGCAAATAAATACTGACTCAATGATGTAAATGCTAAATAACCAACTGCTACCCACGCGTAAAAAGTAAACGGTTGATTGGTGCTGGTTGCAGCTAGCTGGCCAACACTCATTAAATCATGCACGCCAAGTAATGAAACCAATGCCGTATCTTTTAACAAACATAACCATAAATTATTAAGCCCTGGCAAAGCCTGATAAATAACTTGCGGACCCAACACATGATAAAAAGCCTGCCCACGCGTTAAACCCAGCACCTTAACACTGTACGCCTGCCCCTTTGCCACGGCATGCCAGGCGCCATGGATAACTCTACCTGCATAGGCTGCAAACGCGATCGCCAATGTCAACACGCCGGAAACCAACGGCGGAAAATTAACATAATGGCCGGCTATTTTTCTCAACAACATTAATGTACCAAAATAAACAATAAAAAGAGTAACCAAATCCGGCACCCCTCTAATTAATGAACAAAATCCTTCTACAGAATTTTTAATTATTTTTGTTTTTGCTGCCATGGACCAAGCAAACAATACGGCTAATATCATACCTAACACCACAGATAATAGCGCGATGCTTAACGTCAGCAACGCGCCTTTACCTAATAAACCAAAATACAAGCTACTATTAATCATGGCCAAACCACTTTTTTTGCATTTTCTTCAACGAACCATCTTTTTTCATGGCTGTAATCGCTTGATTTAATTTATGTAGCAAAACTTTATTATTTTTTGCTACAGCAATCGCATTTCCAGGACCAAAGTAGGCTGCTTGTTGCTGATTACTTGCCGCTAACGTCGTGTAAAATTGCTGCTGTGACTTACCCTGCCCCTGCAACCAAGCTATAAATACTGGTTTATCAATTAAAACGCCGTCTATTCTTTTTACACCAAGATCTAAAAGAGCATTTAAGTTACTGGTATAGGTTTTAATCTTTACTTGTGGATAAAATTTCTCTAAAAATCCTTGATATGAAGTACCCCCCTGCACGCCGATGGTCTTCTTTTTCAAATCGGCGGCATCTGCTTTTAGTGCATGACTTTTTAAAGAGACCAAATAAACCGGGTCCTTATAATACGATTGCGTAAAAGAAACCACTTTCTCTCTTTGCGGCGTAATCGCCAATCCACCAATCATAACATCATACTTGCCGGTTTTTAATCCGGGAATTAAACTTGCAAACGGTGCATTAACCAACTGACAAGATTGCTGCCACTGTTTGCAAATTGCCTGCACCAAATCGGCATCAAAGCCAACAATCTTGCCACTGGGTGACATCGATTCAAAAGGTGGATAAGTGGCCTCAGTGGCAAAGGTAATTTTTGCGCTCGCCTGCGCATTGGCTATAAAACTACTACTTAGCAAAGGCAAGGCTGCCATTAATACCCATTTTTTTATATTTTTTTTCACAATACACACTCCTCATAATTTACATTATGCGTTGTTAAAAAGGCCGCAAGCTGCGGTGATTTCGGTGTGTGTAAGATAGCAGCGCTATCATTTTCTATCACTTTACCCGCCTCCATAAAACAAACTTGCTGAGCTAGTTTTTTAGCTACTTCAATTTCATGCGTCGCAATAACAATACTCACCCCTTGCGATGCCAACTCTTTTACGACTTTTAAGACTGAGGCAACGGAATGCGGATCCAATGAAGCTGTCGGTTCATCCAATAACAAGACTTCTGGTTGCATTAACATGGCACGTAAAATAGCCACTCTTTGTTGCTGACCGCCGGACAACTGACTCGGATAAAACGGCGCTTTGTCTTGCAAGCCAAAGTGAGATAACCAATGCATCGCCTGCTCTATTGCTTGTGCGCGCTTATGCTTCAATACTTTCATCGGCGCCAAGATCATGTTTTGCAACCCGCTCATATGTGGCCACAACTTGTGTTGCTGAAACACCAACCCGACCTTACCTGACAAAGAAGGTCCATGCTGCTGCTTAACCTTGCCGCCAGCATATTCAACCGTCGTCTGACCAATTTGGATGCTACCTGCGTCTGGTGTTACCACCTGCGCCAAGCACTTCAGCAACGTGCTCTTACCACAGCCACTTTGCCCCAATAAAGCTAAAATCTCACCGCCAGCAACAGCTATCTCTATGTTTTTTATGCTAAAACCATCGTAAGCCTTGCTCACACCCACACTTTGTAACTGCGTCGCATTCTTCATCATTGTTCAAAACCTATTCAAAGGATATTTGGCTACTATGCGCCATCACTATCTATAAGTAAAACTAGTATATTTGCTTATATGATCAATTTAATTGATAATAGAACTAAGACCAATCAAACGACGACCAACCTATGAGCCTACTCAACCCACAACTCGAAGCTTTTATGGCAACCATTGAATACGGCACGGTGCACGCGGCCGCCCAAAGCTTACACATCACGCAAACCGCTGCCACGCAACGTATCCAAAACTTGGAAGCGCGCCTTAAAACGACGCTGTTCATCCGCAGTAAACGCGGCATGCAATTGACAGAAGAAGGCCTGGCATTGCTACGTTATTGCCGCACCATGAAAGAATTAGCGGGAGAAACTCTGGCTGCCATGCAACAAGGGGGCACCACCCACAATGCCTCGCTCACCCTTAGTGCACCAACTAGCATTACCAATTCTCGACTTATCCCTCGCGCGCTTGCCGTTATGCAAGCTTTTCCCAATTTACTGTTGCGCTTTGATGTCAGTGATGAAGCCGACATTGACAACAAACTACGCCTGGGAAAAGCCGATTTAGCTGTAATTGATCCCACTGCCGTCACCAAAGAAATGCAACACAAAACTTTAAAACCCGATCAATACTTGCTAGTTTGCTCAGCTAAATGGAAAGGTCGTCGGTTAAAAAACATTATCAGTGAAGAGCGTATTATTGATTTTCATCCACAAGACAGCATGACATTTAATTACTTAAAAAAATACGATCTGCTAGAATACGCTCAACACGAACGCTATTTCGCCAACCGTACCGAAGCTATCGCAAAATTAGTAATTGCTGGAAATGGCTATAGTGTACTAACTAAGGAATTTTCTCAACCCTATATTAATTCTCAGCAAATGATTGCACTCAATAAAGGGCAACTGTATTTACATGAATTGGCACTAGCTTGGTATACTCGGCCACAGCCACCAGCCTATTTTCAAGCAATTATTGATGCGATTGATTGATAATCATCAGCAAAAATAACTAAATTAATTGCTTGTGCAACAAGTTTCGCAAGCGCCCTAAAATCAAAAAAGTGCCAACAATAATCCCAACAGCCGCACAGCTCCAAATGTAGAGCACTCCCGCATGAAAAACTAACCCGACCAGACAAGCTAAAGGAAAGTTAATCAGTAAAAATCCATAAATACTGTAGTACAAAGGCTTTTTAACATCTTTTAAACCGCGCAAAGCACCCACCCCTACCAAACGCACGCCATCAAATAACTGCACTGCCGCAGTAATCCACAACATTTTTTTAATCAACGGCACCAATTGTTGTGTTGATGCTTTATGTATAAATAAATGAATTAAAGGCAACGGCATAAACCAAAAAATAAGTGAGAAAATTCCTACTAAAATTAAAGTCATAAAAATAGACTTGCGCGTAATTTCCGCTATACGATAATGCTCTTGCTTGCCAATAAATCGACTTACCAATACGGCACAAGATTGCTGCGCAGCAAAGGGAAACATCAAAGGAATATACATTAACTGCGAAACCACTTGATAAGCCGCTAACGCCGCATGATTAACATAGCCAATGACAAAAACAATCCCTGTTATTGCTAAAATTTCTACCATTAAATTTAAACTGATCGGCACACCTACCTGCAAAATATTTTTGATCAAAGCGATATCCACTCGAAAAATATACGCGATACGAATATAAGCACCCAACTCTTTGTGTCGCCTCATGTAACAAAACATCAAAATGGTATTTAACCCGGCACTGATACTTAAACCATAACCCACCCCCGCCAAGCCTAAGCGCGGCAAGCCAGCATGACCAAAAATAAGCAAATAAAAAGAGACGATGCTAAAAAACGTACCCGTCACTGCAAAAGTACGCAGCAGTTTGGCGTGACCCAAGCCCAATAAAAATTGCAACCACATAGAAGACAAAATCCAAGGAAAAATACCCCAAATAAAAGCGTGTAAATAACTTTGCGCCAAGCGTGCAATTTGTACATTCTGCCCAAAAAATATAAATATTTGAAAGCTAAAGTGGAACAAAAAAAACAAAGGAATAAATAACAAAAAAGCCAATACCAGGGTCTGAGAAAAAACCAAGCTCACCTTATCTTTTTCATTCGCACCATGGTGCTTGGCGACTAAAATACCCAGAGCAAAACTAATACCGGTAATAAACAACAAAGCATTTAAATAAAAAGTATACGCCAGCGCATTACCTGCCAATGGCTTAACGCCTAAACGCGAGACCATCAGTGTGGCAACAAAAACGCCGAGCAATCGCACCAACTGCGCTAAACTATTGGGTATGCTTAAATTAAGAATCTCTCGGGTGATTGAAAGTTGTGTTGCTTGACGCATATGAGCACCTCAAAATTCTACTTATGACGCAACAGTGGAAATAAAATCACGTCACGAATCGAAGCACAATTAGCAAACAACATCACTAAACGATCAATCCCAACACCTTCACCCGCGGTCGGTGGCAAACCATGCTCTAGGGCAACAATATAATCAGCATCGTAATTCATAGTTTCTACATCACCCAATTCTCGCGCTTTTAATTGCTGTTCAAACCGCCGTGCCTGGTCTTCTGGATCATTTAACTCAGAAAACCCATTGGCGATCTCTTGGCCACCAACATATAGTTCAAAACGATCGGTAACAAACGGATTATCATCGTTGGCACGCGCCAAGGGTGACACTTCGGCAGGAAATTCAGTAATAAACGTCGGTTGCTTAAGATGCTTTTCTGCTACTTCTTCAAACAATTCCATATGAATCTTACCTAAGCCAAAATGCGGTTCAACTTTAATACCTTTAGCTCGCGCGATCTCATGGGCCCTCGCTTCATCCGTTAATTGTTCTGCGGTAATCTCTGGTGCGTAGTGACAAATCGCCTCCACCATGGTCATACGCGCAAAGGGTTGACTTAAATCAATGGTCGTTTCTTTGTAAACAAGCGGCTGGCCTTTTAAAACGTGTTCGCCTAAGTAACGAAACATTTTTTCAGTGAAATTCATTAAATCGTGATAATCAGCATAGGCTTGGTAAAATTCCATCATAGTAAATTCAGGATTATGGCGCGTAGAAATACCTTCATTACGAAAATTACGATTAATTTCATAGACTTTTTCAAAACCACCCACCACTAAACGCTTCAAATATAATTCTGGTGCAATACGCAAATACAGATCCATATCCATAGCGTTGTGATGCGTTTCAAATGGTAAGGCTGCCGCACCGGTAATTAAAGGATGCAGCATCGGTGTTTCCACTTCGACAAAACCATGCTCAGTAAAAAAATCACGCAAACATTTTACCACTTTGGCACGAATTTCAAACACCCGGCGCGGTTCAGCATTCACTAAAAAATCCAAATAACGTTGGCGAAAGCGTTGCTCTTGGTCAATCAATCCATGAAACTTATCTGGTAAGGGTCGCAGCGCTTTGGTCAATAATTCAATTTGTTGCACTTTAATCGAAAGCTCGCCAGTTTTGGTTTTAAACAATACTCCTGCAACACCAACAATATCGCCTAAATCCCAATGTTTAAATTGCTGATAGACACCTTCCGGCAACAAATCGCGAGCCACATAAAGCTGAATACGTCCCGACATATCTTGAACGTGGGTAAAACTCGCTTTACCCATAATGCGCCGCGTCATGATGCGACCCGCCAGTTTTACAGCAATCGCCTGGCTTTCCAAATCTTCCACGCTAAGCTCACCATATTTGTCCAGTAGTTTGGCTGCCAACGCATCACGCCGGAAATCGTTTGGATAAGCAATGCCCTGCTCACGCAGTTGCGCCAACTTAGCCCGACGCTGGGCAATTTGCTCATTGGTATCTCTGGGTTGCTCCGCCATTACTTACTCCTAATCCTATGCAATCATCAAGCGCCACAGTCTAGCACATCTGTCTCGATCAGGAAATTTAAGGCTAAATTATGCTTGAAAGGAATACCATAGCGTGTCTGTATCTGTTACAATTGCCTTCACCATTCACCCACTCGAGGAATTTAACCATGAACATCAAATACAGCTGTAATCAATGTGACATGAGTGTCAGCGGACTCGCCTGTGGAAAATGTGGTGCCGCATTAGAACACGGCTCCATTACCACTGATTCAGGCGAAGTCGTACAAGTTAGCAAATGCCCGAAAGATTGCGGCATGATTAAATCACCGCAATGCTGTGGTAATGATATGATAGCCAGTTAATTCACAGCTATCATAGATCCTATGGTATCAAGTGCGCTATGACAAAAAAACACTGGCATTCCTGCGAAAGCAGGAATCTATTTTTATAGCCCATGGATTTACCTCAGGAGGGTATCCAGAAAGACTAAAAATAAAGAGTTTTTAAACTAGTCTACTTGCTCACGCTTCACCAAATCATAGACTAACGGTACAAGAATTAAAGAAAATAACGTACCAATCAATAAACCACCCATAATTACAATACCAAGGCTCATGCGAGAAACATAGAGCAACTTGTCACTGAGAACAAGTGGCAAAGCACCAAAAGTCATCGCTAGGGTCGTCATAATGATCGGTCGAAAACGGTGTTGCGTGGAAGTTAAAATAGCTTCTTTCACCGTAGCACCTAACGCTAATTCATGATTGGCCATCTGTACAATTAAAACACCGTGTTTAGTAATTAAACCAATTAAAGTAATCAACCCCAGCGCACTAAAAACGTTAATTGAACCATGGATGACATATAATGACAAAGCGCCACCTACAACAGAAAAAGGCACTGTCAATAAAATAATAAATGGATCAATGAGGCTGCGAAAAAGTACCGCCAATAAAGCGTAAATACTTAGCAAGCCCAAAATAACGATAATGATGGTTTGCTTATTACCTTTTAAATAGTTTAAAGCGCTGCCGCGGCTGCCGCCGACCCCATTAAAGGTTAATGTTTTTATTATAGGAAACAATAAAAACGCGATTCTTAGAAAATTTGTCAAGATTGGATCCTGGATTGATGTTGGTCCAATTTTGGATCCATTTTGACAAGACATGCGTTGTTTGCAACAAACATCAAT
>CAZGQK010000003.1:0-88854 GCA_964527645.1 uncultured Legionellales bacterium | reverse complement strand
GAACAATGTAGCAAAACCGGTTATCTGGGTCGTACCGGTGTTTATGAAGTGATTGCCCTGGATGATAAAGTCTCACCATTGATTCACGAAAATGCCAGTGAAGCCAATTTAGAAAAAGAAATTCGCAAAACCTATCCGAGCATGCGTCAAGATGGTTGGGCACGTGTATTAGCGGGTCAAACTACTCTGCAAGAAGTATTGCGGGTAACGGCTGAGGATTAATAGCATGGCCGCATTCAATTACATCGCATTAAATAAACAAGGCAAACGTGCAAAGGGTGTTATCGAAGCTGATTCAGCCCGACAGGCACGGCAACAATTGCAACGCCAGGGCTTAACGCCTATCGAAATAAAAACCATTGGCGATCACCAGAAGGGCAAAACAAAAAAATCATTTCTCTCCCGCAAAAGTGTGCGTCCCGCGGATCTTGCCTTAATTACCCGACAAATGTCGGTGTTATTGTCAGCAGCGATCCCCATCGATGAAGTATTATCCAGTGTGGCGCAGCAAACAGAAAAAGATCATATTAAAAGCATACTGCTGGGCGTACGCGCTAGAGTATTGGAAGGTTATACGCTAGCTCACGGCATGGATCAATTTCCACGCGCCTTTCCCAAATTGTTTCGCACTACCGTTGCCTCCGGAGAAAAATCTGGCAAGCTGGATAGTATTCTTATACGATTAGCTGACTACACGGAAAAACAACATCATATTCGCCAAAAAATACAACAAGCGATGATTTATCCTTCCATGATGACTGGCGTATCGATCTGCGTCATTATATTTTTATTGATTTACGTCGTGCCTAAGATTATTGGCGTATTTCACCAAACCAATCAAGTGCTACCCTTAGCTACCGTCATTTTGGTGGGTATCAGTAATTTTATAAAACACTATGGTATTTATTTATTGGTAGCGTTAATTGCTTTAGCATTTGGTATAAATAGGCTATTAAAACGCGAGAAAAATCGCTATAGATTTCATCAATTTTTAGTTAAGTTGCCAATCTTTGGCAAAGCCTTCATAACACTCAATGGCGCACGCTTCGGTCGCACGTTAGGCATTTTAACCGCGTCTACCGTGCCGGTACTTGACGGCATGCAAAGTGCCAGTGAATTAGTCACGCTATTACCGATGCGACGAGCGCTGGAGAAAGCTAAAGCAGAAGTGCGTGAAGGCTCCCCCATTCACTTCGCCCTACAGCGAACCCGCTTTTTCTCCCCCATGTTTATTCATTTAATTGCCAGTGGCGAAAACAGCGGACAATTAGAAGACATGCTTATCCGTGCTGCCAATCAACAAGAACATGATGTGGAAATGCTGATTGAAACGACATTAACACTATTTGAGCCGGTGATGATTTTAGTCATGGGTGGCGTTGTATTATTTATTGTTTTGGCAATTCTATTGCCGATTTTTGATTTGGATCAATTTTCAGGTTAACGCAAAGAGGAAAAAAATGAACACAAGAAAAAACTTAAAAAATCGCTTAAGTCCAGCTTTCACTTTGATTGAAATCATGGTGGTTGTGGTTATTATGGCAATTTTGGCCGCTATCGTTGTGCCAAAGATTATGTCTCGTCCTGATCAAGCAAAAATAGTGAAAGCCCATCAGGATATTTTATCGATCGAAAATGCGTTGGAGCTTTATAAACTCGACAATGGTTTTTACCCTTCTACAGCACAAGGCATCCAAGCACTGGTGAGCAAACCGACAGGCGATCCCGAGCCAACTAACTACCAACAAGGTGGCTATTTAAAACTTTTACCGCTGGATCCATGGAATCATCCTTATCATTACTTGAGCCCTGGACAACACGGTGATGTCGACATTTTCACTTATGGTGCCAACAATCAACCTGGAGGCAAAGGCATTAATACTGAAATAGGCAACTGGGATTTAAATAAAACCAAAGACTAAACCGAAGACTTGAGAAACGAATGACTAAAATTGCACGCCAACAAGGTTTTACCCTGATAGAGACTATCGTGGTAATCATTATCATCGCCATAATTACCACGATAGCTGTGGTAGCTTTTAGTGGTTTTGGAGAAAACCGACGCATCAGCATTGCTGCACAAAAATTAGCTGCCACACTAGCCGTTGCAGAACAACAAGCAATTTTACAACCCGCTATTGTTGGCGTCGTATTTCAGCAAAAAAGTTACCATTTTATGCAACTGACACAAGATGAAGATAATGCCTTCACTTGGAGGCAACTCGATATCCAAGCGCTTGCTAAAACCCAAATGCCGCGCAACGTTAAATTAGCATTACTCAAGGTTGCTGGGCAAGCGCCACAACAAAGCCAATCGCCACAAATCAGTTTTCTTCCCAGCGGCAACGTAACTCCCTTCGTTGTTAAAATATATGGCCGTGGAAAATTATTTTATGACCTAATTGTTAAACAAGATGGCAGCATTAAGTTAAGCAGTAGTATTAAAACAAAAAACCCCAAGAAAGACGCCGATGAATAAGCTAGCACTTAAATTACAACGCGGATTTACCTTGATCGAAGTATTAATTGCTTTAATCATTATCGCTATTGCTCTATCCGCTATTTTGGTGGCTACCACTAACGGCATACGTTTCACCAGCGAGCTAAAAAACCGCATTGGTGCTCATTGGGCCGGATTAAATGTCATCGCCCAAGAGCAAGCCCATGCAATAGAAACACCACTGCCCACTGAAAATAGCCCCATCAATTTACAATCAAAAGAATTTGGCCATCAGTGGCAAGTGCAGGTCTCCTTGGTGCCACAAGATGGCGCTAATTTTAAAGAAATTCAAGTACAAGTAAAATACGACAACAAGCCGGATAGCCATGCGCTTGCAACCCTTAACGGCTTCGTCAGGGTGGGATCATGAAACGTAACGGTTTTACCTTAATTGAAATACTGGTTGCGCTATTCGTATTTGCAATTTTAGCAACCATTACTACCTTAGGGCTACGACGCATTATTAATGTGCATCATCTTACCGAGCAAAAAGTGCGACAATTACAACAGCTGCAAATATCCATGACCTTGCTGCAACGTGACGTCTTACAAATGGTAGATCGCCCTATATTAGATATTGATGGCTCCCAATTACCCGCCCTACAAGCAGCAGGCAATGGCATCGAGTTTACGACGGGCAATCAGATGAGCCCAGCTAATACGCAACCACCCCGCCATAGTAATTTACAAAGAGTACGTTATAGTATTGTGAATAATAATTTAGTCCGCACTATTTGGCCGGTACTGGATCGCGCATCCAATACTAAAGCGCTGCAACGTATTTTAATGAACGGTGTGACCAGTATGCAGATTCAATTTATTGATCACAGAGGCAATACTGTTAACAGCTGGTCGCTCGGTAGTGGTGGTGCTAGCAGTAATAGCAACACTAGCAACACTAGCAACAACACGCAAAATTATCCACGCGCTATCAGCATACGAATAAAGATAAAAGATTTAGGCTCCGTTGCTCGTGTGTTTTATTTGCCACAGGGGTATACCGATGCCTCTTAAAAAACGCCAACAAAAAGGTGCCGCACTCATCACTGCCTTATTTATTACGGCACTTGCTGCCATATTGGCTACCGCTATTGCCTTACGCGAAGAATTAATGATTCATGAAGCACAACTGATTCACAATTCAGATCAGGCTTATTTATATTTACAAGCCTCACAAAATGTAGCCATCAACGAATTAGAAGTACTGGCCAAGAAACAAAAACAACTTAATGGTATTATTTATACTAAACCACTCATCATTAAACAATCTTTTGCTCAGGGCAACCTCTATACCACTGTCACTGATATTAGCGGAAAATTTAATATCAATTTACTCAACCAAACAGCTAAAATACCGGTGTTCCAACATTTATTACAATTAGCTGATCCTGATCTGGAGGCAGACAAAACCGCAAAACTGGCGCTCTATGTCAGCGAGTGGATAACACCCAGCGGTGCCGATGATTATTATTCACACCTAAATCCCCCTTACCGCGCAGCGCATAGACAACTCACTGATATCAGCGAATTACTTGCCATTCGCGGTTTTAATGCGCAATTGTATAATAAACTGATCCCCTACTTAACCGCACTGCCCACCAGCACAACGACTACAACAACCACGGCACCCACAAGCATTAGCGCTAACAGCGTATCGCCGGTGGTTTTAGCCACTCTTTCGGGCATCTCACTCGAAGCAGCACAAACCTTCACCGAATGCCGTATTAGCCTACGCGGATTCACCGATACCGCACAAGTGAGTAATTGCTGGAAACAAGCCTCACCTACCACAGCAACACAGCCTAATCTGGTATTAACTAGCCAGTATTTCATCATTAACAGTACCGTAGTGATAAATCAGCAAGCACATGGGCTACAAACTTTGGTAGAATTGACCCAGAATAGTCACAATCAACCCACCGCCTTAGTTATATGGCAACGTTTTAATATGACAGCGATGAAGAAACCATGAGCGATTCCACACTCATCATTCAGTACCTAGACGAAACCGTCATCCACTGGTTTGTGGTCGATATGGCCGGTAAAACCCAACAACAGCAGATACACACGCATCTGGCATCAATTCCAGAAAACCTCCGCAAGCTGGCTACCATCGTATTGATCCCTGGCCAAGATGTCACAACCCAGCAAATTAGCCTGCCAAAAATGCGTCGCAGTGAATTAAAACAAGCCATACCACTTGCTCTGGAAGATCAAATTCCAGGAAGTATGCGTAATTTATTTATCGCCATTGGCCAACGAGATGACGATAACCAATTAACACTCGCTGTTATCAATAAAGAAAAAATGCAAAGTTGGCTAGACTCATTGGCAGAGCATCATATTAATCCGACAACAATGCTCCCTGATTATTTAGCCCTGGAACACAAGCCAAACAGCTGGTCGGTGCATACGCAAGAGCAAGTGGTGCTCATGCGTTTTGATTATGCTCAAGGCCTGGCTGGTGATTTGGATAATCTATCCAGTTTATTACCACTGATATTACGCCAACAAGCTGAAAAGCTACCCGAGCATATTACTTTGCTGGGTGAGGTTGAAAATTTCCCAGCGTCTTTGTTGGCAGAAAAAGATATTGCACTAAAAACAAAATCCGCAAGCGAGAACGTTGATTTTTTTGACATCCGCGAATTACTAGAAAACCCAGCGATTAATTTAATGCAAGATGAGTTCAAGCCAAAGCGCAAAACGACAAAGACCAGAAAACTCTGGATTACCGCCGGAATTTTATTTTCTGCTTGGATAGTTTTTTCTTTCGCAGCGAATACAGCGCAATATTTCATTTATAAAAACCGCTTAAACAACCTACAACTTAAAATTAACGCTATTTACCAACAACACTTTCCTGGCCTCAGTACCGTTGAACCGCGCTTTGAGCTCAACAGGCTTTTAAAAAATTTCCAAGGTGCGGATGTTGCCAGCCCTTTTTTGCGTCTTTTAATAAAAATCTCCCCAACACTAAAAGCCAATCCCCAAATTACGTTGACACACTTAGATTATAATAAGCAACAAATGCTACTAACTGTAAAAAGTACACAAGCGGCGAACATCTACCATTTGACACAAAAACTCTCTCGCCAAGGCTTGCCGGTTAAAACCCATAGTTTGATCCATAAAAAAAACGAGGTTATTGCTAAAATTTCTATCACGGAGAAAACCCCATGAAAAACTGGTGGAAGAACCTATCAACCCGTGAACAACAATCACTAAGTATTGGCGGCACGACTATCCTTTTGCTACTCATTTATTTATTATTGTGGTCACCCCTAAGTAGCTCTGTTAATAATTTAACCAGAAAAATTAGCGATCAAGCTTCGTTGCTTAAGTGGATGCAACTAACTAATAACAAGATACAAACATTTAAAAATCGCGGCGTCGCTAGCGGCATAAAAAACAATCAAGAACCGCTGGTCATCATTCGTAATAGTATCGATACACAACAATTCACACGATTTTTGCAAAAAATAGGCCAAAATAACGGCGTCATTCAACTTACTTTTAGCCAAATCCCTTTTGATGAATTTGTAAAATGGCTACCATTACTCAAAAAAAATTACGCTATTGTAGTGAGCAAAATACAAGTAACGCGCGATCAAACCAGCGGCCTCGTCGATATTCAAGTGGATTTGGTTAAAAAATAGGGATTCAAATCTACTGTCTTAAAAAAATAGCTTTAGATAATCGACTACAATTTCTTCGCCGCTTTTACCACCTGCTTACGCAACCATTGATGCGCTTTATCACCTTCGTTACTGGCATGCCAGTATTGATAAGCCACGTAGGGTGCAGCCTCAAAAGGCACTTTTTTACCAACCAAGCCGTATTTCTTACCCATGGAACTCAATAATTTCTGTGAAGTTAGGCAAACAAATTCAGTCCCCATGACAGTTTCTAGAGCAACTAAAGAATAGGGAACGACAAGACTAACGTTGGCAAAACAATGGTGCTTACGAATTAATTTCTCAATATAATTATCTTCTGGAATATTATCTACTGACATAGAAGCCAACGCTTGCGGATACTGCAAGAAATCTTCCCTAGTGACGCGCTCTTTTTTCGCTAGTGGATGATTTTTATCCATGGCACAAAGAATCTCATCTTCATACAATTTTTGATGAGCTAACTCAAAGGTTGCCGAATCTTGACTACCTAACAACAGATCTAAACCAGAGGCCTCGAAATCGTCCAATTCTTTTAGAAAATTTAAATTATAAATAGTGACACTAATGTTGGGTGCCTTTTTATTTAATTGCGACAAAAGATGCGGCAATAAAACAGCAGCCTCATAATCATTCATGCCAATCTTAAAAGTTGCTGTGCAATTTTCTGGACTAAACTCTTGATTTGATGACAAAGCAATGTCTATTTGTGATAACGCCTTGCGCACCGGAAACACCAAAGATTTGGCCAAC
This sequence comes from uncultured Legionellales bacterium, assembly GCA_964527645.1. Classification (GTDB taxonomy): domain Bacteria; phylum Pseudomonadota; class Gammaproteobacteria; order CAZGQK01; family CAZGQK01; genus CAZGQK01. The sequence continues at coordinate 81,924 of CAZGQK010000003.1, read as the reverse complement.
GGCGTCAATACCATTGCCCCCTCTTGTCCCCGCACTAGCAATTCATCTTTATAAATTTCACGCAGTTGCTTTAAAGCACAGCTGGTTGCTGACTGACTCAGTCCCAACCTTTGCCCTGCCATCGTGACATTTCTTTCTGTCAATAAGAAGTTTAATACTTCTAGTAAATTAAAATTTATTTTAGATATTTTCATGAAACACCTGTTGTCTATTAAGCTTTATTTGAAACGTCGGAAATAATCTGACGAAACCATACGTGCCCAGGATCGTTATCATATCGACGGTGCCAATATTGTGAAACCACATAATCATCAATTTTAAATGGCGGCTTCTTCATAACTAAATTGTATTTTTTCAAATGCACTTCTGATAATTTCTGTGAAGAAAAACACAAAAACTCTGAATTAGAAACGTTATTGAAAGTTGCCGTTGCAAAAGGCAATCTTGCTATGACATTTTCTAAACATTTGTTTTTTCTTAAAACAGCTTCGCAATAATTATCTGAAGTAGGTAACGGTGTGTTCATCGACAACAACACTTGCTTATAATTCATCAAATCCGCTTGTGTCATCGTCTCTTGCTTTGCCAGAGGATGATCAGCGGACATCAAGCAGATAACCGGGTCGCGAAACAATTCACGCTGCACAAATGATTTAGAAACCTCAATGGCCGTTCGAAAACATAAAATAGTGATATCCGAACCATTTTCCTCAAGCAGAGGGGTAGCGCCAGTCGCAATATGACGCACCATAATTTTTACTTCTGTGTCAAGTTGATTCAGGCGGCGCTGCAAAGCCGGCAAAATAATAGCGGCTGCGTAATCGGACACAGCTATACTGAAAGTGCGGTTAGGTGCCTTAGGGTCAAACGTTTGTGTTATCGCAAAAGTTTTCTTGATTTCGGCAAGTGCCTCAGTAACCGGTTCAATCAAAGTCTTGGCAAAGGCCGTTAAACGCATCTGTTTGTGCCCTGGAATCCGCTCCAACAACTCATCCTGGTAGACCTCACGAAGCTGACGCAGCGCACAACTCATCGCTGATTGGCTCAAGCCCACCTTCTTACCAGCCTCAGTGACATGTGCTTCACGCAACAAAGAATCCAGTATTATCAATAAGTTATAGCTTACCTTATTCATTTCTTCAATTTCCCACATGAATTCAATTAACTGGCTAAATTATAAACTCTCTAACAGAGATTGCAACTTTTTTGCCCATTTCAGTAGTTTTAGTTATAAAAAGATAGCTTTTTTTTATATTAAAGTTATTAAATATATATAAATATCAATGTGTTACGCTTATAACCCCTTTCTCGTGAACTCGGCTCATAACCAATAGTAATGTGGACCGGCCGATTCTTAGTCAAAAATTTTTCATGCCTAATTAAAAAAAACATTTTTTTTCATAAGAATTCATAAGCCACAAGATACTTGAGATAATAAGTTCATGTTTGTCTGCGTGTTACAATATCATTGATTTATTTTTTAAATTTATATAATTATACAAATCTTTTTAACAAATCTAAATAAACATGCCAATCTATTTTTAACAGTGATTAAGTCGGACATTGACGCATAAAGGACACTAGGAAAAACTCAACATTTTCATCAAGGAACTGCATGGCATGCTGCGAGTAAATGCTGCCTATGAGCTAAACTTCGCCCAATATCTCTTTAACTCGTCTAGCCAATGTATGTAGTTCTTCATCATAAACATCGAATTGATCTAAATGGGAAACCGTGGTAAATAAATATTCACAATTGCTACCCATATCACCTGCAGCACTAGCAATACGCATGGCTTTTTCTTCAAAATCTATATTATTACCCAGATAACCTTTTGATTTGGGATTAACAACAAAGACTAGTGCAGTTAATTCCTCTGACCCTGTAGAAACAGTTACCCATTTAGGTAAATAAACTTTACTCCCCATCTCACGCATCCACACCAACGGTAGCTCCTGCGCAATATTTTCTGCAGCAATAGCCAATGCACTCCCTCGGCAGGAAGCATTGGTATTTACCTCCAACGCTAACATTAGGCCTGGATTATCTGGCGTACCACGAAAAACCGGTAAATTAACGCAAAAACTGCGTTTATAGTGCGGCAAGCTAACTAGTTTAGTGGCCTTGACTTGAATAATAGGATTCCACATCAACGAACCATAAGCAAAAATCCAAAGATCTTGTGTCTGATCATGCGCCGCGAGTATTTCATCATAAAGTAATTGCATCTCACTTTCAGAGCGCAATTCAAAGCCTTGCGACTGAGCCAGTGCTCTTCGCTGTTGGTATTTTTCAGTTTGAAAAAAACTACGATCGAGTTTGAATTTTTTAGCGGGCATTGGCAATAATCGATGGACGCATGGCTTGCACACTGGCAGGTAATTTTTTAATACCAGCACGGGCTGAGACTTTATTCTTATAAACCTCACCATACAACACTTGATATTGATACTGCCGCCCCACTTTAGCACGACGAATACGCACTTGACCCTGCAACTTAGATTGTTGAATAAAAATATTAGCCTGCCCTAAATCCGTGCTGCTATACAAAAGCAATGCAAAAACAGGCTGTGGTGCTTTAACAACTTTGCCGGCTGCTTTTACCTCATCCTTAGCATGGCTACGCTTAAGCAACGGCTCATGCGCTGGTACCGGTAAATTTGGCACAGTAGGTTCGCTTGCCACAATAGCGGCTTCTTCTGCCGCTGTAGCAGGATGACGACCAAAATTTAAATCTTTCGGTGCGTTAAGCTGTAACATAGCCAGAGCTGTTTTCGCCTGACATTGACCCCACGACGCCGCCTTAGTAAACCAATAATAAGCTTGTGGTTCATTACGTGGCGTACCTAAACCATAATAATACATATAACCCAAGGCATATTCTGCATTCGGGTCAGCATAATTGGCTGCACGAGAGAGATCTATAAAAGCTGTACCATAATTTTGTTGCAAAAAGGCTTGTTTGCCGCGCAGCAAAGCTTGATTTGCTGGCCCGCCGGCACAACCGGCAATCAACAGTGCTAATAAAATTGGTGTTAATAATTTTAATAATCGCATATTAATACTCAGTATTTGGTGTAATCACTAATTCCTGTAAATCTTTTAATTTTGGTACCGGTAACAACAAACTCTCCAAACGACCTGCATTATCCATAATAATACGATCACGCTGAATCGCTTTGATCGTCGCGCCACCTGGCACCCTGTCGCCAACCGTATAAATCTTAGCATCACCATTGGGTGAAGCAATCACTGCCCACGAATTTTGTGGTGAACTCACATTCATTTCCGTACCCTGGAGTGTTAGCTGCAAGGTTGTTTCTGGGAGATTCTGCAGGGATGAGGCAAAATTACCAAAAATATGATACTGGGCCAAATCAACGGCGGCCTGCACAGGAGCCACTTTCACCGCAGGTGCAACCGGTATTGCTGGCAGTGCCCAAAACTGGCGAACCGTAGCCACCATGCTCCAAAATAACAAAATCGCACCAATCACTACCGCAATACGCGGTGCACGAATATCGTGTTTAATCCATTCCATTGCTGATTCAAGTTGTAAAGTCGCCATAGCGCGCTGATTCCAATCTTAATAGTAAATCATTAACAATCACCCCTTGAACCCTTTGGGGGTATATAAACCTTATTTTAAACAACAGGTTACACATCATGCGCTGTAATCAGCTTAGCATATATTCAGACTCAATGCATTTGACCAGTTCAAAATAGTGCCAAATAAGAAAAATATCTTATCATTCATATGGTTAAAAAAATCCCCAGACTGGCTGGGGATTTTATTTAGGCGGCATTTAAGTAGGGAGAGTCTCTCATGAGACGTTCTACCATGTCGCCTTAGGAAAAGTCTCAGTAAGATTTATCGTAGGCTTCTTATTAATATCTGTGAAAGTGACCGATTTACAATAATCAGATTCTTTGGGCGTACAATATTTATCCCCATAAGCACCACCAGCAATCGGAAAACCCCCAACAGTTTTCCAGCCAGCATCCCCAGATCCTACTTTAGGTATATTAATCGTATAGTTGGCACCCGTCTTCAACTGAACCGTTACCTCACAAGGCGTTGCTGAAGCGGGGATAGTTATACTATCTGCAGGGAGGGCAAAAGCGTAACCACAAACACTGAGATTTTTGAAGTACTCCTGCATGTATTTTTCAGCCACCTTTTGCTGCGGAATCGCAAAAGCAAGCGTAATCTGTGGACTCTTCGTCGGGTCATATTCTGCGGTGTTTACAAGGCCCTTACTGCCACCCACAGTAACAATAAGTCCTGTTCCCTGAGTCTGTACATTACCAACCGCATCATCGATGGAAAAAGCATAAGCATTGATACCCAATGTTTTATGCAAAAAGTTCACATAAGGATTAAAACCCGGTAGATACTCTAACGTTTTATAATCCTCCACAGGAGTATCACCACCCGCATCGATCGGTGCGTTAACTACGTGCTTAAGTGCACCAGGGTTTCCTGGACAAGAATTAAAAGGCACCCAACCGTAAATGTGCTGCAGCATCTCTGCTACGTTATCTTTAACCGGGGTAAAAGACAAGGCTTTAGGATCAGGATTAACATTACATTTGTATTTGAAAAAATCGCTAGTATAAGTTTTGTATTCTGTTAAAAAGTCATTCCATATTGCGCAAGCGCTAGCGCTTGGAGCAGAAGAACAAGATTTCGCAATAGTGCTAAACATGTCGCTTCCTACCAATACATTTGTATCCCACCAGTTCAGTATATTTGTATCCGCTGTTAGTGGGTTAGTTAAAGAAGGATGAGTATGAGTAGCATCTATTATGTGTTGATCCGCCAAAATTTCACTAAACATATTATACGTGCCAGGCAATTTATATTCACCACTTGGAAAAGGATAATCCGTTGATGAGTAAAATCCCCAATCACTACTGCTACCACTACCACTATCGATAACAAAGTTATCCAAAGAAGCATCCCAGGCAGAGTCAAACGTTTTGACCGTGCCGGTATAGCCCATATTAAAACCTTGTGGTGCCATTGCCACCGGCATATATACATGATCAACATAAGAAATGTCAAAATCAACAGAATCGGTGTCAAAATCAGGACCACCTATGCTACCAAAGGTATATTCCGTTAACTGATAGGGTGCATAAAGTGGAATAGCAAGCTCTGCTCCTTTGTCGTTGGTCGTTTGCATAATTGTCAGGTTACCCTTTGACACCAATTGCTTGCCTGCAGTATAAATTTGATAACTTAATTGTTTAGCAGACGAACCAAATTTAACTGGGTTTGTTGTCACATATTTTTCATCATCCTGAAATGATGTGTTATAAGTGCCTTGATCAGGTGTTAGGTAAAGTCTTGCCGCGTTCCACCAATCAATGCAACCATTTGCTGTCTTACAATCTAATCCTGATAGGTTAGAATAAAAAGGTACAGAAATAACAACCCTTCCTCCAGCTGGAATACCTATTGGTGCACCACCTGAAGTCAAATAAGCCCTATAATTATCGCTATTTCCCTTAAAGCTAGAATCCTGTTTTTGTAACCAATCATCAGTGGGTTTGGGACCCGACTCAATAATGGGATAGACCGTCTGCGTCGCAGAATTATTATAAATAGTAAGCGTTTTCACCAATGGATTTGGTGACGTGGGTTTTGTAACTGTAATATTAAAGATAGCTGGTGCGTCTTTAACTGGATTCGCACTATCACTCGTAGCGGTTTTTTGCACTTTCAACAGACTCACACCACTACCAGCACCCACATAAAAGGAGCTCTGCGCAGGTTGGGTGCTCGGCATTGCTTGCGCCGAGGCAACGATTACCCCACCGATTACGGCGCCGAGAACACCCAATAATAGTTCCTTAACTAACTGATTTTTATTTAAATTCTTCATTTTCATGTATCCTATGTGTCTAATTTATTTGTTCAATGTGCCCGTTAGCAGCAACCGTGATTATAAGCTCCTTTTCTTAAGGTATTCTTAAAACAGATGCTTTAAATTGATTTATTTCATGATTGTGTATTCAGCTTCTGGACATCTGTTCATTTTTTGAGCAAATATTCAACAGTCTTAGGGGGCTTAAAAATAACTTATCTTTTATAACCTGAATTTATAAATAATATCTTATAGATATATTACGTACACTGAAATATACCCACGCCACAAGTCACTGCCAAACTTTTGTTCTTTTTAATCTAAATACATTTAATTTATAGGCCTATAAATAATTCTTATAATGATTAGAATAAAAGAATTTATCGCAGGATAACTTTAAATTAATACTAATTTTTTCATACTTTTATCCTCTATTATCAATAGCTGCATATATTGTAAGCGACTCTGGATAAATCAATAGCCGCATACTCATCTATTGTTTAGATATAAAAATAGAGGGGAATTGAAGAATTAGACTATATATTTTATAGAAATATTCCTGTATAACAGAATTATGCAACACTTTAACAATCCATCTTTCTTTATCCCAGGCCCCGCAGGTCAACTGGAAGCTTCCGCTAGCCATCCAGGTGCAACATGCAAAAAAGTGGTAGTGATTTGTCATCCGCATCCACTTTATCAAGGCAGCATGGATAACAAAGTTGTTACCTCAGCACAACGCGCTTTTCAACATTTAGGCCTTGCTACGCTGCGATTTAATTTCCGTGGTGTTGGCAAAAGCGCGGGAGATTACGGTGAAATAACCGGCGAACTGCAAGATGCACAAGCGGTTATCGATTGGGTAAAATCAATTTTACCAGAGCATAAATTATGGCTGTGCGGCTTCTCTTTCGGTGCTTATATTGCAGCCGAAGCAGCACAACACCACGACACCGAACAATTGATTAGCATCGCCCCGCCAGTGCATCATATGGATTTTGCTAATTTAAATAAAATCACTTGTCCTTGGCTGGTCATCCAAGGGGATCAAGATGAAGTGGTTCCTCCAGCAGATGTTTTGGCATGGGCCAAACAACCGCCGTCACCACTGAAATTAATCGTGTTAGAAAACGTTGGGCATTTTTTTCATGGTCATTTAGTTGAATTGCGCGAATTATTAGAAAACAAATTACAAGATCAGGCAGGTAGATAGTTATTTTTGTAATTAGGACGAACCTTAAGGCGTGTATTTAGGAAACTTCATGTAAGTTTTTAATCTCTCGCGGCCACGGAGCTAAACGTTTTAGATACACCGGCAATTGTTTCTTGGCAGAAATAGCTTGTTTAACATTGGGAAAATGTCCAAAGGTTAAAACATACCAAGGCTCTCCTAAATAATGCGTTGCAAAAATACGCGCATTCTCTAAACCATGATGACGCACAAATTGTTGCAACGGTGCCAACGAACGCATCCCCATAATTTGCAAACTGTAATCTTGTGATTGCTGCCTGACTGATTTAGGCAATATCTGAGATAGTTGCCGCGATGTACTGGCGTTTGCCGATAGCATAGATAATTCATTCACTAATTCATTGGATTGCGCGGTGCTGGGTAATTTACTACTCGCGCGTGCCGTGGAAACCACACTTGTCTCCATCCAATGATTCGTGGAATACCACAACCCTACCGTAAATAAAGCCAGCAGGCTCGCACAGGCAACCCTAATTGATCTTCCCCTAAAACCACTTGTGCGAACCATACTGAGGGCAACTGACTTAGACGATGTGCTTTTTTGTGGCATGGGCGGCTCTCCCCATGTCTCCACCACGGTATTTAAAACAGCAGGAATACCTTTGCTTTGATTATGAATACGCCGAACTTGATCATCAGATAAAAACACATTGGCTGAAAATCCCAGCTGTGATAAACGATAGCTCAAGTAATGGTAGGTCTCCTGAAAAGATAAAACTGAGATCTCAACACGAGGCAACGATTCAATCAATGTCTCCTGCAAAGACAACTCTTTAATGCGATGACATAATTGGTAGGGCCCCAGTAAAATAACATGCAAGCAGACTGAGCCTTCTTGCTGTGAATTAATCAGATATATCAGGGCGGCCAAACTATCCAGCGGCAATTGGTGGGCATCATCAATTATTAGAAGTCCTAAATTTTGCCCGGCACGTAAGATTTGTAGTAATTTATCCAACTGTTGCTGACGAGGTAAGTTACGATCTATTTCTACACAGCAGTGGCGTGCCAACAAATCAATCAATCTTGAAACATCAATTTTGATATTACCACGCAATTGTAGCGTGGTCATGGTGTCACGACGACGTGTCATGAAATGCGCCAAAAAGCTGGTTTTGCCAACCCCTCTTTCGCCCAATACAAGCAACAGCGGGTCATCAGCACGAAGAAAATTGTTGATCGTGGTCAAATGCTCTGACCATTGCGGTAATGGATAATACATTAAGTATTGCATAATACGTACAAACAGCAACTACCTCTATCACCTAAGTAAACAGCTAGGCCAAACTGCTTTGCTACCGTTTGCATCCCCCGACTCCCTGTCATCTGTTGACAACGCTCACTCTTCCCTATTGAACTTGCCTTGCAGAGTTATCTCCGCTCACACTTCGTGGTTGGTAATACATCAAAACACTTTTTCTGCCAGTGTTAAGTATGACCCTAGACAACCATTTTTTTTACCTTCTTGCCAAGAGCCACCACATGTAACACACTACCACATTTTGTTTAATAAGGAAAATCAACCAGTAATTTAATTTTTATAAGTAAAGGAAAAATCTATTAAAAATATAACCAGTAAAATATTTTGGCAGCAGAAATATTAATCTGAAAAAAATATAACCAACCAACCTGACATTTTAATGTGCTCCATGTCTACTTATTAGAATTTAAACAGCTAAACTAGGCAAGCTTGAACACCCTACCACCGCCAAACCTTTTTATCTCTGTAAATAAATTAGCCACATTATTTTTACACTTAGTAAGCTTTTCTCATTCAATACAAATATATTTTTCATTATTGACATAGTCAACATTAGATAAGGGAGAAACGACCTCGACTAAAAAAAGTGGAAGCTTGAGATTTTATTAGATGATCAACTTTAAGTCAGATACAATTTTTTGGATCAATTTGTGGGAAGAAAAGACATCCGTCTGATAGACAAGATCAGCGCTCTCTCGGTACAAATGCTCTCGCTGCTGGTTCAATTTCTCTAAGCGCAAACGTAAATCACCACCACCCTCATATAACAAGGGCCGCGTAGATTTGTGGTGCAGCGTTCGCTCCAATTGCTTCTCTAAAGAAACCTGAAGGTAAATAACGGTTCCATTAGCAACCAAATGTTTGCGATTAACTTCGGCCAATATAGCGCCAGCGCCAGTAGATAACACGATTTTTTGTTTTTGTACCAATTCAGCGATAACTTCGGATTCACGTTTACGAAACCCAGCCTCACCTTCCACCTGATAAATCCAGCTGACATCTACACCACAGCGCTTTTCAACTTCGGCATCCGTGTCATAAGAGGGCCAATCCAGTGCATTAGCTAAACGCAAGCCCAAACTGGACTTTCCCGCACCCATCGGGCCAACTAAATAAATGTTATTCACTCCCACCTTTCTACATCCCTCGCTAACACTACTTTTAAATCCGGAGTTTCGCACTTGTAACGTGTGAAACACTTATCCTGATGAGCATTTTTCAGGGGAGAAGCGGAATTCTCCCCGTAAATCGCCGTTCACGCGAACTTGCTTCGCGTAGGCAAGGTACCCACCAGAAAGGAGGCTTCGCACTAAAAGTGCAAAACTCCTGCAAGTTAACAATCATTGTTGCCGATATTAACCCAGATTTGCCATCTGATCTACGATTTCAATGCTCATGCAACCACCGAACCGAATCGCAAAAGATAAAGCTCATTGTTGCCCGGTTCATAAAAGTCTTCCTAACAATTTGTTTTATAAGATTTTATTCCACAAAAAGGCATCAAACTATAATCCATGCGATACAAAAGCAGAAATAATCCTTGGCGTGACAAAAATCAGTAACTCGCGTCGCTCTCGCTTTCTTTGACGATGACGAAATAACCAGCCAAACAAAGGCAAACGACTCAACAAAGGGATGCCATCGGATTGATGAGACGCTATTTGCTCATAAATTCCACCCAAAACTACAGTTTGGCGATCCCTAACCAAAACTTGCGTTGCCAATTTTTGCGTTTGAATAGCAGGTACACCATTGATCGACAACGCACTTAATTTATCCTGATTCACCGTTAAATGTAATAAAATACGCCGATGAGGCAAAATAATCGGTCTTACTTGCAGTCGCAATACCGCTTTTTTAAACGCAACACTGGTCGCACCACTTACCGTTTTTTCTTGATAAGGCACCTCTTCACCGGCCTCGATTACTGCTTGCTGACGATTACTGGTCATCAGTTCTGGTTTTGAAACAACTTGCGCATGACCGTCACGTACAAGTGCGCTTAACTCCAGATCCAACCAAGCTCCGTTACTTGATTTGGTGATTGGAATGACTAACTTATTCGCCGCTGGGATTTTAAAGGGAAAGTTCAAAGATAAACCGTCCTCCAATATTTCGGTATTTGCCACTTGGGATGTTTTAAACTCAATGCCCAGGGCACTAACATAATTATCATCAACATCCACTATTCGCGCTTTAATCGCCACTTGCTGAACTGCAACATCCAGATGCTTTATTAATTTTTCAATGCGCTTGATATTCTGAGGAAAATCAACCACCCATAGCGTGTTAGTGCGTGGGTCGGCCGCCATTCTTCCGCGCTTACTTAACAAATCACGCGATTTACTGCTCAGTAGATTTTCCATTTTATCTGCATCAGCATAATGCAGTGTGATTGTTTGTAGGTGCAAAGCATTTTTGCTGCTGACGTGCTCTACTGAATCCACAGCAACGCTTTTTTGATCAAAAAAAAGATTACGCTTTAACTTTCCAGTCAAAAATTGCGTTTGCAGATTACGACCTTTAGTAGCAATGGTGTTTTTTATTGCCAAACCCCTTGTTGAGCCGTTTCTATCTCCAGCAAAAGAGCCGACAGCGATCAAGCCTAGCAAGGCCAGCAAAAATAATTTATAAATAATACACCTCCAAGCTTAAACTTGCTCGTAACAATCCTACACCGGCTCCCTTATGCCTGCCCAAATAAAGCTTATTAATAGAAAAGACCCAGGGTAGTTGTTGTAAACTAAACATAAAATTTATTATTTGAAAATAATTTCCCGATAAAGACCAGGAAATTTGCTGACAATCAAGCAGCCCACGCACACTGCAGCGCTCTTCTTTAATCCAATTTATTTTTACATGACACTTGCTGGCAAGAGAATAATTGAGAGATAATAGCTTGCTGTAAGAAAATTTTTCTTCAATTTTACGCACCAATTGCCATCTTCGATCAACCAAATGATGGGACAAGCCACCGTATTTTTTTGACCTGATGTTTTTTTTATTCTCAACATCCAATAAATGTATTTTTTTTAGTGACAAAAACCGCGACGCCCTAGCCTGGCAGGAGATGGGTCGAACAAGAGTAAGGTACTCTAGCAATAAAATAACCAAAAATAGGAACGTTAAAATCATTATTTTATATTTGATGACAAGAGTCAAATATACCTTTATTTTAGGATAAAACATGAGTCTAAAGCGTTCCTTTTATGGAAAAGTTAATATTTTTTTCTGCGGATTTAATATCAGATATAGCTATTTTTTTAAAAAGTTTGCTCTTTTTTAAGCAAAAAAAAAGTTCGTTAACATCGCCAATGGCTTCAGTCTGGCCACTCAACTCAACAAGGTTAGTCTCTTTTTTTATCCGCAAAAAAGTGACTGCTTGCGGTGTAATACGATCCAAAAGAAGAAAAAGATCGAGGGCCATTCGCCTTTTTTTATCTAGACCATCAAGTTCTGTCAACAAGTTTTGCAGGTCGCCATAGACCAACTCAGAACCAATGACACGATTGCTTTTTGCAGCTGTAATAGCTAATTGCAAATGCGTATTATTTTTCTTGTATTTGCGTAAGTCATTTTTAACATGAAAATAAAAGTATCCAGATAACATAGAAGAAAGTGAAATTAAAACCATAGCATTTAAAAAAAAATACACATCCTCTTTTTAAGCTGTATTTCCCTCCATGGTAATAAATTAATTTCCACGAGTAAACTTCCCCAGCGCCAACCCCAAAGATACGATCATGCGCGGTAAGCTATTTTCTAACAACACCCTATCAACACACTCAGATACTGTTAATTTACTTAAAACATCCGCCTGACAGATCCGCAACCCGGCAAAGGTAGCTAGCTGCGACGAGGCTTGGTTAACAACTTCATTGCCCAGCACAAACAATTTAATGATCCTCCCGCCAGGCTGATTAGCGCTATAAAATTGCAAGAAACGATTCATCCGTTCAATATAACCATCCCTTCTCTGCTCCTCGCTAGCTTCGCCGTCGTCCTCCAGAGTTTCTACCTTAATATATTCAGGGACCTGCCGCTTGAATACTGAAAAAATTGCACGACCTTCATTAAAAAATACCAATGCCATTTCCATTTCGCACTCTTTTCCACTAAGAAACAACTGCACAACACGTATTAAGGCATAAACATCTACATCAATGACACTTATTTTAATACCGTATTTTTTTAAATATTTTAATCTTGCCGCAATCTCATCGCGACGAGTCGCAACCACCGCAATCTCTTGTGTTGCACCATGATCAGCAACCATTGCATAATCAAAATTAACTTCGCTAAACGCACAATCAAAATACTCTGGAGATTTCTCTTGGATAAACCGCATAATGTCCGCATCTTTTAATTTTGAATCAATAGTAACACGTTTCAAAATTACCTGTTCATAGGGAATGCTAAGCGCTATATTTTTGTTTTTTATTTTAACGGGGACAAATCCATTAGAATAAAAACACCTAAAATCGCATATTTCTAAACCCTGTCTTTTTTTCTCCAGCGCACACATAACTAGGCCTATGCTGTTTATTTCTAACCCCACACAAACGGAATCAGCAGGTTCAGTAGTTTTTTTAAGCAAGAAATACCCCCCTTAAGTGAAGGAACCAAATTTTTATTAAATCCCAACATAACAAGCATAGACTATGCGATACACAAGCACATAACAATACCGTTTTTTTTCGGATCAATAATTCAACATCAGACAGCCGAAATGGTTTGCTTATTTTATTTCGCCTACGCAGGAGAAATTTCTTGCTTTAAAAAGCGCAGATAAAGTGCCACCAAGGTTGCTCCCCTCAGGTCTCGGCGAACATGAATAGAAACACTAGAACAAAGGCTCTGCGCCTGCACTAGAATGCGCAGGTGTTTTCGAAGCAGAGTTCCCGGCGCTCAATGAAGAGAATTGCGTCGGTACATACTGTTTGCGAAATACTTCAAAAATTGCCGCTGATTGGGCAGGGTTTGCCAATAGACCATTACGCGGATCAATACGCACCGTCACAATACCTGGTGGCTCTTCCATGGAATGCTCAGCCGTGCCTTTTAATGCTTGCCCCATGTATTGTATCCAAATCGGTAGCGCTGCCTGCGCCCCATATTCATAAAGGGAACGCATATTATCATAGCCAACCCAAACAGTTGTTTCTATATCGCTGTTAAAACCCGAAAACCAAGCATCAACCTGTTTGTTCGTTGTTCCTGTTTTACCAGCTATATCGTTACGCTTCAGCACCAGAGCTGCACGGCCAGTACCTTGTTTAATAACACCCTGCATCGCTTGCGTCATTAAATAAGCATTTTGTGCAGTAATAACCCGCGGCGCTTGTGGTGAAACTTGCACAGCATTATCCGTACCTGTAGTAACTGCGCTTGTGCTATCGACATGCTGCTCGGCTGCATTTATTTTTGGCGCTGCGTTAGTTGAACAATTCACACACGCTTGCGGCGCGTTAGCCTGCCAAGTTTTGTTAGCATCTGAATTAACAATACGCGAAATCAAATAGGGCTTCACAGCATAACCACCATTAGCAAAAACAACGTAACCCGCTGCAATTTGTAAAGGACTCAAAGCTGCAGAACCCAGCGCTAATGACAAACTGTGTGGCAACTCTGCTGGATCAAAACCAAATCGTGCTGCATATTGTAATGCATAAGGAATACCAATGGTTTGTAATAAACGTATAGACACCAAATTACGCGACTTAGTTAAGCCCACTAATAAACGTGTTGGACCATAGAATTTTAACGTGTCATTTTGTGGGCGCCATAAAGTATTCTCCCCTGAATCGCGTATCACAATCGGCGCGTCATTAATCATAGTTGCCAGGGTAAGTCCTTTAGCTAAAGCCGCTGAATAAATAAAAGGTTTAAAATTCGAACCCGGCTGCCTTCTAGCTTGCACCACGCGATTAAATCGACTCAACCGATAATCAAAACCACCGGATAAAGCTAAAACAGCACCATCATTTGGGCGTACAGAAACTATTGCGCCCTGAACCTGTGGAACTTGTGTCAAACGCCAACTGCCCGAATGATCTTGCACAACACGAATCACATCGCCTAATTGCACAATATCACCGGCATGTTGCGGCGCGGCGCCCAAATAAGGTCCTTTTAAATCTGGACGCGCCCAAGATAACCCTGACCATGGAATCGTAATAATATTGCCATTGGCTAACAAAGCATTAACCGATTGGGCACCTAAACTCACAACTGCAGCGGGTAACAATTGATGAATTACCGGCATCTCTTGCAACGCTTGCTGCCAAGCGGCTTGATTGTCAGCCGAAGGTGTTCCTAAGTTTTGCGCTGACTTACGATAACCATGACGTTTGTCATAAGCCATCAACCCATTATCTAAAGCTTGATTCGCCGCGTTTTGCAACTTGCCAACAACTGTTGTATACACTTGAAAACCACTATTGTAAGCCTCTTCTTTACCATAAGTCTGCACCATGTAGTCACGCACCATTTCTGCCACATAAGGCGCACTTAGCTGAATTTTTTGGCCATGATACTTAGCCGTTATTGGCTGTTGAAGTGCAGCTTGATAAGTGGCTTGATCGATATAGTGATTGTCCAACAGGCGACTTAATACATGATCGCGCCGATCTAATGCAGCGGTAGGATTATTAATCGGATTATCTCGCGACGGTGATTGTGGCAAGCCCGCCAACATGGCCATTTGTGCTAAAGTTAATTGATTGAGTGGCTTGCCATAATAAACTTGTGCAGCAGCAGCTACACCATAAGCGCGTTTACCAAAATACACTTTATTAAGGTACAACTCTAATATTTTATCCTTACTAAATTCTTGATCTATTTTAAGCGCCAACAACATTTCTTTTATTTTACGCGTATAGGTTTTTTTGCGCGTCAAAAAGAAATTACGCGCCACCTGCATGGTAATCGTGCTTGCTCCCTGAACTTTTCTACCTGTGGCAATAACAGCAACAGCCGCACGCACAATACCAATCACATCAACGCCCGGATGATCGTAAAAGCGTTGATCTTCTGTCGCTATAACCGCATGTACCATTTGCGGAGGAATCTGCTGCAAGGTAACTGGAATACGCCGCTTAGAACCAAATTCAGCTATCAATTGATCATCTGCACTATAGATTCGCAGTGGAACTTGCAAGTGCACATCTTTTAAAGAATTGACGTTTGGCAGCTGCAGCAACATGAAAAAATACAGCCCACCCAGCACCACAATGGCCGTGAACATCAAACTGAACACAGCCCACAACCCATGATTTGCAAAACGACGAAATATTTTCATTGATAATCAGTATGTTACATAGTTAATGGGAATATACCGATTGTATCATAAAACAACGCCCTTAGCAGAGATATCCAACCCCCAAGAAGAGGCACCACAGACGCTCTAGTGCACCACTTTGGCGATAAAGTCCCTGTCACCGGTAGCTGTTTCATAGACCTCATGAATGACACTTAAAAATAAAAAAGCCCAGCCAAGCTGGGCGCTTTTATTATCTTAAATTATGGCATTTGCCGAAGTGTGCTAATGCTCCTAACACACTGTAAATATTTTTATATTAGGGAATAAATTTATAACCCTTGTGCCGGTTATGCTGACGAACCCTCTGAGCAATGAAATACAGCTGGAAGAAACACCTCATAAAGCAGCAGAGGTTGCTGATGAAAATAAAAAACAGAGCGTCTGGCCCAAAGAGCAACAGGCTTTATTTGCAGTTGCTGGGTTAAATGCACAATTAAGCAGTGATGCGCGGCTAAATAACGCAACTGTATTTTTTCGCGTTTTAAGTGCGGATCGGTAAATAAAACCTTACCTAATGAGCATTCGCCTAATTGCGTAAAATCGTGCCCTGCTACTTTAACTGAATTTTCAGGAAATAACGTGCGCCCCCATATCCAGGGTTTTTGTCTGCCCGATAAAATTACTTCGCGCACCCAAAATTGTGCATCCCCCGGCAAACCCAATGGTGCAACCTCATCGGCTTGCACAGCTTGCCACTGAGAACTCAATACTTCATTGCACCAATCACCCTTAGCAAAGCGCGCCATCTTGGCTGTAGTAGAACCACTATCGCCCAACCAATACCACAAATTTGCCGGCAATAGCGTACGCAGTGACTGAACATCTGTCCATTTGTCCGTTACTATACTGGTATCTGTTGCCATTTTGTCTTCCACATCCCGGGGTAACTCAGCTGTCTACTCATCGTGTCACCTACGCAGGAAACCCATGCGGGAGGCAACCAAGGGGAAAAATCATAATTCTCCCTGCTGCAGTCCCCCATCAAGCAAGAAGGTTCCAGCCAAAGCCAGGGGGTTCCTTAATCAATAAGGATGATAACCTTCCAAAAATCAATAAGCTATTGACCACCTCATCAGTCACTGTGACGATACATAAGCAAGTATGCTAACATACCGCTCCTTAAAGACTAAGCCCAAAATCTAACAGACAAATACGCACCAACCATGACCACATTCTTCCGCCGCAACAAACTGCCCCTACTAGCCACCAGCTCCTATATTGTGCTGGTAGTTTTTATTAATTGTCTCTATACCTACGCACCGGTTTTCACTATTTACAGTCAACGACTTTCCGTGGCAGATATCTTAGTAGGATCTATTTATATTGTACGTGACTTTGCACAACGCGAAATCCGTCACTACGTACTCATTGCCATGTTAATTGGTGGTGTTCTCAGTTATTTATTGGCAGCCAAGGCTATCGCCATTGCCAGCATCGCAGCTTTTGCAACAGGAGAGTGCATCGACTGGGCTATCTTCACATTTACCAAAAAGCCTTTGTCTCAACGTCTGCTGTGGTCTTCATTAATTAGCGCACCCATCGACAGCGCCGTTTTTTTGTTTGTCGCCGCACGCTTACAAAGCTTAGAATTTTCTATTATGACTGTTGCAAAAATAGCTGGGGTTTTAGCTTTGTGGTTTTTTTGGAAAAGAAAAGCTACAACAAAATCTAATACAAAATCAAAAAATTATGTAATGCAATAACGCCCACCCTTATCTTTTAGAAAAGAAATTATTTCTGCTTCGATCGCGACGCCACCCAATCATCTACGGCGTTAATGTTGCCCTGATGATATTTCATTTCAATGCGGCGGAAGCGTAAATGTATTTGCTCTTGATGCCCATAGCCATCAGTTTTATGATCTTTAACATGTAACATAAAATGCTTTACCTGCACTACCTTAACGTCACTTAATAAATGTGTGTAATAGTTTTCTTCTTGCCCTTGGTCATTAATCCTATACCAATCAAGCTGAACTGTTTTTAAGGTGCTGCCACTACAACACGTATGAAACAAAATGGGCGATGCACTGTCAAAGTTTTTAGTGATAATAGCATCGCCGTGTTTACGAATAGAAGTGAGTGCGCCAGTAGTCGCATCTGAAGGAATACAGACATGATAATCAAAGGCATGCACTTCAGCCGTTCCTTCCCTACCTTGAATAACGACGTTAGCCTTGATCTTTTCATTTTGTCCATCAATGATGGTTAAATACCCAGGACTTGCCACTCTTAACCTCCTTTACTATTTTTCATGAATCAAATTTCGCGGTAATCGAGACACCAAGGATAAACGCACGTTTAAACCTTCTACTTGAAAATGCGGGACAATGTAAAGATGCACGCGATAATAGCCAGGATTATCTGCTATTTCGTCAACCACAACCTTAGCTTCACGCAACGGATGCTTAGCAATGGTTTCTGCCCCTGGATGATTCATATGTGTCACTAGGTTTTTCAGCCAAGCATTGAGCTCCTGTTCTAATTGTGCCTTTGGTTTTTGCGTGCCAATATTTTCTCGTTGCAACACTTTTAAATAGTGTGCAATACGAGAGATGAGAAATATATAAGGCAACCGACTGTTAATTCGGCTGTTCGCCGTAGCCTGAACCGAGTCATAAAGCGCTGGCATTTGAATTGAATTGGCGGAAAAAAAACAAGCGTAATCTGTATGCTTATAATAGGAAAGCGGAATAAAACCAAGCTCGGATAATTCTAATTCAAAGGCTTCTGAAATTAATACCTCTGTCGGTATTTTTGCCTCCCAACCACGTCCCATATCAAAATAATGCAACGGTAAACCACGCACTCGCCCTCCACCCTGCGGACCACGAATATTAACCGCCCAACCATGACGTGAAAAACTGTGGATCATGTTAGCCGCAAATGGAAAGCTGGCGCTACCCCACAGGTAATCAGCCGCATGCTCCGCGCTATAATCCTCCTCATAACCAAATGATTTAACCGAATTGTCTTGCCCATAGGGTAAGCGCAGCAAAAAACGTGGCAGTGTTAAACCTAGATAGCGAGCTGCGTCTGATTGGCGTAACATTTTCCAGCCGATATATTCTGCGCTACTTAAATAACCTTGCAGGTCTTTTATTTGATAAATTTCCCCTACCTGTTTTTTATGAAAAAAACTCGGTGAAACATTGGCAATAAAAGGGGAATGTGCCAGTGAGACAACTTCAGCAATCTTTTTCAGCAGAAATATATCACCCGAGCTTGCATCAAATTCAAAATTACTAATAATAGCCGAGATGGGCTCGCCCCCCGGGGTATCATATTCATCGACATAAATATGACGATACAGGTCAGTTTGCAAAAGATCTTCTTGTTCCTTAAAATTATCGCTTAGCGATGTTTTACTTATATTTAAGATTTCAATTTTTACGTTTGCTTGCTGTGGAACCTGGTGAACCAAATAGGACAAACCTCGCCACAAGGATTCACATTTTTTAAACGAATGGTGATGAATTATTTCGTCCATTTGAGCACTCAACAGATCATCAATTTGTGCGATGAAATAATCGATAAGTACTGTATCTATTTTTATAGACGGCAGTGAAGAATTAAGAATGCAATCAAATATTATTTGAACTGCCGCCAATAATCGCTGGTTACAATCATGCTTAGCCATATTTTGGTAGTCACTGAAATCAGAGAGAAACAAAGGCGATTTGATCTGGTCGATGTTAATGATTTCATCCAGATCAGCAAAAACCTCCTCTTTCATTGGGTTATCAACCTCCGAATCATTTATCTTCATTGATAACATCCTCATGCAACAACAACTTTTTTAATTTTTCATTAAACACGACCATATTATTTCTATTGGACACTATTTTTTGCAGAGATTTTGTCATTGAATTATTGTTAGATAAAACTGAGCTCATCTCCTTTAATAAATTCCTCGCTGCAATGAGTTTTTTCAACTCGGGTATGCTTTGTAACAAAGAGTCTGGGCTAAAACCAGATAGGTTTTTGATTGTCAAATTAACACTAAATTGTCCTTTGTGTGTAATTTTATTGTTGACAGAGAATGACACGGTGGGGGCTAAATTTTGCAATATTTGATTGAAGTTATGTTTAGTTATATAAATCCTATTTTGTGGTGATTTACTACGATCGAGATTATTGGAAAAATCACCGACCACCAACAGCTTCATCGGCAGCTCATATTTTTGACCCGCACCTTCTTTTTCAAGATCTAGAGTTATGTTAATTCGTGAAGAAGGGTTTTCAATATTACCAACAGCCATCTAAAAAATATCCTTACTTGATTTCCATGAGTCATAATAGATCAACTGCTGATAACATCAATATCGTATTTTCACCGGTATCATTATTTTCAATACGGCGTTACAATGACTCGCGTTCCTTTTGCACCATGGGTTATAAAATATTTATTAAGCCATTTTGCATCGGCATAAAATAGACGAACACAACCGTGACTCGCATGATATCCCGGCACTACAGACGAAGCATGCATGGCGTACCCACGATAAAAAAACATGCAAAACGGCATTGGCGCACCGCCATCTGACTCAATCGGAAATTTACTAGAAATACAATCCCGACCTTCTTTACGAAATATTTTATAACTACCCAAAATGGTGGTACACCTTCGATTAACATCTGGACAAAATCCCTTACCACCAGAAGCTGGTCCCCAATGCACCAATTCACCGTTTGGGTTGTAGGCACCAAAAGCCATTTCACGAAGATTGATGTAAATAGTTTTATGCCCAGGGGCATTAATATGATCAGGAAACGGTGAAACACCCATCAGCGTTGCACTGGCAAGATCATCGGGAACAACTACCCAAGACCTATAATGCAACGGCAGGTTTGTACGATTTAAGCGCTTTATAATATTACGTTCACGAGGATTGGGCCATTTTTTTTGCCAAGTATCACCACGCTTCACATTAACACAATGGAATCCAGCCGTTGAACACAGTCCACGACCATAATACTTTGCAAATGTTGTATTCACAAAGACAAAATTCAAAATGATAATCAAACCTATAACCATCAACATTTTCATGATGACACTCCCACCCGTGGCAGTACCTTCCATGATTAACATTAATCGGGGTATAACTTGGACATCCCTAGACAACCAACTTTTGCTAGGTGAATTATAGTAGAGTGCGGCTATTTTTTTTAGATATGTTCATCAACACACTGTTTTTTAATATATTTTTTTATTTATTTTGTGCTTTTTTTACCGAAATCTTAGCTCAAGCAAAACAGGTGTTTTCGAAGCAATACGCAACCTAGATCTGCAACTTAATGAAAAGCAATGATATTTTTGGGCAACCGAAAGCTTTTTTCTAATAATAAGCGTACAACCGCAGTATTTTTTTTAACATTAAAGGTGTATGCAAAATTACCAGAAAATGTCCACCGCAAAACCCCACAAGTTTTATTATGGATACATTGTGAATGCAACAATAATAGGAAAGGACTCCAGGGTCCGCGCCAATAAAGAAATAGCCTTTTTCCTTGAGTGGTATTAATAAAAATAGATGTTTCCATGTTTTTGGCATTGGATGGCCAGGTAAAATTTAACCATTGCCTGACACCATTGTAATATGAGCGAGATTTTCCTAGCATATGAATTGAAACCCCCTCAATAGATGACAACGGTATTGGTTTAAATGAAAGTTCAAAATGCAGTATATTATTTAAATATAAATTTTGTTGCAATTTATGCAAGCGACACAATCCAAGCAGTGACTTACGATTAATAGACAGACTTAAATGCAACCATTGTTTCAGTGTACAGGCATTATTTGCATAGATTATATATCCAGGCAAGTAGTTGCCGATAAAGGTCGCAAGAGCTCCCGTTGACGGCGATAATAATCTGTCGAAATTATGCAGCGACATTGAATGTGTCGCGTAGATATCAAGGGGAAAAGTATTGGCAAGTTTTATATAATATGGCCACACGTTTTTTAGCCAACTCTGTTGAATATAAATTGAGTTTTTATACAGAACATGCGACCACACTTCTCTGATCGGCAATAATAAATATTTCAACAACGCCTTATTCAGCCTAGGGATTACTGTAACCATTGCAATTTTTTTAATTTTATTAGTAGCATCCATCAAACCCATTTTGTCTTGCTTATGATTTAATAGAGCCTGTACTTCATCGCTATTTAATTTAACATTCGACAGACTATTTTTTCGGTTAGTATATAAGAACAAGACGTGCGATATTATATTTCTGTAATTGCTTTCAATAAGATATGGATTAATCTCGCTCATCGATAGAACACTACGCTGATGCTTAACATTACTTATGGCATTTAACGCTCTATTGATATTAGAGAGTATGTTGGTTAATCTAGCAAAATAATGCGAATTTTTCTTTAAAACTCTCGATAAAAGATCACCCGCGTGATCTTTGCTACTAGACTCCGCAATAACTGGCGAGCTAAGTGAGCGCAACCAAAACTTATAATAATCTCGCCAATACATTAACTCCATCTGATGAATTGAATTTCTTAGCTCAAAGCCTGCTGAAGATCGAATATTTCTATTGAATCCCCACAGAGCACCTGTTTTTTCTTTTAATGCTGCCTTTAGCAAAGGAAGAACTGATTTTTTCCAAAAAACATAGGTATACATGCCATTAAAGCATTCGCTCTTTATTAACAATGTATAAGGAATAATGCATTTTACCATGGCGCTGGCTGAACCATGTTCTCCATACAGATAATGTAACTTAAGGTCTGCGTATAGATTCTGAGGATTGTTAGCCATGCCCAGCTGTCTTTGTGCTAGCAAAATTATTTTATTGGAATAGAGTTTATCATCGCTTTTTTTCATCGAATTGATTGATTTAAATTTTTTAAGGAAATAGACCATACTTTTGTTAAAGTTTGTCTCCTTATAACCTGGAAAGAATGAGGGGACCATAAATGCATCAAAAAATCTTATCAACCACCCAACACGTATAGTGCGAGGATCATCAAGCATAATTGCTGCTTTCAAATAAGCAAAATAAGGAACCCTGATGGTGTATCTGTTTTGCGGTTCGTTATTCCACAATGTAGCATATTTACCTAATTTTACTCTTACTTCGTGCAGGAACTCGTTCACAAAACCCTTTTTGAACAACAGCACCAGTAACCCTTGATTTTTGTCCTTAATTTTTTTATTAATCGCACTGCCAATCGGCGAGTGATAACCACTGACCAATGATATCATTTGAGAGAGGCGGTATAATTTTTGCAAACTTAACGATGAATACTCAGAATATTCACGAGTGTTGAATAGGAAATCATTCAGTTTTTTATTAAGATTAACCATTTCAGTTCTAATTAGCGAATTATGACTTAAATCTGCGAACATTTCTTTTGAAAAAATTAAAATTGATAGAATGATCCCTATGACAAATAAGCATCGGCATAGAATCTGTTTGCCAGCCCTGGAGTTAGTTGGCACTCTAATCTTAGAAACATCATGAGTAAATAGCGTATAAATATTATTACAAAGAACAGCACTTTTTCTAACTGTATTTGTACCACTTCCTTTTTTATATTTTTTTAAAGAATCAATAATATCATTCGCATCAAAAAAATAGACACTATTTAACCGGCTGTGCCTATTAAATGAAGAAATAACTGCTTCTATTTCCGTAAACCACGTCGTTGAAAATTCCTCAGGAAATAAACCCACTCCCTGTTTTTCATCTTTGCCACTCATGCTGCTCAATAATTCAAATCTTAGCTGAGACAATTTTGCATATATTTTATCCCAATAATTTTGTACATGAACTACATCAGCTTCCCCGCTGCCCCCTATTAAATCGATACGGCCACCGATAATTGTTTTCTGGCCTAACTTTTGTAATGCTTCAGAGAAGAATACATATCCCTTAACTTCTGCCAAATCATCAAATAATAGATAAACCGGCAATTGGTATCCAACAAAACCATAAATTTCCGAAATAATACGTTGAATGGTATAAATGTAGGATTTAATTCCTTCAACTTTCTTTTTTTTAATTGTTGCAGTATCTACCATGACAATTATTCGATCAAAACATCTCTTGGCATTGTTTTTTTTATATGTATAAATCATACTAATAACTTTCGCCCACTGTTCTTTTTTTGTTGATTTTTCTTCGATTGCAATCGAAGCAATCGCATCCTTAAGTATATGTATCAACTTACTATGCTGATCTTTACTACCCTTCCTGGCTATTTCAAGCTCAAGCAGATCCATTATATTCTCAATTTTATCTTTATGCCCCAATAGAAATATTTTTTTTTCAGACTTTTCTTTTCTGTTGCTATCGGAGAATAATTTAACTAATGTATTTTTAAAATTTCTTACATGATTTGCCGCATAGTTTATAAAACCTTCCAATTGTGCCCTACCCCAGAGCACTGATCGGCAGCAATACCTAAATAATTTCATTTGTTTGCCCATCTGTCCTGGTAATAGTCATTTACATTCCTTTCATTTATTTTTATTAATTTCTGATAAGTATAAACTTTTTCTTTATAATTTAAAAAAACAACACAAAGATACTGAATAAAAATTAATCCGCAGAAAATAAATATTATGTTTCTAAAACTTACTACTATTTTTTTTCCAGGATTTTCTTCTTTTGTGGCGAGATTTAAATCAACGGGAAGGTTCACGAAAAAATTATGCTTAAGTCTTTTGATATAGTTTTCTTTTTCTCCTTCTTCTGTCGTAAACTTACCCTTGTACCCCATCATTAAACATAACAAGTATATCGCTACGATATCTTGATCTTTTTGTTCAGCAGACAGTATAAGATCTATATTGTGATAAAAATTTTCACCCGCCAACATCTCTGAAAATTCATTAAGTTGTATTGAATTTTGCATCCACTCATAGCGTCCATGCCACGCAGAAGCTGCTATTTGTTCATCCAAATAAGCTCCCATGGCATATTTTATTAGATCTTTATTTTTACCCGTTATGGATTGTGAACCGAGCAACTGACAAAACACAGCCCATTTATGCCAAATCATTTCTTTGATATTTCCATCATCACTGACACAATCCTTTTTTGAAATTTTATATGTAATATCGAACAATGGCTTAGCTATTACAATTATAGAAACCATGCTGTGTTGCCCCGTCCTGGTTATGCTACGTAATATGCCTGTAGCTTTATTTTTTCTATATCTTTGGCAACAAATATGGCTATTTCATCTCCCTGCGACAACCACGCATAATCTGCTTTAGACAATTTTATCTTCCACACCTTATAACCTTTTTTTAAATAATACATAGGGCTTTTTTCCTCCTCCAGGGGTATTCCCTTGATGGCCCTTGAAACCAGCTCTTCAATGTTACTAATAAATCCTATTTTTATTTTATTATGAAAATCTTGAGACTTTATCTTCGACTGCGTATCTATAGCCAGATATACTCCCAAGTTTTCATCCGTCACTTCTTTCAATGATTCTATTTTATATAAATAGCTTTGTACCTTTCTAACAATAAGTTGATTTTCATTTTTTGTACTTATACCCAGCATAGACCTCTGCAATAACTTTACCAAGGGGATGAAGGTTGCAGAAAGGTTGTTATGAGCGTACATAGGTATATTTTTATAAGCATCATCCTTGCAAATAATGCTGATCTTTGTTTGTGCTTTATATAATATTTTATATAATGATAGAGGACAGGTTCCGGTAATGTTCCCCAGACAGCTCAGTTCAGTATAAAGTGAACCTAGCACGTCAACCACGCGCCCCCCTCTAATTATTTTTTCCTGATCCCAACAATTACTTTCCATTGCTTCCCGTATTTTTTTATAGGATATTTTCTTTAGCTGTTTAACCAACTTCATTAAATAGATTGAATTTTCAATTGTTATTACTGGTGGAATGTATTCTTCAACAACCTCATACCCACCGTCCTTTATTTTTTGTAATTTAACTATCGGAATTTCATCAAAATCTGGGTTGCTGCCTTCATTTTCAGAAAGATATATGCATAGCTCGCCAAATAATATTTCCTTAACCTCCTTGTTGTTAAACATATCGGGTATTTCTTCATAAACAGCCCGCCATTTTGGCCTGCTAGTATCTTGACAACCACTTATGCCCGAAAAAGTACATTGTTTCGCTATACCTAATTTTAGTGTGATCACCTCCCCAGTTAACTGGCAACAGAGTTTTTTCGCTGATATCACGCTATCAAATATCACCAAAGCACCATTCTGTAACATTAGCTTGCATTGTATTATATCAAATTCACTATCTGCCAATGCGTCATGATTATAGATAAGTCTGCTGATCCCCCAGATATTTTTATTAATAAATCTATTCCTTGCTATACATTTTTTTTCACTATGGTAATCTTGACATTGTAAATGCTGTTGAGTTAAAGCGATGCCCTCTGTCCAAAGAACTTTCCGCATCTTAATTTCCACCTCTATTGTTAGTTAATATGCTCATTCCTCTATTATCCGCTTTAATTTGATAATGTAGCGTTCTAAATGGCAACCCTCTTTTTAACTTAATAAGTACTTTTTGTTTTTTTAAATGCTCCAAGTAGTATGCCCCCTTTACCACAACCCGCGAAACATCTCGAGATATCTTAAACTTCTCCTGCCGTATTTCTCCAGGAATGAGAACAAATGATTTGACCCGCTGATGCACCACTGGTTTTTGCACCAAATGCCCCCAACCAATACGATCTTTCCCGCGCAGCTTCACCCCTGAGCTCAATTCAAAGATTGTCACAACCATCGACAAAGGCTGGCTTTGCAAGTTTGTATTGAGGTTTTTATTTGCCACAATTGCAACCACCACGTGTCGCGGGTAACATCCCACCAGGCTTAACCCCAATCCCAACACGATCGCCATCCGAAACGTTTGCCACGCGCTTATTAGGCCCACCGTGAACTTTTTTTTTGTTTTCTGCATACATATAGCCTACCTAATGTATAACCGACTGAAAATACTGTATTTTTTACTTTATCTCCTGATTTCTCAATTTTGACCTAAAAAGTGATAATAGTTGAATATTTTGACCATTTATTTATAATCGTTAAGACTTTCTTAATATAATTATCATATAATCAGATAGATGAAAGTTTGTGTTTGTCAATTAAACGGACGCCAGGACACCACCGAAGGGAAACAAGTGAGGCATATAAGTGACTGTTTTTAAAGATATAATTCTCCAATCTTTTAGCGAATATCGGCGCGTACTGAAGCGCTACGTCGAGGCAAAAGAACGCACTAACAAAATCAACGATCTGGGTCTAAATCAAAATCTTAGCTTTTCGTCCGATGCTGCACTGCTGAAAATTGCACAAAATGTTGCCTGTGATATGCAAAGCATCTTTGATTCCAAGCCTAAAAATTACTACTCTTACTCAGGCATTGAGCAGTTCTATCAATACCTATTAGATCTGCTGGACCAGTACACGATTCTCAACCAACAAGTCCTGCATAAAAAACAACGCGCTTCTTCTGCATTACTTGAGGCTATTCAAATTTACAGCCAACCCCTGGAAAAGTTCAACGATAGAACGATCGATTCTTTAAAAAACATATGCCAAGTTATTCATCTTTGTGCTGACAAAGATCAACAAAAACAATTTGCCGAACTGCTACTAAGGCTTAAAGCAAAAGAGGAAAAGCTTTTTACTGATGTATGCAACTACTATTCTAACTTAAATACTGACGCAATCAACTCATAAAAACATCTATCCTTCTCGGGGGCAAGCAACCAAATGATTTTGTATGATTTCGCCTGCGTGAAAAATTTCTTGCATTAACTATCAGTAGTCATAGACATTTTCACCATAGGCATCTTTCTTCTTGTCTTTGTGAAAGAAATTCTGAATGTCTTCCAACGATTTTGCCTTGGTTTCTGGCAGAAGAAAAATTGCCACCAGTAAATAAAGAAACGAAAAACCTGCGCAAAGCCAAAATGTACCATACATGCCCAGCCAGTTTTGCAAAACAAAAAAAAATGAAGCGAGCGACCAACCAGCCATGGAATTAAAAAACAAACAAAGAGCCAACCCTTTGCCACGATTTTTAGTGGGAAATAATTCAGACATGGCCAACCATACAACCACGCCCGGCCCAATTGCGTAGAAAGTGATATAAAAGAATAAACCAAACAAAGCCAACATGCCTTCTAAATGTCCGGGCATGTTCATATAAGTAACTATGCCTAAAAATATCTCTGAAATTAATATTCCTGCAACGCCAACGATCAACAATGGCTTTCTGCCAATACGATCAACCATCAACAATGCCAATACAGTGCAGACAAAATTAATAACACCAATGCCTAAGGAACCCAGCATAGACATTGTGTCGGTGGCCATACCGGTGCTTTTTAAAATGGAAGGCGCGTATTGCAGAAATGAATTAATGCCTGTCCACTGAGTCAACACCGCAATGAGAACAGCAATCATTAGTTGTTTTTTTTGTTTGCTGGAAAATAATTCTCGCCATGACCCTTGCTCTTGAAAAAAACTATTTTGAATCAAAATAAATTCCGTATCAGCCTCTTGCTTACTATGAGTGTACAGTAAAACTCGGCGACCTTCCTCTTTTCTACCACGTGATATCAGCCAACGCGGACTTTCAGGTAATTTAAAAATACCGATCAACATGACGAGAGCTGGCACTATAACTATGGCAAACATGGCGCGCCAATTTCCGGAGTGAGAAAAAATTAAATCAACACAATAAGCCAACACGATCCCAAACGTCAAAAACAATTGAAAAAAAGTCACGTATTTCCCACGATCACGGCTTGGAACTAACTCAGTAACATATAATGGGACTGCAACAGCCACTATGCCAACGCCAACGCCTAAAAAAAAACGCGCCAACAAAAATGTAATGAAACTGTGGGCTAATAAAATCAAGCCAACACCAACAATAAATACAATACTGGCTGTAGCTATTATAAATCGACGCCCCAAATAATCAGCCAAAGGTCCAGCCACCAACGTCCCGACTAAGCCTCCTCCCAAAACAGCACCGACTACCACCCCCGTTTGTGTATTTGTCATTGGGATTACTTTATGAATAAATAACAGAGCCCCTGAAATAACACCAATATCATACCCGTAAAGAATGCCACCTATACCGACCAACAAAGTGGCGCACAATATCCATAGACGACGATTACGCGGCAATCCTGACATCTTTATTTCCTTTTTATCTAGCCAATACCCCAATGAGCCAACATCAATGTGCCTCATCCCAGTTATTCCCAACACCTATAGCAACGCTGAGGGGAACTATCAATTTCACTGCATTTTCCATACAATCTTTTATGATATTCTTTGCTTTTTTTAGATCTTGCCGAGAAACTTGAAACACTAATTCATCATGCACCTGCATTAACATAATGATGTTGGCATGATTTTTACACAGTTTTCGATCAATAGCAATCATAGCAAGCTTGATGATATCTGCAGCTGTGCCCTGCAATGGGGCATTAATAGCAGCACGCTCTGCTGCACGTCTTTGCATGGCATTTTTTGATTTAATATCAGGAACATATAATCTTCTGCCAAAAAAAGTCTCGACAAACCCCTGCTTGCCAGCCGTCTCACGCTCTCTGTCGATATAAGCTCTAACACCGGGATAACGCGCAAAATAGGTTTCAATATAATCTTGCGCAGATTGACGTGAAATTCCTAACTGGCGTGACAACCCATGCGCTGACATACCATAAATCAAGCCAAAATTAATAGCTTTGGCTTTATATCTCTGTTCTGGAGAAACCCGATCAACGGCTACACCAAAAACTTCGGCGGCAGTTGCACGGTGAATATCCAACCCTTCATTAAAAGATTTAACCAAACGCTTGTCTTTTGATAAATGCGCCATGATACGCAGCTCAACCTGTGAATAATCTGCGGAAACTATTTGTGACCCACGCGGCGCTATAAATGCCTGGCGAATTTTTCGACCCGCCTCGGTACGCACAGGTATATTTTGCAGATTTGGATTCTGCGAGGATAGGCGTCCAGTTGAAGTAACAGCTTGGTTATAAGATGTATGGACTCTATCAGTACGCGCATCAACCTGTTCCGGCAAGCGATCGGTGTAGGTTGATTTTAACTTACTTAAGCTACGATATTCTAAAATAAGTTTGGCAATCTCATGATCAAGCGCCAACACCTCCAATACAGATTCGGAGGTTGACGGCTGCCCAGTTGGTGTTTTCTTGGCAACGGGGATTTCAAGCTTATTGAATAAAATATTTTGCAGTTGTTTTGGGGAAGCAATATTAAATTCTTCATCAGCTAGCTTATATATTTTCACAGTTAATATTTTAATTCGTCTCGCGAGACTAGCACTTTGCTTATTTAATAAGTCAACATCCAATTTAACACCATAATACTCCATTTTGGCTAAAATATTCAGCAACGGCAGTTCTATGTCGACTAAAACTGATTTCAATTTAGGGACAGCATTGATTTGCTTATCCAATACATCCTGTAATTTTAAAGCAATATCTGCATCTTCGGCAGCATAAGGTGCTGCAATATCCAAGTGTACTTGATTGAAGGTAAGTTGCTTGACACCTTTGCCAGCAATATCTTCAAATTTAATGGTATCGTAGTTCAAATGTTGCTTTGCTAATGCGTCTAAATTACGCCGATATAAGGTTCCGTGTAAAACATAAGCCGCCAACATCGTATCATATAGTGAGGCTTTTAATTCAATACCACAATTAGCCAACACCTTGTAATCATACTTTAAATTTTGCCCCACAATCACTCGCTTAGAATCTTGCAGCAGGGGTTTTAATTGTGCCAGAACCCATTTTTTCTCTAACTGCTCTGGTGCTCCGACATAATCGTGTTGCAAGGGGACATAAGCGGCCTGACCGCCTTTTATGGCAAAGGAAATGCCCACCAACTCCGCTGCCATAGCGTCCAATGAAGTGGTTTCGGTATCGAGCGCAAAACAGGGCACTGCTTGTAATTTTTTCAACCACTGGCCAAACAATTTTTTATCTAAAATAATTTCGTACTTAGCACTTCCTTTTTTAGATTTCGATGGTGTTTTTTCTTGTTCTTGTGCATACCACGACCTAAAACCTAATGCTGCAAAATAATTATTTAATTTATCTTTATCCGGTTCCCGTAAATTTAACTTTTGCGGCGTCACTGATAACTCTACATCGAATTTTAAAGTAACCAATTGTTTAGACAGAGGCAAATCTTTAACGACTGACCTTAAGTTTTCACCAATCTTTCCCGGAAAATCCTCCGCATGCGCAATAATTTCTTCCAACGAACCATACGATGTGAGCCACTTTTCTGCAGTCTTGGGACCCACCTTCGGAACTCCAGGCACATTATCAACTTTGTCGCCAATCAGCGCCAAGTAATCCGTAATTTTTCCAGGCAAAACACCAAACTTTTTCTTAACACCAGCTTCATCCAATAAACTCCCTGTCATGGTATTAATTAACGTCACTTGATCATTAACGAGCTGAGCAATATCTTTATCGCCAGTTGAAATCAACACCGGCATTTGCAGCTGTTGTGCTTGTTGTGCAAGCGTAGCAATAACATCATCAGCCTCCACCCCGTCAATGACTAGCCGGGGCAATCCCATGGCATCAATAATATCGTGCAGTGGTTTAATCTGGACTCTGAGATCTTCCGGCATTGGTGGGCGATTAGCCTTGTATTGCGGATAAAGCTTATGGCGAAAATTTTTTTTCTTTGAATCAAAAATGACAACAATATGCTCTGGCTCATATTCTTTTAGCAATTTTCTAAGCATATTCATAACACCATAAATAGCCCCGGTAGGTTGCCCAGAACTTGCCGTCAGCGGCGGTAATGCATAATATGCACGGAATAGATAGGATGATCCATCAACAATAATAAATGGACTTGATTTTTTCTTGCTCATTGTGCCTTCTAAAAAATAAAGATTCTC
Organism: uncultured Legionellales bacterium; assembly: GCA_964527645.1. Classification (GTDB taxonomy): domain Bacteria; phylum Pseudomonadota; class Gammaproteobacteria; order CAZGQK01; family CAZGQK01; genus CAZGQK01. Next base: position 50,264 of record CAZGQK010000003.1, on the reverse strand, counting down.
CCCCTGCAGATAATTATCTTAATCTGCCCAATAACTAGGGGTTAGTAAAACTAAAATACCAAATATTTCCAATCGACCGACTAACATGGAGAAAATAAGGGTCCACTTTGCCTCCGGTCGCATAAAATCAAAATGTTTAAAGCCAACGCCAATGGCTGCTCCAGTATTGGATATGCAAGCCACCAAAGACCCAAAAGCGGAGCGAAAATCCAAACCAAACCCCAGTAGCACTAATAACAAAACTGCAAAGATAACAATAAATGCTGCCACAAACCCCCAAACAGATTGCTCGACACGTTCTGGCAATAACTGATCGCCCAATTTGGTGACCCATACCCCGCGTGGATGTACTAGGCGTTTGATTTCCATTTTAATTTGTTTTAACACCAACATAAAACGAATTACTTTTACTCCACCACTGGTAGAACCACCGCACCCACCAATCAAGGCAATAAACATCATTAAGAAAGGCAAAAAGGTCGGCCACTTATTAAAATTCACCGTTGTTAGCCCAGTGGTTGTTCCCAAAGAAACCGTGGTAAAAATAGAATTAAAAATAACCTTATATTCGTTCAGATAGCCATGATGGTATAAGCTTAAAAATCCAATGGTAACTGCTGATCCTATAAACAATATAATAATAAAAGTTCTAAGCTCTGAGTCCTTATAATAGACAGATAAATTTTTATTCTGTAAAAACTGAAAATGCAATCCAAAGTTGGTCGCGCCAAGAACCATGAAGACAACGGCAATCATGTCGATAGTGTAACTATGATAATAGGCAAAGCTAGCATCATGCATAGCAAACCCGCCCGTTGCCAGCGTACTAAAGCTTTCTGATATGGCATCAAACGGTGTCATACCTGCCAACCAATAAGAAAAAGCACACAGTGCTGTTAAGCTAACATAGATGTACCAAAGTGCTTTGGCTGTTTCAGCAATTCTTGGCTTTAACTTTGTATCTTTCAAGGGCCCAGCTGTTTCAGCTCGGTAAAGCTGCATACCGCCAACCCCTAACATGGGCAAAATAGCAATAGCCAAGACCACCACTCCCAAGCCTCCCAAAAAATTTAATTGCTGGCGATAATAACGAATGGCATTCGGCAAATGATCCAGGCCATGTAATACATTTGTACCTGTTGCTGTTAAGCCTGAAACAGATTCAAACATAGCATCAGTCCAAGAAACGTGTGCCAGCGCAAAAATAAAGGGTAGTGCCGCAAAAAATGATAATACCGACCAAAACATAACCACGATCAAAAAACCATCTCGTGTCTTTAGGTCGTCTTTGTATTTGCGAAATAACAACCATAGAATCAGACCTGCCAATAAGGTAATGGCGAATGATGATAGAAAGGAAAGCGCTGATCCATCATGGTACCACTCCGATATAGCAAAAGGTGGCAACATACTTAAACTGAGTATCATTAATAGCGCACCCTGAATTCGCAAGGTTGCGGCAAGTCGTTTCATCGATTTGATTCCATAATGATTAACCTAACTCCCTAATAATATTGTTAGAAAAAAGTCGCCTTCACTCTAAAGAGTTTTTCAACATCCCTTACTTTACGACTATCAGCCACAAACATAATAACCCGATCTTTGGACAATATTTGAGTTTTTCCTATGGGTATAATAACCTCCCCATCTCTAACAATGGCACCAATAGTAGTACCTTTCGGCAATTTTATTTCTGCTATAGAACGATCCACCACCTCAGATGTTTTACGATCCCCATGAGCAATAGCCTCGATAATTTCCGCCGAACCACGGCGTAACGAGTGTACACTCACGATATCACCCTGGCGCACATGTGCTAAAATAGAACTCACTGTCGCTTCTTGTGGTGAGATAGCAATATTAATCGGTCCGCCGACAATCAAATCCACATAAGTAGTTCGAGTAATAAGCGCCATCACACGTTTGACGCCCAAACGCTTTGCCTGCATACAAGCCATAATATTCGTTTCATCGTCATTGGTCATAGCACAGAAGACATCAATTGTTTCAATGTTTTCGTCTATCAATAACTTTTCATCACGTGAATCACCATACAAAACCGTCGCATGTTTTAATTTTTCCGCCAGACGACGACACCTCTCTCGATTGTGATCAATTAATTTAACTTGATAATCTTTTCCCAACGCCTGCGCCAATGAACTTCCAACACTGCCTCCACCAGCAATGAGTATTTTTTTATAGCGCTGCTGTTTGCGCCGCAAACTTTGCATAATTTCAGGTACGTCTTCACTCGCGGAAATAAAAAATACCTCATCGCCTACTTCTACTGTGGTGTCTTTAGTCAAAGGAATAGATTTCTCCCCACGAAAAATAGCAGTAATTTTTGCTTTAATATGTGGCTTGTACTCCAAAAGCTTTTCCAGCGTCTTGCCCACCAACGGACCACCATAATGCGGTTTTAAAGCAATTAATTTCACTTTGCCATCGGCAAAATCAATCACTTGCAAAGTACCTGGATAAGTAATCAATTGCTGAACATAATGCGTAATCAATTGCTCTGGACTAATAAACACATCGATAGGTAGATTTTCCTTACCAAACAAGTCTTTTCGCACCAAATAATGCGGTGAGCGAATACGCGCGATTTTAGCGGGGATATTAAACAAAGAGTATGCGACCTGACAGGCCACCATATTCACTTCATCGCTGAGAGAAACTGCAATAACCATATCGGCGTCTTCTGCTCCAGCCTGACGCAATATTTCAGGATACGAGCAACAACCAACAACTCCACGCAAATCGTATTTTTCTTGTAATTCAGTGATACGCTCACCGTCAGGATCCACAATCGTTATGTCGTGACCCTCATTGGTCAAAATTTGAGCCAAGGCAGAGCCCACTTGACCCGCTCCCAAGATAATAATTCTCATGTTTTCTCCAAGCGCTCCTTATATTTGCCCAACATAGCGGCTTGTGCCGCTAAGATCAAGTCGGGGCAATTTTATTCACTGCAACACTATTGCATGCAGTGAAATCCTCCAATTTTTTCCATCTCTTATTCCCCTTGCAAGGTCTGAATTGGATCTAAATTAGAAGCTCGATAAGCCGGATAATAACCAGAAATAATCCCCACCAACACCGAAACCACAAACCCCAACGACGGCGGCAATAAATAAAGATGATATCCCCAATGGGAAAAATACGCCAAGAAGAAAGCAATCAACATTCCCAGAATAACCCCCAGCGCACCACCAAACATCGTCAACACAATACTTTCAATTAAAAACATGCGCCGAATATCACGACGCCGCGCACCAATAGCCATGCGAATACCAATCTCTTGACGACGCTCAATGACGGAGACCAACATAATATTCATCACACCAATACCACCCACAATAAGGGAAATTCCACCAATAGCCGCCAACAACAAAGAAAACGTTTGCCGCTGCTTGCCCATAATTGCTATGATTTGCTCAGGATTTCTAAACTCAGCTTGTTTGTGTGGCAGTAATCGCTTAAGTACAGTGGTTAAATGATCCTGTATCCGCGACAACTTGGCCCCAGGTGTAACGCGGAATAATACACTCTGAATTTGCGCATAATTGCTGACCAAATAACTGGTTTTAAGCGGAATGATAATGGAATTATTGATATCTGCATAAATAAATAAATTTTGTGGCCAAGGCTTCAAGGTACCAATAATTGTAAATAACTTTTCTCCCAGCTGAATCCTGCTGCCAATCGGATGTAAATTTCCGGACTTTGCTAATTGCCGAGCCAGCCCACTGCCTATGACACAATAGTAGCTGTCGTGATCCAAGTAGGAAACAAAGCGCCCAGAGAGAAGGTGCAACTTACCCACCTCAGCAAATGCTTGTGTTGCACCAATAGTTTGACCATTGATTGATTTTCCTTTATAAAAAATAGATTGATACAAGCTAATGTAAGGCGCCACAATTTGTATGTCAGAAGAAGACTGCTTGAGCTTTGGTGCATCCGCGAGCTGAAAATTTCTTTCTTGTTTAGTCTTTTGTGCCCCAGGAGACGATTCAATATTCATCGCGAGTAAATTAGTGCCCAATGATTTAAATTGCTCAAGTGCATGAGCAGTTGCCAATTGGCTAGAAGAAATTAAGGCAACTACCGAGCCCGCCCCCACCAAAATACCTAAAATCGCAAGGAATGACTGTAATTTTGAATTAAATAAATTCAAAAAGGCTTCTTTAATATGCATAATTAAGTTCACAAAAAAATCTCCAAGCCCCAACCTTTACTCATTAATTATTAAGCCATCTTGTACTTTCACTAGACGCTGACATTGCTTCGCGACTTCAAGATCATGCGTCACAATAATAATGGTGCTACCTTCTTCTTTATTTAAGCGGATAAGTAGATCTAAAACTGACTTACTGGTTTTGGTATCTAACGCACCCGTTGGTTCATCCGCTAAAATAATATCCGGTTCGCCAACCAAGGCACGAGCAATCGCCACACGCTGCTTTTGTCCCCCGGATAGCTCGCTAGGACGATGCAAGGCAAATTCTGCTAGCCCCACTTTGGCAAGCATTGCTTGCGCTCGCTGATTAATCGTTTTGCTGTTTAAACCCCGATAGAATAAGGGTAGCCCTGCATTTTGGCTCGCATTCAATCGAGCTAACAAAAAAAAGGACTGGAATACAAACCCTATTCTCTGATTGCGCAATTTTGCACATTGCGGACCAGATAAATTAGAAACTTCTTCGCCAGCCAAATGATAGTGCCCAGAGGTTGGTCGATCCAATAGACCCAAAATATTCATGGTGCTCGTTTTACCACAACCAGAGGGGCCGACAATAGCGATCATTTCTCCCGCTTCAATCGTTAAATTAATACCTTTTAGGGCATCAAAAGTATGCTTGCCCATCCGATACTGTTTAGTAACATTCTCCAATTTAATCATTCTGTTGACTGCTCACTAATACCCGGTCTCCCGTTTTTAACCCCTTTACAATAACTACTTGATCAATCGTTGTGTGTCCAGTAACAACGGCAACAGATTTTTTTTGTCCGCTCCCATTCACTACCGTGACATAACTTTTAGCATTTTTCTCCTCTACTGCTTGAATGGGGACCATTATTTGGGGCGGATTTTGAATTAAAATATCAATATTTGCTGACATCCCCACCTTAATTACTTGCAATTGTTTTTTCGTCACCGTGGGAATTTTTACCAATACATCAAACACACCTCCACTAGCAGAACTATCAGCGCCAGCACTTTCAGCTTGGGCTGCAACAGAAGATACCATTCCATTTAATTGTAACCCTGGATAAGCATTACCAGTAATGACAGCTTTTTGCCCCACTTTAATACGATTAATATTAATTTCACTAACCTGCACTTTAGTGGACAAACCATTTAAATCACCCACATTTAGAATTAACTCGCCAGATTTCAAAGAACAACCCACCGTTAATTGGCCAGAACAACTAGAGCCGTCACCAGAGCCTGAACTCGAACCACTCGTGGGGGGAAACAAAGCCACCCCCGAGATTGGCGCCGATACTTCTATTTTATCTAATTTTTTACTCAAAATAACATTCACTTGTTGCATATTCGCCAATGTTAATGTCTCGATTTTTGAGTAGGTAATGCCGATAGTCTTAAGTACTTTTTCCAAAGCTACTTTTGACTGGTAAAAAGCCAACACCGCATCCCGATAAGTGCTTACATATCCCGAATACTGTTCTTCAGAATATAAACCTGCCTTATAAAGCAACTTATTACCGGCATAACTTTCTTTGGCATTTTCATACGCTTCCTTTGCTTTTAGAAAATTAGTCACTGCGGTGCGATAGTCATCCGTCAATTTGTCTGAGCGCATTTCCACCAGTGCCTGATTCTTGGTAACCGTATCCCCATACTTAAAGCTAATTTTGCGCACCCGACCATCCACCACACTTAAAACGGGGGTTATGTGCAGCGGAGCCAGCGTCCCTTTATAATAAAGATGACTAACCGAAGGTGCCGCTTTAACGGTAATAATTTTCTGCACACCTTGCTTGCTTTTGCTATCTTTTTTATGGCCACAAGCCATTAAAAATGCAGCCATTGCAATTAACGTCGCGACTTTAAAAATAGTATTATTTTTTTTAAACATAATTTAGTACCTAAGTTTAATGTTCCATTTTTTTAAGGTAATCCCTAACGTGGCATACAACTCCGTTATGGAATTCAAGTATTGTATCTTATCGCCAATTAAACTTTGCTCGGCATTGAGTAAAGTTGTCCGCAGTGTGTTAATTTCAAATACCGATGTTTGGCCATAGCGACGGCTTAACTGCTTGACTTTTAAATTCTTTCTCTGTAAATCATTTGACTGTTGCGCCAGCACTATCGCCTGTCTCTGATAACTCAAATTATTCAACGCGATTTTAATTTGACTAATCATGCTGCGTTTATCCTGGGCCAGCTGCACATAATCATTTTGCAAGCCAATTTGTGCTTCAACAACCGCTTGCTTACCCGATAAATCATGAATCGGTACCGTCACATTCAACTGCAACGAACGATTGCTTGCTGAAAACGGCGCTCCTGTAGATATAGGAGTACCCTGCGCATTTATTCCTGTTGGCGAACCGGTGATTCCTGCAGAACCTATCGACTGTGTCCCCACCAAATCCACCTGCCACAACCTGGCATTTCTTGCTTCCTTTAACGCACGTTTAGCTGTGCGAATAGTCATTAGATCAGTTAAATAAGTGGTATTATTCTTGTAGGCAATACGCAAAGCTTGCTGCAAAGTAGGTAGCCGATAATGGGGTATCACAATCTCTTTATCGATGTTTATTTTAACAGATGCCCCCAACCCTAAGTCTTGCAATAAAGCTTCGTAGGCTGTATCAATTGAGCTTTTTGATTGCAGGGTACTTAGCTTTGTGGTCGCTAAATTGGACTCTTCTTGTATCAAATCAGAGTGCGAAGATTTTCCCGCCTTATAGCGAACTTGATTTTGCTTAAACTGGATTTCCGCTTGAGTTAATGCCCTTAATTGTGATTGATAGCTATTGTAAGCTTGCACCAAAGCACGATAATCAGTAATCACCTTTTGCACCGCTTGTGTAATACTGTCCTTATAGGTAATCCGCGCCAACTCCCGCTGATCCAAAGCATCCAACCACTGCAAACCAGCCTGCCCAAGTCCTTTTAGCAAGGGCTGTGTAATGGTCAGATCACTACCACCTTCACCCTGCAAATCGGTGTTATAACCCACATTAAATTGCGTACCCCATTTATTAGTTAAACTCACACCGGGCTGCACATTATAACCTGGCTTACTCCCTGGTTGAACAGTCACACCACCTGATAAACTGTATTGCGGCTCTAGTGCATATCTAGCCACTTCATAGGCAAAGCGATCTTCCACTCGCTGTAACTGCGCTTTTTCAATATCCGGGTTGTTGCGTAGAGCTAATAAGATAGCATCCCGCAAAGTCATTTTTTTTTGTGTAATAATACTGTTCTGTGGAATAGGCAGCGTCAGTAATGGCGCTGCATAACTCGGCAAGCCTATAATAAATAGGCAAAACCCAACAAAATAGCTGAAACTACGAGATAGTTGCATTGCCATAAAATCTTTCATTTAGCAATTGTACCTAAACTAGCAATCTAATGAAATAATTCATCAAATCATTGCGTTAATTTGGGGAATGCCCCAACGTCATGATCGACCTACAATCTTTTACATGGATATTTTTACTCCATGGCGGGTATTGTACCTTACAATATTTTACATGTTTTTTACCATTGGTACAGATGAATCTCAAGGATGCTCAAATTGATCACATCTGGCGCCTCAAAACAAGGCATTTCATCCTTCAACAGAATACGTTATATTGGTTTAGTACAGCAATTAATTCGAGGAATATTGCAATGGCCAAGGGAATGAGCCATGTACGGCGAAAATGGATATTAATCAAGTTGTTGCGCTTTGCAGTGATCTATGCGCTTTGTCTTATCGCACTGATGGTATTGATATTTTTACTAAAAATATGGGTTCCTGAATAGCTATTAGACAATCACCTAGTCCATCAAACCTACTGCACAACTGCTTTGCAAAAGTTATGACCACTAAATAACCTCAAAGGGGTCCACATCAATAGACCAACGCACCTTTTTAGCCAAATTAAGTGCTGATATTTTGTCCAATAACGCCGTCAAGTTTTGCTGCAGTCCCATCCGTTGCGCTGAACAAAATAGAAGCTGAGCCCGAAAATAGCCACTACGCCGCTCCATCAATGCCGGCAATGGACCACAAACACGCACCCCTGGCGGGGAGGAAAGTAAATTCTTTACTGAGGTTAAAAAATTTAAAGCTAATCCAGGCTTTTTAGCCTCAGCCCGCAACAAAGCTAAATAAGCGGTTGGCGGTAACTTAGCTTCATGTCGCTCAACTAATAATTGTTGCGCAAATTCACCGTAACCCGCTTTTAACAAACACTGCAACAACGGATGCTGCGGCTGATGTGACTGAATCAGCACGCGACCCAGTTTATCCCCGCGCCCAGCTCGCCCACCCACCTGAATAATGAGCTGCGCGGTGCGTTCGCTCGCACGAAAATCACTACTAAAAAATCCTGAATCTGCATCAATAATACCTACCAATGTCACATTAGGAAAATGATGTCCCTTGGCCAGCATTTGTGTGCCAATTAAAATTTTGGCTTTATTGTCGGCAATACTTTTTAATAAATCATGCAAACTATTTTTTTTTCGCGTTGTATCACGATCAATGCGAATCAATGCATATTCGGGAAACAAATCCGTTAAGGTATCTTGCAACTGCTCAGTGCCAACACCCACATGCAAAACATCCTCACTCTGACATTCCGGACAAACTCCCACCCAACTCTGACTGGCATCACAATGGTGACAAATTAAACGTTTAGGATCTAAATGCACTGTCAATTTTGCATCGCAACGCCGACATTGCGCTTGCCAACCACAAGCATGACACAAAAAGACGGGGGAAAAACCACGACGATTTAAAAATAATAAAACTTGATTTCCCTGTCTCAATTGTTCGCGCATTGCCGTAATCAAAGTTCGGCTTAAGCCAGATTGCTTTGCTTCGCTACGCATATCCACCAATTGAAAAGTGGGTGGCAGCGCAACCCCGACACGCTTGGTTAACTGCAAATGCCGATAACGCCCATTTTTGATATTAAATAAACTCTCTAGAGATACTGTCGCCGACCCCATAACGATGGGAATGTTTTCTGACTGCGCACGCCTAACCGCAACATCACGCGCAGAATATCGAAAACCCGCTTGTTGCTTAAATGAAGTATCGTGCTCTTCATCAACGATAATGATACCCAAATTTTTCAGCGGCGCAAAAACAGCTGATCGCGCACCAATGACAATGCACGCCTTACCTTGTTGTGCTTGCAGCCAACCATCTAAACGTTCTCGATCAGTTAACCCGGAATGCATCAACACAATGGCAACACTAAAACGTTCGGAAAAACGTGCCAAGGTTTGTGGTGTTAGGGCAATTTCCGGCACCAACACTAAAGCCGTTTTCTCTAATTTTAATGCATGCGCAATGGCTTGCAAATAAACTTCGGTTTTACCACTACCGGTCACACCTTCTAACACAAAGGGGGTAAAACCCTGCGCATTACAAATCGCCTCCACCGCTTGTTGCTGCTGTGGATTTAAAGCAAAACTTAATGGCTGATTTTCCTGCGCCGGAGAGACTTTTTGCAACACAGTTACCGGACGAATCCATTCATTTTTTAATAATTCTTCCAACTGAGACTTAGTGAATTGTTGCTGACGAATTTCAGTCCACGGTATCTGCGGATGTTCTAAAATTAATCGCCACAAAGCCTGCCGCCGCGGCGCTCGCTTGAAATGATCGTTGCTAAGCGTCAGTCCCTGCTCTGTTACTTCATATCCCAAAGCAGGAGCAGACATGGTGACATGTCCTTGACGCAACAATTTTGGCAAAATGCCAACCACCACCTCACCAATAGGATGTTGATAATAACGGCTGGCCCAAGTACACAGTTTCATGAAATGAATAGACAAAAGTGGTTGCTCATCAATTAGCTCTGACACCGGCTTTAACGCGGCAACAGACAAGGACGTGCATTGATCAACGGCTAGTACGACACCTATTAATCTACGTCGGCCAAACGGAACCAACACGCGCATACCAGGTTGTATCTGGGCAGTGATCGTGGGTGTTAAAATATAATCAAAATACCTGCGCAAAGGTATGTCAATAGCCACATGTGCAATAGTCGGTTTCATAGCCTGATACTAAAAGATTTTCATAAATGAGGAAAGTTAAAGATGGTATAACGTAAATTAAGTTCATAACTTTTTCTCCAGCGATTAACAATAGCCCTATTATGTAACAAATACGACAACTGGTTTTCAGTCCTCTCTGTTTTTTCAAAAAAACACCTTAACCTCTTGAAAAACATGTGAAACTACAAGTTCACGCTTTATTTGTTTTTTCTGATGAATTTTCAATAAGTTAGATATTTTTTCACTTGCACCGAAACGGCAAGCGTTACTCATTGATTCTTCTATACTTTATAGCACTCTTTTTATTTCCACTTAAAGCTATTTTATACTATAATAAGCATGAAGGTGTTTTGAGGGCATTAATAGCCGAACCGACATTTACTAATTATTGGAGACAAGCTTGTTAGTATGGTGTGCAAGTTCAACTAGCATTGAAAAGCCTAAAATACTACAGCGAATCACCATGATATCAAAGAGGGCTCGGCCAATGGTGTCAGCAAAACACATTTTTTATGCTTTCAATTATTTCTTTCATTTATAATTATCTATTTTAAGCATGTGTATGAATGCAATGATAAGGAAATCGATTGTACTCGGGCTATTACTCATTCCCATGTTTGGATTTTCCCAATGGAACAATCCGCATGTTGGTAAAAAAGAACAAAACACGCGCCACGCTGCCTTTTCTTCCCCACCGAAAACGCTAGATCCGGCTCGGGCTTATTCTTCTGATGAAATTCAATTTATTGCGCAAATTTATGAACCTCCGTTGCAGTATCATTATTTAAAACGACCTTATACTTTAGAACCACTCACCGCCGCTAGCTTACCCAGCGTTAGTTATTTTAATGCAAACCATAAACAACTGCCCATGCATACTAACCCGAAAAACATTAGCTACTCTGTTTACGATATAACTATCAAACCACATATTTATTATCAACCTCATCCAGCTTTTGCGAAAAATTCCCAAGGGAAATTTTTATATCATCATTTGTCCCCCGCACAACTAAAGGCCATAAACAATATCAGTGACTTCAAAAAAACAGGCACACGGGAGCCTACTGCCGCTGATTATATTTATGAAATTAAAAGGCTGGCAACCCCCAAAACCAACTCACCTATTTTTGGTTTTATGCGCAAACATATCCTTGGATTTTCTCAATACGAAAAAAATCTTGCGCAATATCTCAAAAATAACCCCCACGATGGCTTCCTGGATTTGAGAAAATATCCTTTATCTGGAGTAAAATTAATTAGTCGCTATCACTACCAAATTAAGATAAAGGGCGTTTATCCCCAATTTAAATATTGGTTGGCCATGCCTTTTTTTGCACCTGTTCCCTGGGAGGCGGATGCATTTTATTCACAACCTGGCATGGCGGAAGATACGAATTTGAGTTTAAATTGGTATCCAGTTGGCAGCGGTCCTTATATGCTCATAGAAAATAATCCCAATAAACAAATGGTGCTGATCAAAAATCCAAATTTTCATCCCGAATTTTATCCCAGCGAAGGCGAGATAAACGATCAACAACAAGGTTATTTGCAAGACGCAGGCCGCAGACTGCCTCTCATTGACAAATTTGTTTTCAGCCTTGACAAAGAAAGCATTCCCCGCTGGAATAAATTTTTACAAGGCTATTATGACAAATCGGGCGTTAGCGCAGATAGCTTTGATCAAGCTATTAAAATTGATAAAAATGGGGAAGCTGTCTTAACTCCTTTTATGAAAAAACGCAACATACGCTTAGTCAAAACTATCAGTCCAAGCATTTATTACATGGGCTTTAATATGCTCAACCCAGTCGTCGGCGGCTATGGTCAGCAGCAACAAAAATTACGTCGCGCCATTGCCATCGCGCTAAATTATGAGGAATATATCAGCATTTTTCTAAACGGTCGCGGCATTATTGCACACGGCCCCATTCCACCTGGTATTTTTGGACATTTGTCAAACCAGGCTGGCATCAATCCCTATATTTACGACTGGATTAACGAAAAGCCACAGCGAAAATCACTTAGCCTGGCAAAAAAACTGCTAGCTCAAGCCGGTTATCCAAACGGCATCAACCCACGCACCAAACGCCCCTTAATCCTTAATTATGATATCGCTGGCACCGGCAGCCCTGATGACAAGGCACGCTTTAATTGGCTGCGCAAACAATTTTCTCAACTGGGTATTGAGCTTAATATCCGCAGTACGCAATACAATCGTTTTCAAGAAAAAATGCGTACTGGAAATGCACAAATATTTTCTTGGGGCTGGCTTGCTGATTACCCCGACCCTGAAAATTTTCTGTTTTTACTTTACGGGCCCAATGCAAAAGTTAAATACGGTGGTGAAAATGCGGCTAATTATTCTAACCCTAGAGTAGATAACTTGTTTGAACAAATAAAAAGTATGCCTAGCGGGCCTAAACGCCAAGCTAAGATTAATCAATTACTCAAAATAGTCCAAGCTGACTCCCCCTGGATTTTTGGTTTTCATCCCGTCGACTTTACCCTAAGTCATAGCTGGAACCGGGCCATCAAACCACATGCCATGGCAAATAACACCTTAAAATACGAACGTGTCAACGCCAAGCTGCGGTCCAAACGGCAAGCTCAGTGGAACCAGCCCACTACTTGGCCTATATGGGGATTGCTCATTTTATTAATTGTCTTGTTTATACCCTTAATTATCAGTTATTATCGACGACAGCGTCGCCCTAACATTAATAAATATCGACCCAGAGACTGATTATGTTATTCTACATACTGCGCCGTATCCTCTACGCCATCCCTATTCTTATCGGTGTCAATGTGATTACCTTTGCCTTATTTTTTATTGTCAACTCTCCAGATGATATGGCACGAATGCATCTGGGACAAAAACACGTAACCGCAGCTACAATCACGCAATGGAAACAGCAGCATGGCTATGATAAGCCCTTATTTTACAATGCCAAAGCCCAAGGTTTGCACAAACTTTCGGATACTTTATTTTTTACTAAATCATTGGAATTATTTGCCTTTCATTTTGGTGTTTCTGATCAAGGTCGTGATATTAGCCATGACATTTACCAACGTATGTGGCCTAGTTTAGCCTTGGCCATCCCAGTTTTACTCGTTGGCCTCTTTGTCAACATTACTTTTGCTTTACTTATTGTGCTATTTCGTGCTACCTATTTGGATTTTATCGGTGTCGGTGTTTGCGTCATTTTAATGTCAATCTCCAGTTTGTTCTATATTATAGTGGGACAACATGTGTTTGGCACGCTGCTTAAGTTGGTCCCTGTTTCTGGTTACCATGGGGGAATAAATGCCATTAAATTCCTAATTTTGCCAGTCACCATTGGTGTTATCAGTGGCATTGGTGCCGGCACTCGCTGGTATCGCACTATCTTTTTGGAAGAATTACCCAAAGATTATGTCCGCACAGCGCGCGCCAAAGGCTTATCCGAAATACTAGTGTTATTTAAACATGTACTCAAAAATGCCCTGATCCCTATATTAACCGGCATTGTTGTCATCATTCCCTCCTTATTTCTCGGCAGCCTCATTATGGAATCTTTTTTTGGCATTCCTGGCCTTGGCAGTTATACTATTGACGCCATACAACAACAAGATTTTGACATTGTTCGCGTGATGGTTTTTTTGGGAACCGTGCTTTACATCATCGGATTGATATTAACAGATATTTCGTATACGTTAGTTGATCCCCGTGTACGTTTCAAATAATCACTTTTTTAGCAAGCATTATATGAAAAAAAAATCAAACTCCACAAGTTTAAAAATATTATCACCGGCAAAGTTGAATCTATTTCTGCATATTTTAAATAAACGTAGTGATGGTTATCACAACCTCCAAACCGTTTTTCAATTCGTGGAATTATTTGATGAGATCACTTTCACTTTGCGCGCAGACAATACCACGCATTTAACTTCTTCTATAAAAGCCATTGAGAATACCGACAATCTTATTTTTAAAGCCGCACAATTACTCAAACAAAACACACAAACCCATGCAGGAGTCGACATTCAGTTAATAAAAAATATCCCCATGGGCGCTGGCTTAGGCGGCGGCAGCTCCGATGCTGCCAGTACCTTAGTGGCGTTAAATTACTTGTGGCAAAGCCATTTAAGCTTGGACCAACTCGCTAACTTAGGCACACAACTCGGCGCTGATGTGCCCGTCTTCGTCAAAGGCCACTGCGCCTGGGGCGAGGGCATTGGTAATGAACTGACACCCATAACACTACCAACCTCCTGGTATGTCATCCTCATTCCCAACTGTCACATCGCCACAGCTGAAATTTATGCATCTTTGGAATTGACACAAGAGAAGACTCCCCTCAAAATAGGCGACTATCGCCCAGGAATGGGTGAGAATGATTTTGAAACGGTGGTATGCGCACGTTATCCGCGCGTTGCTGAAGCTATTAGTTGGTTACAACAATTTGCTCCAGCACACCTAACAGGTACCGGATGCGCAGTATTTGCTGCTTTTGACTCGCAACTTAAGGCAGCAAATGTTATAAATAAACTGCCGGAACAGTTGACCGGGTTGATAGCAAAGGGGCTGAGTCAATCACCAACAACGCAAATATCAACATTATAAAATCAATGGGGTGTCGCCAAGTGGTAAGGCACGGGGTTTTGATCTCCGCATTCCCAGGTTCGAATCCTGGCACCCCAGCCATTTTATCTCTCTATTTTTCTAATACTGACAACACTAAGGAAACCCTATCGTGGCCACTATGAAAATCTTTGCCGGAAACGCTAATCCTCAACTCGCACAGCAAGTTGCCAAACACTTAAATATGTCGTTAGGTAAGGCTACTGTCGGTCGCTTCAGTGACGGCGAAATTATGGTCGAGATCTTAGAAAATGTCCGTGGCCATGAAGTTTTTATCTTACAATCCACTTGTGTGCCCACCAACGAAAATTTGATGGAAGTCATCATCATGGCCGACGCGCTAAGACGCGCCTCTGCCGTGAATTTAACCGCTGTCATCCCCTACTTCGGCTATGCGCGCCAAGATCGCCGCGTGCGCTCCGCTCGCGTACCCATCACCTCAAAAGTTGTAGCTGATATGATGTCCTCCGTGGGAATATCCCGCTTAATTACCGTTGATCTACATGCCGAACAAATTCAAGGTTTCTTCTACATGCCTGTTGATAACATTTATGCCAGTAGCGTGATGATTCAAGATATGCACCAACAACCCTTTCAAAGTCCTGTAATTGTTTCACCCGATGTTGGCGGTGTGGTGCGCGCACGGGCAATCGCCAAACGCTTGAATGGCTCCGATTTGGCCATTATCGATAAACGTCGGCCCAGTCATAATGAAGCAAAAGTTATGCATATCATCGGTGACGTAGCAGATCGTGACTGTATTATTGTCGACGATATCGTCGATACCGCAGGCACCCTGTGCCAAGCAGCCATTGCATTGAAGGACAATGGTGCCAAAAGCGTATCCGCTTATTGCACACACCCAGTGTTATCGGGCAAAGCCATTGAAAATATTAACGCATCCCGCCTGGATGCACTCGTTGTAACAGATACCATTCCGCTCACCGATAAGGCTAAAAAATGTAAAAAAATCAATCAATTAACGCTATCAAATTTGATCGCCGAAACCATCCATCGTGTCAACCAAAAGGAATCTGTTAGCTCTATGTTTAATGACGACTAACCCTTTCTATCACTTGACCACCATTTCAGCACCACACAAACAGACCCTATCAACCTAAATTTTGCCCCAAACTCTGGCAATTTTGTTCGAACCAGGTAGAATGTTCCCCTTGGTTGCAGACCTAGACTTAAGCGGAGAACAGCAATGAGCAACAGCACAGAATTCAATGCCTCAGTACGTGAGCAACACGGCAAAGCCCATGCGCGCCGATTGCGTCATAACAAACAAATACCAGCTGTTGTCTATGGTGCTGATAAACAAGCACAAGCCATTACCTTAAGCGAAAAAGAAACCATGTATACGCTGCAAGACGATGCTATATTTTCACAAATACTAACATTGAATATCGCTGGCAAAAAAGAATCCGTGGTTATCAAGAGCGTGCAACACCACGCAACTAAACCTCGCTTTCTGCATATCGATTTCTTACGCATTAAGGCCAAAGAAAAACTCACCATGAGTGTGCCGATTCATTTTGAAGGCGAAGAAAAAGCACCTGGCGTAAAAGCTGGTGGTGTTGTTTCTCATTTAATTAATGAAATTGAAATCCGTTGCTTGCCCGCTGATTTACCCACGCACCTAACGCTGGATATTGCGAAATTAGAATTGGATCAATCCTTGCACGTCACTGATTTAGCCTTACCTGCTGGCGTTGAATTCGCCACGGCGATTGAAGATGAGGAGCACAACCAGCCCGTCGTTAACATTCATAAGCCCAAAGTAGCGGCTGAACCAATTGAAGAAGCTGAAGAAAAAGAAGGCGAAGAAGGCAAGGCAGAAACCGACGAGGCCAAAGCTGAAGAAAAAACAGATGAAGGCAAGAGCAAATAATTAACGGCCCACTGGCATGATTAAATTAATCGTTGGCTTAGGAAATCCTGGCCTACAATATCAAGACACGCGACACAATGTTGGTGCCTGGCTCATTCATCAACTAGCCAGCAAACAACAATTAACCCTACGCCATGAAACAAAATTACGCGGCATACTGACACGCTATGATCTCCCACCGCATACCAGCTGGTTATTTATTCCAGATACTTTTATGAATGAAAGTGGTATTGCCGTCGCCAGTATGGCTAAATTCTACAAAATAGCACCCGAATCTATTTTAATTGCACACGATGAATTGGACTTTTCACCAGGCACGGTACGCCTTAAAGAAGGCGGGGGACACGGTGGGCACAATGGCCTGCGTGATATTATCCGTCACATCGGCAGTGACTTTTACCGCTTACGTATCGGCATCGGCCATCCGGGTAACAAAAATCAAGTAACCAATTACGTGTTACACCCACCGAAAGCCAATGAAGAAAAACAAATTCTCACCAGTATCGATGAAGCGGCAGCAGTTATTCCAGATCTTCTTGCTGGAGATTTTGCCAAAGCCATGCATTATTTACATTCAGACTAGAGGCCAGATCATGGGATTTAAATGCGGAATTGTCGGATTGCCCAATGTTGGAAAGTCTACCTTATATAATGCACTCACCAAAGCGGGTATCGAAGCTGCCAATTATCCTTTTTGTACCATTGAACCCAATGTCGGCGTAGTCGCCGTGCCCGATGAACGCTTGTATAAAATTGCTGCCATGGCTCAATCCAAACAAATCCTGCCGGCGACCATGCAATTTGTCGATATCGCCGGATTGGTTGCCGGTGCTGCAAAAGGGGAGGGCTTAGGCAATAAATTTTTGGCCAATATTCGCGAGACACAAGCCATAGCACACGTCGTGCGTTGTTTTGAAAACGATGACGTGACTCATGTCGCGGGCAACGTAGATCCCCTGCGCGATATCGAAACCATTGATACCGAATTAGCGCTTGCTGATTTAGAAACCGTCGACAAAGCCTTATTAAAAATTGCCAAAGAAGTAAAGCGTGGCGATAAAACAGCGAAAATAGAACAAGCATTACTTGAAAAAGTGAAAGCACATTTGGATCAAGGCAACACTGTGCGTGCTTTGGATTTAAGCAAAGAGGAACAAGCCTCACTACACCATTATCATTTACTCACAGCTAAACCCGTGCTTTATGTTGCCAATGTCGATGAAAATGGTTTTGAAAATAATCTCCATCTAAAAAAAGTGCAAGCACTCGCAGAAAAAGAAAACGCGCAAGTGGTGAGTATATGTGCGTCTATTGAAGCAGAAATTACCGAACTCGATGAAGCCGAACAACAAGAATTTTTAGCTAGTTTATCTTTAACTGAACCCGGGTTAAATCGCGTAATCGGTGCTGGTTATAAACTATTAAACCTGCAAACCTATTTTACTGTCGGGCCTAAAGAAGCACGCGCCTGGACTATCACCAACAATACCACTGCACCGCAAGCAGCCGGCGTCATTCATACCGATTTCGAGACCGGCTTTATCCGTGCTGAAGTCATTAGTTATCACGATTATGTCGAATACAATGGCGAACAAGGTGCTAAAGATGCGGGCAAATGGCGGCTAGAAGGCAAAGATTATATCGTTCAGGATGGTGATATCATGCTGTTCCGTTTTAATGTCTAATTCTTTATAAAAGTACCATCGACATAAAACCAACGCCCATTGATAAAATGAAATTCACTGCGCTCGTGTAAACGTTGTAGGCTATTACCATCGTGATAACTGGCAATAAATTCCACAACGCCTTTATTAGCCTCCACCACTACTATCGGTGCATCGATAATTTCCAGCCCAACCCAAGTAACCAAGCCGCTGTCTTGGCGCGCACTGACAGCATCAAAACCCGCAGAGGCCGGCCCCGCCTGCGTACTTTGAATATAATCAATATCGCCCCGGACAAAAGCTGTGTAACGTGAGCGCATCAACGCCAACGGCGATGGTGGCCACTGTTCTTGCTGCAAATAAAGACCACAGCAATCAGCAAACGTTTTCCCAGACTGGCAAGGGCAATGTGATACAGCCATGAATTCAAATCCTTCCTACAGCAGTGAGTCTAACGCAATAAAATAGAATAGCGATAAATGACTATGGATGTCAAAAAATTTATTCTCTACTTTTAAATATATCATTCGCCCATCAGCTATTCTGACCATGAAGGCCACTAACTGCTTTTTTTTACATCCTAAAAGGATTATAGCACCAATAATAGCCATTAGACCTAAAAGAATTAAAGGTAACTTAACCACAACAGCAGCCAACAATTGCCGATAACGCTTCCACACAAACTTACAGCGATTGATTGTTTCCCATCACTTTTCCCTGATTTTCAGGGGCAACCGCAAGTGACAACACCGTTGCACACGAGGGCAAGCAAATTGCTAGTGCTGCTGAAGCCAAAAATAAAGTAATCCACCGGGCATTCTCCGAATGCGACATCACAATGATAACCATAAAAACACCCGTCAATATTGCCGAAACCACTGCCATTTTTTTTGCCGAAAATTTCTTTGAAAGATACTCCGTCAACCCGACATTGACAACAATTATCGGCACCGCGACCCAGGCAATATACTCCGAGAGTTGGTTCACCTGCATATGAAACTCATCCACCAAGTACATTGGGTAACAACGGAAAAAACCAAAGATGGCCAAGTAAAATAAAAATTAACCAGAAATTAAACACGCACTTGCTTTAAAGTAAAAATGCCAGCAGTCTTAGTAACAGCTGTTATATAATTAATTTTATCCCGCGCCAATGTTAATACGGTTTCCTTAAATGTAATAAGCACCCAAAAGAAACAAACAATACAATACACACCGCCGAAAAAGGAGTTGCATAACCAAACCAAGTTGCCAAATTAGCGACGGCTAACTTGCTACCAATTAAAGGTGAAATTATATACGCCGCGCTAGCACTTAAATAAATATAGCCAAATAAACGATTACGATCAGTATCACTAGCAACATCGGCAATAGCACTCTGCGCCACCACAGTATTCGCCTCACCTAAGCCGGCAAAAAAAGAAGCAATCATCAGCCACAACAAGCTATGAAACGTCAAGGCAGCGGCAGTGATCACATAAAAGAAAGTTATCCACACCAATGAAAACAGCAAAACTTTACGCCGCCCATGGTGGTCCGACAAGGCCCCTAAGACCGGGGAACCTAAACATTGCCCCAACGGATACAACGCCAATAAAACCCCCAAAAGGATGGTACGGTGACCGACAGAAGAAAGAGGTGAGACAAAACCCTGGTGCGCATGCAGTAACATTGGCGTGAAAACGGTAATCATAAGACTGTAACCAAAGAACCCAAGAAAATGACAAAATAAAGTGGCAGTAGCTGCCCCAACCTGGTCTTCTCTACTCTTGCCGTGTTCATCCTCCATCTCCTTCTTTTTAATCTTATTATTATCTAGATGCCATCCATTATGTACCCTAATGCATCGAAAAGTCGGCATCAAAATTAACAATTAGTCGCAGTTATCTCTAATTACTTAAGCTTCACTTAAGGTTCGTGTGCTAATCTAATTAATATCAGGATCTTCGAAAAAACAGTGAAACTTAAGAACCATATTAGACATGCATAACAGATCAAAACTATCTACCCCCCCGTCCACTATATTAAGTGTCGGAAAGAGCGTGCAAATTTCCAAGAAATTTGGCTCCTGCCTGTTGACCCCAAAAAGCGACGGCGAGACCTGTACCAATTTACCCTCCGAGCGGTTAAAATTTATACTGCCTCCCAGCGACTGCTATGTTGTGATTACTGGAAACAATCTAGTTAAAATTTTCAACTCCCCGGCTAACTACAATTTTAGACACTTCTTACCCCACGGAAAATGGATTGGCATCCAAGCTATTAAAAATATCCAAATTTGGCTATTACAAAAAAACAATACTTCTCCGATAGAATTCAACAAGTTACGAGCTGCTTTGATACGCTATGACATAACGTGTGGCATACAATTTTCCCCACTCAAGAAAAACTCCACAATGAATCACACCCTAGGATCTCTTGGTTGTGGCGCACAAATCAATCGACAAATGCCCGCCACAACGATTGTTTATTAATCTCTTATATTCAATGAGTTAAGATAATGGCGCGCAGTTAGTCCCCCTTGACAAAACTCAAGTAAATCTCGACAATAGTGCGCCTATGGCTATGTAGCTCAGTGGTTAGAGCGCAGCATTCATAATGCTGATGTCGGTGGTTCAAGTCCACCCATAGCCACCATCTTGTACTTCTACAGATGGATCACAAGTGCATTGAGGTGTAGCTTCGCCTAACGCTAGGTCAGTGCAGGTTGAGACTCGACTTTAGGGATGAGCCACAGCATTAATTTAATTGTAAATCGTCACCTCTATCTGCAAAAAAAGCCTGCACTTGTGCATCCATAATCTCGGAAACATCAGCAACAGACCATTTAGGCTGTCGGTCTTTATCAATAATCGCAGCACGTATGCCTTCATAAAAATCGGGTGTCTGTAAAAATTGACGAACGAGATTATACTCTATATTAATCTGCTGATTAAAGTCCAAGCCCGCACCTTTCTTAAATTGTATAAACATCACTCTTAAACTCAATGGACAACGTTGTTTGAGCGTCATTAATGTTTCATCGCACCAGGGATCATTTTGCTTTTCTAAAATATGCATAATTTTTGCTACAGAATCTAACGAAAAAAAGTCATCTATTTTTTGTCGATTTTCCTGTAACTGTGAGACTTCAACAGCAACACTAAAATTATCTAAAATTTTCGTCACAGCTTGTAGTTCATGAGCAGAAAAATCGCTCGCCACTAAAGTATCTATGACTTCTGCTATCTTCACCTGTGGTATTTTATGTGTGGCTAACTGTGCATAACAAACATCATCTGCCTTAAAAAAATTCCCAGTTAAACCAATATACCAGCCCAATTTACCTGGACAACGCGGCAACACATAACCAGTCCCAACATCGGAGAAAAACCCAATTGATACTTCCGGCATAGCAAATAGTGTTTTTTCCGTTGCTACGCGGTGCGAACCGTGTACAGAGACGCCAGCGCCGCCGCCCATCACTATACCATCCCAAAAGGCAACGCAGGGTTTTTTAAAGTGAAATAATTTCGCATTAAGACGATACTCATGATAAAAGAATTTAGCTGAGGGCGCTATTTGATCAGGTCCATTAGCATAAATAAATCGGATGTCCCCGCCAGCACAAAAAGCACGATCTCCTGCACCACGAATAACAATCGCCTTAATATTATCATCGCGCTCACATTCTTCTAGATAAGCATATAATTGCTGGCACATTGGTTGATTCAACACATTGAGCTGCGCTGGGCGATTTAATATTAATTCGACAACATCCCCACCATTGCCCGTTATTTTTTGATAAATAATTTCTTCATTGTTCATCTTGATTCTCATTCATAATTTCAGGCACACAGGCCAGTAATTTTTTAGTATAACTGTGTTGCGGATTTTCAAGCACCGTCGCTGTTGCTCCCTGCTCAACAATCTTACCTCGATACATAACTGCCGTATAATGCGCCAAGTAAGCTACCACAGCTATGTTATGTGTTATAAGTATATACGACAAACCTAATTTTTTCTGTAAATCTTCCAATAATTTTAATATTTGTATTTGCAATGATACATCCAGCGCACTAGTGGGCTCGTCTAAAATAAGTAGCTTTGGTTTTAAAGCCAGCGCCCTAGCAATGCAAATGCGTTGCCGCTGTCCGCCAGAAAATTCATGCGGATAGCGCCACTTCATGCTTGGATCAAGATGAACCAAACGCAATAGGCTATCGACTTGCTGCATCATTTGTTGTCGATTCTTCACCAAATGTTGTACCCACAAGCCTTCAGCAATACTATCCATTATCAGCATGCGTGGATCTAGTGCACTATAAGGATCCTGAAAAATCATTTGCATATCGCCGCGCAAAGCGAGCAACAAACGCTTGGATAAGCTATTAATATTTTTATCTTGAAAAGATATGCTCCCCTGGGCTTCTGGTAATAAACGTAAAATCGCTTTGCCCACAGTCGTTTTTCCCGAACCCGATTCCCCAACCAAAGCTAAAGTTTGCCCCGCCACTAAATTAAAATCAACACCATCTAACGCCTTAACGGAATCGACCGCGCGCTTAAACAATCCTTTGCATATCGGAAAATACACCTTTAAATTGTTAACGGACAATAACGACTTTGTTTCCGTAGCTGATAAAACTTGTTGACGCGCGATTCCGGTTGGTATGGCTTTTAATAAATCTCGACTATAAGTATGTTGCGGATTTTTAAAAAAGTTTTTTACCGTATTTTCTTCTATCAAACTACCTTGCCGTATAACAACGACCCTGTCCGCCACTTGCGAGACAACCGCCAAATCATGGCTAATAAATAAGACCGACATTTGCCGCTTGATGCGCAACTGATTAATCAACTCCAAAATTTGTGCCTGTAAGGTAACATCCAAGGCTGTGGTTGGTTCATCGGCAATTAATAATGTCGGCTCCCCAGCCAATGCCATCGCAATCATCGCTCTTTGCCGCATCCCGCCTGATAGCTGGTGTGGATAACTGGCAAAACAACGCAACGGCTCATCAATGCCAACCTCTTGCAATAACAGTAAGGCTTGTTTTTTTCCCTTGGCGCGTTTGAATTTTTTTTGCTGGCGCAAGACTTCCAGTATTTGCTGACCAATGCTAAAAACCGGATTCAAGGCTGACATGGCGTCTTGAAATATCATGCCAATCCCGGACCCGCGTATTTTTCGCATGTTTAATTCAGCAACGTCCAACAGATTTTCGCCGTTAAATAAAATTTTACTTGCCACGCTTACCATGGCTGCTTGCGGCAGCAGTTGCATCACAGCTAATGCCGCCAACGTCTTACCGCTGCCAGACTCACCCACCAAAGCAACACACTCACCTTTATTTATGGTGAGATTTTCGATAGCAACGACTGACTTTAATTGCCCCTGATCTTTAAAGGAAATCCTGAGATTATCAATTTTTAATAATATATTGTCCATATCATTCATCCACATTACGAATGCGCGGATCAAAAGCATCGCGTACGGTATCGGCAAACAAATTAGCCGCCAGCACCAGGGTAAACATGAAAATCAATGCCGCCAACAATGGCCACCAAACGATTGGCTCGCGAGCCAACTCTAAGCGCGAAGAATTAATGATATTACCCCAACTAATTGTCGTTGGGTCAACACCAACACCAACGTAAGTTAAAACTGCTTCTGCCAAAACCAGAGCACTAAAATCCAACACAACCGTAATGATCAGAATATGCATAATGTTAGGAAGAATATGTCGCATAATTATTTTCATCGGCTTCTGTCCAAGTGAACGTGACACCAAAACAAAATCTTGCTGCGCTAATTTTAATGTCTCACCACGCAGCAGGCGACATAAACCCGTCCAACTACTTATCCCTAAAATAAAACACAACGCTAATAATCGTGCATCTGCTCGCGCTGCCAAGGTCGGGAACAAATTTGTATGGTTGCTAATAAATATTTGCAAAGCTAAAATAGCGCTTGAAATTAATAAAACTGCAGGAATGGAGCTCAAGGTCGTATAAAAATATTGCACTAGATCATCCACCCGGCCGCGAAAATAACCGGCAAAACAACCTAAAAAAACAGCAAAGGGTAGCATAAACAAGGTAGTTAGCGTGCCAATTAACATGCCCGTTCTAATGCTCTTGAGGCTTTCATAAAACACATCATTGCCGACTTTATCGGTGCCTAAAATATGATAGTTGCCTTCCAAATAAATCGCCAACCACATCAGCACCCAAAACACAAAAAAAGTGAGCAGTCCCGTACGCCACGCTATATACGTCTTGCCCGCCATAATTTTCTTGATAGTTTGTGTTACTTTTTTAAATTTCCCTTTTGCGATGATAACCATACCAGTCATAAACAAAAACAACATGCTTAAACTGGCAACAACGACCGCCCAAACACAACGCACAACAATATCCCGTGTCTTCTCTTGCCTGGTGTTTATATGGTGCCCCGCATAACGAAGCCGCGGATAAGCACGAATTTCCTTGCCATCTGGCTGCTGAATCAACGATTGCGTATATAAATGGGTAGCAAATGGCGCAGAATACGTTTTTTCTTGCTCACTACTTAGTGGGCTAGTCACTATATCCAAGAGACTTTCCGTACCGATACGATCATTATCCAATCGGAAATGTACCGAATCTAGCAGAGCAATAAAGACATAAATTAATAGAATAACCACAGCCATGATACCAATGGGGCGATGCAGCACCTGCCGCCACGGTTGCCATAAATGCGGCGCACGGCGCATGAAATAGAAAGCAACCAGGCACGCCACAATCAGGAGATAAACCAGTCCATCTGTCCATAATATTTCTAGATGCATGTTATTTTAGTTCCATCTAATTTAGGTGCTTAACTATAGCCGCCAAGTTTTAATTACCAGTTTTACTTTCAGCTTGGCATTTTGCAACTGCATAATTTTGGGTAAATCTACACCCCTAACAGTCTGATAATTTTCAAAGCGAACCATCCATCCTTGTTGTTGCAATGTGCGTACGTGACCATATTGATCATAAGTTATTTTATGTTTTCCCGGTGCTGGGAAGCCTCGAATCCAATAATATAAATTACTTACTGGCAAGAACCAACCCATCTGTTTTTGCATTAAAGCTTCTGGTGTTTTTGCTGTATAATTTTTTGTACCTTTCTCCATCACCACTTTACCAGGCTGCCCCTTGATCACTAATGTCGCAAAATTCAACGGCGCGGCTATTTTTAAATTGTATTTTTTACCACTTTGCTGCCAAACATAGGAGGCCATAATAGACTGCTTAGCAAATTGCACGCTAAAGGCACCTTGAATATTCCATGACGTCACTTTTGCAATATTCAGTTTACGCTGCTGCGGCTTGGCATAAGTGTAATGTTTTTGTTGGGTAGTATACATATTCACACAACCTGAAATACTTAAACTTATCCCAACAATCCCCAAAATGCATTTAAACTTCATAACCACCCACCTTCTTGTACCAAACTCACTGGTTCTATTGAACCTTATATTCGAACAAAAGTCATGCACCTAAACCAGGACATGTCTGTAAAGCACCCAACAAAAAAACAGCACTTATTTGTCCGCGAAATAGCCCAACCTTTTGTTCTTAATCCCTTCAAATACGAATGAATCTCATTTATAATCCGGATTTTGAGATGTAAACTTAAAGCGTGCTATAATTCGCCAACTCTGAACATGAAAACACAGGACCTTTTTTAATGAGCTTATTAGCACTGGGCATCAATCATAAAACCGCACCTCTGTGCATTAGAGAGCGTGTTAGCTTTGCCCCAGAGAATGTTCCTCATGCCCTGCAGTCCTTGCTACAGCAACCCTCCATCAATGAGGCTGTTCTGTTATCTACTTGTAATAGAACAGAACTTTATGCCATTGGTCACCCTGACTCAAATCTCAATCACTGGTTAGCCCAACAGGGGCAATTCGAACCCAGCCAACTGCTGCCACACTGCTATCAACATGTTGAGTTTGATGCTGTACAGCATGGTATCCGGGTGGCCACGGGCCTAGACTCCATGATCCTCGGTGAACCACAAATCCTTGGGCAAATGAAACAAGCCTACAAAACTGCTTGTGCCGCTGGCACGGTCGGGCAAACCTTACAACAGCTATTTCCTGCTGTATTTGCCGCTACCAAACAAATTCGCAGCAAAACAGCTATCGGCGAAAACCCAGTAACACTGGCACACACCATCATTTGCCTAGCCAAAAGCATCTTTGCCGAACTTAAAAATTGTCGCGTATTGTTAGTAGGTGCCGGTGAAATGATTGAATTAATTGCCACCCACCTACACAGCCACAACATTCAACAACTCACCATCGCCAACCGCTCTTTGTTAAAAAGCCAACAACTGGTCGCTTCCTTAAATGGAAAAGCAATCAGTATCGCCGAGATCCCGGCACATCTTAAAGACGCTGACATTGTCATCACGGCTACTGCCAGCCAACTTCCCATACTTGGCAAAGGCATGTTGGAAAGCACACTTAAACAACGCAAACACCTCCCTATGCTGATGGTCGACCTAGGTGTTCCCCGTGATATCGAGCCCGAAATAGGCACCCTGGCAGACGTGTATCTTTATGATCTGGATAACATGCAACAAATTATTAGCCAAAACCGCTCGCAACGCGCAACAGAATCACAACTGGCGGAAGAAATGGCCCACACCTACGCACAACACTATGTACGACAGCTACGCATACTCGATACTGCTCAATTAATTCAACAATACCGCTCACAAGTTGAAAAGCTCCGCGATCAAGAACTCAGCAAAGCGCTAAAACACCTGAAAAAAAGCAATAATTCTGAAGCCGCCCTTGCCACTTTTGCCCACAACCTAACGAACAAGTTTCTGCACAAGCCCACACAAAAACTCCGAGAAGCCGCTTATTCAGGCAACCTAAGCCTGCTGCATGCTATCCAAGAAATACTCGATGAATCTTAACGCATGCAGCGAAAAACCATTGCAATAATACCAACAACCGCTATAGTCAGAGCATGAAAGAATCATTAAAAATTAAATTACAAACCCTGGTACGTCGCCATCAAGAGCTAAGCCGCTTAATGAGTGATCCGCAGGTCATGAACAACAACGATCAATTTCGAGAATACAGCAAAGAGTATGCCAGCCTCGATGCCATTGTTGCTTGTTTTAAAACCTTTGAGCAAACACAAACGGCAATAGATGAAGCGCAAACCATGCTTAATGAAAAAGATCCCGAACTGAAACAGTTAGCCCAAAATGAATTAGTAACGTTAAAAGCTACAGCGGAAAAATTGGATCAAGAACTCAAAAGGTTACTGCTCCCCAAAGACCCCCTGGATGAGCGCAATGTTTTTTTAGAAATCCGTGCTGGCACCGGCGGGCAAGAAGCAGCACTATTTGTCGGTGATTTGTTTCGTATGTATAGCCGTTTTGCCGAAAGAAAAGGCTGGCAATTAAAAATGGTCTCTTGTAACGAAAGTGAAGCCGGTGGATTTAAAGAAATTATTTCACGTATTCATGGCGATGCGGTTTACTCACAATTGAAATTTGAATCCGGTGCGCATCGTGTGCAACGCGTGCCCACTACAGAATCGCAAGGGCGCATTCATACTTCCGCATGCACCGTGGCAATTATGCCAGAAATAGACGAAATTGATCACATCGATATTAATACTGCTGATTTACGTGTAGATACTTTCCGTGCCTCCGGCGCCGGCGGCCAACACGTTAATAAAACAGACTCCGCCATTCGTATTACCCATATTCCAACAGGGCTGGTAGTCGAGTGCCAAGATGAACGTTCACAACATAAAAATCGTGCGCGCGCCATGTCACTGTTACAAGCACGCCTATTATCACAACAACAACAAGCACAAGAAAAAGAACAAGCGGAAAAACGCCGCGGTTTAATCGGTAGCGGTGATCGCTCCGAGCGCATCCGCACCTACAATTTTCCACAAGGGCGCCTAACTGACCATCGTATTAATTTAACTTTATATAAATTAACTGAAATTCTCGATGGTGATCTGCCTTTGGTTATTGAACCATTAATTCGCGAAATTCAAGCAGAACAACTGGCAAATCTAGAGAATTAGTGAATGAAATCCTGCAAAGAAATTTTATTGATAACAACACAACAATTGAGGGAAAGCAGTGATACACCACAACTGGATGCCGAACTGTTAGTTATGTCAGTACTAAAAAAATCTCGCGAATATTTATTTACACATCCTGAAGAAGTCCTAACGGATGAAACTGAACAACAAATACAAGCGTTAATTCAACGTCGATTAACCGGGGAACCCATCGCCTACATCACTGGCCATAAAGAATTTTGGACCCTCGATTTACAGGTCACCACAGCTACCCTCATTCCGCGACCTGAAACCGAACTTTTAGTCGAGTGGTTATTGCAATCCCTACCACAAAATGAAAAATTGGTTATTGCTGATTTAGGTATCGGCAGCGGTGCCATCGCTTTAGCGCTAGCCAGTGAACGGCCACAGTGGACGCTGCATGCCACCGATACGTCAGCAGCCGCACTTGCTGTTGCCAAAAATAACGCACAACGTCTGCAAATTAACAACATAGAGTTTTTTTTAGGCTCATGGCTTGATGCCTTACCTCAAAAAAAATACGCTGCCATTGTTAGTAATCCACCTTACATTAAAGAAGGCGATCCTTATTTATCCAACCCGACTATGCAATACGAACCACACCATGCGCTAGTTGCCGGGGAGGGTGGCTTAGAGGCTATCCAACAAATTATTCAACAAGCTTATCAACATTTATTACCTGGTGGCTGGTTGATACTGGAACATGGTTATGATCAGAAAACACAAGTGTTAAATTTATTAGAGGAAAAAGGTTATGAAAACAGCCAAGATCATAATGATCTAGCTGGCCAACCACGCATGTGTGTCGGCCAATTACCCGCCAATTGCCCAAGGAATAACTCATGAATAAAATCGTATTTGCCTCTAGCAACGCAGGAAAATTGGCAGAAGTTAAACATTTTTTTCAGCAACTGCCTTTTGAAATTATTCCGCAAAGCGAATTTAATATTGAGCCCATAGAAGAAACTGGCATCACTTTCATTGAAAATGCCATTTTAAAAGCTCGTCACACCGCCCAAATTACCAACCTACCAACGCTAGCTGATGACTCGGGTTTCTGTGTCAAAGCACTAGAGCATAAACCTGGTATTTATTCGGCACGCTATGGCGGCGTTGATTTAAGCTTTGCCAATAAAATAAAACTCTTATTAGAAGAAATGCAAACACTCAATAACCCCTCCCAGGAGGCCTATTTTCACTGCTCCATGGCATTACTCATAAACCCTAAAGACCCCACCCCGATGATTAGCTGCGCTAACTGGCAGGGCAAAATATTACCTCAACCGAGGGGGGACAAAGGTTTTGGCTACGACCCCATTTTTTATGTACCAACGCACGATTGCAGCGCAGGCGAATTAGAACTGGAAGAAAAAAACCGTATTAGCCATCGCGCACAAGCACTGAGGCAACTCACCGAGCAGCTGTAACTGGCGCCAGTAAACCCTGCGATATCCTTTTTACTAAAAAGGGTGTTATGATGACTAGACTTGTGGGAATACGGCAAACAGCACATGCGCATACAAACCAAAGCCAATTTTGCACTTATTATGGCTGTTGCCACTTGGGGGTTAACTTTCCCGCTGATTAAAGATGCGGTAAAAACAATTACACCAACTACCTTTGTTACCTTACGATTAGTCATCGCATTCCTTATTCTCCTGCCCTTGATCATAAAGAACATTCATCTAAATACAAAACGTATTCTTATCGGTGGCATTATTCTGGGTTTGCTAAACGGTTTGACCTTTATTACACAAACTATTGGACTACAAACTACCTCTGCTGCTAACGCCGCATTTATCACTGCCCTTAGCGTTATTATCGTGCCTTTTCTAGCACCTGTTTTTAAACTAGGCAGACCACAACTCACCGATATTTTGTCCGCCAGCGTATGCTTGCTTGGCTTTTTTGTTTTAACCGGCGCCTCCCTAACTGACATTGTTGCAGGCGATTTTTGGCTACTTGGTTCTGCCATAGCTGTTGCTCTTTTTATTATTGTTTTACAGCTAGCCACTCGCAAAAAATTTAATTTAACCCTCTTGCTTGGCTACCAAATTTTATTTGGCATTCCCGTTCCTTTATTTTTTAACTGGACCAGTGCTACACAAAATCACTTCACCTCCATGGCCTGGATCAGTATTATCTTTTGCAGTGCATTTGCCACCTGCGGATCATTTTTCTTAGTGAGCAAATATCAGCGCTACACTACCATCACCAAGGCCGCCATCATCTACACCTTTGAACCCCTGTTTGCCGCTCTATTTGGCTACCTCATCAACCATGAACCCATCTCTCGATACACTGCTCTCGGCGGCGGTATCATCTTCTGCTCCTTTCTTCTTTTTGAAACCAACTTCCAGCGCATCGCTAAAGGAAGTTATATGCGTCTTACCAATAAGCAAAAGAAGGATTCATAGCTCAACTATGGTTCCGGTAGTGCAGCTACCATCGGCTGCTCAAGCAAGGACTATGGGTAAACCCGCTCGGGCGGGAGCAAAAGAGGAAAATCGCGATGCTCCCCCTTTGGAGCCCCCTATCGTACAAGGAAACTCCAACTAAAGCCGGGATCCTTACAACAAGTTATAATTAATTATCAATAGGTTATCTGTTTTTCTCTTATCTTAACGTCCCCCAACCCCCTCTTAAATCAAGCCTTAGCCAAGCACTCAATCTAGACAATTCACCAAGACAATTTAGCAAAAGACATCAACTTACTTAATATTCCCTTAAGGTTAAACTGCTAGCATTAAAAGTAGGCCGTTCCTAACACCCCTAGTGAGAATGTAAAATGAAAAAGTGGCTAAGTCTATTAATCGCACTAATGTTCACCAGCAGCAACCTATACGCAGCTGTCCAACCTGATAAAATAGCCTCCAAGAACAAAGCAAGTGCAGCTCCAGCAAAATCTAAGACTCCAGCTACCAAAATCAGTGCCACAACAACCCCGTCTAAACCCAAGTCCAAAACCCGCTTAAGCAAAAAACCGATTAAACCGACACCTGCTAAAAAAATTCATTTAACTGCCTTCGATGGCATTTATGCACGCGGCAATTTGCAAATCAAACTAATCAGCCAAGCCAAACAACATATCTTGGCGTCTAAACATTCAGGCTTAAAAGAAAAAGTAAAAAACCGCATTCTATACCTGTCGGCCCCCCATAGTATAAATCAGCATGCTGCTTCCCCAATCCGATTAACCATCGGCATGCCTGACATAAAAAGCTTAAATATTTCCGACAACATACATGTAACCGGTGCTCATATAACCAGTCATCATCTTGTGCTAATTGCTGCAGACAACTCTTCCGTTAATTTAAGTGGTATGTTAAATGTACGCAGCATTACTGAATCGGGCACCAGTAAAATCAATCTGCAATGGATAAATTCTCCAAAACTGCAGGTGCTCTGTTACGATAACGCACAAATAAAATTAGCAGGGGTGACCAATATTCTCAAAGCTAGATTATTCGACTTTAGCCTGTTGAAGGGCCGTTATTTACGCGCCAACCACATTCATATCCAAACCAGCGGCAATGCCGGCGCCAACATTTCTGCGCTCGATTCTCTACGTGCTTTTGCCTATGATTGGAGCAATATTTATTATTACACCCAACCCCAAAGCTTAACACGCTTCACCCATCACTCAGGCAATGTGTTACATGCTGGCTAATCAGCTCGTTCCATCATCGTAATATAAAACTGAAGATGGCTCAGTGGTTATGCGCGATCCTGCAGCACAATCAAACCTTGTTGCCCAAGCTAAACAACAATCATCTATTCTTCGCATTTTTTTGCGCTCGTGAAAAAATTAAATTTAATATCACTGCAATTATCATGGCTAAAGCAATACTCGAGCCAAACAAAAGTTTCGTTACGTTAGGAAGCGCTTTAAATATTTGTGGATAGGTACTGTAACTCAAACCAATACACAATGATATACCTATTACCAGCTCCATCTTAAATACTTTTAATGAGTGGCATAGTTTATTAGCACTACTAACGATGAGAGCGGTACCTAAATCGATTAACACAGCTGCCATAATAGCCTGCGGAATATACAATAATAAAAAACCTATCTTGGGAATAAACGCACAAATAAGCAATAATATTGAAATAGGTCGAGAGACAAAACGACTGGTAACCCCTTTAGATAACGATAACGCCAAACCACTTGAGCTGGCGTTCATACCCATCGAACCAAAAGCCCCACCCAACAAAGTTCCCATTCCATCGATAAAATTGGCCTGAGCAGTACGCGTGTAATTAACTTTGTCACTTGCCTTTGGTTGCACGCCCTCTAGAGCCGGCACGGAACCCACAATTTTAATAACACAAATAATCGCCGCCAATAAAAAAACAATTAAATAATGTGCAGAAAAACTATGGTGACCCATATTAAGATGAGGAACAAGAAACCAAGACGAGACTTTAATTAAGTGGAGGTGTGCATGGTTCATGAACCCCGTACAATAGATAACCGCATAACCAACAACGACAGATATCGCTATGCCATAACTTTTGAAAAACGCACCGAACAATTGATCAAACAGCAAAATCATTAACATAGGCAAATACATAACGAAATAATAAAGAAAAGAATGGGCGTGCTGACCTCCCAACATCCCAAGCTCCGCATACATATGAATACCCAGCACACCTAACTCAAAACCAATCATTAATAAAACCAAGTAGGCAATTTCAATGGGCACAAAGCGCGTTATATACTTAATCACAAAACTTAAACTTGTCTGCAATAGACCAGCGACCAAGGTCATGCCAAATACTAGCGACAATCCCCCTGTTTTTATCGCCAAGATACAAGGCGCCAAATAAGGAGGAGCAATACTGGGTGGCAACAACATACCCGCACCCAATCGACCAAAACGCAAAGATTGCGCCCAAGTAATAAAGGCCATAATGATCATGGTAATACTTAAAACATTATTCGCTTCTCTTGACAGGATGTGTCCCTGTTGCATAACTAATACGACGAATAATAGAGAAATAATATTAGGCACCATATATTGCAGACCAAACAACCATTTACTTAATACCGGGACCCTGTCATCAAAGGCATATTGTATTTTTTGACTATTTTTCTGCGACATAATCTCTCTTTATAAAATATAAAATGGATAATACCAGCATAACTGCCAAACCAATCACCAAACTATTGTTGGTAAAATAGTTGGCAAATGGAATATGATAAATATAAGGTGATATCTCACCCATAACGACAAATAAAATACCATAGGCATAAATTTTAACGCGTTTTGAAGACAGAACCGAAAAATCAACTAAGTACAAACCTTTCATGGTTAACACCGCCCCCATCACAATAATAGCCGCGCCATTAACCGCCGCAGGGATATTCAATAAGCCCAAGAAAAGTTTCGGAATAAAGGCTAATAGCAATAACATTACTGAAAAAACCCAAGCAATCCAACGACTATAAGTGCCTGTTGCGATCATGTCGCCCAATGACCCGGGAATAGGAGTGGCTGGATAACCACCGCATAAAGCGGTAACAGCCGCCACAAAGCCAGTTAACACATTAACTCGCACACTGGCTGAGACACATTTTTTTTGCCAGTCTGAATAATTTTCATGCGCAATGGTCGTCATTAATG
Source organism: uncultured Legionellales bacterium (assembly GCA_964527645.1). GTDB lineage: Bacteria > Pseudomonadota > Gammaproteobacteria > CAZGQK01 > CAZGQK01 > CAZGQK01. The sequence goes on along the minus strand of CAZGQK010000003.1, from coordinate 16,090 downwards.
AAAAATTAACCAATGCAGCATATATCCCTACAACAATCAATGCAATAACCTGTACAACACTAAAATGCCAATTTAAGGCAAAGGTCAAATGCGGAAAATGCCACCATGAAACTTTTTGCAATGAATGTTGAACATCGACCCGAGCTACACCCAGGAGTGCTCCAATGATCCAGCCAAATACCATTGATATTAAAAAACAAATAGGACGCAATCGACGTGAAAATAAGCAAGCCAACAATATGGCAAGAACTATCATGCCGAGCAAAGCATCTTTGGGTTGTATGAAGGTATGCGTCGCTAAGCCATGAATAACAACCTGGCCTAGTCCTAATGGATGGAAAAATTCACTAACTCCTAACGTGGCTGCCCATATCCCATGTGAAAAAAGAATTAATCCGGCAAAAGACTTGTTAAGAATAGGCTTAATCCAATAAAATAAAAAACTAATAACAATTTGCGATACCGAAATAATAAAAGCCGCCGACAATACATGTCCAGCATCAAAATGCTGGGCAATAAAAAGCAATGCAGCAAAATAACTGACTGAGGCAATACTCGGTAAAAAGCAATTAGCACCCAAAGGCTGACGCAGGCTAACTAGAAAAGTGCTGAGTGCACCACTAATCAATGAAAGACTGACAAAATTAATCGTTTGCGACCAAGAAGCATGCGCCGTTTTCATGATCCATAAAGGCAAAATAATCAATAAACCCATTTTGACAATATATTGCAGACCCACTAAGCCCAACAGCAACCCAGGCGGGCGCTCGTCGACTTTATAAATAGGTTGGTCTGCCAAGCTTATCAATGATCATAGTTCCTTCTACAATACTGAGTCATGCTAACACAAAGGCGCCACTGGGGCCATCCCGATTTTTTTGCATGCGAGGGCTGGTGAGCAATCACAAAAATACAACCCGTTGATACATACAGTATCAAATAGACCCAGGCCCACGAAATTAGCTCATGGGTATATAATGGGGTGATTAGTACAGTAATAATCACCGTTCCAATTAACATGATCACACCAATCAGTGCATTTGCACCCCCTGGATATGCTCTGGAATGGTGCTTAATGCAACGGCATAAAGATTAGGAAAACACAAACCACCGCCGATCATCAAACCAAAAGTGAGAACAATGATGGTCCAGGGATTAATACTGCCTGCCAACGAAAGTAACAAAAAAAATAGCGTCATCAACAACGCCCAGCCTAAACCAAGATACGCATTATTAGTCGATGAATGTTTTTTTAGCAAAGCCACATTGAGAAGGCCACCTAACATAAACCCAAAACTGACAAATAACGCCACCTCTCCATACTGAGCCGCCGAAATTTTGTGCGTATTTACCGGAGTCTTGCTTTAAATTTCCTTAACTTTTTTATGTTTAATCCAGGCACCCAAAATACCAGCTAGTGTCACCACTGCTATTGCAAAAAGGCACCAAATCGCCCCATGAAAACCTTGCATAAAGGCATTTTTGAAAAATATTAACATCTGCTGAGCATCCGCGCCAAAACTTTGTAATAATGAACGCGCTTTATCTGGATCGGCTAACGAAATACGAACGTTGTGTTGCTGTAATGCGCTTAAATGAATCCCTGCCGTCTGTAAAGCCTGCTTCATCCAACTGGCTTCCATTGCATTAAATACCACCACGGCAACAGCCAAGCCAATTGAGCCTCCCAAATTAAACATGGTATAAGTCATGCCAATGGCCATGCCAATCTTATCTTTTGCTACTGCTGAGTGAACAGCAATCGTTGGTACTGTATTGGCAATAGCCCAAGCAATTCCAATAAAAACCATTGGCACCATTATGAAAATGATCGGCGTTGATAGATGAAAGAAAAGCTGTAATGCTGCAGCCAAAATAGCAGCACCGCCTCCTATAAACATTGCCCCAAACAAACCCACCTTTTTTACTATCTTGCCCAGAAAAGATGAAAAAATTGTTAGCGATAGCGTAATAACAAATAAAATAAGCCCGGTAACAACTATTGACTCATTTTTGATGTTATGCAAATACAAAGGATTAAAGAACAGTACCAGTCCACTCGCCACGCCCCCCAGCATACATGACAATGCCCCGGCAAAAAATAAAGGAATACCGAATAAATTAAAATGTAACAAAGGATCCTTGATTCGACGTTCAATGACAAACAACAACACCATAGCAAGGATACCGATCAACAAACAGGCCATGGTTAGATTGTTCACCCAGCTATATTCTCCACCATTGATAACACCGAAAACAATCCCGCCTATCCCCAACACAAAAAACACAAAGCCCCACCAATCAATTTTAATATTCTCTTGAGTTAAAGATTTAGGCACACTGCTCAAACAAATAAACATAGCAATAAGATAAAGTGGTATATTGACAAAAAATATCGCACGCCAACTGATATAACTCGTTAGTAAACCACCCAATACAGGACCAATTGCCAAACCAGCACCACCAATGGCTCCCCAAAGCCCTAGCACTTTTGGCACCTCGTCCTCTACAAAGAGATTCGTCAGTAATGAAGCCGCGACTGGAAAAATGATTGCTCCGCCAATAGCTTGAAAAAACCGTGCAACAATTAAAAACAAGGGATTTAAGGAAAGACCCGCTGCCAATGATGCCATAGCAAAAATAGCACTACCAATATATAAAATTTTACGATAGCCAAATAAGTCTCCCAACTTTCCCGCAACTACCATAAACATGGCACACACCAGAAAATAAATATTCATAACCCACTGTAACTGCACAATGGTTGCTCCGATACTTTTCTGTATCACCGGCAAAGCAGTATTTACTATGGTAAAGTCCACGAATGCTATAAAAGAGATAATACTAACGCCGATAAAGGCTCGCCATTTAGATTTCACCCCGGCCATTGGCTTCTCCCAAGTCCATGCCACAAAAAAAGCCGCCTCTGTTTAAGTGACGGCTTTTTTCCATTAATATCACATTAATCACTAATGATTAGTAAATCCACACTTCAACACGGCGATTCTGCATCGCACCTTTGGGTGTATAATTGCCCGCAATTGGATAAGCGCTGCCCAAACCTAAAATACGCACACGCTTACTAGCAACCCCTTGATCCCAAAAATACGAGGCAATCACCTTGGCATTGTCATAGCTGCGTTGCATTCGTGCTTTTGGTGTGCCCACTAAATCCGTATAGCCAATCACACTAACCGGTGCGCCACGTGCAGCTAAAATAACATTACCAATTAAACGCAAGGCATAGACCCTTTTCGGCTTGATCTTATTTGTGCCGGTTTGAAAAAATGGTTGCACGGGTATAACAAATCGAATTTGGTCACCTTGACTAACCGATTCAATGCCCGCTCGCTGCAAGGCAACCCTAACTTGCACCAATTCTGCGTGTCGACCACTGGCGATCACTGGTGGTGCAGGCTGCGGCCGTGAAACACAACCTAACAAACTCATCACTGGGATCAACAATAACACACGATAATAATTTTTATTCATAGCTTGTCCTCTTAATTTTATATTAATAACAATTTATTCTACCGTATCTTCCGTATTTTCATCACTAAACCACAACTCCAGTTTTGCTCGTGCTTCTTCTACCCCTGTTTTTTCCATCGAAGAAAAAATTTGTAACGTTAATGCCTCACCATAAGCAGCCAATTCCTCTTGCACCTGCTTCAACACATTACGCGCTTCCCGTGGCTTTAATTTATCAGCTTTGGTCAACAAAATATGTATTTCAATACCACAACTGGTTGTCCAAGCAATAATTTGCCGATCAATCTCTTTTAGCGGATGGCGAATGTCCATCACCAACACCAAACCTTGCAGACAGCGACGACTTTCCAAATAACCGTCAACCATGCCCGCCCAGCGTTCTTTAACTGTGAGGGGCACTTTGGCATAACCATAGCCCGGCAAATCCACTAAGCGCCGACATTTCCCGAGCGTGAACAAATTAATCATCTGCGTACGCCCCGGTGTCTTACTGGCACGCGCTAACCCCTTGATACCCGTAATAGCGTTTAACGCGCTGGATTTTCCGGCATTAGAACGACCAATGAACGCTACCTCCCAACCTTTGTCGGGGGGCAACTGATCCTCTGTCGCAACACTTTTTAGAAATTTAGCCTGATTTCCGGCTTTTGTTAACATAATTCGTTTAACTTTTATCCAATGGGCCTGCCAGTATAGCACCGTTTTGCCAAAAAAACACTCCGGCAACTAGGGTGTGTCCCTAGGTGATTCGCGGGTCCAGCTCGCCATCCTGATAGCGAGCAGTCATTGCCTCTAAGGATAAGCACTGAATTTTTGGAGCTTGCCCTGCCGTACCAAAAGCCTCAAAACGCGCCTTGCAAATCTCTGACATGGCCGTCAAAGCCTCTCCCAAATACTTGCGTGGATCAAACGCAGCGGGGTTTTGTGCCATAAAACGACGAATTGCCCCTGTTGACGCCATGCGCAGGTCAGTGTCAATATTCACCTTGCGCACGCCATGCTTGATGCCTTCTTGAATTTCCTCCACCGGCACACCATAAGTCTCACCCATATCACCGCCAAATTCATTGATGATCGCTAACCATTCTTGCGGTACCGAAGAAGAACCATGCATCACCAAATGCGTATCCGGAATTCTCGCATGAATGTCTTTGACACGCTGAATGGATAACACCTCACCAGTCGGTGGGCGCGTAAATTTATAAGCACCATGGCTGGTACCAATTGCAATAGCTAAAGCATCTACTTTAGTCGCTTTAACAAATTGTGCCGCTTCTTCGGGATCGGTTAATAATTGTTTTTCCGATAATTCACCTTCTGCACCAGAACCATCTTCTTTGCCCGCTGTTTTAGTTTCTAACGAACCCAAACATCCTAATTCACCCTCAACAGAAACACCACAACTGTGTGCCATAAAAACAGCTTGTTGTGTAACGTCGACATTGTATTCATAACTCGATGGCGTTTTCATATCTTGCTCCAGAGAGCCGTCCATCATCACCGATGTAAACCCTAATTGGATAGAACGCTGGCATATTGCCGGTGACCCGCCATGATCTTGATGCATGCAAACAGGAATATGTGGCCACTCAGCTACCGCAGCAGTAATTAAACTACGCAAAAAGGCTGCCCCGGCATATTTACGCGCACCCGCCGAGGCTTGCACAATCACCGGGGAATTGGTGGCATCGGCAGCAATCATAATGGCGCGCATTTGCTCCAAATTATTCACATTAAAAGCTGGCACACCGTAATTATTTTCCGCGGCATGGTCTAATAACTGTCTTAAAGTAATTAATGGCATAAAAACATCCTTTCTGTTGATAAACAATAAATCCGCTTAAGCAATTTTACCTACTTCTAAAACTTTCATAACGTTGGCACCACCACCGACACCCAGGTGATCTCCTTTAGTTAAGATCACTTGATCACCCTTTTGCAATTCGTAATGTTTCTCCAGCGTCGCAATCGCCTCCGCATTAACTTGCTCTCGTGTAAACTTCGTTACATCAAAATAAATCGGCATCACCCCCCGATACAACGCCATGCGATTTAATGTTTTTGTGTGCCGAGACAATCCAAAAATAGACATGCCGGTACGAATACGCGACATTAATAAAGCTGTCGCACCGGATTCGGTTAGGGCAATAATCGCTGTGATCGGAAAATGATTCGCCGTATACATGGTTGCCATGGCAATGGCTTCGTCGGCACGATTAAAAGTGCATTCCACGCGATGCTTAGAAACTTTCGCTAACGGATATTTTTCCGCGGCCAAACAAGCGCGCGACATGGCTTCAACCACATGCACTGGATTTATCCCCACGGCTGTTTCTGCCGATAACATCACAGCATCGGTATAATCCAAAACCGCGTTAGCCACATCGGAAACTTCTGCTCGTGTGGGCACCGTACTCGCAATCATCGATTCCATCATTTGTGTTGCAGTAATTACTGGCTTATCCAGAGAGCGTGCACGTTGAATAATATGTTTTTGCACTACTGGCACTTCACCATCACCAATTTCAACAGCCAAATCCCCTCGCGCCACCATTACACCATCGCTGGCAGCAATAATTTCGTCGACGTTATGCACCGCTTCCGTGCGCTCAATTTTAGCAATAATACCTGCATCACCTTTAAATTTTTCCATCCATTGGCGCGCTTCACGCATGTCATTAGCGTCTCGTGGAAAAGAAATGGCGAGATAATCCGCCTTTTTTTGCAACGCATATTCCATATCTTTTAAATCTTTTTCTGTCAAGGCCTTGGCGGTCAGACCACCACCTTGACGATTAATCCCCTTGTGATCAGACAACACTCCGCCAACCAATACCTGACAAATAACTTTTTTGCCTTTAATTTTAGTGACACTTAATTTTATGCGCCCATCATCTAATAGTAAAATATCATCATTCTCGACATCTTTGGGCAAATCTTTATAATCAATGCCAACTGTTGCTTGATTGCCATCGTTTTCTGCTAAACCAGCATCTAAAATAAATTCATCGCCTTCTTTTAGTGTAATTTTACCTTCAGCAAAGCTAGCCACGCGTATTTTCGGACCTTGTAAATCAGCCAACACCCCCACAATTAAACCGAGTTTTTCTGCACAATCACGCACCAAATCAATGCGCCGCCCCTGTTCTTCATGCGTGCCATGAGAAAAATTAATGCGCACTACATTAACGCCGGCTGACAATAGGTCTAACATGACCTGCGGATCATCAGTTGCCGGACCCAAAGTGGCAACAATTTTAGTATGACGCAAATTTTTATGGTTATTTTTATTCATTGCTCTGCTCTCTGTTCTAATATGGAAACTGCTGGTAAGGATTCACCTTCTAAAAAATTCAAAAAAGCCCCACCACCTGTAGAAATATAAGATAGTTGATCTTGCACCTGAAACTGCGCAATCGCCGCTAAAGTATCACCACCGCCGGCGATGGAAAAGGCCGGGCCATGAGCAATGGCTTGTGCTATTTGATGGGTGCCAAAAGCAAAATTAGGAAATTCAAATACGCCTAACGGTCCGTTCCAAACGATAGTGCCTGCACCGTCAAGCAAAGCTTGATATTGCTTAAGCGCTTCAGGGCCAACATCTAAAATTAAATCATCCGCTGCCACGTCGACAACCGATTTAAGTGTGGCTTTAGCCTTTGCTGAAAATTCCTTAGCCACCATCACATCAACGGGCAAGGGTAGGTCTACTTTTTTTTCATCGGCAACTTGTAATATTTTTTGCGCTCGCGCAAGCCAATCTTCTTCATACAAAGAAGCACCCACAGGATAACCTTGTGCCGCTAAAAAAGTATTAGCAATGCCACCACCGACAATTAATCGATCTACTTTTTCCAATAAAGATTCCAACAATTGAATTTTGCTTGATACTTTAGCCCCACCCACAATAGCAACCAAAGGGCGCTTAGGATTTTTCAACGCCTGACCTAGCGCTGATAACTCTTGCTCTAATAAAGGACCCGCACAAGCGATAGGGGCATATTGTGCCACACCAACAGTAGAAGCTTGTGCACGATGTGCCGTGGCAAACGCATCCATGACAAAGATATCGCATAACGCCGCCATACGTTTGGCTAACTTTGGATCGTTGGCTTTTTCACCCGGATTAAAGCGCACATTTTCACACAATACACATTGCCCGGCAGCTACATCAACACCGTCTAACCAGTCGCTGCATAAAAGCACTTCTTGATTTAAACACTCACTCAATTTTTCCGCCACCGGCTTTAAAGAAAAAGCCGGATCGCTATGCCCCTCTTCAGGACGACCCAGATGTGACATCACCATTACTTTAGCACCTGCTTGTAGCGCTTTTTTCAAGGTAGGCAGAGCACGCTCAATGCGTTCGTTATTACGAATTTTTCCCTGTTCCAGCGGCACATTTAAATCTTCTCGAATTAAAACCCGCTTATTTTCTAAATCCAGTTGTGCCATCGACAACCAAGTCATATTATTTAGCCTCAACCATAGCTTGTGTGGTATCTAACATACGATTGGAAAAACCCCATTCATTATCATACCAAGCTACCACTTTAAAAAGATTATCCACGTGGCGTGTTTGTGTGGCATCAAAGATTGAAGAAGCCGGATTATGATTAAAATCAATGGACACTAAAGGCTTCTCATTATAGGCCAATATATTTTTTAATTCACCCGTTGCTGCCTGTTTTACAATTTGATTTATTTCTTCAACCGTAGTTGCACGTGCTGACTCAAACGTTAAATCCAACATGGATACATTAATCACAGGTACTCGCACCGCATAACCATCCAACTTGCCGGCTAAAGATGGTAACACCAAACCAACGGCCGCCGCGGCACCAGTTTTTGTCGGAATCATTGATTGCGTCGCGGAACGTGCGCGACGAATATCTTTGTGCGAACTATCCGTTAGGCGCTGGTCATTAGTATAGGCATGAATCGTAACTATTAATCCCTTTTCGATACCCACTGCTTCATGCAGCGGTTTAATCAGTGGTGCCAAACAATTCGTCGTGCAAGAGGCATTAGAAACAATCAGATCACTAGCTTTTAAAACTTGATGATTAACGCCATAGACAATGGTGGCATCAACATCCTTGCCCGCCGGGGCGGAAATTAAAACTTTTTTGGCGCCGGCTTTAATATGAGCCATGGCCTTATCTCGACTGGTAAAGAAACCAGTACACTCAAGCACAACATCAATTTTTAAATCACCCCAGGGCAATCGCGCTGGATCTTTTTCAGCAAATAGCTGTATTTCATCACCATTAATAATTAAATGGTTATCCTTACAGCTCACTTCACCGGCAAAACGCCCGTGCACACTATCATGTTGCATGAGATGCGCATTCATCTCTGCCGGGCTAAGATCATTAATCGCTACCAGTTTAAATTTTTTATATTGCTTGTCTTCATATAAAGCACGCACAATATTGCGGCCAATTCGACCGAAACCATTAATTGCAATGCGGATTGCCATGATCTACCTCTCAAAACTATTGCTTTAGTTATTTAGTTATTTACTTTTTTCTTATTCATCACGATTAAATTTTTCACTAACCTCACTACATTTTCCTCAGTAAAACCTAATTCCGCATAAATCTGCTGATAAGGCGCTGAAGCACCAAAACACTCAATGCCTAAAACATCTCCCTGGTCACCAACAAACTGGTACCAATAATCCGGGCTACCAGCTTCAATCGCTAAACGCACACGCACCGAAGACGGCAAAACTTGCTCCTTATATTTTTCATCCTGCGCTTTAAAAACTTCACAACAGGGCATCGACACAACGCGTACAGCTATATCCTCTTTTTTAAGTGCTACTGCCGCCTGCATGGCTAAAGCCACTTCTGAACCCGTTGCTATAATAATAGCATCTGGCTTAGGCTTTGCTGCAAACAACACATAACCACCTTTCGCTATATTTTTCAGGATATTAGCATCTCGTGGCTGACAAGGGACGCCCTGTCGCGTCAACAACAAACAACTCGGGCCTTGTTGATGCAAAATCGCTTGCTGCCAAGCCAGTGCTGTTTCCGTGCTATCGCAAGGACGCCAAACACGTAGCCCCGGGATTAATCGCAACGAACTCGCGTGCTCAATCGGTTGATGGGTCGGACCATCTTCTCCCAAGCCAATGGAATCGTGCGAATAAATGTAAATAACTCGCTGTTTCATCATGGCACTTAAACGTATTGCATTGCGCGCGTAATCGGAAAAAGTTAAGAAGGTGCCACCATAAGGAATAAATTCTCCGTGTACCGCCAAACCATTCATAATCGCTGACATGGCAAATTCACGCACACCATAGTGAATATAATTAGCATCACGTGTTGTAGCGCTCAGTTTTTTAATACCCGCGTAAGCCGTACAATTCGACCCCGTTAAATCCGCCGAGCCACCGATTAATTCCGGCAATAGGCTCGCATAATCTTGCAAACATAATTGCGATGCTTTGCGCGTTGCCATATTTTTGCTTTCTTTTTGCATTTGCTGCACAAATTTTTCTGCTTGTTGTTGCCACTCCTGTGGCAGTATTTTTTGCAGGCGCCGCTGTAATTGTTCGGCTAAATCGGCATGCTTTTGTTGATAACCCTGCCACAATTGCTGCCATTGCTGCTGTTTTTGCGCACCCTGTTCGCGCGCGTCCCACGCCTGTAAAATATCTTCTGGTATAACAAATGGCTCATGCGACCAATCAAGTTCCTTGTGCACCAAGGCAATTTCTTCCGCTCCTAAAGGATTACCATGCACTTTTTCTGTGCCCGCTAAATTAGGCGAGCCATGGCCAATCCGTGTTTGGCAACAAATTAACGAAGGCCGATTTGTTTCCTCCCGCGCTGCAATAATCGCTTGTTTAATGGCCTCGCGATCGTGACCATCAACCGCAGCAATCACATGCCAACCATAAGCCGCAAAACGTTGTGGTGTATTATCGGTAAACCAACCACTGACATCGCCATCAATGGAAATGCCATTGTCATCCCAAAAAGTAATTAATTTGCCTAAACCCAACGTGCCCGCCAATGAACACGCTTCGTGTGAAATACCTTCCATCAAACAACCGTCACCAGCAAACACATAGGTGTGATGATCAATAATGGGAAAATCCGCGCGATTAAATTGTTGTGCCAAAATGCTCTCAGCAATAGCCATGCCAACCGCACTGGCTAAGCCCTGTCCTAACGGACCGGTGGTTACCTCAACTCCGGGTGTTTCACCGTATTCAGGGTGTCCCGGTGTTTTTGAGTGCAGTTGTCTAAACTGCTGAATATCTTCGATTGTTAAATCGTAACCAGATAGGTGCAGCAATGCATATTGCAACATGCTGCCATGACCATTCGATAACACAAAACGGTCACGATTGAGCCAGGCAGGATCGGTAGGATTGTGTTGTAAAAACTCACGCCAAAGCACCTCAGCAATATCTGCCATGCCCATCGGCATGCCCGGGTGTCCCGAGTTGGCTTTTTCAACCGCATACATCGCTAACGCTCGAATGGCGTGGGCTAATCTTTGCTGTACAGGCATCGGATTTGATTCCTTAAAGTCAGTCATGCAGGACCATAATTGCAGCGCCATGATAACCTTTCTAGACATAGAAATCCAAAGCGTTGATGCCTAAATTCAAATAGGAGTTTCGCACTTTTAGACGTGGAACGCTTTGGCCGATCGGGTTTTTCCAGGGGACAAACACGATTCTCCCTTTGGGTCTCTGTCCCTGCGAACTTATTTCACATAGGCGAAATCTGACATAGGAATGCGGTTCGCACTGAAAGCGCGAAACTCCTGCCAAACCCCCATTTGCCATCCCCAGCCTCACATGATAGCTTGACTAATTCATTAACAAAGTCAGGATCAGCAGTATGTGTGGGATTGTCGGCGCCATTGCTAAACGCAACGTTTCAAAAATCTTACTGGAAGGTCTTAAACATTTAGAATATCGTGGTTATGATTCCGCTGGCGTAGCCATCGTCGACGCACAGACAAATACCATTGCACGTCGACGCACCAAGGGAAAGGTCAACCGCCTGGTGGCAAGCTTAAACGAACAACCTCTGCGTGGCCCACTAGGCATCGCGCATACGCGTTGGGCAACCCATGGTCAACCGAATGAAACCAATGCCCATCCCCATTTCTCTCACGCCGAAATTGCCATTGTACATAATGGCATTATTGAAAATCACGATGCCCTGCGCAAACAATTAATTGAGCAAGGCTACCAATTTGAATCCGAAACCGACACCGAGGTAATCGCACACTTAATTCACTCACAGCTGCAACAAGAACAAGATTCGCTACAGGCGATACGCAAAGTGATGCAAAATTTACATGGTGCTTATGCCCTTGGAATTATTTTACTTAAACACCCACAACAATTAATCGCGGTAAAAAATGGCAGCCCTTTAGTGATTGGTCGCGGCATTGAAGAAAATTTTATAGCCTCAGACCCCATAGCTTTGAGCCCGGTCACGCAAAATTTTATTTATTTAGAAGAAGATGACATTGCTTTAATCACGACAGATAAAATTACGATTTATAATCAAGACCACGAAATCGTGCAGCGTCCCGTTCATAAATCACGAATAACGCATGAAGTCGTCGGCAAAGGAAAATTCCGCCACTATATGCAAAAAGAAATTTTTGAACAGGCCGATGCCCTGTGCAACACCCTGGAAGGGCACATTGCTAAAGATCATTTATTGCTGCCAAGCTTTGGCTCTGAAGTACTAGATATCCTCGATAAAATAAAGCGCGTACATATTGTCGCCTGTGGCACTAGCTACCATACGGCATTAGTCATGCGCGACTGGCTAGAATCATTAGCAAAAATTCCATGCACAACAGAAATCGCCAGTGAAAATCGTTATCGTGATGGTGTTGTTGAAGCCGATACTCTATTCGTCGCTATTTCTCAATCCGGAGAAACTGCCGACACCCTCGCTGCCTTTCATCAAGCGCCCGAGCGCGGTTATGCCGCCACCCTGGGGATTTGTAATGTTGCTGAAAGCACCTTGGCGCGTGAAGCAGATATTACCTTTGTGACGCTAGCCGGGATTGAAATTGGTGTCGCTGCAACCAAAACATTTACTACACAATTAGCAGCCGGCCTGTTGCTTGCACTGGCGATAGCCAAAAAACAAAAAAATCATGATTTTGATGAAACAGAAATCATTAAACAACTAAGCCAATTACCTCGTCACATAAAAACCGTGCTGGCACTGGATGATAGTATCAAAAAAATTGCCAAATCCTTTGCAAAAAAATCCAACGCTTTATTTTTAGGACGCGGCATTCAACACCCCATTGCTTTAGAAGGTGCTCTAAAACTAAAAGAAATCTCCTACATTCACGCTGAGGCTTACCCTGCAGGTGAACTCAAACACGGGCCATTGGCATTGATCGACAAAGATATGCCCATTATCGTCATCGCGACCAATGATGCCGTCATTAATAAATTAAAAAGTAATATTGAAGAAGTGCAAACTCGTGGCGGGGAATTATATATTTTTAGTGATGAAAATATTGATTGGCCAAACACAGAAAACACCACTATTATTCCATTGCCAACTGTTGATCCTATCATTTCACCTATCCTCACCACTATTCCATTGCAACAGCTGGCCTACCACGTTGCCGTGCAAAAGGGCACAGACGTCGATCATCCACGCAATTTGGCGAAATCCGTGACCGTTGAATAATCGATAATTGAGAAATCTGACGCCACAGAGAAATAATTTGAAAAATTTATTAAACCGCATTACTAATTTATTTTCAAATCAAGCTTTGGTCTATGCTATTTGCTGCACGCTCAGCATCTCTATAGCCAGTCTACTACAAACTTATTTACATATGCCAACAGAGCTTTTTTTATTTTTTATTCTATCTGCGAGCCTATCCAGCTTTTACAGTTATGGTAAAACTGTTCCCCAAAAAAGCAATAACACCCTGCTTGGTGTCATCATCACCTGCCTCATTTGTTACGGCGGCGTATGGGCCAGCCCACACCTATTTACCGCAATACCTTATTTAGCCGCCGCCAGTTTTCTGCTTTATTTATTTTCAGAGACAAATATCGCCGCCGCCTTTAGAGCAAAACTAGTCATTTTTTTACTAAGCTTTTGCATTGTGATTTCACCACATCACGAAGCAATACTCGCTTGGGATATTTTTATTGCTCTATTTGCCGGAGGGTTAGTCGCTATATTTGCAAATGCAAGCATCCAGTTATTTGATCTTTGGCTTAGAAAGTTTTACACCCTTAATTGGCAAACAGAGTTGGTGGCCATTTGCCAAAAAATACTTGCCACGACACCTATTGGCAAATTTGAGCCAAGTACTATTAACTCCTTCGGCAAAATTATAAATAATATTACCAGTACAGATCAACTTCAGTGCTGGCGCATTGAGCGCATTGTTCTACAATTAGAAGCTACTTATAGACTGTACAGCACCTCCGCCTTCTTACAACAGATCTTTGCTGACGATTTCGAAAATCTATTAATTGCAATTTCTGAAGCTTTTGAGAAGGGTCATGCTCAATCATTAGCAACCACAACAGAAAAACTTACTCAACGGACTTCGGATTTAAGAAAAGAAGGTTACTTTTATTCGCAAGAAATTATAAATCGAATAAACTCCATTGAATTTATTTTTTGCACCCGACAAATAACCACCGACATAAAAAACTTACTAGACCTGAAAAAATCTTCTCCTTCACGTCCGAGTGTGCTTTCTAAAAATAAAAAAAATCATTTCACCTCAACGCTAAAAAATCTATTTATGCCAAACAAAGGAGAAAGGTGGTCCACTCCTGTTAAGATTGGCATTCGCGCTGCTATCGCCATGTCGATAGCTTTAGCTGCCTGTCAGATACTGGGAATTGAACACGGCGCCTGGGTAATTCTATCGACTAATTTTGTACTGTTATTACGCCAAGGAGATACCATTAAAAAAGGTATTGACCGCATTCTTGGACACGCCACAGGCTTTATTATTGCCATCTTATTTTATGGCTATATTTTAAAATACGTCCCCACCCCCTATCTTTGGGTGCCACTTTTAACTTTTTTATCGAGCTACTATATACTAAAAAATTATTTTATTTTCTCCAACCTGCTCATGATCGTCATTTTGTACCTTTACCTCTACGTTGACCCCAACCTTTTTACCCATATATCTATAAACCATTTTATGCTTTCTCGTTTAGAAAATGTCACACTTGGCTCAATAATCGCAATTTTGGCTGGCCTAAGCATCTTTCCTAATGTGGGATTGAATCCTCTCTTTGCCACCCTGGCAAAGTCTTTTGCAAAATTAACCACCCACCTAGAAAATTTACCAAGATTCATTGGGCAAGATGAAAAATTCTGCTACTTAAAAATGCAAGAAATCAGCTCCTCATTGCATACAGATATGGATCAACTCTCAGCTTTGTTGCACTCTTTGGGCTTTCAACCCAAACGCTTTCAATTACAATACAATTCTAAAAAAATAATCATCCAGGGTTTTGCTGAAATCGTGTTCGCTTTTAACAAGGCATTTAGCAAATTAATCAATGAGAAAAAAGAAATAAACAAAGATCGTCCCGTCAATAATTTATTTAATGAAAGCCTAAAAACATTGTGCTGCCATTATAGCAGCTTCTCTAAAATTTTAAGCGAGTGCCCAACGCCAGAGAAACTAAAGCAATTTTCTCAACTTCATCTTAACAAAATAACCAATGAAACAATACAGATAAACCAGCAAATAGAAGACATACTCAATTCCAGCGATAACAAAGTTGAGTCCATAGAAACTATCGCCAATAGCCTAACCGTAATCAATGGGCTGGAAGAAATACGCTCATCCCTAAAAAATATGTTACAAAATTTAATAGCTGAATCGTAAGCGTCACATCTAGCACAGCCTAGACAAATCTTTAAAATCTGCCATGCTATTGTCTTTTGAGATTCAAAGGGTTTCACATGACATCAGCAATGAGCACTCACGAGTGGAAAGAGCTTTATAATCGATATGACCGCTATGATAGTATCCGTTAATGTGACATTATTATTAATCAAAACTTGGATTAAAAACGGGCGCAAAATGGCATCAATGGCTTTGGGCAGGACTGAGGCGGATAGTGAGCCGCCAAGGTGGATTGAGGCGACACCGAAAACGAAGTCACTATTATTTAACAACATTAAGGTCAAAAAATAACGACATAATCCGTCAGTGAGTGATCATCACACACTGACGGAATGACCAAGTTATGTTGATCTTATGCAAATACAGTCGCTCAGTCTTTAGGGCGACTCCGACTGTAGCCCTGGATAACATTTCTTTACCAATTGTCCTTGATAGGACACATAAAAATAAAGTGACAATATGCCGACACCCGTAGGCCGTGGCGTACATTTGTTATTCTTTATCCATTTGCACGTACATGGCAGTTTTGGATTGCCTAATGCGCTGTCGGGGCAGGTGAATGTAAGCGTGCCGCACCAAACTTGGGGGTTCGTCTGGGCTGTCGCAACAAGCACCCCCGTTCCCATAAACATGACAACCACCATTATAAGGAACAATCGCATATTACCTCCTCAATCGACCA
>CAZGQK010000002.1:21327-95474 GCA_964527645.1 uncultured Legionellales bacterium | reverse complement strand
CCCGAAGGTCGTAGGTTCAAATCCTACCCCCGCTACCAAGTAGGGTGTGTATGAAGGTTGTTGTTAAGATTGGGCCATAGAGCCCTTTTTTATTAGTTGAGAGCAAGCAGAAGCATGCTAACTTATTGAAATTAAAGGAAATGGTTTGGTGTTACGTGATCGTTTGAGTGAACTGATTGAGCCAGCTGTGAAAGCGCTGGGGCTTGAATATGTCGGTTGTGAATTGATGCGTTCAGGTACTCGAGCTTTGTTGCGCGTGTATATTGACGCTGAGGGTGGTGTTGGTGTTGACGAGTGTGGGCAAGCTTCTCGCCAAATTGGTGCCATATTGGACGTCGAAGATGCCGTTGCTGGTGGCTATGATTTAGAAGTATCGTCGCCAGGAATAGAGCGGCCGCTGTTTACTTGTGCGCATTATCAACGCTACATTGGACATTCGGTGAAGCTGCGATTGCGGGTTGCTCAGGCGGGGCGTCGAAATTTTACCGGTCGCTTGACTGCAGTGGAGGGTGATAAGATCAGCCTTTGTGTGGATGAGAAAGATTACGACTTTATTTTAAAAGAGATTGAAAAAACTAATTTATTATTTGAACGTTGAGGTGAGGCAATGAGTGCAAAAAAAATTACAAAAGAAAAGGGTTCGACGGGTATAAATGCAAGTCAGATTCCGTTGTTGGCAAAAATTATGTCCGATGAAAAGGGGATCGAAATTGAAGAAGTGTTTACAGCCATTGAAGTAGCATTAGCTTCAATTGTGGCTAAGCAATATCCTGAGGATGCTTCCTTTAAAGTTCGTATTGATCACAAAACCGGTGAAATGGAAACGGTTCGTATCTGGACGGTGGTAGATGATACGGAGGAAGAGCTTGAATTACCCAATTGTCAGATGATGTTGAGCAAGGCACAACAGGAAATTGATGCGGATTTGAGTGTTGATGATGTGGTTGAGGAGCCCATGGAGTCGGCTGATTTAAGTCGGGTGGCTGCTTCTTATGTGCGCGGTATTATTGCCAACGAATTGCGTAAAGCACAACGTACCATGATTGCACGACAATACAGTGAAAGAATAGGTGAGTTGGTAACTGGCGTCGTGAAAAGAGTGACACGTGAACATATTACATTAGATATGGGAGACAGTGCTGAGGCGTTACTTTTGCGTGAGGAAATGATTGCAAGAGAAGCCTTTCGTATGGGAGATCGTGTGCGTGGAGTATTGTATGACGTGGATGAAGAGCGCCGCGGCCCCTTGTTATTATTATCGCGGACACGTTCAGCCTTATTAATGGAATTATTTAAAATTGAAGTACCAGAGATTGGTGAAGAGGTCATTGAGATTAAAGCGGCGGCACGTGACGCAGGTTCACGAGCAAAAATTGCGGTTAAAACCAATGATGGGCGTATTGATCCGATTGGTGCCTGTGTGGGTATGCGTGGTTCGCGTGTACAAGCTGTGTCTAATGAATTAAATGGTGAGCGTGTGGATATAGTTTTATGGGATGATAATCCGGCGCAGTTGGTGATTAATTCGATGGCACCGGCGGAAGTTGCTTCGATTATGGTGGATGAAGATACGCACACCATGGATATTGCCGTTAAAGAAGAGCAATTATCGCAAGCTATTGGTCGGGGTGGACAAAACATTCGTTTGGCCAGTGAATTGACCGGTTGGACTTTAAATGTCATGACTGAAGCTGAAGCTGCTGATAAAGAATCATCTGAGTCAGATAAAATTACGACAGGATTTGTTGAGAAATTGGGTGTTGATGCCGGGGTAGGTGAGTTGTTGATGGAAGCGGGATTTACCTCGATGGAAGAAATAGCTTATACGGCACCAGAGGATATGCTAAAAATCGCCAGCTTTGATGCAGAAACGGTTGATGAATTACAGCGCCGAGCCATGGATATTGTTTTAACACAAGAAATTGCTAGTGAAGAAGAAATCAGTGCCATGCAGCCAGAGCAGGTGTTGCTGGATTTGGATGGTATGACAGAAGAACTGGCTAATCAACTGGCGGCGCATGGTGTGGTAAAGCGAGAAGATTTGGCAGAAATGGCCGTTGTGGATTTACAAGAAATTGTTGAGATGGATGATGAAGCTGCTGGAAAATTAATTATGGCAGCGCGAGCGCATTGGTTTTCTGAAGAGAAGTAACTGTCTATTGTGCAAGGGGAACAAATAGTGTCAGATAGTAAAAATGGTAACGAAAAATCGTCTAAGGCTCCTAAATTAGGTGTTGAAACGATTGCGGATTTTGCTAAAAAAGTAAACCGATCGGCTGAAACCGTTTTAAAACAGTTACAAGAGGCGGGTGCTACTGTGAGCAGCGTTACCGATGAAATGACTGCTGAGCAAAAACGCACCTTATTAACTTTTTTAAGACGCTCTCATGGTGCTAAGCCCGTTGCCAAGAAATCTTTCACCATTAAACGCAAAGCTTCGCGGGTTATTACTGATAAAGGTAAAAAAATTCAGATACAGGTTCGTAAGAAAGAAAAGGTTGAGGAAGAGGTAATGGAGGAACCTCAAGCAAAAGAATTGCCGTTGCAGCCTGAGATTGATTTGGCCACGGCTGATGCTGCGCCCAAAATTATTTCTATTCCGTCAACTCAGTCGAAAAAAGAACCTGCCGAGAAAAAAACAACGGCGGCTAAGCCTGCAGAAAAACCCGCAGCAGAAGGTGAAAAGCCTAAGCGAGGCAAACCCCGGCGCAAACATAGAGAGTTAAAAGAACAGCGGGAGAGCGAGAGTTTTTTTGGCAAAGAAGTCTCATCAAGGTCGTCATTTAGAAGAAGAAAACAACAAAAAGGTGTGGTGCAGTTAGAACATGGGTTTGCTATGCCGACAGAGCCAGTGGTGTATGAAGTAAAAATTCCAGAGACGATTAGTGTTGCTGATTTGGCACAAAAAATGTCGGTTAAAGCAGCCGAAGTGATTAAAATGATGATGGGTATGGGGGCGATGGTGACGATTAATCAAATGATTGATCAGGAAACCGCTGCTATTGTGGTTGAAGAGATGGGGCACACACCCGTATTGATGCAAGCAGACGCAGTTGAAGTGGATATTGCAACGATTGCTGCAGCCCCGCAGGGCGAAGCAAAATCCAGGGCACCGGTTGTCACTATTATGGGACACGTAGATCACGGTAAAACATCATTATTGGATAAAATTCGCAGTACTACAGTAACGACATCTGAAGCGGGTGGTATTACGCAGCATATTGGAGCGTATCAGGTGAAAACGGATAAAGGCGTCATTACCTTTTTAGACACGCCGGGACATGAGGCTTTTACTGCTATGCGTGCGCGTGGAGCTAAGTGTACCGATATTGTTGTGTTGGTCGTGGCGGCAGATGATGGTGTCATGCCACAAACTATAGAGGCTATTCAGCATGCAAAGGCAGCACAAGTGCCTATTATTGTAGCGGTGAATAAAATAGATAAGCCAGAAGCAGATCCTGAAAAAATTAAAACCGAATTATCACAACATGAAGTTATTCCAGAGGATTGGGGCGGCGATGTGCAGTTTCAGCCTTTATCAGCAAAAACGGGTGAAGGGATTGATAATTTATTAGATGCTATTTTGTTGCAGGCAGAAGTGTTGGAATTAAAGGCGCCTGACGCGGGTCCGGCGCAGGGGTTAGTGATTGAATCACGTTTGGATCGTGGCCGCGGCCCGGTGGCTACTGTTTTGGTGATGTCTGGATGTTTAGCCAGTGGGGATGTTTTATTGGCCGGGCGTGAATACGGTCGTGTGCGCGCCATGATGGGTGACGATGGTCAGCGCAGAAAAAGTGCTGGACCCTCCACACCGGTGGAGATTTTGGGATTATCGGGTGTGCCAAGTGCTGGTGAAGAAGTTGTGGTGGTGCAAACGGAACGCAAAGCGCGTGAAGTTGCTTTGTTTCGTCAGGGACGTTATCGCGAAGTGCGTTTGGCGAGACAACAAGCGGCAAAACTTGAAAATATTTTTGCTAATGCAGGTGAAGGTAAGCCGGGCATTTTAAATGTCGTGTTAAAGACTGACGTGCAAGGTTCTTTAGAGGCCATTGCTGAGGCTTTGCGTAAAATTTCCACCGATGAAGTTAAAGTAACGATTGTTGCTAGTGCTGTTGGTGGGATTACTGAGTCAGATGTTAATTTAGCGATTGCTTCGAATGCGGTGATTTTGGGTTTTAATGTGCGTGCTGATGCAGCGGCACGTTCTTTGGTAGCAAAAGAAGGTGTGGATTTGCATTATTACAGTGTTATTTATACCTTAATTGATGAGATTAAAGCGGCCCTTAGTGGGTTGTTGAAACCCACGATAGAAGAAACGATTGTTGGCTTGGCCCAAGTGCGTGATGTATTTCGCGTTGCCAAGTATGGTGCCATTGCCGGCTGTATTGTAACCGAAGGGGTAATTAAGCGTAATTTACCGATTCGTGTGCTGCGTGATAATGTCGTCATTTTTGAGGGTGAATTGGAATCCTTGCGTCGCTTCAAAGAAGATATTGGTGAAGTGCGTAATGGCATGGAATGCGGCATAGGTGTTAAAAATTACAAAGATGTTAAGGTGGGTGATCAGATCGAAGTTTATAAAGTAGTGACGATTGAGCGTACTTTATAATAGTGTTGTTGAGGTGTTTGCATGTCAGAAGCGAGTAAGCGATGTCGCCAAGTTGCCGATTTGGTGCAGCGAAATTTAGGTCGATTGTTGGTGCGCGGTGTGCAGGATCCGCGATTAAAACAAATTAATATTACGGCTGTCGAAGTATCTTCTGATTTAGGTCATGCCAAGGTTTTTTTTGCCTTAATGGATGAGAGTCAGTTAAAAGAAGTTAGCCAATCTTTAGATAAAGCCAAAGGTTATTTTCGCCACTGTTTAGCCAAAGAAACGGAGTTGCGTTACGTGCCGCAACTGAAATTTGTTTACGATGTCTCTATTAAACACGGCCAACACTTGAGTGACTTGATCTCTTCTGTTACCAAAGATGATGAAACAGAACAATGACGCTCAATCAAGTCACGGCAGTGCATGGTATTTTATTGGTTGATAAACCACAGGGTTTAACCTCCAATAGGTTATTACAAAAGGTTAAGCGGTTGCTGGGTGTGCGTAAAGCGGGTCATACCGGTAGTTTGGATCCTTTAGCAACCGGCATGCTGCCGATTTGTGTAGGTGAGGCGACAAAATTCTCACAATATTTATTAAATGCCGACAAAGAATACGAAGTTATTGCGCAACTAGGCGTGCGTACGGATTCTTTGGATGCCGAAGGTGAGGTGACTGCGCGTTGCGAGGTGCCGAATTTAAATGCACAACAAATAGAACAGCAACTGCAATCTTTTCGTGGTGAGATTAAACAAATACCACCAATGTATTCCGCATTAAAACATCAAGGGCAGCCTTTGTATAAACTTGCGCGCAAGGGCGTCGAGATTGAGCGCAAAGCGCGCGCTGTGCATATCAAAACTTTATCTTTATTGGAATATAGAAATAACCAAATAAAACTTTTTGTGCATTGTTCTAAAGGCACCTATATTCGCAGTTTAGTGGATGATTTAGGTCAAGCACTGCAATGTGGTGCGCACGTCATTAGTCTGCGGCGTTTGTCGGTGGCTGGGTTTAAAGCAGAACAAATGGTGTGTTGGGAAAATTTGCAACAAGCAGTGGAAAATAATAGTTGGCAGAATTATTTATTGCCAACAGAGATAGCACTTGAAGGTTACACTGAAATTAAACTCACACTTGAACAAGCGCGTTGCATACAGCAGGGTAAGCGCATTCTTTTGCCTGCTTTGCAAACTCAAGCCGTTGTGACACTTTATTTAAATGATGGGCGTTTTTTGGGTGTTGGCGAAGTGTTGGCCGACAATCAACTGGCGGCGCGGCGTCTACTGAGTGAGCGGCTTTAAGTTGTCTGTCACTATGTCCATTATTCGACCAACTTCTTCTTTTAGGTGAATTTTTTTTCATGTGGCACAGCTATGCTATAGGGCTGTCTGCTAGCAGCATGAAAATCGTTGATGTGTCGATATCTTTGCTATACTTACCCATACAACATGTTGGGAGGGTATGGTGATGATTGGCAAATATGGGTTACAGCTCTTTTGTGTCGTTACTATTTTATTAGGTCTAACAGCTTGCGCTACAGTGCAAAATTATCAATTAGCGGTAAATAGTTGGCAAGGTGCATCGGGGGCAAAATTATTTCGTGTTTGGGGTTATCCGGATCACACTGAGCGTTTGCCTAATGGTCATCGACTTTATGTTTATGCCACCCGTGATGTTGGCCAATATCCCATTGTTACCACGCCAGGTTACACGTCTGTTTATACCAGCAATGGACAAACTTATGTTTCTTCTACGCCGCCGATGATAACTGGCGGCGGTATCTATGATTTTCATTGCAAAACTTTTTTTGAAGTCAATAGTGCTAATCATATTGTGAACACGGATTTTCGTGGCAATAGTTGCGCGGCAACGCAACAGTTTATGCAAAATATGTCAAATCCACGCAACTACAGTGCAAATACACGAAACTACGACTAAGTAATGAGCGCCGCACTAATTTAGCAATTAAAGAAAAATCTAGCATAGCCGATCGTAAAGTTTTATAAGCTATGTCAGATGTTTTACGCGCCGAGTTTGTTAATCCCTGTTGGCGGGTGGCGGTATATGCAGATGAAGCTTTACCGCTTGATTGTGGGCAAAATAATTTTTAACTATCGAAAAACAAGAGACTGGCCGCTCTTGCTTTGATAAATAAATGCAGCTAGAATCCGTCTTAAGTGCTTAAGTTATGTCAATTCCAAGCAACTGTAATTAACAACGGGGAGTGAATCACATGCACGGATCAATAATTGCCATCTTGGGATCACTATGTATTATTGGCTCGCTGACATTAGTTCGTTATAGGTATGTTTCGGGTAATTCGCATACATTCGCAATATTGCAAGCGATTGGTGCTGCGACTTTAGCTTTGTCCACCATCTGGCAGTTTAATCTTGGAACTTTAGTTTTAGAGAGCTATTGTGTTCTGATCAGCCTGCATACTATTTATCTCAATGTAAGACGCAAACAAAAGGATGGCCAACTATCTGGTGAGGGCATGTCTCCAGTTATATCAGATGAAGGATCGAAGTGACCAGGGTGTGGTTGTAGTGTTCAAGTTAGTGGCAATCCCGCGGGGCTTTCTTTTCTAGAATTCATAACCTACTGAAAATAAAAGAGTTATATGGCTTGCTAGCGGTAAGAAAAATGTTTAAAATTTGCCCCAATACAACGCACGAGGGCGACTCATATGCACATTCCTTTGGCCTCCCATATAGCTGGGTTTATCGCAAATATCAGTAGTAATGTGGCTTTTTTGCCACAGATCGTGAAATCCTATCGGCGTAAGCAGGTGGAGGATGTTAGCATCGGTATGTTCTTCGTCTTGTTTGCAACGCAGATTTGTTGGATTGTTTATGCTGTGCCTATTGGCGCGAGGAATTTGTGGATTTCCAGTATTATTGAAATCGTATTGCTGCTTCCGTTATTTGTGATGTGGTTTCTTTACAAGGAATATCGAGGCACTACCCTTAAAAATGCTTTTTTTAACTTTTTGTTGGCTAAACTTGGCTTGGTCGCTGATGCTTGAGTATTAAAAGCATCTTATTGGCGCGTAAGTTTTGTCGCGACTGCGCCTGTGGTATTCAAATATTACCGCATACGATCCGTTGTCGTTCTCGTTGCTTCGCGATTACACATTAGTCTGGCACTTTTTTCTGTCATTTTGCGCTTTCTCCGGCGTCATCCTCCGTTTTCGCTACCGTCATCCTTCGCCAAGGCGAGGGATCCACGAAATATAAAAAACTTAAAACTTCTCATGCCACAGGATTTAACCCAAATATATTTATAACACCTGCCGCTAAGGTAATGGCTTTAGCGTTTATGTTGAGAGAACCATTAATTAGCGACAAGGGTCCTGCGTGCAATTTTTCTTTAGCTTGCAGATAAACAGTTTGACCGCTGTTTAGTGTTATTTTTCCATGCGCTGAGGTGATTTTAAATTCCTTAGAAGCCAGCATGGAGAAATCATCTTGTGCTTTTATGTGAAAATTCTCCTGCCATTTAAAGTTTATGTCTTTATGGCTTTGCCAGCGAATCGCTTCTTTGGCCGTTAATTGAATATCTTTTGCGGCAGAAAGATTAATATCACCTTGCTGCGTGATGATTTGCATGCTTTGAGAATTCACTATTTGTCGTTGACATTGCAAAGAAAAATTACCGACTGTTGTCATCACCATCTCTTTCGCTGCTGCAATAGAAATGTTACCGGATTGGTTGTGTAATGTAATTTTCTTACTATTATCCGCTGCACTTAATTGCAGATAATTTTTGTGAATGATGTTGCCCAAAGTGATGGCGGGGTGGCTGCCATCGTCTATTTTCAGACAATTACCCGCCGGGGTTTGTAGGATGTTTTGTTGTGGGTTTTTATGATTGCTGGGGCCGGGTTGGGTTTTGCCAGGAATGACGCCAAGAATAAAGGGTTGACTGAAGTCCCCTTGCAAAAAACCAACAGCGACTTGTGTCTGTGCCGCGAGCGTGCAATGAATGCCATAATTTCTTTGACCATTGTCGGCATAAGGTTGCAAGGTGGGAACGCCTTCGCCGGGGGGGTGGGGTGTTTTTTTTTCAAATGGAAATTGTAACAAATAATAGTTTTTGTGATTTAAAGTTGAATTGGTGTTGGGCCAGTTAATCACTTTGGCTGGCAAAATGTGCATAAATGATTTTTTAAAACGCTTGCGTGGGTGTAATTTTTCTTGGATTTCAGTCAGTGTTAGTGTTTGTTGCCAATTATGCAAGCCATCGCGCAAACGATAATTAAAACGCAGAGCGACAATGCGATAACATTGATTGTATTTTTTCTGCGGATGATCGGTTAAGTTGAGATAATCACCGAGTTGCAAGCCGGTGGTGTTGGTTTTAATCGTTAATAGAGAGGCTTGTTTGCCGGCGATGGTGATGCTAGCTAGATTATACTGCAAGGCTCGTTTCTTTTGTATTTGATAAAGCATTGGTTGGTCAAATAATAAATCACTTTTTTCTTGGCAGGATAATTGATGCACGTGGTTGCGCGTTGGTAAATCATCGGATAAATATAATTTTATGGATTTTTGGGATTGTTGTAAAGTATACCAGCATTGTTGATCTGCTAATAAGCGGCTCAAGCAGTGTAGATCGGTTTCTTGGTATTGCATTTGATGGGCTATTTTTATTGCGGGTAAGTCAAAGTGTAAATCAGTTATAGGCCATTTTTGTAATAAAGTTTTCGCAATTTGTGTTAAGCTTTGTTGTTGAAAGACACGTTTGTGCTGAGAATATTGTAAGCCACGGAGCGGTGAGGAAAATTTAAGCCTATAGCGATAATGGCCGTCTTCAGCTGGCAAGAACTCACAACCAGTAATGACAGCATGTAGATATTGTGGTTTAGGTTTGCCAATGGTGAAGCATAATTTTTTTTTAATAAAAGCCATCGGTGATAGGATGGATTTGCTGAGCAGCTCGGTGACCCCATGATACGGCAAAGAAAACGTCATGGGGTAAATGGCGATAGATTTTAAAATAAAAGCAGACGGATCAAATGAATCTATGTGAAGTTTGAGCATATGAGGTAAACTCGTGTTTGTTGTCTTAAGAGGACTGTAAGCGGCAAGTTGAGGTGGCTCAATACGGGAGGTTATACGCAGATCATGCTAATTTTTTTCCATGGATTTTGCCGTGGGTTTTCGCTTGTACTCGAGAGTTGTTCTAAATTCCTTATCTCCTTGATTTTTAAGTGCTGTGTTTCACTGCCAGGTCTACTCAGCGCCAGTTTTATCAGGTATAATCCCGCTTTTGTGGCTATTGGGACCCCGTTGGGGAGCGCAGATTCTGCCAATGACAGTGGATGATGTGTTGATAGCTGAGTTTCATGTTTCAACAAGAGGAAGCGCTTATGTCATTAACAGCTGAACAAACAGCCACCATTATTAAAGAGTATGGTAAAAACACCAGTGATGCCGGATCTGCCGAAGTGCAGATAGCCATTCTTACCCACAAAATTGCCTATTTGACCGATCATATGAAAGCACACAAGCACGACAATGCGTCACGTCGTGGTCTGCTGCGGATGGTGAGTCAGAGACGTAAGTTTTTGAAATATATAAAGAATAAAGATATCAATCGTTATCGGGAATTGATTAAACGCTTGGGCTTACGTAACTAACTGACTTTGAGGAATTAAACGTGAATAAAATTACTAAAACTTTTCAATACGGTGACCATCAGGTCACTATCGAAACTGGACAAATTGCTCGTCAAGCGAGCGGCTCAGTTATGATTCGCATGGGTGATACAGTTGTTCTAGTGGCTGTAGTGGCCAAGAAAGAGGCCTCTGTTGATCGAGGTTTCTTCCCGTTAACGGTTAACTATCAAGAAAAAACCTATGCTGTGGGCAAGATCCCTGGTGGTTATTTCAAGCGCGAAGGTCGTCCAACTGAGCGTGAGACATTGACTTGTCGTTTGATTGATCGCCCTATTCGTCCATTGTTTCCAAAAGGGTTCCGAAACGACGTGCAAATTGTTGCAACGGTTATCTCTATGGATCCTGAGATTGATTCAGATATCCCAGCACTAATCGGCGCTTCGGCGGCACTTTCACTTTCAGGTGCACCGTTTCAAGGTCCGATTGCAGCAGCGCGGGTGGGTTATTGTGATGGCAACTATTTATTGAATCCAACAGCCAGCCAACTGGAGACTTCGGATTTAGACTTAGTGGTTGCTGGAACGGAGCAAGCGGTGTTGATGGTGGAATCAGAAGCAGATGGTTTGAGTGAAGAAGTTATGTTGGGTGCGGTGATGTTTGGTCATCAGCAAATGCAAGTGGTTATTACCGCCATACATGAATTAGTTGCTGAAGCTGGCACTGAGGCGTGGGATTGGACACCACCAGAGACTGATCATGACTTGCAGCAAAAGATTAGTGATTTTGCCACAGAGCAATTGCAAAATGCTTATCAAATAAAAGAAAAATTACAACGCCAAGATGCGATTAAAGTAGTTGCACAAAATGCTTGTGATGCTTTGTGTGGTGAAGATGAAGAATCGGCTATTAGTGAAGATAAAGTAAAAGCCATGCTGCACGATTTAGAATCCAAAATAGTACGCGAGCAAGTTTTAAGTACTGGTGAGCGTATTGATGGTCGTGATTTAACCACGGTGCGTCCTATTGCTATTGAAGTTGGCGTATTACCACGGACACACGGTTCAGCCGTTTTTACTCGTGGTGAAACACAAGCAATTGTTGTTTCTACGTTGGGTACGGCGCGTGATTCACAAATTATTGATAGTTTAACGGGTGAGTATCGTGAAGGTTTTATGTTGCATTACAACTTTCCACACTATTGTGTGGGTGAAACCGGCATGATGACCGGCCCTAAGCGTCGTGAAATTGGTCATGGTCGCTTGGCAAAACGTGCGATACAGGCGGTGATTCCTCAAGAAGAAGACAATCCTTATGTGTTACGTGTGGTATCGGAAATTACTGAGTCTAACGGTTCTTCTTCGATGGCAACTGTTTGCGGCACGAGTTTATCGTTAATGGATGCTGGTGTAGCCATTAAAGCACCGGTTGCTGGTATTGCTATGGGTCTAATTAAAGAAGATGATCGTGTGGCAGTATTAACCGATATCTTAGGTGATGAGGATCACTTGGGCGACATGGACTTTAAAGTGGCCGGTACGGCAGAGGGCATCACTGCTTTGCAGATGGATATTAAAATCAACGGCATTACTGAAGAGATTATGCATCGTGCTTTAGAGCAAGCGAAGCAAGGTCGTTTGCATATTCTAAATTGCATGAATGAAGTATTGGCTGAACCGCGTCAAGACATTTCTGATTTTGCGCCACGTATTACTACCATACAAATTAATCCGGATAAAATTCGCGATGTGATTGGTAAAGGTGGGGCAACAATTCGTGAATTAACGGAATCAACCAATACTACCATTGATATTACCGACGACGGCGTGATTAAAATTGCTGCGGTTGATGGCGATTGTGCCAAAGCAGCTGAGCAGCGTATTCGTGATATTGTTGCTGAACCAGAAGTGGGTATTACTTATGATGGCAAGGTGATGAAGATTACTGATTACGGCGCTTTTGTTGAAATTATACCGGGTACTCAGGGATTGGTGCATGTGTCACAAATCTGTAACGAGCGCGTTGATAACGTACGCGATAAATTGTCTGAAGGTCAGCAAATTCGTGTGAAATTAATTGAAATTGATAACAAGGGTCGCTTGCGCTTAAGCATGAAAGATGCTGAGCACGATACTGAGCAAGAGGAGAAGGATACGGTGGACCAATGATTTCAATCGAGGAGTTGGCGAGTTGACTACAAAATACGATGTTTATGGCATAGGGAATGCCTTGCTCGATATTGAATTTCGTGTTGATGACACAGTTCTACAATCTTTAAATATTGAAAAAGGTGTTACTACTTTAATTGACCAGGCGCGCTTGCATGCGTTGCTTGGTCATTTAGAAGATCAAGATTATTTAACAGCCTGTGGCGGTTCAGCGGCGAATACTCTAGCAACGGCAGCACACTTGGGGGCGAAGAGTTTTCTTTCTTTCCGTGTAGCCGATGATGATGCTGGTCAGCGTTATAAGGAAAATGTGTTGCGCGCGGGTATTCATTTGAAACGTGAAGCAAAGCCGGCAGCCGATGGTGTGACTGGCAGTTGTGTGGCGCTGATTACACCGGATATTGAGCGGACTATGAGTACCTATTTGGGTGTAACGGAAGGTTTTTCCGTTGCTGATTTGGATGAACAGGCGTTACAGCAATCAAGCTATCTTTATATCGAAGGTTATTTGGTGGCATCACCCTCAGCACACAAGGCTGTGATACAGGCAACGCAGTGGGCAAAAAAACACGCTGTTAAAATTGCGCTATCGTTAGCGGACTCTAATATTGTGCAGCATTGTTATGCACAGTTAATGGAAGTACTCGATTATAAAGTGGATGTGTTATTTTGTAATGAGCAAGAAGCGAAAATTTTTGCTGGTTCCGAGGATCTCGATCATGTGCCAGTTAAGTTGCGCGAAAATGCCGATCAATTGTTAATTACCCGTGGTAATCAAGGGGCTTATTTTTGCGATAAAGGTCAATGTTCTTTTATCGATGAAGTGCCAGTGAAAGCGATTGATGCTATTGGTGCAGGGGATACCTTTGCCGGCGCTTATTTGTATGCCATCACGCATGATTATACGGCGTTACAAGCAGCGCACTTTGCCAATTACGTTGCTGCACAAGTGGTAACCAAGTATGGTCCGCGCCTGAGCTATAAAGAAGTGCAAAATCTATTAACCACGCTTCCTGCAGCGGTGAATGTTTAATAAGAAGTTGGTTGTGCTGTAATTTAATGTGATGGAGATACTTTGGTTATGGCAAGTAATTGGCGGCAAATACCGATGGTTGATTTTTCCAACTTAACTTTGCCGGACAAACCCAATTATTCTTTAGTGAGTGATCAACCTGCTGCTGGTAAACGACAAATAAAAGCACCTGTTTTTCCTATTTCTTTGGATGAGTTAAAGCTGCGTTGGCTCGCACTTGTTCGTCAACAACCCAGGATAATGTTATTGCGTGCTGAGCCGGAAAAACAACAATATCAATATGTGCAAAAGAGTTTCTTGTTCAGATTTCCCGACGTCATAGATGTACAGTTCGTACGCATTGATGATAATAATAGTACGTTACGTACGTTTAGTCGCAGTGTTTATGGTCATTTTGATTTTGGCGTGAACCATAGACGATTGCGTAACTGGTTGATTGAGCTTAATGGTGAAGAATCAGCCTGAAAATATTACATTTAATCAGTTGGTTATGAGGGTCATATTTTTGTTAATTTTTTGCTTTTCTCTTCGTTTCATTTCTGTTACAAATCTAATTCTTCAGGATATATTGTATTAACACGGATCAGTTAGAGTGGTTTCGTTGCTTAATCATAAAAAAGGGGTTAATTATGAAATTTAAGAAGTTAGCTATTGTAGCTGCTGCGGTTACGTTAGGTTTTAGTGTAGGTTCAATTGCCACTGCCAATCCGTTTCATCATTTACATCATATCAATCGAAGGATACGTCACCAGAACCATGCGTTGCGCCGTGCTATTCGCAACGGCAATTTTTCGGGTGTGCTGCATCACGTCGCTCATTTGGAACACTTGCATGTGCGTAAGCATATAGTGAAAAGACGCATTCGTCACGGTTGGTGGTAAGTATGGGTAATAAAACCACAGGGTTACCTGTGGTTTTATTTAAGGTACCGTCTTTGTGGGAAGCGTAGCGCCGAAGCAATCCAGGAAGTATAAAAAATTTTCTGGATAGTGCGAACAAGTCGCGGCAAGTAGGGTTCTGCGTATTGCAATTTATTCGCGGTTGTTGATCAACGCCAAAAACTCCGCTCGTGAGCGATGGCATTCGCGAAATCTGCCTAGCATAACAGAGGTCGTCATTACTGAGTTTTGTTTTTCAACACCGCGCATCATCATGCATAGGTGTTTTGCTTCAATAACCACAGCGACGCCTTTAGCGTCTACGCCTGATAATAAAGACTCAGCAACTTGTTGTGTTAGGCGTTCTTGCACTTGTAGGCGACGGGCAAAAGCATCAACGATGCGTGCAATTTTAGATAATCCTAAAATTTTGCCATTGGGTATATAGCCAACATGGCATTTACCAATGAAGGGCAACAAATGATGTTCGCACAAAGAATACAGTTCAATATCTTTAACAATAACAATCTGGCTCATGTCGGATTTAAATAAAGCTTTTTGTATAATGGCTTGCGTGTCGATTTGATAGCCTTGCGTAAGATACGCAAAAGATTGGGCTGCACGCAGTGGTGTTTTTTGCAAGCCTTCGCGCGCAGGATCTTCGCCGATAGCACTGATAATTTCGGTAAAATTTTCCGATAAAACTTGTTGGGTATTTTTTTCTAATATCTCTGACATGATTGATCCTAAAATGAAAAAGTCTAACCTGGGGGCCAGGTAAATTGGCGCCCACCTAATAAATGCAAATGGATATGATAAACGTCTTGCCCGCCGGCTTTGTTGCAATTAAATAAGGTGCGATACCCAGCTTCGGCACAGCCGAGTTGTTGCGCTAATTGTTTGGCGACCTGTACCATGTGGCCAACTAATTTTGTATCCTCCTCGGTAAGGTCGTTGATTGTGGCAATATGCTTGCGTGGCACAATCAAAACATGTTGCGGTGCTTGTGGTTTGATGTCGTGAAAAGCAACAAGTTGTTCATCTTCATGAACCAGCTTGCTGTCAAGCTCTTTATTGATAATCTTGCAAAATAAACAATCCATTTTAGTGTCCTTGCATATCAGTGTTTGTAAAATCCAATCGTTGTAAAAACAGGCTCAATGGTATCAAGATTACAAAGCCAATGGCAATGGCTAAATAAGCATCATTAAAAGCAATCATGCGCCCTTGTGTCGCTATTTGTTCAGCCAGACGTTGTGCCCCGAGGGGGCTGTGCAAGGTGAGACTCTGGTGGTTAAACCATTGGTGCAGGTTGGTATTAAAAATGGAGGTATGTGCTGACAATTGATTGTAATTAATTTGCGTCTCACGCGTGACCAAGGTGCTGATCACTGAAATACCAACGGAAGTGCCCAGCATGCGTGCATAACTGTATAAACCGGCACCTTCGGTGATTTGTGACGCAGGGATGGTGGCGAGAGAGTAAGTGGTCAATGGCACCATAATTAAACCCATGCCTAAGCCTTGATAGAGACCCGGAATGATGTTGCCGAGCATATCAACATTTAAATTATATTGTGACATTAAATAGCTGCCGTATGCACACAGCAGTAAGCCAACTGCAATTAAATATTTGGCATTAATGCGTTTCATTAATACCGATGCTAATATCATAGCAATTGCGCTGGCTAATCCTCTTGGTGCCATTACCCAGCCGGCGGCGATGACAGGATAATGAAATAAACTCTCCAGCATGATAGGTTGCATAACCAGTAAGGAAAACATGCAGGCGCAAAATGTTAACAGAATGAGTCCGGAAATAGAAAAATTACGATCTCTATAGAGTTTAAGATTAACCAGGGGCTGTTTTTGTGTAAGGCTGCGGATAATAAACAAAACCATTCCGGTGATCGATAAAATAAAGGATAGCTTAATAAAATTTGAACTAAACCAGTCTTTTTCATTACCCTGATCTAAAAAAAGTTGTAAAAAACCTACACCAATGATCATAGTTGATAGTCCATAGATATCTAGTTTTTTTAATTGGCGCTTGGTTGTCGGAATGACCCAGAATGTTAATAGTAAACTGATGATACATAGAGGTGCGTTGATATAAAAAATCCAACGCCAACTGGCGTGTTCGGTAA
This sequence comes from uncultured Legionellales bacterium, assembly GCA_964527645.1. Lineage (GTDB taxonomy): Bacteria > Pseudomonadota > Gammaproteobacteria > CAZGQK01 > CAZGQK01 > CAZGQK01. The sequence goes on along the minus strand of CAZGQK010000002.1, from coordinate 79,031 downwards.
TGTAGCCGCCTAAAGTTGGCCCTAAAACCGGTGCTGTCATGATGCCAATTCCCCAAATGGCCATCGCCTTGCCTTGTTGGTCGAGCGGGTAAGATTCACGTAAAATGGCCTGTGATAATGGGATTAAGGCAGCGCCAAAGGCGCCTTGGCAAATGCGTAGTATAATCATTTGATCCAGCGAATTGGTGAGGCCACATAAAAAAGAACTTACCATAAAACCGCTAATATTAACGATCAATAAATTTTTCTGCCCGAAATTATCACTTAAAAAACCAGTGAGTGGAATCATAATGGCAGAAGCGACGATATAAGAAGTTAATACCCAAGTGATTTCATCGACGTTGGCGCCAAGAGATGCTTGCATCGCTGGTAGAGCGACGTTAACAATTGTGGAATCTAATACCTCGAGAATCGCCACCAACATAATGGTGATAATGACTAAGTGGCGTCTTTGGTAGAGAATTTGTTGACGTGAGTTATTCATTTAAACTTTTAGTATTAACGGTAACGGTGCTGCTGGCACCGATACGTAGTGGGTATAGTGGGTTGGGGTTTGTAATAATTATTTTAACCGGGAAACGTTGCGTGACTTTAACCCAGTTACCGGTAGCATCTTCTGGGGGTAATAAACTAAAGCTGGTGCCGCTGCCAGCGCTAATGCTTTGTACAACGCCAGTAAATGGATGATCAGAATAAATATCAATAACAATTTTTGCTTTTTGTCCCGGCTTAATTCGCGCTAATTGGGTTTCTTTAAAATTAGCATTTACCCACCATTGGTGATCTTCTACAATGGCGAATAAATCTTGGTAAGCACTTACTTCATCGCCCATGCGTAATGAGAAGTTGGCAATGAAACCTTTAGCCGGTGCCTTGATGTCGGTGTATTGTAAGTTTAATTGTGCATTAGCCAGTGCTGCCTTGGCAGCACGAATACGGGCATTGTCCTCGCCGGGTTGGCCGAGTTTTTGTTGCGCTTCTTTAAGTTGACTTTGCGCTGCTTTGACATTGGCTTTGGCGACATTTAATTGTTGGGTGGCGTTGTCACCTTGAGCAGGGGCATAGAGTTTTAGGCGAACTAAGCTAAGAATTCGGCGGGCATTGTGTTGATTGTCTACTAATTCAGCTTGACGTGCGCGCAGTTGTGCTTGATTGGTCAGTACAGCAGCTTGTAATGCCTTCACCCCGGAGATGGTGTTGTCTAGGTTGGCTTGTGCTTTGTTCACCGCAATCTGCCATGGAGTCGGGTCGAGTTGGAATAATAACTGTCCTTTTTTAACCGGTTGGTGGTTTTGGACGGCAACTTTAATGACAGATCCGCTGATGCGTGGAGAGATATTAACCACATGCGCTTGGACATAAGCATCATCGGTGCTGGGGAATAATTGTTGGTGTCGCCAGTAACGATAACCGGCGAAGCTTAAGGCCGCGAGGATGAGTAAAAGTATGAGTATTTTTAGTACCTTAAGCATTTTATTATCTAGGTTATCTCTATAGGAGAATATAGTATCATAGTCACTGCGCAATGCGTATGTGGTGAAAGTTGATACAATTTAGGGAGAGAATTATGGGCATTATCAGCAGACAGTTGCTTTATTTACAGGCGATGGGGATTCCGTTGTGGCAACAACGTAACCAAGAGACGCAAGTGCGACTCGAAACGCAAAATTACCAATTGTGTGATGCTGCTGGAGTTGTTCGGGGGGTGTTGTTGGTGATGAGAGAAGAATTACAGTTGACCGATGCTGTTCAATTACTAAACAAAATGATGGGAGCTATGCAGCTTAATGTGCAGGTTGCTGATGAAAGTTTAGAGGAGATACTCCAGCACAATCATCAGCCCAAGACCATTATTATGTTGGGTTCCGTTCTTGCCAATGCCTTCTTAGTGGCAGAAAAATCCATTGATCAGTGGCGAGCGCTGGCTGGGAATTGGCAAAACGTGCCGGTGGTGGTGAGTTTCAGCTTGGCTGAGTTGCTGCAAGAATCGAGCCTGAAAAAAGGTGCATGGTCTGATTTGCAACAAGCTATGCAACTGATGGGGGTGGCTAAAAATCCTTAAATTGCGCGCCTGGTTGCCAGAAGATGTCTCAATGGTGGCGGCATTGATGTCAAGTTTGCAACAATCAAGTTGGGGCGATGTGGTGCTCAGTAATTGTTTTAATCAATCCTATCATGGATGGTTATTGTTGCAGAAGGTTGAGTTGGTTGGTTTTGTGTTAGTTTCCTACCAAATGGATGAGTGTCAGTTATTAAACCTAGCGGTGGCTAAGGCTTGGCAAGGCCAGGGTCGCGGCAGCAATCTGTTGCGTCATGTTATAAAGTCCGCTAGCAGAGAGGGTTTGGCTCGGATTGTTTTGGAAGTCCGGGTGAGTAATCAGGCTGCGATAGCGCTTTATCAGCGGCATGGTTTTCGTGAGATGGGTCGACGTAAAAATTATTATCCTACGCCAGATGGGAGTGAAGATGCCTTGTTGATGGAATTAGCTTGTTGAAAGGGCTTGTGACGAAGAAATAGTATGAGCAATGGATAAAAGTGGCAGTTTTACTTATAATCAGTGCTTATGTTCCTGTTTTTTTGGCTTAGGGTTTGGCGATGATAAAAAAATACCGAATAATAACTGCCTCGTTGCTGATGGCCTTTGCTGTCATTAATGTAGTTCAAGCTAAAACAGTCACCTCTTCAGCTCAGGCTGCACCAGTGGTGGTCAATGTGGCAAGCGTTACTATTCAAAGTATGCCGAAACAAGTAGCGTCTTTAGGTTCGCTCACAGCTTTACAGGAGGTAACCATTAGCTCGGTAGTTGATGGGCGTGTCGATCAGATTAATTTTAAAGATGGTGATGAAGTTGCTAAGGGTATGCCCATCGTCCAATTAAATAATGACACCGCAAAAGCTGATTTGGCAACAGCGCAGAGTAAATTAGACGTTACTACCAAAAAATATATTCGTTCTAAGGGATTACTAAATATTGCCGTTTCACAGCAGGACTTAGATCAACTTGAGGCTAATGTTAGTCAGGCGCGCGCGAATGTTCAGAGCAAACAAGCGTTGCTTAATCAAAAAACAATTTCTGCGCCATTTTCAGGAGCATTGGCGGCATTCAAAGTGCAGGAGGGGGATTATGTTACTGCCGGTGACGCCATCGTTACTTTGGTAAATGCGACACAATTAAAGGCACAATATACCTTGTCAGAAAACTTGCTGCCAGAATTAAAAAAAGGACAATTAGTTAAAATTACTGTTAGCGCGTATCCCAATAAAACATTTTATGGCACAGTAAATTATATTGCGCCTACGATTAATCAAGCAACCCGCGCAGTGGCCGTGCAAGCTTCGGTGCCCAACAAGGACGCGTTACTCAATCCGGGCATGTTCATTCACGTAGAACAACAAATTGAGATTGATAAAAAAGCCCTGGTGGTGCCACAGCAAGCCGTAACTGCGGATGTTAAGGGATACTATGTCTATAAAATAGTCTCTGGCAAGGCTATACAAACACGGGTGAAGCTGGGATCACACGTGGGTAATGTCGTCCAGATTTTAAGTGGCTTGCAAGCAGGCGATCAGGTTGTTATTGCTGGCCAACAGAAGTTGAGTGATGGTGTTAGTGTGCAAGTGGTAAATACAGCAGCACCGGCACCTTCGACAACCACGATGAGTTCAAGTGCTGGTGCCAAGGCAAATGCGAGCACAAAAGCAAAATAGTATTGAAGGATTGTTATTTTGAAACTTGTAAAAACCTGTATTGAACAACCGGTTTTGGCGATAGTTCTAAGTCTCGTCTTGATTGTTATTGGTATTGTGGGTTTTTTGCGCTTAGATATTCGCTATATGCCGGAATTAAAGATTCCAGTGATAACAGTAAGGACAACTTACACAGGTGCTAGTGCTTCCTTGATGGAAAGCAAAGTAACCACTATGTTAGAGAATTCTTTTGCTGATATCGATGGTGTTGATTATATGACTTCGTCAAGTTCCATTGGTAGCAGTAGTATCACCATACAATTTGTGCTGGGTGGTAATTTTGATGAAGAGGTTAACCAGATTCGCGATAAAATTTCTGCTGTACGCGCCAATCCTGAATGGCCCGCTGATGCTGATCCACCGGCATTAACCATCGGTAGCCAAGGTTCAGATTTGCTGTTAATTACTTTTTTAGATGCAAAAAAATCTAGCTCCGAAATCCGTGATTATTTAACCGGTAACATAGTGCCCGAACTGCAGCAAGTGCCGGGCGTGGGTGGTGTTGGTACTTATGGTGGAGGTGGTTATGCTATGCGGATTTGGTTAAATCCAGCAGAAATGATGTCTTATGGTATAACTGTTACTGATGTTGAAAATCGATTAACCGCCAATAACATCGACTTTTCAGCAGGATCGATTCAGGCACCATTGCGTAATTATTCCATTATTTCCAAAACACAATTATCGAATGCCAACCAATTTGCCAATATTATTCTCAAACAAAGTCCACAAGGGACTGTGCGCATTAAGGATATTGCTAAAGTTGAATTTGGTTCGGGGAGTTTGTTTTTAGCACCATTAAAAATCAATGGTAAAGAAGGGGTGATGTTGGCGGTCAAGCCGGTGCAGGGTCAAAATCCAATTAACATTGCTGGCGCAGTTAAAAAAGAACTCTCGCAATTAAGCACGACACTACCAGCTGGCATGAAAATGCATGTAGCCTATGATCAATCCACTTTTTTGAAAAAATCCATTAATGAAACATTTACCACCATTGGTGAGGCGGTGGTTTTAGTTATTTTAGTGGTATTTTTATTTTTAGGTTCAGCGCGCGCTACGTTAATCCCGGTGGTGACCATTCCGGTGAGTCTCATTGGTGTTTTTAGTGTGGTTTATTTTTTGGGCTTTAGTATTAATGTGATGTCTTTATTGGCGATTGTACTGGCGATTGGTTTGGTGGTCGATGATGCTATTGTGATGTTGGAGAATATTCATCGCCATATTGAAGAGGGTGCCAAGCCCATGGATGCGGCATTGAATGGCAGCAATGAAATTGCAACGGCAGTAATTGCCATGGGGTTAACCTTGGCGGCTGTTTATGCGCCGATTGGTTTGATGCAAGGTTTTACCGCTAAATTGTTTCAGCAATTTGCCTTTACTTTAGCAGGAGCCGTATTGATTTCTGCCTTTGTCGCATTAACGTTATCACCGATGATGTGTGCGCGCATTTTGCAATCCAAAGTGAAAGATGATCCTTTAAGTACTATTGTTGATAAGGTTTTTTTGCGAGTATCATCTGCGTATAAAAAAATATTGCTGCGCGCTTTGAGTTGGCGTCTGGGTGTCATTGGTATTTTAGTAGTGGTTGGCGCCATTGGTTATCTTTTATTTTTAAGTCTATCATCTGAGCTTTTGCCGGCCGAAGACGGTGGTATCTTTGTCGCTAATTTAATTTCTCCAGCCAATGCCAATACCCGTTATACCAACAAATATACTGATATTGTTTCTGGGATACTGAGTAAAGCCCCTGGCGTTAGTGATGTTATTTCGCAGGGTGGTGGTGGTTCATCTAACTTTTTCGTGTTACTCAAGCCTTGGCAAAAACGAAAATATACCCCACAACAGCTCATTACTATGGTGAATCCTAAACTGGGAAAAGTGCCAGGTGTGATAGCCGGTGCAGCAGAAATGCCAATAATTGATTATGGTGAACAAGGTCCAGATGTCACCTTTAATGTTATGACTAATGCTAATTATGATGATTTATTAGGCCCAATTAATCGGCTGAAAGCCTTGTTTAGTCAATATCCGGGTTTTACGCAAGTTAATACCAACTTGAAATTTGACACTCAGCAATATGATGTGAGTGTAAATCGTGATTTAGCAGCGAATCTGGGTATTAGTATCCAAGATATTGCCGATACCATGAATGTCATGATGAGTGGTAAGCATGTGACCGATGTCGAATCGGGGAGCCGTAGTTATGGGGTTAAGTTACAAATGGACTTGCAGGATTTAAGTGATTTTGCCGTGCTTAACAAATTGTATGTAAAAAGCACGTTAGGTAGTAATGCTGGGCAAATGATTCCCTTATCGAGTATAGTAAAATTATCGCCAATGGTTGGTCAAGGCACCTTGTCGCATTTTGATCGCATGCGCTCGGGTACGGTTAGTGCCAATTTATTGCCGGGCTATACCGCCAGTGATGCGATTAAATACATTGACAAGGTAGAGCCTGGTGCTATTAAGGGTAATTTGCGCACCGCCTTTTCTGGAAAAATGCAGCAGTTTATTGAATCCCAAGGTAGTATTGCGGCGCTGATGATTATGTCATTGGTATTTATTTATTTGGTTTTATCGGCACAATTTAGTAGTTTCATCGATCCAATTATTATTTTGGTGGCGGTGCCGTTAAGTATGGTAGGTGCTTTGCTCGCTTTAAAATTAGTGGGGGGCACCTTAAATCTTTATTCGGAAATTGGCGTGGTGACCTTGGTGGGGTTGGTGAGTAAACACGGTATTTTAATTACCAAGTTTGTGAATCAATTGCGTGAAAAAGGTATGCCGATGGGGGAGGCCATTGTTGAAGGGGCGATGATTCGTTTGCGTCCGATTTTAATGACCACAGCAGCCATGGTGTTTGGTACCTTGCCGTTGGCGCTGGCTACGGGCCCTGGTTCAGTTGGCCGCCACCAAATTGGCTGGGTGGTTATTGGCGGCCTGCTGGTTGGTACTTTCTTTTCGCTCGTTGTGGTGCCGATTGCTTATTCTTATTTGGGGAAATTTAAGCAGCGTTAGTTAGGGGGGCGGCTTAAGTTTGCTTCTCCTCCTTGTTCTTCTCGATTTCCTGTTGGGCTTTTACAATGCGACCAACAGTAACGACCCACAGAAGTCAATAATAAGGCGATAACAACTGCTAGTGACATAATTTTGATGTCTTCACTATTAATGCTCTTCTCCTATACTTTATATTTTATGAATAGATTCTAGATAATTTTTCTTGTAAAAGCTAATGGGTGGGGTGTATTTAATTTTATTTGCGTAACAAAAACCCCGGCTTTGGCCGGGGCCTTCATGTGCAAGATGAATTTTAAGGGGCTAGTCAGCCTTTTCATCAACCACGCTTGCTTTTTCAATAACGACATTTTCTACGGGTACATCTTGATGGCCAGCAGAATTACCGGTAGTGACGGCTTTAATTTTATCGACGACATCCATGCCGCTGGTGACTTCAGCAAAAACACAATAACCCCAGCCATCAGGCGTTTTAGCACGGTGATTGAGAAAATCATTGTCTTTGACATTAATAAAAAATTGTCCGCTGGCAGAATGCGGGTCATTGGTGCGCGCCATGGCAACGGTGCCGCGTTTATTGCTACCACCTTTATCTGCTTCATTTTCAATAGTTGCGTTAGTTTCTTTTTGCTGCATTTGCGCATCAAAACCACCACCTTGAATCATAAAGTTGTCAATAACACGATGAAAAATAGTGCCATCGTAGAAACCCGCTTTCACATAAGCCAAAAAATTATCCGCTGTTTTCGGTGTGTGCTCGGAATCGAGCTTAATAGTTATCGTGCCATAGTTGGTTTGTAATTCAATCATCCGTTAATCCTTAAGCGTTAGTTTGCGAGCCCCATCGGCCCGAGCGTAGCTGAGTTTGCCGTAGGGTCTAAAAAAAGTCAAATTTGGGCGTTGTGGCTATGGTTTTTTTTACCTAAGAAATCTCAGCGGCAAGCCACTGAGTAGTCAAACACAATCTTCGCACCTAAAGGTGCGAAGTTTGTAATGCCCCCGCTGATTGGGGGGCATTTTTTATTGCTATTTTTATTGAACTTGGCGATTTCTTAGTACTTTGTATAGTTGATGGCTTTGAGGACATGCTACGGTAGCGCCAACTACAGCGGAAAAAAAGCCTGCTTGAGAAAGTATAGGCCCTGGTAAAATGTTGGGCGCCAGGCTTTCGAATGCTGTTGCTAATAATTCTGGTAGCATAGGAAAAACAAGGTGTTTACCTACGTTTAGTGTACTTTCAAAGGCAAGGGCAAAGAGGCCCGGTGCGTAGGAAGATATTGCTAAGAATATCACTAGATTATGTTTCCATTCTGCTGCATTCTCATTTGGCAGCATCCAAGTTAGGCTCAGGGCTTTCGCTACCTTATCCTTCCAGGTGCGCTGTTGTGCTGAGGAGTTGCCGGCCTTCATTGAGGAGTAGGGGGTTTCTTCCATGGCTTTTGCGGAAACATCTAAAGCTACACCTATTCTTGGTATATCGTATAAAGAGGTTTTTATTTGACTTCCCGGAATGACCAATGCCATTAGTTGGAGCGTCAACTCTCTGGTTAAGCCCAAATTGTGGATTGATGCCGCGTGAGCTCCGCTAAATAATAGTGGTAGTGCCACGGTTAAGAGCGGTGCCATCTTAAGAGGCCCTCCCATAACCTGAGGATTTCGATCCTTCGCAGGGGTATGTCTCTCCCCAGTATTGAAATAATATTCCCCATCTTGTAGCGTAAAATGCTGACCGGTAGAGTTTGCTATAGCGGCAACAGCCTTAACACCAGCGCCACCGAGCATGCCAATAATGGTTGTGATAATCGTAGCTGGAACTGGGCCTAACTTTGAAAGCATGGGGCTACCGAGCACTACCGCAAGTGCGACCCCATCACCTGTCTCAGTGACGGCAACTGCGGCAATGTTTAGACGGCTGCTTCGTGCTACTTTTATCGCGGCCGGATGGTTAGGCTCTAGCCAGAGGGCTGGGATGTCTTGTCGATCAGTTTTTATCCTAGTTTCAGCATCGTTAAAATCCACATAAAAGCCAAATTCTTTATGCAGTAACGCCATTATTGTTTGTGGATCCCAATATTCCCGTGCAGCTTGTTTCGGTTTTACTTCTGTGAAGGATCCACGCGCATAGTTTCCTTGAATAAAGGTTAATTGAGAGGCCAATAAAACAAAAGGAAGAGCATAAGCTGCTAGTATTTCCCAAGGGTATGGTTCAGGTGTGGTTGATCCTTCCTTGGCTAATTTACCTGATATATTTTGATAGGCATAGACTATTGCAAGTAACCAGCCTAGGGGTTTTAGCCAGCCTTCTGCAACGACATGACCGGCAGTTTTAACCGTGTCGAACGTTTTTTTTGATAAACAACGAAAGTTTGGGTCTATTACGTGTGCTTGGCGATCTTTAGCATGCCATACAGCCAATCGAGCAATTAATTGATTGGCCCGATCTTTTTCATTTTCTGATTTTCCAGCTAAATGATTCCTATTAACCTCCACTAGTATTGGCGATATTTCTGGCAAAACCAGGTCTTTTGGCTCTTTTTTATTTAAAGTCCATGTGCCGTCAATACTTGAGAGTAGAATTATTTTTAGGTCATCTTCTGATGCCATGGGAATTTCGTTGCCAGTGTGTTGAATAGTAAAAACAAGCTGTCCGTCCTCTTTCATGGGGGTCGTTACATTTTCTAAGCAACGCGTAATGACGCCTTCATCACTGCGGTTGGATAATAATGGCTGTTTACTCTCAGGTTTCGGATTAAGTCTATTGTGCATACTATTTCCCCTATCGTTAATACTATAAATTCAGCACCCATTTGGGTGCGGCTAAGTTTATTCGGGGACTTCCTGTCGGACCGTAATAATCAATTAAATCAATTTCAAATGTTACTTAATAATTCCTATATTTTTATTCTGTACCCACAAATAACTTATATTAATATTTAATATAAAGCTGTTGATGCATTTTTTATAGGCAGATTCCAGGCAATATAGGCGAGTTTTATTTAAAAAGATAATGATTTATTTTTGATTGGTGATTAAAATAATTGATAATTAAAAAAAAGGATAAACAGGATAAATATTATTTATATTATTTGCGCGCGCCTTTGTGGGGGGGCGGAGGATGACGAAAAAAAATCCTTGTCATTTTTGTAATCCCGGGTCCTGGGCGGTGCATGGATACTGCAAATAAATCGCGGTACATGGGGGGGTTATAGTTTCCTGGATTCACCGCCTTCGCGGAGGATGGCGGTGGTTTTATTTTTATCTGTGGCCTGGCTTTTGGAGGTTCTTTAGGCGCAACTATTCTGTGGACTGCGTGTTAACTGTTTTTCTTTTCTTTCTGCAAGGTCTTTCATCCTTTCCTGTGTAATCTGTGTTGCTGTCGACACAACAAATTTATTTTTTACTTCAATATTTGGAAATTTCTGAGAATTGCGATCGGCATATATTTTTTTAATATCACATAGTAAAAAAGTAAACAGACTCATATAGGCTTTTCTGTGCTTGATGTATGTTTCTGCTGTTTTTCTTTCATGAGAGTTCATTGCCTCTCTAATTTGCCCTACAACGCGAGAGTCTTGCTTAAAATTCTCTTTTTTGGCTGAGTCCGCCACTGGCCCAAATGAGTAGAAGTTTATACGCTTCTTGACCGGTTTGCCGCTGTAAGTTGCATGTTGGTGTTAGTGAGGTAATTATAGGTTCTAGTTTCTTCTCCGTGGGGTTATGTAGTATGTATACATGGCGCGTGCAGGTGGATACCGTAAATGGCCCTAATAGCTTAAGGGCTTTTAAAGGGTCTATCCCGCCTTTTACTCTGCGGTATTCTGTAAACATTATTACGGTGAAATTTTCATGCATAATTGATAATAACTCTGAGTTAGCACCCATCTGGGTGCGGTGAAATTTATTTGGGGACTTCCTGTCGGACTGTGAAGATCAATATATCGAGATCTTGTCTGCTGTTGTGTTATCAAATAATTTTTTAAATACCCCCCGCCGGAGGGGGGTATTTCTCTAGTTATGTTTAAGACAACTTGTATGCTGCTGTTACTTATTTAGCGGGCCACTAAGTGCAATGACGTTAGTGGAAGTTTCAGGGTGTATTTGCATCTTGATTAGCTCGTCAGGGTCTACAGTGCCATCCTCCTTATAGGGAACACCTTTATTATCGGGCGAGAACCAGGAAACAATGCCACAACGCCCAGACAACTGTTTTGGCATTTGTTCTGCCGCTACGCTAGTAGATAGATCAAATAGAGTTGTTAGGCACTTTGCATATTCTACACACAGGTCTTCTAATCGTTTTGCAGAAGCAGCGTTTTCAGAGGGCAGCAGCGCTTTGATAATTTTTGATAATTTCCCACTCTCGTCCTCCTCCTCAGCTTCTTCCTCGTTTGAGAGTGCAGTTGACACTTGGTTTATAAATTCCTTAGCTGTCGCATTAGTAATACCAGCATCGGGCAACTCATTCGTTATCCTCAAAATGATATCAGTTTGTTTGCCTAACTCACTCTGTAGAAGAATTTCGTTGTCGGTGAGGGTTTCATCGGCCTTTACTTTTTTATGTAAGTGTTCAGTTAATGTTTGTTGACCAGCCTCTGACATAAAGTAAACGCCGATGTGTCTAGGGTGTTTTGCACATAACTGAAAGACCATCTCGCGTGCAGGTTCTTGAAACTCTTTATATCCATTGAAAAGACCGGCAGCTAACATCGTTGCAAGTGTAGCAAAAAATTCAGGCATCTTTGATTCATCAATCCTACAATACACAATCGTTCCAAACACGAACAATGTAAATAATTGAGCGGCCACACCCAGAAACATGCCACCACGAAACAATGATTTTTGTATATGATGCAGTTTCATTCGCTCTGCAATGGGGTTTTTTCCATTAAAAATACACAGCAATCTAAGAATTCGTAATTGTAATTTGGTAGAGTAGTCCATCATTTTATAGATTGGGCCGGTTCGATCAGTGAAATCACCAATGCTTTTTAAATAATTATGATGTTTATGGGGATTAGGAAACATAGTCTCTAATGCTTTACGAAGCCACGGGCTATGCCCAAGCGTTAATAGAAAATATTCACCTGGGCCGAACAAAACGCCACCCATTGAGGCTACGAGAAGCCCCCATTGATTTGGCAGTGATGCTTCTTTTCCACTGGTCATATTAGCACACGCTGGTGCGGCGGTGTCTCCGACATAATAGCGCAACATAGGAATATTTAACCAAGCGGCAAGGTAAGTCATTAGCATCAAAAATCCCATCGGTCGATCGACAACCAAATGAAGCACTTTACTCATAAATGTTCTCAATGGATTTGGAGTCCGTTGCGCGACAGGATGTCCAGAATTTCTAAAGACATTGGCCATATCTGCAAGAGCAATTTTTAAGAGTCGAGTTGCCGATAACAATACAAATATCATCAATAAGGCTATCTGCTTGGGGTCATTTTCGTTGGTGCTAGAGGTGTTATTATGGGGTTTCAGAAGGCCGTGTTCAAATCCAGCTGCTGTTAGTGCTGTGAAATCAGTCAAAAATTCACGGAACGGAATAATAGCACTAATAAACATTACCATGCACTGATACTTTAATAGTTTTGGTGAAACACCGGAACGAACACCCAAATTTGCTGATGTTTGTAACCATTTAATAGGCCAATAAAATAAGGTAAAAGCTGTCAAAATTAAATAAGCATTGCCTGTTATCTCAGTATTTTTTTCACCGTTGACTAGTGCGCGATACACATTGACCATGACTGTCAACGTGACAAAGAGTTCTATTGTTGGACCTGATGCCGAGAGAAGTGCGCTGATATCGCTAGAAATGGCGCTTTGCTGTGGTAACCTATTCTTTTTAGCTATTTCGTTGATGTGGTCAGCGGCTTTCTTACGTGTGGTAAAGGTGGGGCCATCGAAATTTTCAGGCACAGCATAGAATTCAACTTCATCGTCACTATCTAATATCACTAGGGCTTTTTCAGAGCCAACGACTTCATAGATAGTTAGATTATCCGAAGAATTTTTTTTAACTAAAAAATCTCCACTGGTTGCTGTGCGAATAGTAGAGGCCTCAGCCAGTTCCAAAAACCGTGGACAGCTTGATTCCGGAATAAATCTATTGTCGATTGTTATGACTACGTCATTTTCTGTAAGAAGCGGTGTTTTTGCATCTGCTAGCATACTATTTCCCCTATCGTTAATACTATAAATTCAGCACCCATTGGGTGCGGCTAAGTTTATTCGGGGACTTCCTGTCGGACTGTGAATTACTTTTTGTTAAATAATTAAGCCAATCATATAAGATATGAAAATAATTCATATTATTAATTTTTTCTTAAGGTTTAGCCATGGCTATGGCTTGGGTGGTGTTGCTCTTGGCTAGACTCTGCATCCCCCGCCTGCGCGGAGGATGGTGGTGGGGGGGGGATCCCAAATCAAGTTGCGGGATGACGAAGGTGGTTTTAAGGCGGATTTGGTGCCCCATCCATCTTCTGACCGTCATCCCGTGGTTTAACCACGGGATCCAGGAAGGTAGGCAAAATTTTGGATCCCGAATCAAGTCGCAGGATAGCGAATGGGGGGTTGAAAAAGCGTGCCTAAAAACTCTGCTTAAAGATGGTCTCTAAGTTTTCATCATCACGCAGAGTTAGCACTTCCACGCCATCTGCGGTGACGGCTAGGGAATGTTCCCATTGCGCGGATAAGCGGCGATCTTTGGTGATCACCGTCCAGCCATCGCCGAGTTGTTTGATGTGACGTTTGCCCAAGTTGATCATTGGCTCGATGGTAAACGTCATGCCGGTCTCCAATGCCATGCCGGTGCCGCTGGTGCCGTAATGTAGCACTTGGGGTTGTTCGTGAAACTGGCGTCCTAAGCCGTGGCCGCAGTATTCATGCACTACGGAGAAGCCGTTTTTATGGGCGTGTTTTTGGATGGTGGCGCCGATATCGCCGAGTTGTGTGCCGGGTTTGACCAGGCGGATGCCGAGATAGAGGCATTCTTGCGTTACTCGAGCAAGCTTCTGGGCGATGGGTAGGGTCTTGCCGATAAAAAACATTTTGCTGGTATCACCGTGAAAACCATCCTTGATTACCGTGACATCTATATTAATGATATCACCATCTTTGAGCTTTTTTGGCCCCGGGATGCCGTGACAAACCACTTGGTTGATGGAGGTGCAGATGGACTTGGGGAACCCGCGGTAATTTAATGGTGCAGGAATGGCGTCTTTGTCGATAATGTAGTCGTGGCAGATTTGATCCAATTCTTCAGTGGTGATGCCCGCCTGTACGTGTGGGCCAATCATCTGCAAGACTTCGGCAGCTAGGCGTCCGGCAGCACGCATTTTCACGATATCTTCTGGACTTTTAATGTCAACGGCCATGAGTTTTCCTGCTTGCGTTGTTGTTGTTGGCCATCTATGGTATAAAGCAGCGCTAGATTTAGCAAATGTTATTAACGAAACGACACACACATGTCGACAACAAAAGCTTGGGGTGCCCTTTGGGTCAAGGTTTTGGGCGTGTGGAGGCTTAACCCTGAGGAGAAAGCAATGAAACAAGTGACCATGCGTCAAATGCTCGAGGCCGGTGTACATTTTGGACACAAGACTCGGTCCTGGAATCCCAAGATGACACCTTATATTTACGGGATTCACCACAAACTTCATATCATCAATTTAGAATATTCGCTGCCAATGTTTAAGCGCGGGCTACAATTTTTGGCGAATACAGCGGGTAAAGGTGGCAAGATTTTATTTGTCGGCACCAAACATGCGGCGTGCAATATTGTGCGCGAAGAAGCGATTCGTTGTGGCATGCCCTATGTCGATTATCGTTGGTTGGGTGGCATGCTCACCAATTACAAAACGATTCGTCGTTCTATTAAACGATTACAAGAATTAACTGAGACTATCGAAGGTCCACGGTTTGAAAAATTAGTTAAAAAAGAAAAATTAAGCATTATGCGGGCAAAAGATAAATTATCCGCTTGCTTGTCGGGCATCAAGGATATGGGCGGTTTGCCGGATGCTATTTTTATCATTGACGTGGGTCATGAAAAAATTGCGGTGCAAGAAGCCAATCGTTTAAAAATTCCAGTAGTTGGGATCGTGGATACTAATGGCAAACCCGAAGGCATTGATTATATGGTGCCGGGTAATGATGACGGTGCGCGTGCTATTCGTTTGTATTGTCATGCGATTGCCGAAGCGATTAACGATGTGCGTGGCACACCGGAGCAAAGAGCAGCGGAACAAGCGGCTAAACAAGCGGCGGCTGCTATTAAAGTGATGAAAAAGCCTACTGCGAAAGTTGCCGATAAAGCAGGGAAACCTGCGGCTGCAAAAGCAGCTGAATCGTCAGCAGAGAAAAAAGCGCCAGCAAAAATCAAAACGGTGAAAATGGTTAAAAAAGTAGAGAAAGAAGAGGCCGAAAAACCGGCCGCTAAAAAAACGGTTGGTAAAAAAACCACGGCCAAGGCAAGCACAGCGAAAAAAACGGCTGCGAAAAAAACCACGGCCAAGGCAAGCACAGCAACAAAAGCCGCTGCTAAAAAAACCACGGCCAAGGTAAGCACAGCGAAAAAAACGGCTGCGAAAAAAACCACGGCCAAGGCAAGCACAGCGACAAAAATCGCTGCTAAAAAAACCACAGCCAAGGCAAGCACAGCTAAAAAAGCACCTGCGAAAAAAACCACGGCAAAAAAGACAGAAGAGAAAACGCCTAAAGATGAGGCTTAAACATATTTGATTAAAAGTGAGGAGTAGGTATGGCCATTACAGCCAAATTAGTGAAAGAATTACGTGAACGTACGGGTGCTGGCATGATGGAGTGTAAAAAAGCGCTGGTTAAAGTTGAAGGCGACATTGAAGCGGCGATTGATTTTTTGCGTAAGAGCGGTCAGCTTAAAGCAGCTAAACGTGCCGATAAAATTGCCGCCGAAGGCGTAGTGTTGCAAGCAGTTTCTGGTTTGGAAGGTCTGCTGCTAGAAATTAATTCAGAAACTGACTTTGTTGCGCGCGATGACAATTTCCGTGCATTTGCCCAATTATTGGTTGAGCGCGCATTGACGGAAAAAGCGCAGGATATCGACGCATTAATGCAATTGCCAAAAGCATCAGGTAGCGACGAGACATTGGAGCAAACGCGCCAAGCTTTGGTGGCTAAAATTGGCGAGAATGTAAAACCTCGACGTTTAGCTTGGATAAAGGCCAGTGGCGTTGTAGGTGCTTACCTGCACGGTGATCGTATTGGTGTTTTAGTTGCCTTAGATAAAAATAATCCAGCATTGGCGAAAGATATTGCTATGCATATTGCTGCGAGCAATCCAAAAGCAATTGGTGGGGATGATATTCCAGCTGAACTACTGGCGCGTGAAAAAGATATTTATCTTGCGCAAGCCAAAGAAAGTGGCAAGCCAGATAATATTATTGAAAAAATGGTAGTGGGTCGCATGAAGAAATTTATGCAAGAAAACAGTTTGCTGGGCCAACCCTTTGTAAAAGATCCGGAAGTAACGGTTGCCGATTTATTGGCAAAAAATGACAACGCCAAAATTGAAGCGTTTGTGCGTTTTGAGGTCGGTGAAGGGATTGAAAAAGCAACGCAAAATTTTGCCGATGAGGTGCGTGCACAGGTTGAGGATAACCAATAAGGAAAATTAGCTATGTCTAAGGGAAAACAGCCGATTTATAAACGCATTTTATTAAAAATGAGTGGCGAGGCGTTGATGGGCGACGGTGTTGCTTTTATTTCGCCAGCGATGTTGGATTCCTTAGTTAAAGATATTGGTGCAATTCACGCGCTGGGTGTTGAAGTTGCTGTGGTTATTGGTGGCGGCAATTTTTTTCGTGGTGCAGCCTTGTCGAAGGTGGGGATTAGACGCATTACTGGTGACTACATGGGCATGCTCGGAACACTGATGAATGGATTAGCGTTTCGTGATGCTTTTGAGCGCGCTGGTTTTTCGGTAAGAGTTTTATCCGCAGTTCCCATGAGTGGGGTGGTTGATCATTTTTCGCGTCGCAAAGCTATTCATCATCTTAAGCAAAAGCGTGTGGTGGTATTTGCTGGAGGGACCGGGAATCCTTTAGTGACGACTGATTCAGCTGCGAGTTTGCGCGGTATTGAAATTGATGCTGATATTATTATAAAAGCCACCAATGTCGATGGTGTTTATGACAAGGATCCGGCAAAAAATGCAGATGCCAAATTACTACCGCGCCTAACTTATCAAGAGGCGTTGGATAAAGAGCTGGCAGTAATGGATTTATCAGCATTTTGCCAATGTCGTGATCATCATATGAAACTACGTGTGTTTAATATTACTAAACCAGGGGCGCTTTACCGTGTTATTACGGGAGAAGAGGAAGGTACGCTGGTAAAAGAGTAACAGGAGATATTTGTGATTGATGAAATTATAAATGATGCTACACAGCGCATGCAGAAATCAATTGATGCGTTGCAAAATGAATTAGCAAAAATACGTACGGGACGAGCTCATCCAAGCTTGTTGGAGCACATTAAAGTCGATTATTATGGTACTGAAACGGCGCTTAACCAAGTGGCTGGTGTTGCGGTGGAAGATGCGCGAACGCTAAAAGTAACGCCGTGGGAAAAGACCATGGTGGCACCAATCGAAAAAGCGATTATGAGTTCTGGTTTGGGTTTAAATCCTAATACCGCGGGTACTGTCATTCATATTCCCTTGCCACCTTTGACTGAGGAGCGACGTCGTGATCTAACGCGTATTGTGCGTGATGCGGGCGAAAAGGGGCGTATTGCTGTGCGCAATATTCGTCGTGAGGCCAATGGCGATTTTAAAGATCTAGTTAAAGCCAAAGAAATCAGTGAAGATGATGAGCGTAAAGCAGAGACTAGAATTCAAAAATTAACCGATAAATTTGTTGAGAACATTGAATCTGTTATTAGTGCTAAAGAAAAAGATTTGATGTCGATTTGATATTTTCCTACGATTATTTGTAGAAAGCCTATGAATGAACAGCCAAAACATGTTGCGATTATTATGGATGGTAATGGGCGTTGGGCGACACAACAAAAAATGTCACGTGCCAAAGGACATCGTGCTGGTGTAAAAGCAGTTAAAACACTAATTGAATCTTGTCTGGAAAGTGAAATTGAAGTTTTGACATTGTTTGCTTTTGGCTTAGATAATCATCATCGTCCAGGTGATGAGGTCAAAAGTTTAATGGGCCTGTTCGCAGAGGTGCTGAGTTCTTATTTAAAAGATTTGCATAAGCGTGGTATTCGCATCCGTCTCATGGGTGATCGTCATTATTTTAACGACAACTTACTGACTAAAATTACACACGCAGAAAGCCATACAGCGGGCAATTGTCAGCTGCAAGTGGTGTTGGCGATTAATTACAGTGGCCAGTGGGAGATTGTACAAGCAGCCAAGCGGGTAGCGCAATCTGTTGTGGAGGGCAAGATTACGGTTAGTGAGATAGATGAAGAAACAATGTCTCAACATTTGTGCTTTCCAGATTTACCGCCGCCCGATCTATTTATTCGCACCAGCGGTGAGCAGCGGCTCAGCAATTTTATGTTGTGGCAATTGGCTTATGCAGAAATGTATTTTACCGATGTTTATTGGCCCGATTTTGATGCATCGTGTTTTGCACAAGCATTGGCTTGGTACAAAAACAGGGACCGTCGTTTTGGTTTAACCAGGGAACAGAAGGAAGAGATGGATGTTTAGACAAAGATTGTTGACTGCGGTTTTATTATTAATTGTTTTCTTGGCGGTAACTTTTTATCTGCCGGTGCTATATTTTTCGCTAATTATGGGGGTGATTGTTGCTTGGGCTGCCTGGGAGTGGTCATGGTTGGTCGGCTTAAGGCATGTGACCTCGCGAGTGTTGTACTTAATCATTACGGTATTGCTTTTGGCGGTTATGTTTTTTCTGTCAGGACGCGTAATCCCATTGATTTTAGGAATTTCCTTATTGGCTTGGTTATGGGCTTTTTGTGCGGTTTTGGTTTATGCCAAAGGCTATATGCCGCTGGGATTGCAAAGTAAAGCTTTTAAAATGTTTCTGGGATGGTTGCTATTGGTTACCTGCTGGGTCAGTGTCGTAGAGTTGCGCGCTACTTCTGCGTGGTCTTTGTTAATACCCTTAATATTGGTTTGGGTCAATGATAGTGGTGCTTATTTTAGCGGTCGATTTTGGGGTAAGCGTTTGTGGGTGGCGCGTGTGAGTCCAAAAAAAACGTGGGTAGGGTTTTTCGGCGGGATTGTGTCTTCTTTGGTGGCGGCCGTCATCATTTTATTGGTGGCTAAAATCGCCTACTCGGAATGGTTTACTGCGTTGTTATTGACAGTAGTAGTGGCGTTGTTCGCTAATTTGGGCGATCTGATGGAAAGTATGTTGAAGCGACGAGCTGATGTTAAGGATAGTGGGCATGTGTTGCCAGGGCACGGTGGTATCTTAGATCGTATTGATAGTTTGTTGGCTGCGCTGCCAATTGCTTTGTGGTTTTGGTTTATGTTTGTGTTGGCGTTTCAAAAGATTTAAAACATGCAAAAAGTTACTATTTTAGGTTCAACGGGTTCGATAGGTGTTAGCACGCTTAATGTGTTAGCACAACATGCGCAATTATATACGGTTGAGGCATTAACCGCGCATCGCAATGTTGATAAATTAGTTGAGCAGTGTGTGCAGTTTAAACCGCGCTATGCAGTGATTGCCGATAAAGCTTACGCTTCGGCGTTGTCAACGCAATTAAAAGAGCGTGGTTGTGCGACGCAGGTGTTGGCTGGCGAGCAAGCTTTAATTGATGTAGCTGAGGATGAAGCAAGTTCAATTGTGGTGGCGGCTATTGTTGGTGCAGTCGGTTTGTTGCCAACTTTGGCGGCAGTTAGGGCGAGTAAACGCGTTTTGTTGGCTAACAAAGAACCGTTAGTGATGGCCGGTGGGTTATTTTTGGCGGCGTTGAAAAAATCACAAGCCCAGCTGATTCCAGTGGATAGTGAACACAATGCTATTTTTCAGTGTTTGCCGACGGGCTTTTGTGTCGGGCAAGTACCTTCGGGGGTGGAGTCGCTAATACTAACTGCATCCGGTGGGCCGTTTCGTCAATGGACTGTGGAGCAGCTGAAAACAGCTACGCCACAACAAGCTTGTGCGCACCCGAATTGGTCGATGGGGGCAAAAATTTCTGTTGATTCGGCGACCATGATGAATAAAGGGTTGGAGCTTATCGAAGCCTATTGGTTGTTTGGTCTGCCTGCCACAAAACTTGAGGTGGTGTTACATCCGCAAAGCGTAGTGCACTCCCTGGTGCGTTATTTGGATGGTTCGCTGTTGGCACAATTAGGTCAGCCCGATATGCGCACTCCGATTGCTTGTGCTTTGGCCTGGCCGGAGCGCATCGGCACATCGGTGCCACCATTGGACCTATTGCAATGTGCTCGCTTGGATTTTCAGCCATTGTCGCAGCAACAATATCCTTGCTTGTCGTTGGCTTATCAGGCCTTAATCGCCGGCGGTGACGCATCTGTTGTTTTAAATGCGGCCAACGAAGTAGCTGTGGCGGCCTTTTTGGCTGGTAAAATTGCCTTTACGCATATTTATGATGTGGTGGCATATGCGCTTGATACGTTACCCGTGAGTTCAGAGAATAATTTAGAAGCTATTTTAGCAGTTGATCAAAAAGCACGCGTTGTCGCGGAAAATTATCTCACGCAACAATGCTGTGCAAGGTGATAGAGGTGTTGTATAATGGCCCCTCTTGTCAGGGAGGCAAGATCGATGGAGATTGCAAAGGAGTTATGAAAGACTTCCTTTTGCTTGCCGACAGTACGGGTCTCCCGCGTAGGCGAAGTAAAATAAGTAAACAATTTCGGCGGCTTGCTGCCGGGTTGTTAAGCCGATGGATTTAAAATCGGATAAATGCATGAGGATTGTCGTTGCTAGGCACGGCGAGATTGTTTAACGCACAAATGGATAAAGGGTATTATGACCATCATGACTAAATGCAAACGAACGTTCCTAAGCTTTCTAGTGCTCATCTTGGTTTCTTCTCCTCTCTGGGCAGCGAATGGTTTTGTTATTGATCAGATTCAAGTGCAAGGGCTGCAACGTATTCATAAGGGCACGGTGATGAGTTATTTGCCAGTGCATCGTGGCGAAAAGTATACGCCCAAGCGTGGTGGAGAAATTATTGAGGCGCTTTATCGCACTAATTTCTTTAGTAACGTAGCGTTATCGCGTCGCGGTGGCACTTTGATTATTCAGGTGCAAGAGCGCCCAATTATTAGTTTAATTACTTTTAAAGGTAATAAAGCGATTTCTACTAAACGTTTAAAGAAAGCGCTGAAAAAAATGGGCGTAGATTTGGGTTCGATTTATAATTCATCGCAAATCCGCTTAATGACGGCGGGGCTGCAACAAGAGTATTATATGATGGGCTACTTTGATGCTAAGGTAACATCAGAAATTACCAAGAGTAGACATGGTCGCACGGCTTTGGTGTTTGATATTCAAGAAGGCCCTATTGCTAAGGTCAAAAGTGTACAAATTTTGGGGAATCAGCACTTTAGTGAACATACCTTACTGAAAAATTTCAAATTATCCAAGTCAGGTTTATTTTCATTTTTTACGCATAATGATCGTTATTCCAAGGAAAAGCTGGATACGGATTTGCAGTCGTTAGGCAATTTTTATTTTGATCATGGTTATTTGCGTTTTAAGGTGGTGTCGAGCCAAGTTTCTATGAGTCCAGATCACGCGAAGGTTTATATTACTGTTCGAGTTTCTGAGGGTAGTGTTTATCGCATTGGTTCAATTCGAATTGCTGGTAATCCACTGGGACAAAAGGCAGCCATGAGGCAGTTGATCACCGTTCGTCCGGGGCAAGTTTTCTCGCGCGCAAAAATCATAGCGGTGACAAAAAAAATATCTGATTATATCGCCGATCAAGGTTATGCCTTTCCTGAAATTCGCACCATTCCGCAGCTTAATGATGCTCGTCATTTGGTTAACATTGTTTATCAAATAAATCCAGGGCGTCGCGTTTATGTGCGCCGCATTAATATTATTGGGAATTCACATACCGACCAAAATGTCATTCGTAGTCAAATAACACAGTTTGAAGATTCGTTGTTTTCGCTATCTAAAGTAAATACTTCAACGCGTCATTTGAGAAATTTAGGTTATCTTGGCAATATTCAAGTGGCGACCATACCGGTGCCTAACAAACCCAATCAAGTTGACTTAAATTATCACGTACAAGAAATTACTGCTGGATCGGCATCTATAAATGGTGGTTATTCAGATGTGTATGGTTTTATGTATGGTGCGGGAGTATCTATGCCTAATTTTGCTGGCACAGGTAATCTGGTTGGCTTTAATTTTTCACGTAGTTCCTACTATACGTCATATACGGCCAATTATTTTAATCCGAATTACACGCCAAGTGGCATCGGCCGTGGTTTTTCCGGTTATTACAGCAAGGTAACACCAGGCAGTGTTAATTTGGCGGATTATAATCAAGATGGGTATGGCGGAGCAGTTAACTATTCTTTTCCTTTGTCCGACCAAAGTGCTTATAGCTTAAGTTTAGGTTATGATCATTATCGTGTCACTGGCATAGATGGACAGACCCCAGCTTCATTTATGCAGTTTTTGGACAAACATGGCACGCGATTTGATGAAGGAACGTTGGGGCTGGGTTGGACGTATTTGACTTATGACCAGCAGCCTTTTCCGGATAGTGGGCTGTATTCATCTTTAGGGGGCAGTGTAAGTTTCCCATTAGATAGCAACAGTTTGAAATATTATAAATTAAATTATCAAGCCAGTTATTATTTGCCATTAGGTAGTCATGGTTTTATTTTAAACCCACATACGCAACTGGGTTATGGAAATGGCATCGGTAGTACGGGTTCTTTGCCGTTTTTCCTTAATTATTATGCTGGTGGTATTGGCACGGTTCCTGGGTTTGAACCTAATACCTTGGGTCCGGTTGATGCCAATGGGGATGGCTTGGGTGGTAATGTGCAAATCATTGGTGGTTTGGATCTTATTATTCCAAATCCCATCAGTCATAATCTGCGCATTGCTTTGATTGTGGCGGGTGGTAATATTTATCAAGATAGGGTGAATATGAGTGACATTCGTTATTCGGCTGGCGTAAAGGTAAGTTTTAAATTGCCGTTTTTCGGTGCGCCAATTTCGATTAGTTTGGCTAAGCCACTTAACAAGAAGCCAGGGGATCAAACAGAGTTGATTGGTTTTAGTATGGCGGGAAGTATTTAGTGAGTTGAGAATTTATTTAACCATTGGAGAGAAGTGTTATGAAAAGAGTATTGAAGGTTTTTGTATTATTTGCGTCGCTGTTGTTAACCACACAACTGTTTGCTGCTTTTACAGTTGGTGTTGTTGATGCGCAGCAAGTACTGCGTTCTTCTTCATCTATCAATAACATAAACAAACAACTGGACAAACAATTCGCTGGGCGAAAAAAATCCATTTTGGCTTTGGACAAATCTTTGCAGGCGAATATTAAAAAATTGCAAAAAAATCAATCGGTGATGAGTGCTAAAGCGGTTAGTGCATTGCGTACTGCTATAACGAAACAGGCGGCTCAATTGCGTCAAAGTCAGGCGCAATATCAGCAAAATTTATATGTGGCGCAAAATAAAGCCATGGCTTTATTTATGAAAAAATTACAAGCAGCTGTTGGCAAAGTGGCACAAAAAAAGAAATTGGATTTAGTGTTGCCTAAAAATAGTGTGCTTTATTCCAATGGTAATGCGGTAGTAGATATTACATCGCAAGTACAAAAATATATTAAGTGATAGACGATAAA
This sequence comes from uncultured Legionellales bacterium, assembly GCA_964527645.1. GTDB lineage: Bacteria > Pseudomonadota > Gammaproteobacteria > CAZGQK01 > CAZGQK01 > CAZGQK01. Next base: position 55,432 of record CAZGQK010000002.1, on the reverse strand, counting down.
TGGTTTGTTCCTTGGCAGGTTGCTGTTGATCTGCCGCTTGCCAAGGAGAATATCTTTGTGAATATACCATGAAAGAAAACAGTTATTCCCTTCAAGAACTGGCCAGCCATATTAATGCGCGCTTGGTGGGTGACCCTAATTGTACGATTGTTGGCATTGCGCCGTTAGCAAATGCTGCTGCACAACAGATTAGTTTTTTAACTGTAGATGCTTTGAGTGGCGGTCATCATCATGATCAGTATTTGCCGGGGACTAAAGCTTCTGCCGTAATATTAAAAGAAGAGATGTTAAAAGATTGCCCGGTAAATGCGTTGGTGACAGATGATCCCTATCTTGCTTTTGCTAAATTAGCACAATTATTCGCCCCAAAAAAAACGGTAAGTCCGGGTGTGCATGCTACGGCCATTGTGGGTGCTGAATGCAGCTTGAGTCCGTCGGCATCCATTGGTCCCCATTGTGTGCTTGGCGATCGTGTGACAATAGGTGCCAATACGGTATTGGCGGCTGGTTGTTACGTGGGCGATGATGGTTGTATTGGTGATGATTGCTACCTCTATCCGCGAGTGACTTGTTACCATAATGTACAACTCGGTAATCGTATTATTTTGCACAGCGGCGTGGTGGTTGGTGCCGATGGGTTTAGTTACGCCAATAGCGAACAAAAATGGCACAAGATTCCTCAGCTGGGAGGTGTTTTGTTAGCTGATGATGTCGAAGTAGGGGCAAATACCACTATCGATCGGGGCGTTTTGGAGAATACTGTTATTGCAGAAGGAGTTAAGTTAGATAACCAAATCCAAATAGGGCATAATGTCCACGTTGGTGCCCATACCGCCATTGCGGGTTGTACCGGGGTAGCAGGCAGCACGCATATTGGACGTTTTTGCAAAATAGGTGGTGGAGCAGGGATTGGTGGCCATTTGCAAATTGTAGACCAGGTTGTTATTGCCGGCCGGGCGATGGTGACCAAGTCGCTAACGGCACCTGGGTTTTATGCTTCGGGTACCGGTGTATTGCCGGGCAGTCAGTGGCGACGTTGTGCGGTTTTATTTCGACAATTGGACAAAATAGTTAAGCGTATTAAAAGATTGGAAGAGGCATCCCATGACTGATATTAAGATTGATCAAATAAGGCAAGAATATTTGCCGCATCGGTTTCCTTTTTTAATGGTGGACCGTGTGTTAGAAATTCAGGTAGATAAATCTATCAAGGCCATTAAAAATGTGACCATCAATGAGCCTATTTTTACTGGGCACTTTCCTGATTTGGCGGTGATGCCGGGTGTTTTAATTATAGAAGCGATGGCGCAGGCGGGTGGCATTCTTATTTTTGAAACCCTTAAATTGTCTCCTGCGTTAGAAACTATATATTTTTTGGCGGGTGTTGATAATGCACGTTTTAAGCAAGTGGTTACCCCTGGGGATCAATTGTGTTTGTACGTGGAAGTTTTGCGGCGCCGTGGTGATGATTTTTGGAAATTTAAAGGCACGGCAAGCGTTGGAGATAAAGTGGTTTGTACGGCTGAATTTATCAATGCTAAAGGGAGTTAATAATGATTGATAATCGTGCCATTATAGATGAAAGTGCAAAAATTGCTAAAGACGTGGTGATTGGTCCTTGGTCAATTGTAGGAGCAGAGGTTGAAATTGGTTCGGGCACGGTTATTGGCCCCCATGTTTGTATTAGTGCTAAAACAAAAATAGGCAAAAACAATAAAATTTATCAATTCTCATCCATTGGCGAAGATCCGCAGTCTTTAGATTTTGCAGGAGAAAGTACTTCGCTGGAAATAGGTGATGACAATATTATTCGTGAATTCTGTACGCTTAATCGTGGCACGCAAGCAGGTGGAAGTGTGACACGGATAGGTAACAAAAATTTTATTATGGCCTATGCGCACATTGCGCATGATTGCCAGGTCGGTAACAGTGCTGTATTTGCCAACAACGCTTCGTTAGCTGGGCATGTGAAGGTGCGTGATCATGTTGTCTTGGGCGCATTTACTGGTATTCATCAATTCTGCACAATTGGTTCCTATAGTTTTTTAGGGCGTGGTTGTAAAGTCTATCGTGATATTTTGCCTTACATGATGGTGGTTGGTAATCCGGCGGTACACCACGGTTTAAACAGTGTTGGCTTGAAGCGACACGGTTTTCAAGACGCGCAATTAAGTGAAATTCGTAAAGCCTTTCGCGTTTTGTTTAAGCAAGGTTTGCCATGGAGGGAGGCATGTTCCAAAGTGAAGGAAATGTCGAAAAAAACGCCCGAGTTAACCTTGATGTTAGACTTAATGGATGCTTCAGAGCGAGGTATTGCTCGCTAAGCAGATGTATTGTGCTTTTGTGGGAAGAAGATTTTTATGCAGTGGCTTTTTCAATTATTACAATACAATAGTCCTCTATTAAAGCGGATTCGTCAGCTGAAAGATGCTTTATTTCTGCCGATAATTAAACTGTTTGTGCGTTTTGATATTTTCCCAGTAACAGTGACACTGGTTGGTTTTGCTTTTGGTCTGCTTGGCCTGTGGGTGTTGTTTTACAGTTATTGGGGTTTTGTTGTGTTAATGTGTGTGAGTACCGTGTTTGACGGCATTGATGGTGCTTTGGCGCGACACGATAGCCGTGTCACCGTTTTTGGTGCGCAGTTGGATTATTTTTCAGATACTTTATTAATGATCATGATGTTTATTGTTCTAACAATTTGGTTAGGCCAATTTTATTGGTTGCTCGGTCTTGGATTGTATCTTATTGTTTTTGCCGCGCATTTGCTGCGTAATATCCCGGTTAAAATTGCCACCAATCGCATGACTGTTTTTGCGCCGGCCGTGTTTGGTTTTCCGCAAGTAGGGCTGGGCTTATTGAGTGTGTATGCAATTGTCATGGGCTATCTTATCTGGCGGCGTCCGCAGGTGGCGAGCTCGTAATTTTTTTTCGCAGTGAGTGCGGGCTTCTTGCACAGGTGATATACGCCGGTTGAAGTTTAAATTTCCTACGTAACAAAACCAGCAGGCAAGAAATTTTGGGACATACCTAGGAAAATTAAAATAGTTTTTTATAATTTCTGGAGCGTCTGTGTTTCATTCCTTCATATTAGGCTTGATGCGGCATCCAGCAAGCCTCTGGCAATTTGTGCCACTTGTTGCGGGCCTGGGCCATCGGCCAGTGCGTGTTTAACGTTTTGTAATTTGCTAAGTGTTGCTTGTCGATAGTTTGGATCATTTAATAATTTTAAAATCTCAGTAGCTATGTTTTCAGGAGTGGCTTGTTGTTGTATAAACTCTTGCGCTATTTTTTCGCCTGCAACAATATTACACAGAGAAATGTAAGGCACTTTAATTAACTGACGAATAATCCAATAACTTAAACTTGAAATTTTATAGATAACCACCAATGGAATCTCTAATAAAGCAATTTCTAAGGTTGCCGTGCCAGAGCAAGCAATGATGGCATCACAAATTGAGATGCTAGCGTAATTGCGTTGTTCGGTGGTGCAGATATAGTCGGGCAATGCTTGTTGTAGCGCTGCTTTATCGACACCATCGGCGATGGGTAACACAAATTGCGCATGGGGTATTTTTTTATGAAGTAGATTGGCAGTATTGATGATAATGGGTAGCAGATGCTTAATTTCCTTGCTACGTGAACCTGGTAGTAAGCCGATGATCGGTTGTTCTGCATTTAAATGAAACTCCTGGCAAATACTCGCCTTATCCTGCTCAACTTTTATCGCCTTGCTTAATGGATGTCCAATAAAGGTAACCGGTACTTGGGCCTTTTGATAGAGTGTCTCTTCAAATGGAAACAAGACTACCATATGGTCAACATTTTCTTGGATTGTTTTAATGCGGCCAGAGCGCCAGGCCCATAATTGTGGGCTGACATAATAAAGGACTTTAATACCCAATCGATGTGCCATTTTAGCTACGCGTAAATTAAAACCAGGATAATCAATGAGAATGACCAGCTTGGGCTTTTCTTTTTTTAAAAATCTTTTTATCTTGTTAAAAGCAGCAATAATAGTGCCCAGGTGGCCGAAGATTTCAGTAAAGCCAACGACGGCGAGAGGCTCTGAGTTAATTAGAATTTCAACGCCGGCTTGTTGCATTTTGTTGGCACCGACACCGACTAATCGCGTATTAGGCAGAGCAGTTTGCAGGTGTAAAGCCAGGTCGGCGCCCAAATTGTCGCCTGAAACCTCACCGCTAATAATTAAGATTGTATTACTATTTGGTCTCGACATATATTTTATCTGTCGATTTTTGTGAGTAGGCTATTTTATTATTTTCACGGACAATCTGGCTGATTTGTGTGGCAACTGCCAGGGCATTGCGACCATCTTCACCGCTGACAATGGGTGGTTTGTTGTCAATGATGCAATGGAGAAAAGCGATAATTTGCTCTAATAGGGCATCGCCTTTTTCGTAGTTTTGTTCCGTGTGAACAATTTCGGGTATACCAGGAAACATTTCTTTTCTGCCTTTGCGATGAGCGGCTAGTGTTTTATTTTCTAAATCTAGAGAAAAATAACCATCGTGTTGAAAAATGCGTAGTTTTCTTTCTACTTTTAAGCTGACACGAGAAGCTTTTACATTGGCAACGCAGCCATTTTCAAATTCAATGCGCGCATTGGCGATATCGATAAACGGGGATAAAACTGAGACGCCGTTGGCTGAAATATTTTTTATTTTTGCTGAGACCAAAGATTGAATAATGTCAATATCATGGATCATTAAGTCAAGCACAACATTGACATCGCTGCCTCTTAACTTAAAGGGGGCAAGACGCTCGGATTCAAAAAATAGCGGGTGGGTCAATTTTGTTCGTAGTGCTTTAATGACATTGTTGAAGCGTTCAAGGTGACCCACTTGTAGGATCAGTTTATTTTTGCGAGCAATTTTGATTAATTCGTCGGCTTCTTTCAGTGTGGTAGTAATGGGTTTTTCGACTAAGACATGCACACCGTTTTCTAAGAAAAATTTGGCAATTTCGTAGTGTTGTGGTGTGGGCGTGGCAATGCTGACAGCATCAATTTTGCCGATCAGGTGACGATAGTTACTGAATGCTTTGATTTGATACTTTTGTGCCATTTCCTGGCATCTTTCTTCGTCTATGTCACACACGCCAACCAGTTTGCTCAGTTTCTTAAGGGTGGCAAATTTTTGCGCATGATAATGTCCCAAATAGCCAACACCGACCACGGCTGTACATATTTGGTGCGTATGAGATCTTGGTATTTTGACGACGTTTTTCAGTTGACTGTGCTCCATGAGCTGTGTTTTCAACAGTGCCCATATTGGCACTTTTTTTTTTAAGAAGCAATGCTATAGTAGTGTCTCTTTGGGTTGTTGTTTGGAAAACTTGGATGTCACATAAGAAGATTACGGATGATTGTCTCGACGAGCCCTCATTGCTCGCTGGAGTGGACGAAGTGGGGCGCGGGCCCTTGGCTGGAGCGGTTGTTGCGGCGGCGGTGATTTTGGATCCTGAGCATCCAATCCTCGGTTTAGCGGACTCTAAGTTGCTGTCTGCGGCACGCCGGGAAAGGCTTTATGGCGAGATTCTTGAGCATTGCGTTTGTTATGCGCTTGGCCGGGCAGAGGTTGAGGAAATCGATCGAATCAACATTCTGCAGGCCAGTTTGTTAGCGATGAGGAGAGCTGTTTTGGGTTTGACAGTGTTGCCAGAAGAAACTTGGGTGGATGGCAATCGTTGTCCAAAGGTGCCTGGTAAGGTGCGCGCCATCATTAAGGGTGATCAAAAGGTGCCGGCAATCAGTGCGGCATCGATTATTGCCAAAGTGGTGCGTGATGCAGAGATGGTGCATTATGATCAGCGCTACCCCGGTTATGGTTTTGCCAAGCACAAAGGTTATCCGACAAAAATGCATGTGGCAGCATTGCAAGAATTAGGCGTTAGTGCAATTCATCGTCGTTCTTTTGGCCCCGTGAAAAAATGTTTGCTAGAGAAGGTTTAGTGGGAGAAAATATGCAAAGGTTAAAGGTGGCTATTTTATTTGGTGGCCAATCGGTAGAACATGAAATTTCTATAGTTTCAGCAAAAAATGTCGTTGCTGCGTTGCAAAAAACCAGCCATGAACTTTTTCTTATTTATATTGACACGCAGGGCCGTTGGCATCAACTACAAGATGGCGCTGATTTATTAGCGGCACAACCCAACAAACCTTTGGCGTTGAGCAAACTTGCTTCTATCCCTCTAGCTTTAGTGCCGGGAGCAAGTGATGGTATGTTAATGCCATTGGCTGAGCTAAGTTCGCCCTTTTGTGTCGATGTGGTATTTCCGCTGTTGCATGGTACATTGGGTGAGGATGGTGCAGTGCAAGGGTTATTAGCGATGTTGGATTTGCCCTGTGTTGGCGCCAATGTTCTGAGCTCTGCTTTGTGCATGTCAAAAGTGTATGCTAAGCAATTGTTAGAGAAAAATAATATTTCTGTGGCTAAATGGTTGGCGCTTTATCAACAAGAAAATCATGCGCATAATTTTGCAGAAATAGAGAAATATTTAGGCCTGCCTTTTTTTGTTAAGCCGAATGCTTGTGGATCGTCAGTAGGTGTATCGAAAGTTCATAATCCATCTGAGTATGATGCAGCCTTGTCATTGGCTTTTAGTTATGATGACTGTGTGCTGTTAGAACAAGCTATTGTAGGGCGTGAGTTGGAGTGTGCGGTGTTGGGTAATGAAAATCCCTGTGCGTCTGGCATTGGTGAATTAAAAGTAAAACACGAATTCTACAGCTATGCAGCTAAATATCTGGATCCACAAGGTGCCGAAATTGTTATTCCAGCAAATTTACCAGAAGAGATAGTTAAAGAGATACAAAATATAGCGATAAAATCCTATAAAACTCTCGGATGCTTGGGTATGGCGCGCGTTGATTTTTTTCTAACAGAAAATGGTGAGGTCGTGGTTAATGAATTAAACACCATCCCCGGATTTACTAATATTAGTATGTATCCTAAATTGTGGCAGCAGGCGGGAGTTGATGAAACGGAACTGATTGATAAGCTATTGCGCTTTGCTATTTTGCATCATCAACAGCAGCGGCAATTGGATAGAAAATGGAGTGAGTCGTAATTTATGTCGGAAAAATTTATTCATCTGCGCATTAATAGTGAATATTCCATTAGTCATGGAATTGTGCGTTTAAATGCTTTGCTGGATAAGGCGAGCGAGCAAAAGATGCCCGCGCTAGCAATAACCGATGATATGAATTTATTTGCCTTGGTAAAATTCTATCGTAAAGCGATTAGTCGTGGTATTAAGCCAATTATCGGAGCAGATGTTTGTTTGGCGAAGGATCTTGCTGCAAAAAAATATTTTCATGTAACTTTGTTATGTATAAATAATGCAGGCTATCGAAATTTAACTTGCTTGTTGTCAAAGGCCTATTTGGAAGGGCAAAAAAATGGTCGCCCGGTTATTCTGCGTGCTTGGTTAGATGAAATGCATGCCGGTTTAATTGTTCTCTCGGGTGCTCGGGCAGGTGACATTGGCCAATTATTATTGAGTGATAAACACGAAGCAGCGCGGGAAAAGTTGCAGCATTGGCTGGGGATTTTTGGCGATCGTTTCTATTTGGAATTGCAACGTACTGGGCGCGTACAAGAAAGTGAATATTTGCAGCAGGTGATCAAACTGGCGCATCAATATCAGGTGCCGGTGGTTGCTACCAACGAGGTAAATTTTTTACAGCAAGATGATTTTGAAGCTCATGATGCGCGTGTTTGTATTCAGGAGGGAAATTTGCTTAACAATACGCAGCGTCAGCGCAATTATTCTGCTGAGCAGTATTTTAAAACAGCAGCAGAAATGCAAGAATTATTTTCTGACATTCCTGAAGCCTTGAGAAATACAGCGGAGATTGCTAAGCGTTGCAATGTTCAGTTAACTTTAAATGAAAATTTCTTACCCAAATTTCCTGTGCCAGACACTGTAACGCGTGAGAAATATTTACAACAGCAGGCCTGTTTAGGTTTGTCTCAGCGCTTGTCAGTGAGTATAGATCAGTTGTCCAATCATCCTGATTATTATGAACGTCTCATAAAAGAAGTTGAAATAATTAATCAAATGGGGTTTTCAGGTTATTTTTTAATTGTGGCTGATTTTATTAATTGGGCAAAAGAGCAAAAAATACCTGTAGGGCCAGGTCGTGGTTCAGGTGCCGGGTCATTGGTGGCTTATTCATTGGGCATTACTGAGTTAGATCCTTTAAAATACGAGCTATTGTTTGAGCGTTTTCTCAATTCAGAACGTGTGTCTATGCCTGATTTTGATGTTGACTTTTGCATGGAGCGTCGTGATCTGGTGATTGATTATGTTGCGAAAAAATACGGCCAGGAAAGTGTTTCGCAAATTATTACTTATGGTACTATGGCAGCCAAAGCGGTGGTGCGTGATGTTGGGCGCGTGTTAGGAAATGGCTATGGCTTTGTGGATAAAATAGCGAAATTAATTCCTTTTGATTTAGGGATGACTTTGGATCGTGCGCTGAAAGAAGAAGACACTTTGCGTGAGCGTTATGAGCAAGAAGAAGAAGTAACGACGTTGATTGATTTGGCGAAAAGATTGGAAGGCATCGTGCGCAATGCTGGCAAACATGCCGGTGGTATTGTGATTGCACCGACAAAATTAACTGATTTTACCCCATTATATTGTGAAGAAGATGGCGGTTCGATTGTTTCTCAGTTTGATAAAGACGATGTCGAAGCGGTTGGCTTGGTTAAATTTGACTTTTTGGGACTGCGAACTTTAACCATTATTGATTGGGCATTGCAAACCATTAATACAAAATTAGAAAAATCCGGAAAAGAATTTATCGATATTAATAAAATTCCACTAGATGATGTAAAAACTTTCGAATTATTAAAAGCCTGTGTCACCACCGCAGTGTTTCAGTTAGAATCACGCGGCATGAAGGATTTAATCCGGCGCCTACAGCCAGATACTTTTGAAGAAATTATAGCCTTGGTGGCTCTATTTCGACCAGGACCGTTGCAGTCAGGAATGGTAGATGACTTTATTAATCGTAAGCATGGTCGTGCGGCAATTAGTTACCCGCATCCAGATTTAGAGACTATTTTAAAACCGACTTATGGTGTTATTTTGTATCAAGAGCAAGTAATGCAAATTGCCCAGGTGTTGGCTAACTATTCATTAGGTGCTGCTGATTTGTTGCGTCGCGCGATGGGTAAGAAAAAAGCAGAGGAAATGGCTAAACAGCGTTCTGTTTTTGTTGCTGGTGCTGAGCAGCGTAAGATTAGTGGAAAAGTAGCGAGTCATATATTCGACCATATTGAAAAATTTGCTGGCTATGGTTTTAACAAGTCGCATTCAGCGGCTTATGCACTGATAGCGTATCAAACAGCTTGGCTAAAGGTGCATTATCCATCACAATTTATGGCAGCGGTGCTGTCTTCTGATTTAGATAATACCGACAAAATTGTGTCCATGGTCGATGAATGTGATCAATTAAAATTACCGGTTATTCCCCCGCACATTAATAACAGTGATTATCGTTTTACCGTTAATGAAAAATTAGAAATTATTTATGGCTTAGGTGCAATTAAAGGGGTGGGTGAAGCTGCTGTTGTAAATATTTTAGATGAGCGGCGGGCAAATGGCCCTTACGAAAATTTATTTGATCTTTGTCAGCGCTTGGATTCACAAAAAGTGAATAAACGTGTGGTAGAGGCGTTAATTTATTCAGGTGCACTGGACAGTTTTAACATTCAGCGTGCCAGTTTAATGGCTACTGTGGGTAAAGCTCTGCAATACGCTGAGCAAAAAAACCGTGATGATCGCGTTGGCCAACATGATTTTTTCGGCAGTTTGGGTGAGCAGTTGCCAGAACAGGCTGAGCAGGATTTGCCTTATATTCATGTTAAGAAATGGGATGATTTGACGCGTTTGCAAGGTGAGCGGGAATCGTTGGGTTATTATATATCGGGGCATCCGTTGGCGGCTTATGCTGAGGAAATAGCGCAGCTATCAACTTGTTCTTTGGCCGAATTACCTATGTTGCAAAAAAAGACAGCGGTAGTATGTGGTTTGGTGTCTTCTGTGCGCACATTAATAACTAAAAAAGGCAAAAAAATGGCTATTTTGTCTTTGGAAGATCTAAGCAGCAAGGTAGATATCACGGTTTTTAGCGAGTTATTGGCAAAAAGTGATGAGATATTAGTCAAGGATGCTGTGATTATGGTTAAAGGTGAGTTGGGTCAAGATAAATACACAGGCGGGATGAAGTTAGTAGCGGAGGATCTTGTTGCCATTGACGTGGCGCGTGGCAAGCTTGGTAAATGTGTATTAATTAAGCTAGAATGTTCGGAAAAGCTCAATGGCTTGCTTGACGAGCTGCCTAACTTGATCAAAGATTTTTGTGGTGGAAGTTGTCCAATTGCCATTGATTTTGTCGCTGATTATGCCAGTGCGCGCCTAGAACTGGGTAAGCAATGGCGGGTGGATCCCAAGCAAGAATTGCTGAAAAGGTTAAGTGATCTGTGTGGAGTGGGTGCGGTAAAGTTGCAATATTAGCATTGGCTAATAATATTTTAACAGGAGATTGGTATGGTCAGGCGAGCATTTTATTTATTATCGGTATTGAGTTTAATTTTAGTGGCGTTAATTTATCCACATAAACCGCATGCCATATATGCTTTATATGTCATTTTTCCGCTTATTTTTATTGGTGTTTACGATGTCTTTTCTCATCGCAATGTTTTGCGAAACTATCCGGTTTTAGGCCATTTGCGTTATTTATCTGAATTTATTCGTCCTGAAATTCAACAGTATTTTGTGGCGGGTAATTTAAGCGGTAGGCCCTACGATCGCGAGGTGCGGGACTTGGTTTATCGTCGTGCCATCAATGCTGACGCGGCGCATCCATTTGGTACTGAGCACGATATTATGGATTTTGGTTATGAATTTGCTATGCATTCGCTGGCGGTTAAAAAGGTAAATCCAGAAAAAGCACGCATTATTTTTGGGGGTAAACAATGTAAAAAGCCTTATTCAGCCTCACGCATTAATGTTTCAGCGATGAGTTATGGTGCGCTGGGTGCCCATGCTGTGCGTGCCTTGAATCGTGGTGCTAAACTTGGCAATTTTGCGCATAATACTGGAGAGGGCGGGTTGACTAACCACCATCTACGTGAAGGTGGTGATATTATTATGCAGCTGGGCACCGCTTATTTTGGTTGTCGGCAAGCGAATGGTCGTTTTAGTGAAGAGGAGTTTGTTAAAAAAATACAGTACCCACAAGTCAAAATGGTAGAGATAAAACTCTCGCAAGGTGCTAAGCCTTCTCACGGTGGACTGTTGCCGAAAGAAAAGATTACCGAAGAAATTGCGCATATTCGTGGTATCGAAATGGGTAAAGATTGTTTATCGCCACCGACACATGCAGAATTTTCCACGCCACGCGGTTTATTAGAATTTTTGCAAAAGTTGCGTGATTTATCTGGTGGCTTGCCCATTGGTTTTAAAATATGTGTGGGAATAAAAAGTGAATTTATGAGTATTTGTAAGGCCATGTTAGAAACCGGTATTTTACCTGATTTTATTACCGTTGATGGTGCAGAAGGGGGAACGGGTGCGGCACCTTTGGAATACACCAATCGCTTTGGTATGCCTATCAATGAAGGGCTGGCTTTCGTGCACAATTGTTTAGTAGGTATTAATTTACGCGATCAAATTCGTATAATTTCCAGCGGCAAAGTTGCCTCAGGTTTTGATGTTGTCATGAAACTGGCGCTTGGTGCAGATACCTGTAATATTGCGCGTGCTATGTTGTTTTCTATTGGTTGTATTCAAGCGTTGCGTTGCCATACCAATCGTTGTCCTACCGGAGTGACCACGTTAGATCCCAAGCGTAACCGGGCGCTAGTGATAAAAGATAAAGCCGTGCACGTGGTTAATTACCATCGTGCTACGATTGAAAGTTTTCTCGACATGTGTGGCGCCATGGGTTGTGATGATCCTGACAAATTAACGCCAGAGATGATTTTATTGCGCTGGGATGAAGCGGATGCGCGCAGTTATCGTGATATTTTTCATTATGTTGCGGCGGGGAATTTCTTAAGCGATGAGGTGCATGGGTGGTATTCGTCTGATTGGGCGCTTGCTAGCGCGGATTCCTTTTAGAAAAGGTTCTTTTGCACCCATACTTTGTCGTGGTGGTTTTGAAAAATCCTCATTTAGCGAAAAGTAAATTCCGGTGTTTTCAAAACCCTCACTTCGTGTCTGGGCACAAAACATGTCCCGTGGCTTGACCACGGGATTCAGGGGTTCTTTTGCCCCCTGGCTTTGTTGCGCTATTTTTTAAAAACACGTACCGTGGCTTGACCACGGCTGGTTCCTTTATACCGTCATCCCGCGACTTGATCACGGTCTGTGCCTCCTGGGTAGATGCAGAAATTATAAGGAAGTATCTAGATAAAGCGGCAAGTAGGGTGGGTGCGTGCTGTAATTTATGTGCGGGATTTAGCTGTTTGGTTGAGCCAGCAATGGCATCATCATTGTGCGCGTAAGGTTAAATTCTTTCTTTTCTCAGATTCCTGCTGTCATCGGTAATGTGATAGGTGCGGTTTAAGTGTTGTGCCAAGATAAGCAAAAAGGCGATAACGGCTGCGGCGCTGGCGTAGAATGCCGGTGCGTAGGGATCATTGAAGTATTGAATTAAATAGTCGGCGAATCGATATAGGCTTCGGCCAAACAGTGAAAGGCTGAGTGCCCAAGAAAGCATAACTGCCGTATAGCGAATTTGTGTAGGAAATAAATTTAAAATTATTTTAAAAATTGGGGCACATGCGCTGGCGGTAAAGATAGCGAAGAATACTTGTATAAAAGCAACAATAGTTAAAGAGGTAGAGCTGCTGAGTAAATAAAGGGTCGGCGCGTTGATGGCAATACCAATTAAGCCAATTAAAATCATGGTGGTATTGCCGATTTGATCGGCAGCCCGTGCCATAATCGGCAGCAACAGTAATAGCCAGCCAATCGCAAAGCCAGTGATCCACAGTGTGCGCGACTGGGTTAAATCCATGTGTTCAATAAGAAAGTGGTAATAATAAAAGCTACAAATACCGAGATTAATGACAATAAATCCGCACAGAAGCATGGCTTTTAATAAGCTGGATTTATAGTTTTGTAGTAATACTTTTATGGGGTTAATACGCGGTATATTTTGGTATTTGCGAAATGCTTCTGTTTCAGATAATAAAGATTTTAAGCGATATGCTGTTACTACGCTCAGTGCGCCAAGTAAAAAGGGTAAGCGCCAGCCCCACTGTAATAATTGTTGGTGACTGACTAGGTGAGTGAATAGTCCGCCGGCAGCTAAGCCAAGACCTGCGGCAAACCAGCCCCAGTTAATCCGTTGAATTTGGTTGTTTTGGCTTTTTTGTTCAAGTGCTAAGACACCGCTAGCATCGATTTGCCCGCCAAAGCTTAAAGATTGAATGAGATGAAAGAACAAAAACAACATAGCCGCTATGATGCCGATGTGTGTGTAGTTTGGTAATAAGCCAATTACTAAAGAAGCACCGCCTAATAATAAAATAGTCACTGGGTAAATACGGCATCGTCCATAACGGTCAGCTAGGTAACCAAATATTAAGGCTCCGCAGGCAGGAACCAGGCAGCTGCTGATGATGAGTGTCCAGCTAATGAGGGCGAGCCAGTGCGGGTTGGCTTGTGGAAATAGAACTTGAGCGAGCGTTGGCGCTAGATAACCAATGCTAGCGTACTGTAGCCAGCCCAAAACAACACTTGCGTAAATAAGAATAACGGATTGTTTTTTCAACTTTATTTCTACCTTATAGAGTTCTTGTGCTACTTTTTGCCGTCTTTAATCCTGAGTTAATGTTATATAGGGTTTGCTCTATGACCGGTAGCGAGAGTTGTTGCTTGGTTTAAGGGAGATTATGGGCTTAGGGTTTGAGCTATGGCTTACAAGGAGAGAGGAAAGGAGGCAGGTGTTCCCACGTTGCTAGTGCGAAACTTCTGGGAGGTTATGTTTTTTTGTTGCTGCGCATGAAAAATAAAACAATCATGCCGGCGAACAGCAGAGCGATAACCGATGACATGGCTATGCGTTGACTTTTAAATGTCAGGATTAACATGCTCAAAATAAATGGACCTAGAAATGCAGTGGCTTTGCCAGAAAAAGCATACAAGCCAAACATTTCAGTGGTTATATCTTTTGGCACAATGCGTGCCATTAAAGAGCGACTGGCGGATTGCACGGGACCCACGCAAACGCTAAAGACCATGCCTAAAATCCAAAATAATAATTGACTATGAATAATTAATAAACCAATGCCGGAGCTGATCATAATAATGAGAGAAATAAAAATGGTAAGGGTAGAGCCTTTGAAATCATCGAGCCAGGCAAAGCCAGCCGCACCAATGCCAGCAGCCACATTCATGCCAATGCCAAATTGAATGACTTGATCAAAGGACATATGAAAAGTGCCCGCTGCATAAATACCACCAAAAGCAAATAACGTGTTTAAACCATCAATATAGAGCATGTGTGCAATAAGAAAAATTAAAATATCACGATGCTTGGGTAATTGCGCTAACGTATTGAGAAGCTGCTTTAAGCCTCTGCGCATGGAGTGACCTAAGCTAAGGCCGGTATTGGGGCGATCACGGACAAAGACAAATACCGGCCAACCAAACAATGCAAACCAAACAGCCACTAAAGGTCCACAAATACGAATCTGCTCTGATTGCGCATGATTCAGTGGCAACCAAGGAGTGGAGCCTTCAACAAATACATATAACGCAATAATAAGACAACTGAGGCCACCAAAATAACCTAACCCCCATGCCCAGCCTGAGATACGTCCGATATAATCCTTCGGTGCCAAATCGGGCAGCATGGAGTTGTAAAACACCATACCAATTTCCAAACCCATAGTGCCAAGGATGACAAAAAATAGTGTCCAATGAACGTAATCCGGATTGGGTTTGGCGTACCACAGCAAAGCTGATCCGATAATGCACATTAAGGCAAATAAGGCTAGCCAAGGTTTGCGGTGGCCGTGGTTGTCCGCTACGGCGCCTAACAGAGGACTGAGCAGCGCGGTTAAAAGTGCAGCGATGGCGATGGCATCGCCCCACTGCGCGGTGCCGATAATGGGGTTGGCTGCTACTTTTTGCGTAAAATAGGTTGAGAAAACAAAAGTGGTGATTATCACAGGAAAGGCCGAGTGCGCCCAATCGTATAAGCACCAGCTGAATACGCTCATTTTTGAAGTTTTTTTGGGCGAGTTTTTTGTCTCCATAGAAGAGAGATACTAATGGATTGCGGTGGTTATGTAAATTTGCTTATCAGCAGGTGGCTTGTATGCATTTGCCCCATTCTGTGACTTGTTTGGCCCTCGTCCATAAATGGATTAACCAACCAACCTGCCTTTGCCTATCGTGTACTCCCATAGGGCAATTTGTTATCATCGCGACCATACATATAAGGTGTGATTATGTCGGGTGATCAAATGTTCTTACAGCAAGCGCTAGTGCTGGCCACACAGGGGCGGGGGCATTGTGCGCCCAATCCAGCCGTGGGAGCGGTGGTAGTTAAGCAAGGTAGGGTTTTGGGACAGGGTTATCACCGTGGTTGTGGGCAGGTGCATGCGGAAGTCGAGGCGCTGGCTTCTTTGGATGAAGCGGCAACTGGCGCCACTTTATACGTGACCCTTGAACCTTGTTGTCATTGGGGAAAAACACCGCCTTGTGTGGATGTGCTTGCCAAAGCACAGCTTGCGCGTGTGGTTTATGGGCTAAAAGATCCGAATCCAGCGGTTGCTGGTCAGGGCGTAGCACAGTTACAAGCCAAAGGTATTGTTTGTGAGCAAGTAGAGTTGGCCGAGATCAAGCGCTTTTATCAAAGCTATGGTTATTGGTGGCGCTCGGGAAAACCATGGGTCACGGCAAAATTGGCGATGAGTTTGGATGGCAAAATTGCGGGTCACCAAGGTGAACCGCTCGGTATTACCGGCCGTGATTTACAACAATTAACGCATCAGCGCCGTGGTGCTAGTGATGCCCTTTTGACAACGATTAATACCATTATTAATGACGATCCAGCGATGAATGTGCGTGTTGGCGAAAAAACGACGCAAAAACCCCTTTATGTGTTGGACAGTCAATTGCGCTTGCCGTTGACATCACAAGTGGTACGTAGCCTGCAGTCGTTGACCGTTTTTCATGCCGAAGCAGCGGATGCACAACGATTGGCGCAATTAAAACAGCAGGGTGTTAAATGTGTCATGGTAGAGCAAGCCGATGGTGCGCTGGCCTGGCAAGCTATTTTAGCGGCGATTGGTGCTGATGGTGTGCACGATTTATGGGTGGAAGCCGGGGGTAAATGTTTTTATTCTTTATACCGTTCGGGATTTTTAAATCGCGCCTTATTGTATGTGGCGCCTAAATATTTAGGCGATCAAGCAACCAGTGCTTTTGCGGCGGCGTTGGATTTGACTACGCAAGCGTTGACTTGGCAGCAAGTGGGTAATGATGTGGTTTGTGAATTGGAATTAAATCATTAAAACAGCGAGTATCTATGATGACAAATGCTTTATCAGCGGTTAAACAAGCTATAGCGGACATGCGTCAAGGTAAAATGGTTATTTTAGTTGATGATGCCGCGCGTGAAAATGAGGGTGATTTAATTATTGGGGCAGAAAAAATCACGCCAGAAGCGATTAATTTTATGAGCCAATATGGCCGTGGTTTAATTTGCTTGCCAATGTTGCCAGAAGATTTTGAGCGCTTGCAAATTCCACCGATGGTGAAAAATAATCGTGCGCATTTCAATACCGCCTTTGGTGTTTCGATTGGTGCTGCTAAAGGTATTACCACGGGCATTTCAGCCGCCGATCGTGCGCGCACGGTGCAAGTGGCGGTGAATAATCAAAGCCAGGCGCAAGACATCGTTATGCCGGGGCATATATTTCCACTGCAAGCACAGCAAGGCGGGGTGTTGGCGCGTATGGGGCATACCGAGGGTAGTATAGATTTAGCACGTTTATCAGGGTTAAAACCGGCGGCGGTGATTTGTGAAATTATGAATGCAGATGGCTCCATGGCGCGTGCCGATGATTTGCAAGCGTTCGCCAAGCAGCACAATTTAACCATTTGCCCGATTAAAGATTTGCTAACCTATCGGGTGCAACATGAGCTATTAATTAAAGAAGAAGCGAGTACTAGACTCCCATTGCAAAATTTAGGAAATTTTCGCAGCAAAGTTTTTTCCAATAGCATCGATGGCAGTGAGCACATTGCTTTAATAGCTGGCGATATTAAGGCGGATGAGCCTTGTTTGGTGCGCTTGCATTCCGAATGTTTAACCGGCGATGTGTTTGGTTCAATGCGTTGTGATTGTGGTTGGCAGTTAGAACAGTCATTGCAAAAGATTTCTGTCGTTGGCGGCGTGTTATTGTATATGCGCCAAGAGGGACGCGGTATCGGTTTGGTTAATAAAATTAAAGCCTATGCCTTGCAAGAGCAAGGATTGGATACGGTTCAAGCCAATCAACATTTGGGTTTTGCTGCCGATGAGCGTGATTATTGGATAGCGGCTCAAATCTTACGAAATTTAAAGGTCGCCAATGTGCGTTTATTGACTAATAATCCGGATAAAATTTCTGCCCTGCAGCTTTATGGTATTAATGTGGTCTCGCGCGAGGCTATTCAAGTGAAGCCGAGTGAAAAAAATATTCATTATTTGCGCACCAAGCAAAAAAAGATGGGACATTTATTAAAGTTTGATAATGATGAGGTAAAAACGCAATGAGTCATGTACCAGCACGCTTTGCTATTGTGGTCAGTCGTTTTAATGCTGATATTTGTGAGGCACTGTTGCAGGGTTGTGTTGCACGGCTGCAACAAAAAGGGGTGGGCGCACAACAGCTAGCTATTTATCATGTGCCAGGCGCGGTGGAAATTCCTTTGTTGGCGCAGCAAATAGCGCGCCACCAGCAAGCGTCGGCGATTATTTGTTTGGGGGCGGTGATTCAAGGGCAGACGAATCATTACGATTATGTGTGTGAGCAGGTGAGTATGGGCTGTCAGCGCGTATCGTTAGATTATAATCTGCCGGTGATTTTTGGCGTGTTGACGACACAGAATAAGGCGCAAGCTTGGGATCGTGTTGGTGGTACGCATGGTCATAAAGGCAGCGATGCTGCCGATGCGGCATTAGACATGGTACAATTGATGTCGCAATTTGCAACTGAGGGTGTGGGTCATGAGTAGTAATCCGTTGTTACAGAGTATGTCGGCATGGTTTCGTCGGACTTTTTCCGATCCAGCGGCGATTTCTTTGTTTTTTGTGCTGTTATTGGGGGTGATTTTCATCGAATTTTTTGGTGATATTTTTGCGCCTATTTTAACCAGCGTTGTGGTAGCCTATTTGTTGCAATCAGTGGTGCGGCTTTTGCAGCGTTGCAAATTACCGCATTTGCTTGCCGTTATTTTGACTTTTATATTTTTTGTTGCCGTGCTTGTGTTTGCTATTATTGGTGTGTTGCCATTGTTATGGCATCAATTAACTACTTTAATCCATCAGCTGCCCAGTATTTTAAGTGAATCGCAGCAATTTATGAATAAACTCATTGCACGCTATCCTCAGGAATTGAGTGGCCTGCAGTCGGAGCACTTATTGGTTTTGATTAAAGCGCAGGCGGCAAAATTTGCTCATGTATTACTAACCTTTTCATTAGCGGGCATTTCTAGCTTGGTTTCGGTAGTGTTGTATTTAATTTTAGTGCCTATTTTAGTATTTTTTATGTTGAAGGATAGAGCAGCTATATTGACTTGGTTTTCCGGTTATTTGCCGGCCAATAGATCATTGCTGCGCTCTGTTTGGTTGGAAGTTAATGAGCAAATCGGTAGTTATGTGCGTGGGCGTGTCATAGAAATTATTTTAATTGCTACGGTAGCGTCTTCTGCTTTTGCGGTATTAGGTTTGCAGTACGCGGTGTTATTAGGCTCATTGGTTGGTTTGTCCGTTATTATTCCGTACATCGGCGTGGTGTTGGTGACAATTCCGGTGATACTGGTTGGCTTAATGCAGTGGGGGTTGTCGGCGCATTTTATTTATTTAATGATAACCTACCTGATTATTGTGATATTAGACGGTAATGTGTTGGTGCCCGTTTTATTTTCAGAAACCTTAGGCTTGCATCCCGTTGTGATTATTCTTTCGGTAATTATTTTTGGTGCTTTTTGGGGATTTTGGGGTGTATTTTTCTCCATCCCGTTGGCAGCATTGATTCACGCAGTTTTGAAAGCATGGCCAAAGGCTGAAGTGCCAGGCGAGCAGGCGTCCTAAGCCCCAGTTTTTTGGCGTGCGCTGCCAAGGCTGCGGGAAGGTAGTTTATCTTCAAACAATGGCACAAAATGTACAGATCGTTGTTTTCATGAATTAATAACAGTTAGGAATAATCCATTTCAAAAAAAACCATCGCTTATTTTTAACGATGGTTTTTTTTAGCAATTTAATTACTAAGCCAAAATTGCACTATATTCCGCGGCAAAATCGAAAGACGCAGCGCCCATTTCGCTGGCTCCTACATTTCCACAATGCATTTTGACGTGCTCGATATCTATGAAATGCCATGCGCCTGTAAATTTGGCCAGTTTGTACCTGAAGATAAGAACAAACCCAGCGTGGACTTCCTGGTCCTGGGGGTGGTGGTGTTGGGCTGCAAGCACTTAATAAAGCTAAACTGCCTCCTAGGGCAGCCAAAGCGGCACTTTTTATGAATATTCTTTTCATGACTACTCCTGTTTGTTGGTAAAAAACCTAGAGAAAATAGCATATTTTGTTGTAAATTGCATTAGTGTGGAAATTGTCGATGAGTAAAAATTATACAAAGTGAGGGAGGCTCGGTTGCGTGTGACAGCCGGCTAGGCAATGTGTAAGCCGGCTGCTCCATGTGAAAAGCCTAGTTTGGCTTAACTGTTGAAATGATAACCCATGCCAATGTTTAAAAAGTTTATGGCAGGGGCGTTGGAGGCTTTATTAATTTTTCTCCAGGCAACGCTAAAGGTGGTGTTAGTGCTTAAATCGGTGCTTGCACCTAAACCATAAGTAATGCCAGCACCCGAGCCAGCTTTGTCGTTGACATAAGCAAGACCAGCTGTAGCGAAAATGGCCATACCGTTACCAAAAGGGAAGATGCCTTTTGCTACACCGTCAAGAGTATTGTTGCCATCGCGGTATTCAGCATAGCCACCTTCTGCGGCAAAATATTGCATGAATTTGTAACCCACCGATATGCGGCCACCCACCTGCCAGTGACTATCAATATCGGTGCGGCCAACTTGTAGTCCAGCGTAGGTTCCCATGCCTATGGCGTAGCTTGATGTGGCTAAAATTAAGCAGCTGGTTAACGCGGCGATTGGAAGAATAATTTTTTTGAACATCCTGGTATCCTTTTATAATGTAAGAAACTATTGTCAGTGACAGCAGTGCGGCAATTTGCCGTGTGCGTCACTCCCTGAAGTTTGACGAATTTAACACAATCTGAAAAATTTTTCTACGGTTTCTGTATATGGGGTAAAGGTTTGTTGGTAATTAAATCGACATGGCGATAATGCATGACAGAATAAACAGGAGGATTAAGTTGTTGCCGTACTTTATTGATCCAGCTCTTGTCAACTAGGATCCAAATGCGTTGATTTTTGCGCCAAAGTTTTTGCAGTTGTGCGACGTTGATGAAGTGTTGTTTATCATTGGGGTTGAATCCTGCTAAAAATTCACGTTGCCAATTGTCATGCAGGGGTATAGTTTTATCACGCATGTTGGTCATAATTTCGAGGTAGTGACCAGTATAAATTGGTATATCGTAATAATAATTTTCATAACTAACGATGATGTCGTTGGGCTTTAGGTATTGGTTAATTTTGGCAGCGATGGGTTTTTGCGTTTTAACGCCCAATTGTGTTGCGTGGTTTGCCAGTGTATGCATAAGAATCAGTAAACTTAGCGCGCCAGTTAGGCTGACAACAACAATGGGCGTGTAGGGGTTTAAACGTTGGCACAAAAACAAAATAATAGCAGACAAGAGCAGCACAATAGCCAACAGATGCAGTGGTGCCGGTATGGCCCAGCTGGGCAGTGGGTGCAACAAAGTGATGGCGTAGGTAGCTATGCTCGCTAGTACAAGTGCGCAGCACATAATTAAATGGTCAAATTTGGCGATTTTAAAGTGGTAGGTATAGATTTCATCAATAAATTGCGCGGTTAATAAAGCGATCGCAGGAAAAACGGGTATAATGTAACCGAGTGTTTTAGAGGCAGGAATTGAGAAGAAGGTAGTGATGCTAATAATCCACAGCAATAAAAATAATTGCCAACGATGATTAAATAAGCTTTGCCAAATATTTTTTAATCGATTTAAAAAGGCATGTAAGCAATAAATACTCCAGGGCGCTGTGCCAACTAACAGGGTGACGGGATAAGTCCAGAGAGGATTTTTGTTGTTAAAGTTTTGGGTTAGGTAGCGTTGGAATTGTTGTACGTAGAAAAAATAATGTAAAAAGATGGGGTTTTGATGTTGCGCCAGATAATACCATGGCACATTAATGGCAAGTATAATTAGTATGCCGGGGATGATGCGCATACGTTTGAGAAGCGAAAAGTCTCTTAAAAATAAAATCCACAAGCCGATCACCATGGTTGGCAGCGCGAGCCCGATTAAGCCTTTGGTGAGCACGGCTAAACCGGCAAAAGTGTAGGCGAGCAGCATATAGGAGGTTTTTATTTTTTGCCTGTCTTGGCAGGCAAGCATAAAGCTAAACAAAGCGCCGCTGATAAAAACAGCGACGGTTAAATCCATCGAGGCAAAATGCGCAATTAAAAAGTAAAGCAATGAAGTGGCTAATATAATAGCGCTGGTCCATCCAACACGGCGATTAAAAAGCTTGCTGCCGGTGATATAGCAAAACAAGCACCCTAGCGTGCCAGCGATGGCGGGCCATAAGCGCAGCGACCATTCAGAGACACCAAATACATGCAGGCAAACCGCTTGCAGCCAATAGAAAAGTGGTGGTTTATCTAAAAAGGGTACGCCGTTGAGTGTTGGCGTGATGTAGTTGCCGCTGAGTAGCATTTCGCGCGCAATTTCACTGTAACGTGCCTCATCGGGGTTAATGAGGGGGTAAGCACCGAGTAAATAGCAGAATAGGCACAGGCATAGCAGGGAGATGGCAGCGATATCAAACCATTGTTGGCCGGAGGTTATTTTGGTTTGTGATCTCAAGTTAAACATAGTTTAGGCTACATATCTTAGTGATGCCTGTTAAAGCGGTGTTTTGTGTATTTTGTTGTCTGAAAGATTAGCAAATTATGCTTGGTTCTACCAGTGTGTGGGCACTGGATCTTGCACTCGAGCTACGGCTTTCCTAGGTCTTAATCAAGCGTTTCTGTTATCTGACAGGCTAAAGCGCCTTTGGCTAAGCGAACTTGCACATTTTCACCTTTATGTACTGTGTTGGCGTCGAGTAATATTTTATTTTTGTAAGTGGTGATGGCATAACCGCGTTGCAACGTTTGCAATGGACTTAAGTTATCCAAGGATTGTGCCTGTTGCTGTAATTTTAATTGTTTTTGCTGCAGTTGGTGTTGTATCAGTGTTGTTAATTGTTTTTTTAGCGTGCTGAGAGTTTGTTGTTGCTGCTGAATTTTAGCGCTTGGATTGAGATTAATCAGTGTCTCTTGTAAGTGTTGGCTGCGTATAAGCTGCCCTTTTAAACAATGATGCATGGCCAATTGTAGACGCTGTTCTAGGCGATCTAATCGTTGTGCTTGGTCTTGTATGCGTTCGCCGGGGTGTTTAAGTCGTTGGCGCAGATTTTTTAGTGACCATTGCGCCACTTCCAGTTGGTGATTTAATTGTTGCATCAATGAGCTGCCCAGGTGCTGCAGCTGTTGTTGGTATTCTTGGATGTCAGGGGTGATGAGCTCAGCGGCGGCGGATGGTGTTGCTGCGCGTTGATCGGCGATAAAATCGGCGATAGTGGTGTCAACTTCGTGTCCAATGCCGGTGCAGATGGGGATTTGGCTGGCAAAAATACCACGGCCAACCGCTTCTTCATTAAAGGGCCATAAATCTTCTAGTGAGCCGCCACCGCGAGCGAGGATAAGCACATCGCACTCTTGACGTTGATTGGCCGTTTTTACAGCATCAATGATAGTTTCAGCGGCTTGTTTACCTTGCACTATTGCTGGATAGATAATCACGGGAATGCCAGCAAAGCGACGTTTGAGCACCTGCAAAACATCGTGAATGGCCGCTCCTGTTGGCGAGGTAATCACACCAATGCATTGTGGTAATTTGGGCAGTGGCTTTTTGTGTTGATCGGCAAACAGGCCTTCCTGTTGTAAGCGATTTTTAAGTGCAGCAAAGGCTTTTTGTAGTGCACCGTAACCGTGCGGTTGTAATTGATGAATAATTAATTGAAAATCCCCACGCGCCGGATAAAGACTAACTTCTGCTTTTGCCAAGACTTGCATGCCATCTTCAGGAGTAAAGCTCAAGCGTGAACGCACTCCGCGAAATAAGGCACAACGTACTTGCGCTTGCGCATCTTTGAGTGAAAAATAAATATGCCCTGAGCTGGGTGTTGCCAAGTTAGATATTTCACCGCTGAGCCAAATACTGCCGAAGGCTTCACTCAAAACCTCACGTGCGTTGAGGTTGAGTTCCGAGACGCTGTAAATTAATTCCTCAGCAACAGTTGCCGGTGTGCTTTTTTGGGTCACTATTTTTTCTTCTTAATAGTTTTTATAAGGCTTTGCCGTGTTCGTCAAAAAAGCTTACTTGTCCCGTGCTGAGATCGTGCATAGCGCCCACGATTATAATTTGATGTTTTTTAACCAGTTGGCGAATAATAGAGCTTTGCTTTAGGGTTTGTTTAAGTTGATTGATAACATTTTGTTTGGCAATGGCGTCAATCAGTGTAGGATCTGCACAGTTATGGTTGCCAGTAGCCTTTTCAACTGTTTTAACGGCTGGCTTGATTTGTCGAAGAAGTGGTTTGAGGTGCCCAGTAACATTTTGGCTGCAAGCGGCAGCGACGGCGCCACACTTGGTGTGACCCATAATAACAATTAATTTTGCACCTGCGTATTTTGTGGCAAATTCCATGCTGGCTAATACATTTGAACTGATGACATTGCCGGCAATGCGAGCGGCGAAAATATTGCCAAGCCCTTGATCAAAAATAATGTCGGGCACGCTGCGTGAATCAACGCAGCTTAATACAATGGCAGTGGGATGTTGGCCTTGTTCGCTGGTCATTTTGGCAATGAGCATATAGTCGCGTGTTTGTTTGTTTTCCTTGATAAAACGTTCATTACCCGCTTTGAGAATGGCTAGTGCTTGCTCAGGTGAGGTTGCCGCCTGTGAGGAGCTGGTGTGTGTGTGGTGCGTTTTTAAATTTGGTATATTTTTTGCATCAGTCATTTGTGCCGTCCATAGGATTGTGATTAGTGTCATTAATTTTAGTAGCGTGCGTATTCGAGTCATTGATCGTTCCTTGTTTCAAACTTCCGTTATTATTTCATAAATGTCATGAGATGGCGAAACAATCGTGAGCTCGATGAGGGGGAGGATTGTGGGGTTTAATTATTTGCTTATAAAATGATCAATCAATCACTGTTTTTTGGATAATGATAAGGCCCTAACAGCTTGTTTGAAAATTATATTTAAAAAAATTGTCTAATTTTAGTGGAGAAAAAGCGTGCACGAAAGGGGAGTTATCCACCGACTTAGTTTTGTTAAATTCTTTATCAATTTTCTAATTACAGTCACTTGCTTATCATTGTTTATGGGCCGCTATGCCTCGTGCGACGAGGCTTACAGCACTGCCTAATCACTACCCAATCTGTTCGGTGGATATGTTAGAACAGCGGGTTAGCTTGTTTGCCAGCACTTTACACACAGAGTTATCCACACATTTTGTGGATAAAATACGGTAATGACTGCCGCGGCGATTTGGTTATCTATGGAATTTTTAAATTCACGTGCTATATCTGTAAATAAGGGAAGACAGGATGTCATCATGAGTGCATGAGTGCCAAGGAAGGTTTAGGGATAGGTCCAATGAGGGGGGAGGTGAGTCTGACCTAGAGTGAGACTACAAGAACCAGGAGTGGTGTAAGTGGCGTTGTGTGCAGGCCCATGGTTGAGTGGGAAGCCTAAGATGTGACTGAATCACACCGCTAAAGTAATAGGTGACTTTAGCGCTCGGCTCACCACCTTTTTTTATCGCAATAACACATACTCCTACGTATTCTCATTGCTCTTGTGCAGATGAGTCGCTACACTCTTTGGTTAACTGGATGGTACTGAATTCAGGATCATGGAATCTATTGGGTCAATTGAGTGGGGCATTATGGAATACAGTGAACAAGCACTAACTTTTGATGATGTTTTAATCTTGCCGCGTTATTCGGAAATTTTGCCGAAGGACGCTTCGCTGGCGACACAGCTAAGTCGAGGTATTGCCTTGAACATACCGTTGCTGGCTTCAGCAATGGATACGGTGACTGAAGCGCGCTTAGCCATAGCTATCGCTGAGCAAGGAGGCATTGGTATTTTGCATAAAAATATGGATGTTGCTCAGCAAGCCAGTGAAGTCAGTAAAGTGAAAAAATTTGAAAGTGGTATTGTTAAAGATCCGATGGTGGTCGCCCCCGATACCACCATTGCAGAATTAGTGGCCATCACTAGGGCGCACAATTTTTCCGGTATGCCGGTGGTGGATGGTGATCAGTTGGTGGGTATTATTACCAATCGTGATATTCGTTTTGAGTCTAGTCTGAATCAGCCGGTCAAAAATCTTATGACCAGTAAAGAACGATTAATCACTGTGCAAGAGGGAGCCTCCAGAGACGAGGTGTTAAATTTGTTTAAAAAACACCGCATTGAAAAATTATTGGTGGTTAATGGTGCGTTTGCGTTGCGCGGCATGATTACCGTTAAAGATATTTTACGCGCGCAAGAAAATCCTTACGCCTGTAAAGATGATTTGGGTCGTCTGCGCATTGGTGCGGCAGTAGGCACTAGTGGTGAAACCGATGAACGGGTAGCGGCATTGGTAGCCGCGGGTGTTGATTTATTGGTAATCGATACGGCACATGGTTTTTCCAAGGGGGTGTTGGATCGTGTTAAGTGGATCAAAAAACATTACCCCGATGTACAATTAATGGCAGGTAATATTGCTACCGTTGAGGCAGCAGAAGCGTTAGTGAAGCTGGGTGTCGATGCCATCAAGGTAGGCATGGGTCCAGGATCAATTTGTATTACACGGGTAGTGGCGGGTATTGGTGTGCCGCAAATTACCGCTATTCAAAAAGTGGTGAAAGTGGCATCGAAAAAAAATATTCCGGTGATTGCCGATGGTGGTATTCGTTATTCTGGTGATATTTGCAAAGCTTTGGCGGCCGGTGCTTCGTCAGTGATGATTGGTAGTTTGTTTGCCGGCACCGAGGAGTCTCCTGGGGATTTAATTTTATATCAAGGGCGTTCTTATAAATCTTATCGTGGTATGGGTTGGATCGATGCTATGGCGAAAAAACACGGTTCCAGTGATCGCTATTTTCAAGATCAAGATCAAGGAGTGGGCAAATACGTACCCGAAGGCATTGAAGGGCGAGTGCCGTATAAAGGTCCTTTAAAAGCCGTGGTGCATCAGCTAATGGGTGGCCTGCGTTCTTGTATGGGTTATACGGGTTGTAAAACTATTGATGAATTGCGCAATGACGTTGAATTTGTTCGCATTACTAATGCGGGGATGCGTGAAAGCCATGTGCATGACGTAACGATTACTAAAGAAGCGCCGAATTATTCGATTGAAGAGCAATAAAAGCTTTATTTTATGAAAACCGAACAAAAAATACTTATTCTTGATTTTGGTTCGCAATACACGCAATTAATAGCACGGCGTGTGCGCGAGCTGGGGGTTTATTGTGAAATTTTCCCCGGTGATATGGCTATGGCGCAAATCGAAAGCTTTGCCCCGCAAGGGATTATTTTATCCGGTGGGCCAGAATCGGTGGTTGCGGCTAATCCGCTTGCACCAGCGGCTGAAATTTATACTTTGGGTTGTCCTATTTTGGGTATTTGCTATGGCATGCAAACTATGGCGCAGCAATTGGGTGGTGAAGTCACCAGTGCGCACAAAAGTGAATTTGGTTATGCACAAGTTTGTGTTAGCGATGCCAAAACTTTATTTGCCAATTTACAAGATCGTAGTAGTGATAAAAATGAGCCGTTATTGGATGTGTGGATGAGTCATGGCGATCGTGTCAATAAATGCCCGTCTGATTTCAATGTCATTGCCACTAGTGCTAATTCACCTATTGCGGCCATGGCCGATGTTAAACGCCATTTTTATGGCTTGCAGTTTCATCCAGAAGTCACGCATACGCGCCAGGGTAAAAAAATGCTGGGCAATTTTGTCAAGGAAATTTGTGGTTGTGAAAAAAACTGGACACCCAGCAATATTGCAGCCGAGAGTATCGCACAGATTCGTCAACAGGTCAGTGATGACGGTGTTGTTGTTGGGCTTTCCGGTGGTGTTGATTCGGCTGTAACTGCAGCGATTATTCATCAAGCGATTGGCGACCAGCTGACTTGTATTTTTATCGATACCGGTTTATTGCGTTTAAATGAAGCCGACGAGGTGGAAAAAATATTTGTTGCGCATTTTGGTATACATTTAATTGTGGTTGATGCCAAAGATCGTTTTTTAAAAGCGCTTAAAGGTGTCGATGACCCAGAGAAAAAACGTAAAATAATTGGCGAGCAGTTTATTCGCGTGTTTGAAAAAGAAGCGCAATCGTTAAATAACGTTAAATGGTTGGGGCAGGGGACTATTTATCCCGATGTTATTGAATCAGCGGCAGCAAAGTCTGGTAAAACACAGGTGATTAAATCGCATCACAATGTCGGTGGTTTGCCAGAACATATGTCGTTGCAATTAATTGAGCCGTTGCGTGATTTATTTAAAGATGAAGTGCGTCGTTTGGGTGCAGAATTAGGTTTGCCTGCGCATTTATTGGGGCGCCATCCTTTTCCTGGGCCAGGTTTAGCTTTGCGTGTGCTGGGTGAGATTAAGCCAGAATTTATTGCCATTTTACAAGAAGCTGACGCTATTTTTCTGCAAGAGTTACGGGTAATGGGCTTGTATGATGAAGTCGCACAGGCATTTGCGGTATTTTTGCCGGTTAAAGCCGTTGGTGTGAAGGGCGATGCGCGTAGTTATGAATATGTGATTGCTTTGCGCGCAGTACAAAGCGTGGATTTTATGACTGCCGAATGGGCACCGTTACCGCACGATTTTTTAGCGGCTGTCAGTAATCGAATTATTAATGAAATTCCGCAAGTCGCGCGCGTTGTTTATGACATTTCCAGTAAACCTCCGGCGACGATTGAGTGGGAATGACATGCATGATGAATTAAGCGATCAACAATGGATGGCGCAGGCGTTGGCAATTGCCAAACAAGGTGCTGGGCAAAATGAAGTGCCGGTTGGTGCGGTTTTAGTTAAAGATAATGTCCTGCTCGCCGAAGCTTTTAATCAACCTATTTCAACTCACGATCCTAGCGCGCATGCTGAAATATTGGTGTTGCGTCAAGCGGCGGCGGCTTTAAAAAATTATCGATTGTTGGATACCACTTTATACGTTACTTTGGAACCTTGCGCGATGTGTTTGGGTGCGATGTTGCACGCGCGCGTTAAGCGTTTGGTGTTTGGTGCTTGGGATCCAAAATCGGGTGTTATTGCCACGGTTGATCAATTAACTGAGCGTGCGTGGGTGAATCATCAGTTGCAATGGCGCGGTGGTGTGATGGCAGAGGCGTGTAGTAGCTTATTACAGAATTTTTTTAAAGAGCGTCGCTAGTGAAAAATGTATCTGAATATTTACCTTAACTTTTTGTTCTTATGAGCTTTTTCTGCAAGTGAGCAAACAAATTGTAATGGCTTGTTGTTGTTAAAAAGCTTAAAAAAATCTTATTAAGTTACAAAGAATTTCAATACGTATAATATACTTGGGGGAGCTGAAGATGATGATGCTTCTACCGTGACATGCTACCTTGCGCTGTTGGGGCCGATACTGTGAGTCTCTCTATTTCCTCGCGCAAGCTAATTCGTATGCGTAGTAAATCCTCTCTACTATACACGCCATGCCACCACGCCAGTGGGGGCAGCAACCCAATTCCGATTCATTATACGATATTGCTTCCTCTGCCCGCGCCCACTCGGCCAAGGGCTGTCTAATATCGTAGTATGGTGAGTGGAGTCCGGGATGACAAAAATGACAAGGAGGGGGGTCTATGGCGTCAGCAAGTTGCGGGTGAGAAGTTGCACTGTAGATTGCACGCAGTCTCCCACTACTTTTGCATCCATCCGCTTTTAGTGCCTGAATAAGATTTTCAAGTCTTCTTTTAAAGTCTGCGCACCGGCGGCTATTTGCGGTCTCTGGCCCAAATACCTCAATGAGCAGATCGTCAATATTTTCGTCCGCCACATGGCAACGACTTTTACAAAGTAGGCAGCAACAGCCGAAAATATGTTTTACCATAGCCTTGTCTTCTCGTATAAAAGTGTCGTTGATGTTAATAATATACCAATTATCAGTTGAAGTAAAAATTAAAAAAAATAAGGGGAGGTGTATTGAGTTAAATTGGTGCGCATTGTTACGTATAGTACGGCTGGTAACAATAATGGATCTTAGTTTTGTCTTTTCAAAATATTGGTATTTAATTTTAAAATTATCACAATAAAATAAAACAATGGTAAGTTTTTTATTAAAACTCGTTAACTTGCCATTTGTGATTGGGCATAGATCTAATGTTTTTTACGAAGCGTATCACGGTAACGGTACAGATATGAAAAAATTTTATTAATGCTTAAATACTTATATGTTATTTTTTAAAAAAGTGATAGTGTAAGTCTTTAAAAATTTATCAGTGCTGATTAATAGTGGATAAGATTCATTTGTTAAGCATAAGGAAGATTAAATGCCAAAAACAATTGTCGAGCCTTTTAAGGTTAAAATGGTTGAGGAAATTGAGTTTACTACGCGCGAGCAGCGCGAACAATTGTTAGCAGAAGCGCAATACAATGTTTTTCGTTTAGATGCGGATAAATGTTGCATCGATTTATTAACCGATAGCGGTACTGGCGCGATGTCAGCCAAACAGTGGGCGGCTTTAATGCAAGGTGATGAAAGTTATGCCGGTAGCCGTTCATGGAAAAAGTTCTATCGTGTTGTGCATGAAATCACCGATATGCCACATGTTTTTCCGACTCACCAGGGGCGTGCGGCGGAGAGCATTTTTTTCTCACAAGTGCTTAAGGCTGACGATGTTATTGCCAACAATTGTCACTTTGATACTACGCGCGCGAATATTGAATGTTTGGGCGCTAAGGCATGTGATTTAATTGCCGATCAGGACTTGGATCCTGATCACGAAGCTGATTTTAAGGGCAATATTGATTTAAATAAATTACAAAAATTTATTGATACCTATGGCAAAGATAGAATGCCTTTTGCCATGCTTACGGTTACCAATAATAGCGCGGGCGGGCAGCCGGTTTCTATGCAAAATGTTCGTGAAATGAAAGCCTTGTTGAATTTGTATAAAATACCATTGGTAATGGATGTTTGTCGCTTTGCTGAGAATTCTTTTTTTATTCAACAGCGCGAAGCTGGTTATGCCGAAAAATCGTTATTGACGATTGCGCAAGAAATGTTTTCTTATGCTGATGCGGCAATTATGAGTTGCAAAAAGGACGCTATTGCGAATATTGGCGGGTTTTTTGTGTGTCATGATGAGGATTGGGCACAACGTTTTCGTATGAGTTTAATTTTGCGAGAAGGCTTTCCAACTTATGGTGGGTTGGCGGGGCGTGACTTAGAGTGCATTGCGGTGGGGTTAAAAGAAGCGCTGATGGATGATTATCAAAAATATCGCCACGCTACCATTCAATATCTGGGCAATGCCTTGTCGGCTCAAGGGGTACCGGTGGTTAAACCATTCGGTGGTCATGCTATTTTTATTGATGCAGGTAGTTTTTTGCCGCATATTTCTGCGCTGGAATTTCCGGGGATTGCGCTGACCAATGCTTTGTATCTTGAGGGTGGTGTACGTGGTGTTGAAATAGGTTCGGCTATGTTTGGTTCTACGGATGAGCAGGGATGTGCGCAGCCAGCAAAGATGGAATTTGTGCGCTTGGCGATTCCGCGGCGTGTTTATACACAAAGCCATTTTGATTATTTAATTGAAGTTTTTGACTTAATAGCAGAAAACCGCAAACAATTAAGCGGTTTTCGTATGATTAATGCACCGAAAGATCTGCGTCATTTTGTTTGCGGTTATCAGCCTTTGGCGAAGGTCGATAAGCAAACCGCAGTTGCTTGTGGTTGATGCAGGGTCATCCCGCGACTTGATCGCGGGATCCAGGCTTCTTTTTCTTAGCTTACTTTGTTGTGGGTGGAAGATTTCCCCGCCTGCGGCGGGGAAATAGAAATGGGGTTAGCAGTATTGGTGCCATTTGCTCTCGTGCACGCCGTAAATACATCCCTGTAGGCTTGAACGCGACATGCCTGTCGCGCACAGCGCTCGAGCAAACAGCACCAATACTGCTTGAAAAATAAAAAAGGAAAAAGAGTCCGTGCGTTTCGATGCGTTTTTTAAATAAATGTTGCCGGCATTAAAATCGATGGGATTTACTCCGCACCGTTATCCCGCGACTTGATCGCGGGATCCCGATGGCATAAAAAAGCAAGTCGATTAAGGAATGTAATACATCGCATCCGGTACTTTATAAACATTATCGGCATAGCCGCCAGCCAGGTCGCTATCTTGATCGCCGATATTGAAGACAATGTCATAACCTTGGCTTGCAATTTTTTTACGCATCGCCGTTTTATAAGGGATGACAGAAGCTTGAGCATAATTATTGGGTTTTAAATAAAGCGCTTGCCATTTTTTATAACCGGCGTCGCGTAAATTTTTAATAGTCGCGGTGCGTAGCCTTTCTTTGCGGCCAGTAACAAAAAACACGCTGACGTTATTTTTAAGTGCGAATTGATATAATTTTAATATGGGTTTAATGGCGGGATCTTTTGCTTGGGTAATGATGTCGTTTATTTGTCGTGGTGTGCCGCCTAAGTTGAATGCTTTAATGCCAGGATAGTTGGACAAAGATGTTTCATCGATATCCAAAACAATCGCTAGTTTTTTGGGATGTTTTAGTTGACGATTTTGTGTGATGCGCTCGCTCAAATAAGCGTGTGCATGTTGTGCTAGTACCGTAATATCTACGTTATAGGCACCGGAGTCGTGATATCTTATAATACTGTCTTTCAGCGTTTGTAAGTTTTCAGGTGCTTTCGCAAAGGCCGATAAGCTAATGGCGCTAAGCAGAGCCATGCTGAATGCTATTTTTCTCATTGTTGGGTCTCCTAAATGGTTGGCGTTGGCGTTAGGTTAGCAATCAAATGTGACAGTCTTGTTACAAAAAATGACAAAAAATTCACATTAGGGTAACAGCAAAGTTCTAAAGTGGAAACATCGAATGACTAAATAAGGGAAAATCGATGAAAAAAAATAGAAAAATCATGTTGTTAGTTCAAACTTTGTTGATTGGTGGCCTGTTATTTAGTAGTGTTAGCGCATCGGCGTGCGGTTGGCGTTGGCATCATGGTTGGCACCACAGGTATTGGCATCATGGTTGGGGTTATCGGCGTTGGGGTTATCGGCGCTGGGGTTATCGGCGTTGGGGTTATCGGCGTTGGGGTTATCGGCGTTGGGGTTATCGGCGTTGGGGTTGGCGGCGTTGGGGTTATGGTCCTTATTGGGGAGGCCCTGCTATCGTTTATCGTGGCCCTGGTGTGCGTGTGCGAGTTTGGTGAAGTTGGGTTTTGTGCGGGGGTATGTCACCGCTCGATTGTGGTGGCTGCCTCACACAGTTTGCGGTGATGTGATTTCAGCAGGAGCTTCGCACTTGTAACGTGAGAAGTACCTGTATCACAAGAGGAGTTGAACGTGGAAGATAAAGTGCCCATGGATCATGGTGTGGCCGCTCTAGGTTTGCAAGCGGGTAGGGGTGCTTGTTGGGAGCTGAGGGTTTTGTTTAAATGTGCCATGGCTGATGAAAAAAATAGACAAACTAAGGGATAGAAGGGAATGGTTTGGTTTCTCTGGTAAATATTTTTTCACGCAAAGCAATTTCACTCTAACTCTTTGTTTCTTCATTAAAAGGCCATCGTTGTTGCTAGGTCTCGTTACTGTCAAGTCTAAAATTAAAATCTACTAGAGTCATTTTTTTGTCTTAATGTCTTATTTTTCTATCATCCATTTGATAACTATCGTGTAGTAATCTGAGTCTCCTGCCGCTGGTTCATTATGTTTTGGGTTTTGGCAAGTTATGGACATTTTTTTGTCAATATTATTATTAGAATTTAATGGAAAATTAGGTTAGTATTTTTTAGCCGTAACACTTGTTGATGTCTCGGTGAAAGTTTAAGTTAAGTTTCTGATTAGTTGATTTTTGATTATTATTTAAACAAGAGACATGGGAAACAATGGAAAATTTACGCATAGGAATTGTGGGAAATATTGGTGTTGGTAAGTCGACTCTCAGTGAAGCCATTCAAAATCCACCGTTGAGCAATATTTTGCTCGATCATTTTCCCGAGCGTGATTCGGGCGAGCGTGTGCACACCTTTCAGGAAGAATTTAACCCCGATGTATTGGATGCTTTTTACAAAGATCCCATTAAGCACGCGTTTACCGCACAGATGGAATTCCTTAATGGCCGTCTGGAGCGGCAGACAAAAATTGTACAGGCGCGTGGTATTGTGCTTGAGGATCGTACAATTTTTGAAGATTATCATATTTTTGGTAAGGCGCAGCAGATTATGGGGCACATGAGCAGCACCGAATTTGCCGTTTACCAGCGCGCTTATCGCTTGATGGTGGAAAAAATTGATGAACCGGATTTAATCGTTTATTTGCGTGCTTCACCGGAGACCTTGGTTCGTCGCATTAAAAAA
>CAZGQK010000002.1:0-21317 GCA_964527645.1 uncultured Legionellales bacterium | reverse complement strand
GACTATTTGGAGTTGCTCAATGGCCTGTATGAGACTTTTGTGCGTCACCGTGCACGTTGCCCGATTTTGGTCATCAATGCCGATGAAGAAAAAGATTTATCCACTTATTTGGAAGAAACCGTACGCAAAATATCAGCAAAAATAAAAGAGCTGGATTTGCGAGTTACCACTTATGGTTTAAAAGAATGGGTTACTTTGCCGGAGACGGAAGCGGCGTTACGCGTGATTGAATCTGAGCGACGTTTGGAAGATTATTTGCGGCGTAATAAGCGCTTAATTACTGTGGCGGGTAACGTGGGGATGGGCAAATCAACACTGACGGCTTTAATGCATCAAAGTTTGCGTATTCAAGCATTGTATGAAAAGCCAGAAAAAAATCCATTACTGGGTAAATTTCTGCGTAACAAACCGAAATATTGCTATGATCTGCAGCGTCACTTTTTGCAAATACGTGCTGATCAGCGACGTACGGGTAAAAGTGGTGATCACAGTTATGTGAAGGATCGTTCCTTGCCGGAGGATTTTTTAGTTTTTTGCCAGCAATTTTACCAAGACGGTATTTTATCAGCCAATCAGTTGGATTTATTGGGTATTGAATTTCGTCGAGTAAATAACTCGCTGCCATCACCGGATTTAATGATTCTACTCAAAGGCCGTGCCGAATTAGCCTGGAACCATATTCAACAGCGTGCGCGTGAAATGGAGATGAATGGTGGTTGGTCTTATTCAGAAATTCAGTCGCTTAATCGCTTGTATCGCAGTTATGCGCAAGATGTGCGTAAAAGTGGTTTTCATAAAGGGCCAGTGTTGGAAATTAATTTGGATAAATTGGATTTAACTAACCGCGTGCATATGGGTTATATCTTTGACAGAACTTATACTGCGTTACGCGAGTCGCAGTAATCCCTCAGATAGACTCTGTGTCTTGACTAGGAGCCCATTAAAATGGATGTTAAGAAAAAAGCTAGTAAATATAAATCTCGTACGCCTGATAAAAACGGTTTTGTTGATTACCCGGAACAAGAGCATCAAACTTGGGCTGAGCTTTATCAGCAGCAAATGCAAGTGATTGAAGGGCGCGCTTGTGATGAGTTTATACAAGGATTAGATTTATTAAATTTCTCACCCGATCGTATTCCGCAGTGTCAGGAAATATCCGATGTTTTGCGTCAGGCCACCGGTTGGTCGGTGGCACCGGTGTCAGCGCTGATTCCCCCGAAAGATTTTTTTGATTTGTTGGCGCACAAGAAATTTCCAGCGGCGACTTTTATTCGTACGCCTGAAGAAATTGATTATTTGCAAGAGCCTGATATTTTTCATGAGTTTTTTGGTCACTGCCCCTTATTAACCAATCCAGCCTATGCAGAATTCGTTTATGAATATGGCAAAAGAGGGTTGGTAGCTTCAAGCGACAAGCGTAATTTATTGTTACGTTTGTTTTGGTTTACCATTGAGTTTGGTTTGTTGCAAACAGCGGATGGTTTGCGTATTTATGGAGGTGGTATTTTATCTTCTAAGCAAGAGACCATTTATGCATTGGATAAAAATAGCCAAGTGCTCTACAAACCCTTGCATGCGCCTACCGCTTTGCGCACCCCCTATCGCATCGATAAACTGCAGCCGCTTTATTTTTTGTTGCAAGACATGAATCAATTATTTTCAATTTTTGATGATAACCTCGATGCTGCTATTGATGAAGCCTTGGCGAAAGGGGACAATCCTGTTCCAGAAGGTGATGTAAATTTTTGCTAAAATTTAAGGAGAATGTAATGACAGAGTTATCAGAAAAAAAATGCCAAGTCTGTGAAGGTGGCGTAGCACCCTTATCAGCCGACGAAGTGGCAAGCTTTTTGCAACAAGTTCATGGCGATTGGCAAGTCGATGCGGATAACAGCAAAATTCAACGCACCTTCAAATTCAAAGGCTTTTATAAAACTATGGCGTTTGTCAATGCCGTTGCTTGGATTGCTAACCAAGAACAACATCATCCCGATTTAGAAGTCAGTTACAACCAATGCGTGATTAATTACACCACCCACGCCATCGGTGGCTTGAGTGAAAATGATTTTATTTGTGCGAAGAAGGTTGATTTGTTGTAATAGCACCTTGGGTAAAGTAAGCGATATTTGATGGTCTTTTTGCCTCAGCCCACCTGCTTTAACAATTGAACTAACTCAAATGCGGCTTGTGGAGTTAGTGCGGCCTTTGCTAGACCGGAATGGTTTAGCGCTAGTTTTATCTGCAAGATTCTTTGCCTTTTGGCAGTGTTTTTCTGGCTCGTTTTTTGTGATGGCTTCAGTTTTAGCTGTTGCATTGTTATACCCTTAATAAGTGGTGAAATAGCCTGTTATTGGTTGTTGGCCTGATTTGGTTAATATGTTACCAGACATATCTTAAGGATATCTTAACTCTTTAAGGTTTTTATAGAGTGTATTTGGATATTAAGTTACAAATTTAATGATTTAAAACAATGGGTTGGCTGTTTCACTTTTTCACCATAGAGATAAAGCACCGATGGTGTGCTGCTATTTATTAGCTTTGATGCGGGTTTATGAGGAGGGAAGGGTGTGTGTTGTTAGGGTTTCTGGTTTTAGATTTTCTGGATCCCCTGCCTTCGCGGAGGATGATGGAAAAAAGCACCGTCATTTTTATAATCCTCGGATCCTGGACGGCGCATGGATACCGCGAATAAATCGTGGTACGTAGGGGGGGGGTTATAGTTTCTGGATATATCCTGGGAGGGCGCAGGTCGCATTAACTCATGGCACACCCTAATTAAATTTAATGTTTGTAATGATACCAAAGTAGGCCTAAATATTCGTACAAGCACTGGCTGCTGGAAAATAAGGCGTAGCGATTGGGCAACCATTCGTCGCTGTAGCGAGCGAGGCGTGGTTTGAATAAAAAGTGTGTTGGTGCCGGTGTTATCTTTAAGCCAAAATGTTGAAAGGCGAGCATGGCACGTGGCATGTGAATGGCTGAAGTAACTAATAGAATACGTTTAATGCCAGCACGTTTTAATAAGCGCGTACTGTATTTAGCATTTTGCCATGTATTGGCGCTTTGTGTTTCTAACCATTTTACTGGTGTGCTGAATTCTTGTTGTAGTGTTTGTGTCATTAAATCGGCATCGGGCACTGTATTATAGGCTTGCGAACCACCTGAGACTAAAATAGGTAAATGCGTGCGTCGATAAATATAAGCAGCATAACGCACACGAATAAGTGTTATCGCTGAAATGGTATCGCCGGGTCCGTATTCAGGAGCCCTAAAATAACGCCCAGCGCTAACAACGACAATGGCTTGAGGTTTATTGCGCGCAATTATTTGGTTGGTGAGTGCTGGGTAACGTTGCAGGCGCTTGGCGAGTATGACGGGAGCCATGGGTAAGCTTAAGGCGTATAAACTCAGCGTGCCAATAAGCATAACCCACCAGCCGAGCAGACGCCTATATAAGGTAAGTAGCAGACCAATTAGAAGGACGAAGACAAATAGCCCGGGAGGTAACAGCAGTGTCGGTGCAAAAGCGCGCAATTCCATGGCTGATTGTCCATTTCGATGGTAACGAACGCCTATCATAGCAAAAAACCGACTTATGGGGGTAGGACTAAGCGCCAGGCTTGAGGTGTTGGTCGTAAATGGTATAAGATCAAGTCGCTATTAACTACAAGGGGGTGCGTAATGAGTCTTAAGGAGCTGTCTGCTGGCAAAGATATGAGGGATGATTTCAATGTAGTTATTGAGATTGCTGCCAACGGTGATTGCGTAAAATACGAGGTAGATAAAGACAGTGGTTTGTTGATGGTGGATCGTATCATGCCCACCGCTATGCATTATCCCTGTAATTATGGCTTTGTGCCATCAACTTTAGCGGCT
This sequence comes from uncultured Legionellales bacterium, assembly GCA_964527645.1. Lineage (GTDB taxonomy): Bacteria > Pseudomonadota > Gammaproteobacteria > CAZGQK01 > CAZGQK01 > CAZGQK01. The sequence goes on along the minus strand of CAZGQK010000002.1, from coordinate 17,441 downwards.
GATGGTGACCCGGTTGATGTTTTAGTGATCACACCATTTCCGCTGCAGCCCGGCTGTTTAATTCGTGCGCGCGCCATTGGCATGTTAAATATGACCGATGAAGCCGGTGAAGATGCCAAAGTATTGGCGTTGCCGATTGCCAAAGCCTGTGCCGAATACGCACATATGCAAACACTGGATGATGTTTCTCCGGTGCTACTGAAATCCATAGCGCATTTTTTTGAAAACTATAAAAGTTTAGAGCCTGGCAAGTGGGTTAAAGTGGGTGGCTGGGAATCAGCAGAAGCGGCAAAACAAGAAATTATGAGTGGTGTTGAGTGCCATAAAGGCTAGTTGTTAGCTTTTTTATTTACTATTTTTTTCAGGATAAAGAAGTGAATCAACAGAGACCTGATTTTTCACAAAAATGGATTTTTGTCTGGGCCTGGTTGGTTTGGATTGTTAGTGCGTTGCAAGTACCGTATCAATTTCTTTTGCAATCATCAACCAGTGTTATGATTCCGATGATGATGCGCAGTTTTTCGGTGGGTAGTGCTGGGGTTGGCTTTTTATCCTCGAGCTTTTTTTATACGTATTTATTATTACAGATACCGGCTGGAATTTTAATTGACCGCTTTGGTGCACGAAAATTATTATCGGCGGGTACTTTCATTTGTGCCATAGCCTGTTGGTTGTTTGCACATGCACATTCACTGGCAGCCGCCGAGTTTTCTAGAATGTTAATGGGTTTTGCAACGGCACCAGCGGTGGCAGGGGCGATGTATGTCGGTTCGCAATGGTTTTCGGCCAAACGCTTTGCTTTAATTGCTGGTTTAACAGAAATGCTGGGTTTATTAGGCGGTGCTTTTGGTGAATCGGGTTTGGTGAACTGGGTGAATAAATTTGGTTGGCGTGAAACTTTATACGGTTGTGCGATTTTTGGTTTATTTTTATCAATTCTTATGTGGCTAGTAATTCGTGATCGGCCTAAACCACATGTTCGTTTGCGCTTGCGCCTAACGGAAGTGGTTGGTTTAAAAACAGAAGAAAAAAGTAGTTCCTGGGCAGGTTTAGTATCCGTGATGCGTTTGCCGCAGGCGTGGATTAATGGGATGTTTTGCAGTTTAACCTTTGCTTGTTTGCCTGCTTTTGCGGGTTTATGGGCAGTTCCCTATTTGCAGTCAGCTTATGGTTTGAGTATTGGTTGGGCAGCCGGCGGGGGCTCATTAGTTTTTGTTGGCGCGGCATGTGGTGGGCCTTTTTGGGGATGGTTTTCTGACCATAGGGCGCGGCGACGTTCACCCATGATTTATGCAAGCTTAATCGGTCTTATTGTGTCATTGTATTGTTTGTATGTGCCGCATGCTTTTTTGGCAGAAATTTTAGTTTCACTATTTTTATTGGGTTTTTTTGCTAGTATTTATGTCATACCTTTCGCTATATTAAGTGAAATCACTGGTGCTGCAGTGCGTGGCACGGCACTGGGATTCACTAATATGATGTGTATTTTGGTGGGGGCACCAATTTTGCAGCCCTTAATTGGTTTTTTGTTGAAATCCAAAGGACATCCTATCGTGCATTCTGGTGTGGAAACCTTTGCGGCGGTTAATTACAGATTTGCCTTGTTTGTGTTGCCATTGTGTTTTGTTCTAGCATTTGCCCTTTCGTTTTTTGTGAGTGAGACTTTTTGCCAGCAGCAGGCTTAAAGTTTTTTAGGAGAAAAATATGCGTAATATTGATAAAATATCATTGTCTTGTCTTACCGAGCAATCAGCGACACGTGCTTTAATGACCGAATATTATTCTAAAGATGAAAGTGAAGTGGTTAATTTGGTGTTGTCGTATTTGGATTTAAGTCAAACGCAAAGAAATGAAATGCAAACGATGGCGCACCAATTGGTAGAGAAAGTGCGTGTCAATGAACAGTCTTCTACAGGAGTAGAAGCATTGATGATGCGTTATGATCTGTCTAGTGCAGAGGGCATTTTATTGATGTGTTTAGCAGAAGCTTTGTTGCGGATTCCTGATAAGGAAACGGAAAATATTTTGCTACGTGATAAAATAGCTTCTGCTGATTGGGAAAAGTATTTGTCGGCGGATGACCCGGCATTGCTTAATTTAGCCAGCAAGGGGTTGCATATGGCTGGTATGACTCTGCGAAAAAGCACAAGGGGTGGCAATCAGCTTAAGTCAATGTGGCAAAATCTATTAAATAAAACCGGAGCTCCTGTTATTCGTGTTGTGGTGCGAAAAATGATGAGCGCACTCGGGGACAGTTTTATTTTAGGTAAAACTATTGAAAGTGCATGGAGCAGGGCGCAAAAGAAAGAGGGCAGTAAATATCGCTATTCTTTTGATATGTTGGGCGAGGTGGCGATGACTGATGCCGATGCACAGAAATATTTTGCCGCGTATGCTCATGCTATTGATGTTATTGCCGTGCACAACAGTATAGATACTGTTTTTCAGACACCAAGTATCTCGGTTAAATTGTCAGCGTTGTACCCACGTTATGAATTTGCCCAGCAGGATTTAGCGGTGCCGGCATTAATTAAGCGTTTAACGCAACTGGCTGAAAAGGCCATGAAGGCTAACATCAGCCTTACGGTTGATGCAGAAGAAGCGGATCGTCTTGACATATCACTGGATATAATTGAGGCGGTTTTTTGCGATCCACAGTTTAAAAATTGGGAAGGTTTAGGTTTGGCGGTGCAAGCTTATCAAAAACGTGCGTTTGTGCTATTAGATTGGTTGGTCGAATTAGCTGAAAAACAAAATAAACGCATGCAGGTACGTTTAGTAAAAGGCGCGTATTGGGATACCGAAATAAAATTAACGCAAATGCAGGGTTTGTCAAGTTATCCAGTATTTACACGTAAAGAGTCTGTGGATATTAATTATTTAGCTTGCGCTAAAAAGATGTTGGCAGCGCAAACGACTCTTTATCCACAATTTGCTTCTCATAATGCGAATACTATTGCAGCGACTCTTGCTTTGATGGGGGATCCGAGTCAATTTAAATTCGAGTTTCAGGTTTTGCAGGGCATGGGTGGTTCATTGCACGAAATTCTTGTCGGTGAGAATTATGCCTTTCCCGTGCGCACGTACGCTCCCGTGGGCGCGCACAAAGAACTATTGCCCTATTTGTTGCGACGTTTATTAGAAAATGGTGCTAACTCTTCTTTTGTGCATCAAATAAGTGATAAAAATATTTCGATAGACGATATTATTGCCGATCCTACGACTAAAATTTCAGCTCTTGCAGATGCTGAAAAAATGCATCCTAAAATACCGCTACCACGCAATTTGTATTTACCTGAGCGGTTAAATTCTCCGGGAGTTAATTTAAGTAATATTCAGGAGGTGAGTCAGTTATTGCGAGAAATGACCTCGCTCAATGCAAATAAATACGCGGCAAAGCCTTTAATTGCTGATAAAAAAATTGAGCGAACGGGGAAGGCTGTTTTGAATCCTGCCGATCACGCGCAAGCGATCGGAGAAGTTGTTTTTAGTAATGAAGAAGATGTTGAGTTGGCATTGCAGCAAGCACAGCGTGCTTTTCCACGATGGAGTGCATGCTCGGTGGATGAGCGTGCGCTGATATTGGAGAATTTAGCTGATTTATGTGAAGAAAATTATGCTGCAATACAGCGTTTAATTATTTGTGAGGCAGGGCGAACCATAAGGGATTCATTGTCTGAGGTGCGCGAGGCAGTTGATTTTTTTCGTTATTATGCCATGTTAGCGCGGGAACAATTATCAGAGCAAGAATTACCAGGCCCTACGGGTGAAAGCAACCATTTACGTTTATCTGGGCGTGGTACTTTTTTATGTATCAGTCCGTGGAATTTTCCCGTCGCCCTTTTTGTGGGGCAAATCGCTGCGGCTTTGGTGACAGGAAATACTGTGATTGCTAAACCTGCAGGGCCGACGCCGCTGGTTGCCGATTATGTTGTACGTTTATTTCATCAAGCAGGTGTCCCTGAAGATGTGTTGCAATTATTGCCAGGTTCTGGGGGGACAATAGGAAAACTGTTAGTGTCTGATGAACGTATTGCTGGAGTTTTATTTACCGGTTCAACGGCAACGGCTAAAAATATTCAACAGTCTTTAGCCAAACGAGAGGGCCCTATTGTTCCTTTCGTTGCGGAGACCGGTGGCATTAATGTGATGATCGCTGATTCTTCTACATTGCTCGAACAATTAACGGCTGATGTTATTGAATCGGCATTTAATAGTGCGGGACAGCGATGTTCAGCATTGCGCGTTTTATTTTTACAAGAAGAGATGGCAGATGATGCAATTAATATGTTAGCGGGAGCGATGGCTAAATTACGTATGGGTGATCCCATGCGATTATCAACGGATGTTGGCCCGGTTATTAACGCACAGGCGAAAGAGGCTTTATTAAAGCACGTGATTGATATGGAAGAAAATGCTAAATTAATTTATCGTGTCCCCTTAAGTGCTGAGCATGAAAATGGCAACTTTGTAGCGCCACAAGCTTATGAATTAAAAAACTTGTCCTTATTGCGGGAGGAACATTTTGGTCCTATTTTGCATGTGATTCGTTATCGCCGCCAAGATCTGGATCAAGTGATCGAAGATATTAATGCGCTGGGTTACGGTCTAACTTTTGGTATTCACAGTCGTATTGATGAAACCATAGACCATATCCAGGATCGCATTTTGGCAGGCAATATCTATGTTAATCGCAATATTGTCGGAGCGGTGGTGGGTGTGCAGCCATTTGGTGGCTCTAGAGCCTCTGGAACTGGCCCCAAGGCTGGTGGGCCGCATTACCTGTTGCGTTTGTGTGAGGAGCAGACAGTGACCGTCAATACCGCTGCGGTGGGTGGTAATGCTGCGTTATTGGAGTTAAAAGAAGATTAGCTATAAAACAATAAGTTAGACGATATTTGTGTCTTCTAGAGGTATAATTGCTTGCAGATGTTAGCGATTTCTAGTAAATTGTCGCTTCGTAAATACATAAGCTCAGGATGATTCATAGGTACTTATAAGGATTTTCACAATAATCAATTATCATTTCAAGGGGGTAAATATGCAACGTCGTTTATTACTAACTGTAATGGGTGGTGCATTGTTGGTTGCTGGTTCTCAATTGCAAGCGTCTAGTTTAAAAACTTCACAAGATAAACTCAGCTACGCTATGGGTGCCGAATTAGGTAAAGGTTTCAAAACTCACAAGGTATCTGTTAATACCAAATTATTTTCACAAGGTATGCAAGATGCTTTATCAGGTAAGAAAGCTCAATTAACGGATAAGCAAATTCAACAAACACTAGCAAAATTTCAACAACAGCAAATGGCTAAAATGGAAGCGGCTATGAAGAAAGTGGCTGCCACAAGTGCAAAAGTAAGCGCGGCATTTTTGCAAGCTAACAAGAAAAAGGCGGGCGTTAAAACTTTAGCCGGTGGCTTACAATATAAGATTATAACTGCAGGTAAAGGTGCTTCGCCCACTAAAGGCGATAAAGTAACGGTTGATTACGAAGGTAAATTAATCAGCGGTAAAGTATTTGATAGCTCTTATAAGCGTGGTAAGCCAGCTACTTTTGCTGTGAATGCTGTTATTCCAGGTTGGAGTGAAGCGTTGCAGAAAATGAAGCCAGGTGCAATTTGGGAATTATACATTCCATCTAGCTTGGCTTATGGTGCACAAGGTATGGGTGGAGTTATTCCAGGTAATTCAGCTTTGATCTTCAAAGTACACTTGATTTCTGTTAAGGCTGTACCAGCTAAGGCCGCCCCAGCTGCTAAAAAATAATCTTTTTTAAAAGATTTGAAAAGGGCCCTGTTTAGGGTCCTTTTTTTGTGCCGATTAGTTAATCATTTGAATTGTTGTATAAATATATTTAACATGGGATCTTACTCAGGTTTGCTCGTTGTTTTTATGGAGGAAGAAATGAATAAATGGATTTTAGCAATAGGGCTATGTGCTGCTAGCACGGTAGGTTTTGCCGCAACCAGCACATCGGCCGTAACACCTGGACAAATTTCATTAGCATTAACTGGAGGGTAGTTTCAGGCATTGAATGATAATGCTACGTATGCAATGAGTTTGAGTAATGATGCTGGGACTTCACATTCTTCAGGTAGCTTGGATAAAGTTGGCAATGATTATACCTTTAATGGTGGTATTAAATTGGCTTATCAGTTTGCTAGTTCACCTTTTGATATCGGTTTGTATTATTTTCGTGTGCATACCAATAACTCCAGTTCGGTAGCGCCGGCTAATGGCGTTGGCATGATAAGTTTACCGACGGAATGGGGGAGGCAACTCCGCTATCAACCGCAGCTCAGGCTACAGGGAGCTATAAATATCAGGATGATGTGGTGCAGTTAAGCATGGGGGTGAGGACACAGCCGGTTGCCAGCGGAAAACTTCAGTGGCACCCTTATGTAGGTGTTGCTTATGCACGTTTAAATAATGAATTGGATATTGGCTATAGCGGGCGTGATGTTGCCACGGCGTCAGAACAACAGACATCAAGGTTTAGTGGGTTCGGTCCATTATTTGGTATGAATATGGCTTATGTGCTTAACCACGGTTTTAGCTTGATCAGCGGGCTTAATTACAATGCGTTGATTGGTAATATTAAATCACATTATCAGGCTTCCGCTACTCCATCCGGTGGTTCCGCTGAAACGTCTGTCTCGATTGAGGATCGTACCAAACATTCAATTGTTTCGCTTATTCGCTTGGATTTAGGGCTGCATTATGACCTGCAGTTACGCTCAATGCCGGTGGGGGTAACTCTCGGTTATCAAGTGGCTAAATATTTTGGTGGTAGTCAGCAAATGGCATTTGCTGATGATATTCAGTATCAGTTTGTCAACACATCGATTCAAGGCAGTGGTTTCCAAGGACCCTTTTTACAATTAAACACGCATTTTTCTGTGTAGTTTGTTGTAAATTTTTTGCGATCCCGTGCCGCGCTTTGCGGGGCCTTTTTTTGCAACAATTTTTTTTCTTTAATTTCTGCATAAACTCATATTATTAAGGTCACAGTAATTATATATTTTAAGATAAATTGAAAAATGTTTCAGTTTGTGGCAACTTCATTTAAATAATATAAAATATTTTTGGCATGAATGATGATTCCGAACTACAATCTTGCCGCCCCATTTTTATTTTTTGCCATAATTTTGGCAATGTCGCTTCTCAATTTAGCCCAAAAATTTGTGGCAATTAGAGATAACACAATAAATCACAGTGAAGCTTTAATAATACCATTATTGTTTATTGCTACATTTGCTGTTTTGTATTTTGTTACTCAATGTGCTCGAAATGCACGGGATATACAGGTGTGCGATAGTCACTTCAGTATTGTATAGCCAATGAGTTAACTGTAAGTGATTGCTGTTCAGGGGCATTGTCGATTAGCTTCCCAAGAGCATACCCAACGTCTTCCGATTGCGGTACAATCTTTTCGGGTTTAAGAATCTTTGGGAGCAGATAATGGATAAGGCTAAGGGACAGGTAAGAATCTCACCTGCTTTGCTGATAATAATTGGTTTATCATTTGTTATTAAGTTATTATTATTTCTTTTTTTCTACCATGGCAGTCTAAGTCAAATAACTATGCCAGACTCTGCTACATATCTTGCTCCGGCTAAATTCCTATTGACTACTGGGCAGTATCTTGCCAGTCCTCATTCCCCGATGTTTTTCCGTACCCCGGGTTATCCAACTTTTATTGCAGCACTTTTTTGGCTGTTTGGCGAACACTTGTCAGTTATTATTATCGCACAATTGGTGATTAACAGTATGTTGATTCTGCTTGCCTATTTAATAGCAAATCGATTGTTTTCACGCACAGTTGCTTACATTGCGGCCGTGATAGTTGCGCTGAATTTCCTTTATTTTGGTTATAGCCTTATGATCTTAACAGAGACCCTGTTTTGTTTTTTTATAAGTTTGGTATTTTTATCAGGTGTGTATTTGTTTTCTAATAATTCTAGACAAGGTTTATGGGCCTTCTGCTTGGGATTTTTTTTGGCGCTTGCTACTTTGGTGCGCCCAGCCAGCTATTATTTGATTGTTCCGATATTAGTAGGTTCTGTTATCTATGGTATAAAGAGCCAGTTAGGGTGGTTTAAATTGGGCAGAGTCCTCCTGTTATTATTATTACCAACCTTGATTTTTGTGGGTGGTTGGCAAATAAGAAATAAGATGTTGCATAAACACATATGCTTATAGTAATTCGTCAACCATTGTCCTTTATTGGTGGGATGTTCCTGCTCTGCTGCAAAAAAAATACGATATTACGCAGGCACAGGCTATGAAAGTTATGAAGAATAAGTTAAAGGGTCATTTAAAAGACCCGGTGGGGCAATTAAATCAGAGAATGAGAAAAATAGCAGTATCCATTATATTAGACAACCCCCAATTGTTTGTTAAACAGATGTTACACGGTCTTCCTTTGCTGCTTTTTACAGCAGACACTGCGTGGGGGAAATTTTTCTATCCAGGCTCATATTATCAGCAGCACTCGCTGTCGCGCAAGCTTTTGTTTTATAATTTTATTCATTTTAATTTTAATAATATTAAAAAATTATTCATAAGCCTCGATCGCCAAGAAATTTTTAGATTATTTAAATATGTTTTTTTTGAGATTTATGTGTTGCTCCTTTGTGTTTTTATGATTGTTGCCTTCTGCAAACAAGGGAGAGCAAGGTTGAATGATAATAGATTTGCCCATGTATTTTTATTGGGGACCATGTTGTACTTTGTTTTAATTTCCTTGGGTATAATTTCATACGCGCGTTACCGGGCGCCAATTGATATATTAATTGATGTTTATGCCAGTTCTGGGGTTTTATGTTTTGCTTCTTGGTTTAAGGAAAAGTGCTTTTTGCCAAAATAATTATTATGGCCGAGAGAGCCCTATTGATAATGAGGGGGTTACATATTGTCGGCTAATTCGTGAGCGTTTAAATTTCGAAAAGCAAAACGCCGAGAAAAGTAAAAATTAAATACAGCGGACGTAATTGTTGCTATTCCCAAGGCTAAAACTGGGGAGTTTCTTAGGGTCGGCAGATGATGGATAAGCAGGATAAAGCCAAAAAAGTTTATGATGCCGCCTGTTGTATTAATTAAGGTGTAGCGAGTCCATTCCGATTTATAGTTTGGGTCGTTAGATTTAAAGGTAAACAGACGGTTTAGCAGCCAGGTGCAGGTAACGGCGACGGGAAAGGAGATTAGCCTGGAAATAATGAGGCTGAATTTCAAATGCGCAATATGCAAAATGCTGGCATCAATGACAAAACCGAGGCTGCCTACTATGAGGAAGCGTAGTATTTGTGATTGCATGATTTGGTTAAAGAAATTATCAAATGCTCGCATATTATTTTTTAAGCCAAGGTAAAGATAGATAGTGTAAATACTTGCGCTCTTTTCGCCCGCGACAAACACTATCTAGTATTAAACCACAGGTTAAGCTAATGGCAGCTAGCAACATAATGCCGGTAGATAAAATAGCGGTTGGGATGCGAGGGATTAATCCGGTGGCAAGATAGCTATAAATTAAAGGTAGTGATAATAGAATAGATAGAAATGCTAAAAAGCCAGCAATTAAGCTGAAGAAGAATAGGGGGCGTGTTTCTTTTAACATTAATACAACGCGGGATAAAATAATTAAGCCATCACGGTATTTATTGAGTTTGCTGGCAGAACCTTGCGGGCGATTTGCATAGCGGGTTGTTACTTCATCGACGGGTATACGTAATTCTAGACTATGAATGGTTAGCTCAACTTCGGTGTCGAAGCCGCGTGAGAGGGCGGGAAAAGATTTGACAAAGCGTCGCGAAAAAGCACGATAGCCGGATAATATATCAGTAAATTGACTGCCAAAGAGGAAAGCAACGATCTTAGTAAATAAGGCATTGCCAAAACGATGCCCCTTGCGGTAAAGCGCTTGGTTGCTTTGACTCATCTTCTCGAGTACCAACGACCATGTCTAAGTTATTTTCTAGTAGTTTTTGTATCAGCCTTGGGGCGGCTTTGGCTTCGTAGGTTTGATCGCCATCTGCGAGTAAATAAACATCGGCCTCGATATCGGCAAACATGCGCTTGACGACATTGCCTTTACCCTTGCGAGGTTCTTTGCGTACTATAGCGCCAGCACTAGTGGCAATTTCAGCAGTATGGTCAGTTGAGCAGTTATCGTACACATAGACCTGTGTTTGCTAGTCAGCTAGGGCTTTATAAAAGGATTTAATGACTTTTTCAATTGCGGTTGCTTCGTTGTGACAGGGTAGTAACACAGCGATATGCAGGTCTTCTTTCATGTTCGATCTTCCAAGTCCACTACTGTGGGTAAGTGTAGTGGATTGAAGTAGCTGAGTAAAGGTATAGTTCTGGATACCCAACGCCTCCCGGTTGCGGTACAATCTTGCTGGGTAGTTCGAAAAATGATTCAGGATGGACGCATGAGGGTATCAGTGGCGCAAGCCTCTCAGCTGCAAGTACTGGTTGGCGGCGCAGTTTTTACTGAGCCTCGTCAGCAACAGCTCAAGCAACGTTTAGCCAAGCAGGGCTTAACGCTGCCAGTATTAGCAGCGCGCTATTATTATTTTATTGAATCCGCCTCGCCGTTGGCCGCAGAGGCGCTCAAGCAATTGCAAACTTTGTTGCCGGATTTTGCCAGCGAACCTTGTGCGGCGAGTCCTAATTTTTGGGTGGTGCCGCGTCTGGGAACGACATCACCGTGGTCATCTAAAGCCTTAGATATTTTACAAAATTGTCAGTTAACAGAAATTTCGCGTATTGAACGTGGTGTCGGTTATTTTTTTCAAGCGGGCGATAACATTGATTTAAAAAAAATCAGTGCGTATTTTTATGATCCGATGACGGAATCTGTATTAACCGATGCCGGTGAATTACAACAATTATTTAATATATCGGCAGCAAAATCCTATGCAACTATTAATTTTCTCGAAGGTGGTGAGACTGCTTTGTTGCTAGCGAATGAGCAGTTGGGTTTGGCGCTAAATAAAGTGGAAATGGATTACTTATTGGCTTTGTATCAAAAACTAAAGCGTAATCCAAGTGATGTTGAATTAATGATGTTTGCGCAGGTTAATTCCGAACATTGTCGGCATAAAACGTTTAATGCGAAATGGACGCTTAATGCCAAGGAGCAATCGCAAACCTTGTTTGGTATGATTAAAAATACACAAGCGCAAAATCCTGAGCAAGCTATTGTTGCTTATCATGATAATGCAGCTGTGTTAAAAGGCTCGCCAGCTAGACGTTGGTTTGTTAATTCGCAGGGACAATATCGGCAAGGGCAAGGCTATGTGCCGATTGTTTTTAAAGTTGAAACCCATAATCATCCGACGGCGATTTCCCCAACGCCGGGTGCGGCGACCGGCAGTGGCGGCGAAATTCGTGACGAAGGCGCGACCGGACGTGGTGCACAACCAGTTGCCGGCATGGTGGGTTTTAGTGTGTCGGATTTGCATATTCCCAATTTCGCGCAACCTTGGGAAGTATGTTTAGGTAAGCCGCAAAATATCGCCTCAGCTTTGGATATTATGTTGCAAGCACCGGTTGGTGCGGCGAGTTTTAATAATGAATTTGGCCGACCAGGAATTTGTGGTTATTTTCGTACTTTTTCCCACGTGCACATCACGGATTATGGTGAAGTGTGTTGGGGTTATCACAAGCCTATTATGTTGGCAGGTGGCATTGGGCATATTCGTTTATCACAGGTGAAGAAAAAAACTCTGCGCAGTGGGGTTAAAATTATCGTATTGGGTGGACCATCGATGTTGATTGGTTTGGGCGGTGGTTCGGCGTCGTCACAAACTTCGGGTAAAAATCGTGAAGAATTGGATTTTGCTTCGGTGCAAAGAGCGAATGCAGAAATGCAACGGCGTGCGCAGGAAGTTATTAATGCCTGTTGTGCATTAATTAAAAATAATCCTATTTTATCGATTCATGATGTTGGCGCGGGTGGTTTATCTAATGCTGTGCCAGAAATTGTTGCTGCCTGTGATCGCGGTGTGCGTATTAATTTGCGCGCTATCCCAGTTGCCGAGCAAGGCATGACACCATTACAAATTTGGTGTAACGAAGCGCAGGAGCGTTATGTTTTAGCCATTGCTGAAAAAAACCTGGCTTTGTTTACGCAAATAGCGAGTCGTGAACGTTGTGGTTTTGCGGTGATTGGTGAAGTGACTAAAGGCAAAAATCTTGTTATTTATGACGATGATTTTGCTAATTATCCGGTTAATTTGCCGATGGCGGCCTTATTTAAGGCATTACCATTGCCGCAAAAAACCGCGCAGAGTAAACAAACTTTGCAGCCAGGTATCGACACTTCTTCTATCGATATTGCCGAGGCACTAAAGCGGGTATTGCAGGTTCCTTGTGTGGCGGACAAAAGTTTTTTGATTACTATTGCTGATCGTAGTGTGACCGGCTTAGTGTGCCGTGATCAAATGGTGGGGCCGTGGCAAATTCCGGTGGCCGATGTGGCGGTGACTTGTCACGATTATGTGGGCAAAAAAGGTATGGCTATGGCGGTTGGTGAACGTGCACCGTTAGCTTTGTTGCATCATGCCGCATCTGCGCGCATGGCAGTTGGTGAAGCCATTACTAATATAGCGGCGGCCAGTATTGAAAGTATTAGTAAAATAAGTTTATCAGCGAATTGGATGGCGGCGGCGGATTATCCAGGTGAAGATGCCGGTTTATTTGAAGCGGTACAAGCGATTGGCATGGAATTATGCCCAGCCCTAGGTATTAATATTCCGGTAGGTAAAGATTCATTGTCGATGCGTACTTCGTGGCAAAGTGAAAATCAGGCGCGTCATGTGACATCACCTTTATCCTTGGTGATAACGGCGGCGGCACCGGTAGTTGATGTTGGCAAAACTTTAACACCGCAATTGCAATTAGAGGCGGGTGAAACTGAATTATGGTTATTGGATTTAGGTGGCGGCTGCAACAGTTTGGGTGGTTCGGTATTGGCACAAAGTTTTAATTTATTAGGTCAGCGACCACCGGATGTGAATAATCCCGCGTTATTAAAAAACTTTTTTAAAGCGATACAAGCATTAAACCAACAAGATTTATTGCTGGCTTATCATGATCGCTCAGATGGGGGTTTGATAACCAGCGTTTGTGAGATGTTGTTTGCCGGGCATTGTGGCGCGCGCCTGGAAATAAGTGCTTTAGGCGATGATGCAATTGCCAGTTTATTTGCCGAAGAACTGGGCGCGGTTATTCAAATTAAGCAATCAGATCGTAAAGCAGTTTTGCAGATTATCGAACAATTTCAATTGCAAAATGTGGTGCATAACATAGGTACAGTCGAAGCTAGTGAGCATTTGGCTATTTATTGTGATAAAAAAATATATTATCAAGCCAAACGCGTTGATTTGCAGGGTTGGTGGTCACAAACCAGTTATCAGTTGCAAGCCCTGCGAGATAATCCCCTTTGCGCCAAACAAGCCTATGCGCAAATAGCGCAAGAAAATAATACAGGCTTAAGCGTTAAATTATCTTTTAATGCGAAGCAAAATCCGGCAGCGGCTTTTATTCGTTTGGGTGTCCGTCCCAAAGTGGCTATTTTACGCGAGCAAGGGGTGAATGGCCATATGGAAATGGCAGCGGCTTTTTATCAGGCGGGATTTGATTGTTATGATGTGCATATGAGTGATATTTTATCATCGCGTGTGCGCCTAAAAGATTTTATAGGGTTGGTTGCTTGTGGTGGTTTTTCTTATGGTGATGTTTTAGGTGCCGGGCGTGGTTGGGCGCAAACGATTTTAATGAATCCACGGGCTTATGATGAATTTTCCGCTTTTTTTCAAAATCCCAATACATTTACATTAGGAGTATGCAATGGCTGTCAAATGCTGGCACAATTAAAAAGCATTATTCCTGGTGCGCAAGACTGGCCTAGTTTTGTTGAAAATAATTCCGCGCAATTTGAAGCACGCTTTTCTTTAGTTAAAATAAAACCCTCGCCGTCTTTATTTTTTCAAGACATGCAAGATAGTGTTTTGCCGGTCGCGGTGGCGCATGGGGAAGGGCAGGTGCAGTTTGCTGGTGCCAGCGATTTAGCGCCGTCGTTGTCGTGTTTAAATTACGTTGATTATCAGCATCAGCCAACGGAGATTTATCCGCACAATCCCAATGGCAGTGCACAGGGATTAACGGGATTTTGTTCAACCGATGGCCGTGTGACTATTATGATGCCGCACCCTGAGCGCGTGTTTCGCACCCTGCAGTGTTCCTGGTATCCCAAAGAGTGGGGTGCATACAGTCCGTGGATGCGGTTTTTTTATAATGCTAGGGCTTGGGTTGGGTAAAAGAAGCGCTGTTGGCAAAGCGGGTTCTTGTATCACCCCAGCATCCGGCGTATCATGATTATCTAACTTATAGGGGGCAAGGATGCGTCGCATAACTTTATCAGTACGTTTTATTCTAATCAGCTTATTGGCATTGGTAAGCACGCAGTTGTGGGCGGAAATTTCTGCCAAGCCCATGTATATGCAAATTGGCGTTGGTTATGGCATGGTGCCGGAAAATAATTACAGTTTTAACTACAGTCATTTCACGACTCAGCTTGGCATGGGTTATCAATTTGGCAACAGTTTCTTTACCATCGCTCCAGAAATTGATTATTACTATTGGGGCAACCTAAAACGTCCTTATGGTTCGGCTAAAGATGTGCGCATTATGTCGGGCGATTTATTATTAAATAATACGTTGAAATTAAAATCCTGGCGTTTTATGTTTTCTGCCGGCATGAGCAAACAATATCGCAATAATACCGATGCAACTAATGGGCATTTAAGCGAGTGGTCCGATTTTGTGCCGACCGTTGGTGGAGGCATTGGTTTTGCCATGACCCATAATTTTGCCATTAATCTTACCTATCATTACGTGTTTGGTAAAAAGGATGATCAAAATTGGCAACCCAGTGATGCCTTTTTGTTAAAAACCTATATGCTATCGATGCGCTACGGCTTCTGAGATCTTCTCAGGTTTTAGTGTCTTTCTGCCATTGTTCTGCGGTTTCAACACATAGTGGCTTCTTGCTGTGTTTTTTTAAATCTTATCGAGCACAAATACTCAAATCAGCTAGTTGCCCAATGCTTTTTAGTCAATTAGAAGCTTAAACCACTTCATCCTAACTGTCAAAAATAACAGTGTACACGGGGTTGTCTGGCAATTATACTTCATGCTTTCTTATACGGATATTCATATTTTAAATCAAAAGGTTACGGAATTTATGCTGTCTATGGATGATCAGGCGATTGGTTTTGTCTGTGCCATTGTCGTTGGCGAAGCCAAAATCAGTGAGTTTTAACCGTTATATTTTAAGTGGAGAAAAAACATGATAGCGAAGAATTTTGATATAGCGCAGCCGCTGGGCGATTGTGTGGGTGAGCCGGTGAGCTTATTGTCGCACGGGACGGGCAGCAGGTTGCAGATGCATCAGCTTGAGTCGAATGTCGGTGGTACTGGAGTCATGTGTGGGGAGTATGTTCCTGTAATCGGTTGATGACGGCTTAGTCCAGTGCAGTCTATGTGAGTGTGGCGCGTGGTGCCGCATGCTAAGTGGGGGGGCGTCCTGTGCCCGATAGTGGTGGCGGTGGGCTCACTGGGTACCAAGGGTCACGCGCTTTAAAACACCGCCCATTTTCGGCAATGTTTTTTTTAAATCTTATCGAGCACAAATACTCAAATCAGCTAGTTGCCCAATGCTTTCTGCTTCTATTTTTCAATAGGTTATCTTTTTTATTAAAAAACTAACGAAGAATTTTAATAATAGTGCAGCAGTGAGTGTTGGAAAAGTTGAGCAGCCTAGGACGCCAGAGATTAAAAAAGACGATGGATTGTGTACTGCTGGTCCCATATGGGCAACCTGCGAGCCGAAATAACAGCTGATGTCCCCATAGTTAATTGAAGGCGCTGTTTTCAGGCCGGTGCCGGCTTTTGGCGTCTGTTGTTGTTTGTGCTTGATCAAGCCTATGTCGTCGTTTGTGCTTGATCAAGCCTATGTCTGCTATAATGGGTAACAGCAAGCAACCGTTTTCTAGAGAAGGCCATGATCTCCATTTTCCAGCTATTAAGTCAGCAACAGCGCCCCAGCAAGCGTTTTGATCAGCTGTTTACTGCGCCGGTGTCTGACGATGCTTTTTTGCTGTCTTTAACGCCGCTATTGGAATACTGGTACCAACAATTGTTAGCACAGGTGGGGGGCAATCCGTCGTTAGCATCGATTGTCTCACCGCGCTTGCTGAAGCAATGGGTGCTCGAAGATGCGCGTGCAACTTTAAAACCAATGATTGTGCGCACTTGTGTGTTGGAATTGCATTCAGCCAATAAGCGTGGATTTTTAACCGGTAAAAATGCAGAGCAGCGCTTTCAAGAATTTGCGCATTTGTTGCAACAAAGTGAACACGCTTTGGCGATTTATCAAAAATACGCAAGCTTGGCTGAACTTATCGAACGCTCGGTGACGCATACGTTGGCGGCGAATAAAGAATTTCTACAACGTTTAGCCAAAGACTGGGAAAAGTTAAAGCCCCGGTTTTTAAATAACGATTCCAGTTTAAAACTTAAAAAAATTATCAGCAGTGGCGATACCCATCGATGTGGGCGCCGGGTTTTTGTGTTAGATTTTAAAAATTCACAAAAAGAAATATCGCGGTTGGTTTACAAGCCACGTTCTTTGAAAATTGATTGTGCCTTTCAAGGACTGCTCAATTGGTTTAATCGGGTTAATACTGAAACGCATTTGTATCCGCAAACGTTGTGGGATCGCGGTGAATACGGTTGGAGTGAATACATTGCGCATTTGCCTTGTAACAGTGTGCGGCAATTGCAGGATTTTTATCGTCGTTCTGGCGCCTTGTTGGCTTTGTTTCATGGCTTTGGCGGCAGCGATATACATATGGAGAATTTGATTGCCCATGGTTCACAGCCGGTTATTATTGATTTGGAATGTTTGTTAAAACCTTTTTTTGCACGTCATCCAGATCATCAGGCACAAGATTTGGTTAATAGCGTGAGCGAGAGTTTGATTTTGCCTTACAAACACATGGTCAGCGAAGAATATGCTGGTTTAGATATGAGTGCCATGAGTGCGAAAGGTGGTGAGGAAACACCTTATAAAGCGATGACCTGGGAGGGTATGGGCACCGACCAAATGCGTTTGGTGCGTAAAACCGGCAAAATGCCAAAATCTAAAAACTTACCGTTCATCAAGGGTGTCGCCTTTGATCCTTTGGATTACGCGGCGGATGTGTCAATGGGTTTTGCGCAGACGTATCGCACTTTGATAAAACATAAGAAACAATTGTTAAGTAAACGTTCACCACTAACGGCGTTTAAGGGTGCGCGTGTGCGCCTGTTGTTTCGTGCGACTTCGGATTATGCGAAATTATTAATCGAAAGTTATCATCCGCAGCTA
>CAZGQK010000001.1:26246-98088 GCA_964527645.1 uncultured Legionellales bacterium | reverse complement strand
ACGTGATTTACCAACGGCTTCGGCCACACCTTGGTGCGTCATGTTAAATTCGTCCAACAATTGTTGTAGTGCCTGCGCTTGTTCTAAAGCATTTAAATCTTCGCGTTGAATATTTTCAATCAACGAAATACCTAACGTGGCGCGATCCGACAATTCCCGAACCACCACCGGCACTTGCTGCAATTCGACTAATTGCGCCGCACGCCAACGTCTTTCGCCCGCGACAATTTCATAACTGTCATGCCCTAATTGACGCACCACAATCGGCTGAATAATGCCATGAGAGCGAATCGAATCGGCAAGCTCCGCCAGGGCATCTGCATCCATTTGACGTCGTGGTTGATAACGCCCCGGCGCTAATTGAGCAATCGGTAATTGCGTCAAACCATTCTGAGCTTCTGGCGCGCTCGTGGTTGCCGTCGCTGTGTTGCTAACATCACCGAGTAATTCATTTAATCCCAAATCACCTAATCCGCGACCCAATCCTCTTTTTTGGCTCATGTTTTTATCCTCTTAATTTTCATCACCGACGACGGTAGATGCCAATGCTGACGCAGTTTCTTGTCGTCTTAATATTTCACCCGCTAACGCTAAATAAGCCTCCGCCCCCTGCGAACGTTTATCATAAATCAACGCTGGCTGACCATGGCTCGGCGCCTCTGCCAAACGCACATTACGCGGAATCACGGTGTGATATAACTTTTCGCCAAAATGTTGCATCAACTGTTCTGACACTTCAATGGTCAAACGATTTCTCCCATCATACATGGTACGCAGCAGACCTTCTATTGCCAAAGCGGGATTGGCCGCGCGCCGCATGCGCTCGATATTACCCAGTAAGCTGGTTAAACCTTCCAAGGCATAATATTCACATTGCACCGGCACTAACACACTATCCGCAGCAACCAAGGCATTGACCGTTAAAACATTTAATGACGGCGGGCAATCAATAAAAATAAAATCATAGTTATCTTTAATACTAGCCAAGGCATTTTTTAAATACTGTGAGCTGTATTGCGCTTTTAGTAAACGCACCTCCGCCACCGTTAAATCTCCATTGGAAGGTAAAACAGAAAAATTCCACTCTGTAAGCATAACGGCTTTGCTGGCCTCTACTTGTTCCAGAAGAATATCGTTAATCGACGCAGTCAAACTATTTTTATCTACACCACAACCAACAGTAGCGCTACCCTGTGGATCTAAATCAACTAGCAAGACATTCTTTTTGGTTGCCGCCAAAGAAGCTGATAAATTAACCGCGGTGGTGGTTTTTCCCACCCCACCTTTTTGATTAGCTATGGCAATAACTCTAGTCACACAATCCTCCCTTCACCACAACAAGATGGCGCTCGGCATCCAATTCCGGTACTTGCAAAGCATGTACCACATACGGCTGATCAATTTCTGCCAACTCTTGATCCGGGCGCGCACCTTTCATAAAGAGCCAATGCCCCCCAGGACAACATATCTCCTGCGTCTGCGCTAACAGTTCTTTGATTGAACCCAGCGCTCGGGAAATAATAACATCAAAACACTCCTCTGCGTAGAACTGTTCGATGCGACTCTGCACCACCGCAACATTCTCAAGCCCAAGCGAGGCTTTTGCCTGCAATAAAAATCGTGTTTTCTTACCATTGCTATCCAACAGCAGCCACTGCTGCTCAGGAAAACACAGTGCCAAAGGAATGCCAGGAAACCCCGCGCCACTACCCACGTCCAAGATCCGCTTGCCACTGATAAAAGGGGCAACCGCTAAACTGTCGAGTAAGTGATGGGTCAGCATTTTTTCTGCAGTGGTAATCGCGGTTAAATTAAAATGCGCATTCCACTTGGTTAATAGCTGCAAAAAATCCAACAATTGTTGTTGTTTTTCCAAAGAAATCGCCAAACCCAATTGTTCTATGCCCGCAGATAAACGCGGCAATAATGCTTGAATCAGTTCAGACAACGAAAAAACCTCCTTGTTGCTAAGCCATGACGGGCTGTTTTTTCAAATAAATTAATAACAAAGAAATAGCAGCCGGCGTCATCCCTGGAATACGAGAGGCCTGTGCAATCGTCGCAGGCCTAACATCCATTAATTTTTCTTTGAGCTCTGCTGACAATCCACTTAATCGTGCATAATCAAACTGCGCGGGAATAGATACCTGTTCTTGTGCCTGCAATCGCTTTATTTCAGCCGTTTGACGCTGAATATAACCTAAATATTTTGCCTCAATATCAATTTGTTCGATGACATCGTCAGCAAAACACTGCGCAATAAATCCCGGTATTTTAGCCAAAGCCACATACGTCACTTGTGGTCGGCGCAATAAATCATAAGCACAATATTCATGCTCAATACTTTGTCCAAACTGTTGTGCAAACGCCTTTGCCTGCGGAGTATTAGGCTGCATCCAGGTGGTGCGTAATTGCTGGCGCGCGGCCACAATGGCGGTTTTTTTTCCCATAAAACGGGAGTAATGTGCTTGAGCAACACAACCGAGATCATAACCTTTTTCAGTTAGGCGCAAATCCGCGTTGTCTTGTCTTAGCAACAAACGAAACTCCGCGCGCGAAGTAAACATGCGATAGGGTTCTTGTGTGCCGCGGGTAATTAAATCATCGATTAATACGCCGATATAAGCTTCATCGCGTCGTGGTGTCCAAGAAACCAGTCCTTGGACTTGTCGCACGGCATTAATGCCGGCAATTAATCCCTGCGCTGCGGCTTCTTCATAACCGGTCGTGCCATTAATTTGCCCAGCAAAAAACAAGCTTTGCACAAATTTAGTTTCTAACGAGGGTTTTAAATCTCGGGGATCAAAATAATCGTATTCAATCGCATAACCGGGTCGCAAAATCTGACACTTTTCTAACCCCGCAATACTGCGCACAAATTCCTCTTGTACCTCCTCCGGCAAACTTGTGGAAATCCCGTTGGGGTAAATGACATCCGAATCCAATCCTTCCGGTTCAAGAAAAATTTGATGGGCGTCACGATCAGCAAAACGATACACTTTATCTTCAATCGAAGGGCAATAGCGTGGGCCAACACCGTCAATCTTGCCGGAAAAAAGGGGTGATTCATCAATCCCAGCACGAATAATAACGTGCGTCTTGGCGTTTGTGTGCGTGATGTAGCAGGGCACCTGCGCCGGGTGATCCGCCACCGTCCCTCGATCTGAAAAAACAGGTATAGGTTGATCTCCCGGCTGCTTTTGTAAAATCGAAAAATCAATGCTTCGCGCATCAATTCTCGGTGGTGTGCCGGTTTTTAATCGTCCTACACGAAAAGGCAGCGCACGCAAACGTTTTGCTAACGCCAAAGCCGGAGGATCGCCGGCACGACCACCAAAATGATGTTTAAGCCCTATATGTATCTTGCCACCTAAAAACGTCCCTACGGTTAAAATAACCGTCTTAGCGCGAAATTCTGCGCCTGCTTCTGTCACCACGCCAACCACTTGTTCACGATCTAGAATGAGATCGCCCACAGCATGTGCCGCCAGTGTTAAATTTGCCTGAGCTTCCAAAGCCTGTCGAATATAATTTTTGTACAAATTGCGATCCGCTTGCGCACGTGTCGCTCGAACCGCTGGACCTTTGCGCACATTTAGCACGCGAAATTGAATACCAGCATGATCAGCAGCCAGCGCCATCACGCCACCTAACGCATCTATCTCTTTGACTAAATGACTTTTCCCAATACCGCCAATCGCGGGATTACAAGACATTTGCCCTAAACTTTCCAGCTTGTGCGTTAACAATAATGTGCGCGCACCCATCCGTGCAGCCACAAGAGCTGCCTCGGTTCCGGCATGGCCGCCACCGACCACGAGCACATCGTATTGTTCTTGCTGCATTGTCATCGTATTGTCCTGTCTACATTGTCTATTACCTACAGGCGTTTCGCACCGGGTAAATGATCACAAAAAAAGAGACTCCACACTGAAAGAGTGAAACTCCTGACCTAGCTAACCCTTGCCCATTGCTGCATAGACTACCATGGTCTTGCATTATTTGCCGATACAAAAACTGGAAAAAATCGCCCCCAACAAATCTTCATTGCTGAACTCCCCGGTTATTTCATTCAAGGCCTGTTGCACTTGGCGCAAATCCTCAGCCAACAATTCGCCAGCCTGATGTTCCTGCAGCTGACTCAATCCCTTAGCTAAACCGTGCTCTGCTCGATCCAAAGCATCCAAATGGCGACGACGCGCCATGAAAACACCTTCTGAACGATCCGAGTATCCCATAAAATCTTTTAAATATTGACGCAACAAATCCAAACCTGCGGAGGTTTTAGCGGATAGCTCGATAAAGACTGGCTCTTCGTTACTGATGCTTGCCGGTTTATTTAATGTGTCAATTTTATTACGCACAACAACAACTGGCACATTAATTTCTTGCTGCTGACAAAATGCCGGCATTAATTTTTCAAGGCGCGTTTCTTTATTTTTTTGCAAATCAACCACCAGCAACACCAGATCAGCTTTGGCAATTTCTCCCCAGGCACGACGCACCCCTTCTTGTTCCGCCACATCTGTCGATTCTCGCAACCCGGCCGTATCAATCACATGCAAAGGCATACCATCAATATGAATAAATTCTCGCAAAACATCTCGTGTCGTCCCGGCAACATCGGTTACAATCGCTCGGTCCTGCCCGCTCAAGGCATTTAGCAAACTGGATTTACCAGCATTCGGCTCCCCGGCAATCACCACGCTCATCCCTTCTTGCAAGAGGGTTCCTTGCTGCGCCGCCAGCTTGAGCTGAACCAACGAATCAATAATTCGTTGTAAATCTCCGCTTACTTTGCCGTCACTTAAAAAATCAATTTCCTCTTCCGGAAAATCAATTGCCGCTTCAACATAGACACGCAGCTCAATTACCGCTTTAACTAATTGCTGAATTTTCTTAGAAAACTCACCCTGTAATGAACGCAGGGCACCGCGCGCGGCTTGATCCGAACTCGCATTAATCAAATCGGCAATGGCCTCAGCCTGCGTCAAATCTAATTTACCATTTAAAAAAGCACGCTTAGAAAATTCACCTGGCTCGGCCATGCGTACATTTTCATGCGTTAAAATCTGTTGCAACAACAAATCTAAAATGATCGGCCCGCCATGTCCCTGCAACTCTAAAACATCTTCTCCGGTAAACGAATGAGGCGCAGGAAAATAAAGCACCAAGCCTTGATCCAACACTTGACCCTGTGCATCTTTAAACGCACGCAACAGCGCACAACGCGGGGAGGGCACAATACCCAATAAACTTTGAGAAATGGCTTTTACCTGTGGGCCAGAAATACGAACTATGCCCACCCCTCCTTTTCCAGGGGGAGTGGCAATCGCAACAATGGTTTTTTCAGCACACATTTTTATCACACTAACTAATTATTTTTTCTGTGCGGAAAAATGCCGCATGACGTACCATTGCTGCAAAATTGAAACACAGTTATTCGTCAACCAATACAGCACCAACCCTGCAGGAAAATGCAAAAAGAAAAACGTAAAAATTAAAGGCATAAACATCATCATTTTTGCCTGCGCAGCATCCGAAGGAGGAGGGCTAATGCGCTGCTGCAAAAACATACTCAAACCCATCAAAATAGGCAGCACATAAAAAGGATCAAACACGGATAAATCGTGTATCCAAAAAATAAACGGCGCCTGTCGCAACTGCACGCTTTCGATTAAAACGTAATACAAAGCGATAAAAAATGGCACCTGTATTACCATGGGCAAACAGCCCCCCAGCGGATTTATCTTGTGTTTGCGATAAAGTTCCATTGTCGCCTGCGAGAGTTTCGCACGATCATCACCTAAACGCTCTTTGAGTGCATTAATTTGCGGCGCAAAGGCGCGCATTTTTGCCATAGAAAAATAGCTTTTTGCTGATAACGGATAAAAAAGTAATTTAATGAGAATGGTTACAAATATAATAGCCCACCCCCAATTACCAACCACACCGTGGATCTTTGCCATCGTCCAAAAGATGGGTTTCGATAACCACCACAACATCCCGTAATCAATGGTCAGATCCAACCCATGAGCAAGCTTAGCCAACTTTTTAGTAATTTCTGGACCGACGTATAGTTTGGTGGTGCCGGTCTTCGTTGCGCCGGCCGCCACACTAAACGCTGGAACGGTTATACCCACCGTATAAATGTTTTCTGTTTCCGATACCGTATCCAGATGAGAAATATGACTGTAATAGTGATTCATGGTGTTTTGTGGAGGAATCCATGCACTTAAAAAATAATGTTGCTGCATAGCTAACCAACCACCATGAATATTACGATCCAGTGTTTCTTCATTGAGCTTTTTAAAAGACAATTGTTCATAAGGATGTGCGGCACTCGAAATAGCTACGCCGGTATAACTCCGTGTATGCAAGATACCGTGTCCTTTAACATTTCTCCGCCTAATTTGCGTATAAAAACTTCCCGCCCAAGGTTTGCTGCCTTTATTAACTATTTTATAACTCAAGCCTATCGCATAGCTTTTTCGAGTAAAGGTATAAGTTTTGCTAAACAGCAGGCCGTTTGCGCCTTTGCCCGTTAAAACCACTTGCAATACATCTTGACCGTCGGCTAATTGATAGTTGCTTTTAGCAGAACTGTAGTTGATAGCGCTAATTTTTTTGCTGTTCTCATTAATAAACCCACTTTCAGCTACATAAAACTTTTCAACCTTATCATTAAATAATTGCACTGGTGTGTTTTTTTCTTGTATAGAAACAGGATACTTGGGGAGTTTGGCGCTAACTAAATTGCCTCCTTGAGAGTCAATCGCAATGTTCAATACGTCGGTCTTAACATGAATAATTCTGCCATGCGGTACTTTTTGTGGCTCTTTTTGTTGTGGGGAAAGCGCTGCAGATGCCGCCATTGAGGGTGCCGTTAGCTGCGTGGTGCCAGCTGCTTTCTGCTGGCTAACGGCAGCAGTCTTTTTTTGCGCTTGACGCTGTGTTTGCGACCATTCATTCCACAAGGTCATACCAACAAAGGCCAAGGCTAAATAAAGAACTATTCTTTTTACATCCATTACTGTTTATCTCTCTTTATGGAAGGCACGGGGTCACACCCCCCAGCACAAAATGGCTGGCAGCGTAACAAGCGCCCTATTGTTAATAACAAACCCTTAAAGGTCCCATGTTGTAAAATGGCTGTTTTTGCGTAATTCGAGCAAGTGGGGTAAAAGCGACACCGTGGTGCAAACCAAGGGCTCAGGCAAACTTGATAACAACGAACCAGGCCAATCAAGCTTTTTTGCAGCGTGCGATTAACCGGTTGAATAAGCTGTTCAAACATTGATGTAACTCACTATTCGTTGCTTGCGCCACCTGTTTGCGCAGAACCAGAACCAAATCCCATCCCAAACAATCTTGTTGGCGCAAACGGAAAACTTCTCGAGAAATCCGTTTACCCCTATTCCTCATCACCGCCCTTGGCAACTGCCGTTTACTCGCAACCACCCCTAAGCGAGAGTGAGACAATCCGTTCTCGGCATAATACAATACACAACCTGGCGCAAACAAACGCTTTCCTTCATGGAAGGTTCGTTTGTACTGCTGTGGTTTTCGAATACGTAAAGAAGGAGGAAATCCTTTAATCATTAAGCAGATAGCTTCTTTCTTCCCTTGGCCCGACGACGTTTTATCACCAATCTGCCATTAGCTGTGGCCATACGGGCACGAAAGCCGTGTTTGCGCTTGCGCTTTATGTTGCTCGGTTGAAATGTTCTTTTCATCGTTACCCTCTTACCTTTACCCACAATGCCTGAATGAATGCGACATCATAGAAAAAGCCGTGCTCATAGTCAATGGCTCGAGCGTAAGATTTTTATCCCTGGTTAATCTTATTGGAGGATTAACCCTATTGGCTCTTATGGATCGTTGTCTTAAGGCTCGATTTTTACCCTTTTTCTCTAAAAACGAAAGAAAAACTACCTGTAGGTAACTATCATAATAATATTAATATATTTAAGATTATAGTAGTTATAGTAGGGGATAATTTCTGTGGATAATCTGTTTATTTTTATATATTTCATAGTGTTATAGAGAGGATAAGTTGACTAACATTAGGCTGGTTAAGCCTTAATGGATTGTGGATAACTTTGTGGATTGCTTTAGGGCTGAACAATCGTTAGGTTTTCTCCACATTCTGTACATATTGGTCAACAGGCTTATAAGCCCGTTATCCCCGGTTAGTCCACAGGGTTTATTGCAACACTTACTGAAAATAATATCGCAGACCCACACCCACCACGTTTGAACCAGAAGTGCCTGCACCGTACAGCCCGTAAGCAGCTGAGCGATGATGGATGCGAATGGCGAATTGAATGTTGGGGTGAGAAGGTGGGGCGAGATCGATTTCAAAAGCTAAGTAGTTTAAAAACCGACGTGTGACGGGGGCACGAATGTGCTCCACGGCAGGGACACTAGAGGCGTATGAAACGCCTTCACCGACGCCAATATTGGTATAGACGTAGCGGTTCCAGGGGAAGTGTGTCCATAGCCACATGATATGCGGGTCAAACTCGTAGATGGGGTGAGCGTCTATCGGTCCAAATCGATAAGTCACATTGGCGGCGAGCTGCATGGTTGAGAAAATATGATCAAAGAAACGGCGAAACGGATTGTTTTTATCTAACGTATAGGTGAGCTCAGCGGAATAAAGGCGTTCATGGGCATAGTGAAACTTTAGTCCAAACACCGTGTGAGCGAGAATGTCAGTGGATGTCCAGCCAGCATAGAGCAAGACAGACCACTTCACATTATCAATGCCCACAGGGCCAGTGATTGCCTTGTGCGCCGTTGTTGAGGGGGAGGTAGATACTTTGTTGCGGGCCATGCTTGGGCTAAACAAACACAAGACCATCAAGCCCATGCCAAAAAAAGAAAGTGGTTTGTTAAGATGTTTCAGCATGGGCAGGTCCTGTTCAAAAAATAGGCTTATGATTATAGGTAAAAGGGAAGGTATGTCAATTAATGAGCATGCGTATTGTCGTAGGCAACCACCATGGTAACTAACTGCGCCAGGGATTTTGCTTGCATTTTTTGCATGATACGCGCGCGGTGAATTTCAACGGTTTTCATGCCAATGCCGAGTTCAGAAGAAATAACTTTGTTAAGTCGACCTTTAACGATCAACATCATTATTTCTTTTTCACGCGGGGTTAATCTTTGGATACATTGTTCTATTTCTTTTACTTTATAATTTTGCTGCCTATCTGCTAAGTCTTTGTATAAGGCTTTGTGAATGGATTCTAATAAGGCTAACTCACTAAAGGGTTTGGTAAAAAAATCAAAGGCGCCGCTTTTCATTGCCCGCACGGCAATGGGCACATCGGCGTGACCACTGATAAAAATAATGGGAATGGCAATTTGTTCTGAACTCAAACGTTCTTGCAGCTCGAGCCCAGATTGGTTGGGCATACGAATATCCAGTAACAAACAGCCTGAGTTTTTTGGGCTGTATTTTTGCATAAAATCTTTTGCGCTGGTATAGGTTACGACATGAAGTCCGTCAGTTTCAATTAAAAAACGCAATGATTCCAATAAAGCGACATCATCATCTACTACGTGAACAGTGGAGATTGATTCAGGCATTTTCGCCCCCTTTGTAAACGGGGAGGAGTATTTGAAAACAGGCCCCTCCTTTTTCATTGTTAAGTGCGCATAATTGACCGCCGTGTGCCTCTATAATTGAGCGGCAAATGGATAAGCCCATGCCCATGCCTTGTGGTTTGGTGCTGAAAAAAGGCTCAAAAATTTTGTCTCTTATCTGTTCACAAATGCCGCCCCCGCGGTCGATGATGCGGATGAGAACCTCACTTTTCTTATTTTGTTGCACGTGAATTTCTATCAGAGGCTTTTTATTGTGTTCTATCATTGCTTCCATACCATTTTTTACTAAGTTTGTTATGACTTGCTCAACTTGAATTTTATCAATGCAAATGGGAGGAATAAAGGTAGGTAGATTCAACTTGATAGGATTGTTTTCTGTTTGTATATCAAATCCCATAAAGGCAATAACGTCGAACAGCATATCCCTGAGGCAAGCGGGTTGTTTTTGTAACTCTTCTCGACGGAAAAGACTGCGCATGCGCGCGATAATTTCGCCGGCTCGCGCTGTTTGACCAACAATGCGTTTTTGTATTTCTATTGTGTCCTCGAGGCTTAACTGTCCGCTTTGCAAACGGCGGATACTGGCTTGTGCATAATTACTGATAACGGCCAAGGGTTGGTTAATTTCGTGTGCTAAACCAGAGGCCATTTCTTCCATATTATTCAAATTTGATAAACGCGCTAATTCACGATGATGTAAGTCGGTCTGTGCCTGGGTTAACATTTGTTCTGTAATGTCCGTAACGATAATGGTAGCACCGACAATTTGGTCACTGGTGATAATGGGGCCGGCACGGCTGGCGAACCAATAGGTTGTACCCTCACCGGTTTGGTGGCGTGTGTTGTAGCTTGCCGTTAGGCCGGTATCGAATACTTTCATTAAAGCAGTTTTCACCTCTGGTAGAAAACTGGACTCAATGGTGTCATATAGACGACTATTCAATATTTTTTCTTTAGATAAGTAAGGGAGCTCTCGATTGACGAAGAGGACATTTGCTTCACGATCAATGGTAATGATGACGTCAGGGGTGTTGGCGACGATGAAGTCCCATTTGGCTTCGGATTCCGATAGAGCATGACTCACCAAGAGGTGTTGCCGCTCTTTGGCTTTGAGGCGGTTTTTGGCTTGTGTTAGTTGAATGACTTGGTCGAAAGCTTTCGATTGCAACTGAATGTAAGCTTGTTCTAGCGCTTGTGAGTGTTTTTTTTGTTCAGTGATGTCGGTTAAGGTGCCAATATAGCCTCGGTTAGGGTTGTCTTGTGAGCTGATGGGAAAGGCTTCGGAAATGACCCAAACCGTGCCCTTAGAATTTTGGTAGCGATGCACTGACTTATAAATTGACCAGTTTTTTATTGAGTGTTCCCATTCTTTTTGGCAGCGCTCTCGGTCATCCGGGTGTAGGGCCCCAAGCCAGTCCTTGTTGTTTGCCTGCTCTAGTTTTAGTCCGGTAATTTCGCACCAGCGATCATTGACGTAAGAGCGGTCGCCGGTGTTATCAGTAAAAAAAACGCCAACAGGCGAACTATCTATAAGGTTTGAAGCGTATTTTTTCATAGGGTAGAGTTTTATGGTTAATCCGTATTAATTAAATAGGGGATTTCCCCAATCCTTCTAAATAATAACCACTTTTTTTAGTGGAAGATGTGTATTTTCAAAAGCCTTTAGATTGATTATAAAGAGTTTACTTCCAGAAAAAAGTTTTCAGAGTACATTATAACTATAAGTGGATGGATATGGTATAGGTGATCTGAGGACTAGTTGGAAGCTTTGATACCACAGAAACAAGGAGGAATATCATGCTCTATAATCATATTATGACGGCGACTCAAGACATTGAATTAGACAACACGATGCAAGTGAGTAAACAGTGGGCTCAGGCTTTTGGTTCTAAGTTGACACTGATCCATGCCCACAGCTCTTTGATGCAAAAAAGTGTTGTTCACAGCTCACCGCTTTTGTCACAAATTGATGTAGGAACTTATCATTCCATTCGTTATCGTTTGGAGATATTATCTGGTCAGTTCCATGGCGTTGATACGGAGACCAAAGTTGTTGTAGGCAGACCGAAGGCAGTTATTTTAGAAAACGCGACAAAACAGAAAGTTGATCTTATAATACTAGGAAGGAAGAAAGGTTCTCGTCATGGATTCTCTGGTCGATTGCAGCCAGTCGTGCCGTGTGACCTGCTGGTTGTTAATAAATGAGCCCACGCGTGCAGGAGGGAGGGTGATGAAAAAATATAAAAACATTTTACTGGCTTTGGCGTTGGATGAGGCTTCAGATGAAAGAATCGTGACAAAGACGAAAGAAATTGCGCAGGAATTTGGTTCCTCTATCACCATGATACATGCCATAGAACATCTTAGTAGTTATGGTGCGGCGTATGGTGTTACTGCAGGATTGGACGTTGAGGAGGTTCTAAAAAAAGAAGCGCAAGAAACAATGAGCAAGTTAGCTGAAGAATTGGGCGTTGATGAATCTCATCAGCTCATTGAAATTGGCCCAGCAAAATATGTAATCCTCGCTCAGGCAAAAAAAAGTGATGTCGATCTTATTGTTATTGGCAGTCATGGTCGTCATGGGGTACAGCTGTTGTTAGGTTCTACGGCTAATGCCGTATTGCATGCGGCGGAGTGCGATGTGTTAGCGGTTAGGGTTGAGGATGAAAGCTAGCTTTCATCCTTTTTGCCCATTGGATTGTAAACAGGCGTAGTAAAAACCATCCATGTTATTTTCTCCGGGAAAGATCTGTCTGCCGTAATCAAGTGCATGACCCCAGTCAGCAGCAATAGTCACATGGGTCGCGTTTGCGGTGGTTTGTAAAAAAGATTTAATGAGGTCACTATTTTCTTGTGGCAAGATCGAGCAAGTCGCATAGACCAATATCCCGCCAGGCTTTAGCAGGGGCCATAGCTGTTGTAACAAGTGTAATTGTTGTTTGGCTCCTCGCGCAATATCTTCTTGTTGGCGTAATAATTTAATGTCAGGGTGTCGGCGTATAACACCGGTGGCTGAGCAGGGAGCATCTAATAGAATTCTGTCATAAGGCGCTTTGTCCCACCAATCATCGGGCAGTGCGGCGTTTGCACAAAGTAAGGTTGCTTGTAAGCCTAGACGATCTAGATTCTCTTTTACTTTTTGCAAGCGCTTGGCGTCTTTGTCTAAAGCCATAAGCGTTTTTAGTTTGGGTTCACATTCTAGGATATGTGAGGTTTTGCCGCCTGGTGCCGCACAAGCATCGAGTACGCGCTGTTGTGGGTTGAGTTGTAGAATACTGGCCGCGAGTTGTGCCGCAGCGTCTTGCACAGAACAGAGCCCTTCACCAAAGCCGGGGAGTTTTTTGATCGCTACGGGTTCATTTAGGATGATAGCGGAGGGGAGGCTGTTGAGTGTAGTCGCAGGCATGTTTGCTTTGTGCAGAAGCTCTAAGTAATCAGCGCGGCTTATTTTGCTAAGGTTTACCCTTAGGCTTAAAGGTGGGCGTTCGTTGTTGGCTTGCAGGATTTGTTGCCAATGTGAAGGCCAGGCGATTTGTAATGCTTCAATGAACCAATTGGGATGGCAATACAGCCCTTCCAAAGATTGTTCAGCCTGCTGGCATAAGGCGGTTTGCTGTTGCATAAAAACTTTTAATATTTTATTGACCAAGCCGCTTGCCCAAGGTTTTTTGAGTGCGCGGGTGGCGGATACGGTTTCTGAGACCGCCGCATAACTCGGCGTTTTTAAGTACAGAAGCTGATAGAGGCCAATGATTAGTAAACAATAAATATCTTGATCCTTTACTTTCAAGGGTTTTTTGAGCAAAGGGGAGAGTATTTTGTCTAAGCGAAAATACCAACGTAGGCTGCCATAGCATAATTCTTGAATAAAACTTTTATCTTTTGCCGATGGGATTTTGTTAAACGCAGCGGTTAGTTCGCCATTAAGCGAGCGATGATTTTGGATCACTTGTGTTATGACAGATGCGGCTATTGCTCGAGTATTCATGAGAACCTTATTGCAGTAAGGAAATATCCGCCACTTGGGTAAATAGCGTTCGGATAGCGTTTAATAGTGCTAATCGGTTATTGCGCAGGTCGTTGTCTTCAGCCATGATCATGACTTCGTCAAAGAATTGATCGATCGGTTGTTTCAGGGCGGCGAGCTCAGTCAGTGCTTGTGTATAGTTTGCTTGATCGTAAAGGGTATTAAATTCCTTTGTTTTGGTGGCCAACAGGTTGGCGAGATTTTTTTCGCAATCCGCTTGCAGCAAGCTCGTTTTTATTTTTTCGCTGATTTTTTCTTTGCATTTTTTTAAAATGTTGCCCACACGCTTGTTGGCCGCGGTTAAGGCTTGTGCTTCGGGCAATTTTTGAAAGGCACAGACCGCCTGTACGCGTTGTTGAAAGTCTAAAGGCTGCGTGGTATGTGTCGCTGCTACGGCTGCGAAAACATCAGCAGGAATGGCTTGTTCAAGGTACCAATAACGTAAGCGTTCCATCATGAAGTCAACTACTTGCTGGGCAAGCTTTTTATTGGGTAATGCAACACTAAACGTCGCAATGGATTTTTTAATGAGCTCCGCCAAATCAAGGGATAATTCTTTTTCGATAAGAATGCGGATGATGCCGAGAGCAGCTCGTCTTAGTGCAAAAGGATCTTTGTCGCCACTGGGGGCTTGATTGATACCAAATATGCCGACTAAGGTATCCACACGATCGGCCAGAGCAAGCGTACAAGCTTCTAATGAACGTGGCAGATTGTCTCCCGAAAAACGCGGCAAATAATGTTCTTTGATAGCGACGGCACAGGCTTTGGATTCTTGATCATGTAAAGCATAGTAGTAGCCCATGATACCTTGTAATTCAGGAAATTCGCCGACCATTTCACTGAGTAAATCGCATTTTGCTAGTAAGGCGGCGCGCTCACACACTTCGATTTGAGCATTAATTTTTTTGCCGATGAATTGTGCTAACTTGGCGATACGCTGTGTTTTATCGGCTAAAGAGCCGAGTTTGTTTTGGAAAACAACTTGTGCCAACGCCTTGCTGCGATCGGATAATGGGGTTTGTTTGTCTTTTTCATAAAAGAAGGCCGCGTCGGCAAGACGAGCCGTTAAAACACGCTCATTTCCCAGCACAACTTGTTCTGGCTTTCTGCTTGCAATATTACTTACCAAGATGAAATGTGGTTGCAGTTTGCCTTCAGCGTTGACAACTGGAAAATATTTTTGGTGTGACTGCATCGCACAAATAAGCGCTTCTGGTGGAACCTGAAGAAATTTTTCAGCAAAGCTGCCTAATAAAACGACGGGCCATTCTACCAAAGAAGTGACTTCATCTAACAATTTTTTGTCGATTAAGGCTTGTCCAACTTTGGCCGCTGTTTTCTTCACTTCAGCATGAATTAAATCACGACGTTTTTTAACGTCAGCAATGACTTTTCCCGGATTTTTTAGCACCATTTCATATTCTGCGGGCTTATGAATTTTAATCCCGTTGGGGTGTAAAAATCGATGACCGTAGGTTTCACGAGAAGCAGGGATGCCAAATAATTGTGTGGGTACAACTTGATTACCAAACAGCATAATCGCCCAGTGCACGGGACGCACAAATTGCACGCTGTTATCTCCCCAGCGCATGGGTTTTTTTAAGGGGATCTTGGCAATGGCTTTTTGCATGATTTCAGGTAAAAAATCAATGGTGTCGCGACCGAGTTGCTCTATTTTAGCGTAGACCCATTCGCCTTTGTCTGTTTTGATGGTGTCTAAATCGTTTATGCTTATGCCCGCGGACTTAACAAAACTCAGGCAGGCCAGCGTTGGCGAACCCGTTTTATCGTAGGCATTTTTTAAACTTGGGCCGCGACGCTCAATGGTTTGCGGCTGCTGTAAGACATCGAGTTTGTGCACCAGCAGGGCTATGCGCCGGGGTGTGGCGTATAATTGTGTTTTGGAAAAATTGAGGTTTGCCTTTTTAAGTTCGCTTTCTACTAGGGTTTGCATGGCTTGAATTAAAGGATAAAAGCTCGACGAGGGAAGTTCTTCACAGCCTATTTCCAGTAGTAAATCGTGTCTTTCCATTATGCTTCTCTGTGTAACATCGGAAAGCCTAAAGCTTCACGTGTCTCGTAATAGGATTGGGCAACAGCAAACGTTAATTTTTTAATACGTAAAATAAAACGCTGTCTTTCAGTAACTGAAATAGCTTGACGGGCATCTAACAAATTAAAAGTATGCGATGATTTTAATGCCATTTCATAGGCCACTAGGGGCAACTGTAATTCTAGCAGTCGTTTTGCCTCGCTTTCATAAAAATCAAATTGTTTAAATAAAGCGGTTGTGTCTGCTTGTTCAAAATTGTAAGTGGATTGCTCTACTTCGTTTTGATGAAACACATCTTGGTAGGTTAATTTTCCATAAGGAGTTTTGGTCCAGATTAAGTCAAACATACTGTCGACGCGTTGCAAAAACATGGCGAGTCGCTCTAAGCCATAGGTTAACTCACCGGTGACAGGACGCGCCTCTATGCCACCGACTTGCTGAAAGTAGGTGAATTGCGAGATTTCCATACCGTTTTGCCAAACTTCCCAGCCTAGTCCCCATGAGCCTAAAGTTGGTGATTCCCAATTATCTTCGACAAAGCGTATATCATCGACTAATGGATCAACGCCGAGCGTTTTTAGCGAATTCAGATAAAGTTCTTGAATATTATCCGGTGAAGGTTTGAGGACGACTTGGAATTGATAATAGTGTTGAGTGCGATTTGGGTTATCGCCATAACGCCCGTCGGTTGGTCGGCGACAAGGTTGTACGTAGGCTGCATGCCAGGGTTCCGGGCCAATGGCGCGTAAAAAAGTGGCGGGATGAAACGTTCCTGCACCAACCTCTGTATCCAGCGGCTGTAAAATTGCGCATCCCTGGTCGGCCCAGTAACGTTGCAGAGTTAGAATGATTTCCTGAAATGTTATCATCAAATAAGTCTTAATCCGTCTTTGCCAAAGCTAGGGCTATCATACCGAGGAAAGCGGCCAGTTGCTAGGGCGCGCCCTAAGGCGCGTCCCTAAAGTCGTCACCAGTCACGGGGTGTCGATTATGTGTTTATTTGACGCTATCAATCTTCTGTTGCAAGACCTGTTGTGATACGGCTCCACCGACAAATTTAAAAGCTGATTTTTTGGGATTGCCAATGACAAATGCGGGCGTTCCCATAATATTGAGTTGCTTGGCCAACTTAAAATTTTGTTTGATTTGTGCGGCTATATCGGGATCGTTCATGGCTTGCTTCAATTGAGTCACATTTAACCCGGACTGTTTGGCAATTTTTAATATTTTACTTTGTGATAGTGGTCCGCTGGAAGCTATTAATGCGTTATGGAATTTTTCGTATTTTTGACTGCCTTGCTTTGTTGCAGCTAATGCCGCTTTTGCTGCATAAGATGATGCGCCGCCAAAAATAGGGAGTTCTTTGGCAATAAGGCGGACATTGGGATTATTTTTAAGTACTTTTTTGACGACAATAGCCATGGATTTGCAATGGCTACACTGGTAGTCAAAAAATTCAATAATAGCGATTTTCGCTTTTGGGTTGCCAATGACTGGGTTTTCTGGATTATTAAACAAGGCGTTGACGTTTTGTGTAATGCCGTCGTAAGCCTGCTTTTTTTCTTTGGCGAGCTGTTTTTGTTGCAACGCTTTAGAAGCCTCTACCAATACCTCGGGGTGAGCAACTAAATAGTTGTGGATTAAATTTTTGATGTCTTTAACTTGCCCAGAGGACAAATTTTTGTAAGTTTGCGGGGCTGCTGTTACCCAACAGGATAGGCTAATGGCAACGAATGCGATGATGGTGCGTAAGTATCGAGTCTTCATGGGTCCCTCCATTGTCATTGGTGAGATGCAATTGGCTTATAGAGCGGTTCTTTTGACTATAGCCTATGCGTCGAGAAGTTTCTTCATTTTTTCCATGGCATTTTTCTCCAGCTGGCGAATGCGCTCAGCGGAGATCTGATACTTGGCGGCGAGATCATGCAGGGTTGGTTTGTTGGCAGATAACCAACGTTGTTCCACAATGTCTCGGCTGCGTGCATCAAGCGTTAAAAGGGCTTGTTGTAGGTGTTGCTGACGATTATCTTGCCAGTCAGAGGATTCCAGCTGTTTGGCAGGATCAGTTTGTGGATCTGCTAAATAAGAAGCCGGGGTATAGATTTGATTATCCTCTTCAGAGTCTCTGGTGTCGAAGGATTGATCAAAATTGGATAAGCGCTGTTCCATATGTCGAACATCTTTGGCTTTTACTTGCAGTTGTTCTGCCACCATGTTGACTTCATCGTTGCTCAACCAGCCCAGTTTCTTGGCGGCTTTGCGCAGATTAAAAAACAATTTGCGTTGTGCTTTAGTGGTCGCAATTTTAACAATACGCCAATTGCGGATAATAAACTCATGTATCTCTGCGCGAATCCAATGGATAGCGAAGGTCACCAGGCGAACGCCGACTTTAGGGTCGAAGCGTTTTACCGCCTTCATCAGGCCAATGTTGCCTTCTTGAACGAGATCGGCTTGCGCTAAACCATAACCGCTGTAGCCACGCGCGATGCGTACGACAAAACGTAAGTGGGGTAGAATCAATTGACGAGCTGCCTCTAAGTCATTGTTTTCATATAGGCGAGTAGCTAGATCTTGCTCCTCTTCTGCAGAGAGCAGTGGTATCTGGTGCGTCCAGTGGATGTAACTGCTTAGGTTACCAACGGGTAGGGCATAGTCAAAACGCTGTAAATTATTTTTCATAAACAAATCCCGGCACATAACTATTTGTTTTTATTATATTTTTGTTCCTGATGCAATTGCACGATAAGATTCTGAGGGCATCATTTTAGCACTCTTTTGCTATGAGTGCTAACCTACCATCGTTTAACATTATAGGGGCGTGTGCGGGGTTATTCTAACTCTTGTCCCTCGGGCGCGCGCAGATATTTGGCTAGTGCTAACCAGGCGCCGATTAAGCCGAGGGCAGCGCAACTTAGCAGGATAATACTTGCTGTGGGTAGGTTTAAACCTTTCAATTGTGTCAGATTACCGTAGGAAGCGGCGAGTTGTTGTGCTGGATTTTCCAACCACTTAAGCATCAAACTGACTAAAATACAGGCAATTCCCCCACCTAATAATCCATACAGTGTGCCGCGATATAGTAGTGGCCGGCGAATGAAAGCGTGGGTTGCGCCGAGTAATTTTAATAATGTAATTTCATGTCGGTGGCTTTGTGTGGTGAGACGAATAGTATTGCTGGTGATGAGGATGACGCCCACACCAAATAAAAACACCAAGGTATAAAGGATACGGTTGCCTAGCTGTACCAAATAATACAAGCGTTTGACCCAGCGTTGATCCAATTGTGCTAAAGCAACATGAGGTAATGTTTTAACGCTCTGAAATAATTTTTCTAATGCAACGGGGGAATGTTTGGCTTCGTGCGGTGTAATAACTAGTACGCCGGGCAAAGGATTTGATTGCAAGGTTTGTAACATATGATTGAATTGGCTTAAGCGCTCAAATTCAGCTAAGCCTTGTTGCGGCGAGATGTAGCTTACTTTGCTGACCTCAGGGGTTTTTTGAATTTGTTGTATGAGCGAATTGACAGCGGTTTTGTTGATATTTTTTTCGAGATATAAAGAAATAGTTGGGCTACCGCTCCAGTGGGAACCCAACGTTTGGAAATTGTGTAGTAACAGATACAGTGCTGTGGGTAAGGCCATGGCAACACCAATAACCAATAAGGTAATAAGGGTTGCCAGCGGCGCGCGAATTAGTTCGCCTAGGCTGAAAATAAAAGCGCGGAGATGAGCGATAAAAAACAGGGGTAATGCATGGAAGCGTTCGCGGGCAGCTGTTTTATGTTTATAGGCAGGTGATTCTTGATCTAAATTTTGCTCGATTAAAGAATCATTCTTCATGGTTGTTCCCTGCTAGGTGCCCATCTTGTAACGTGAGGATGCGATAATTAAGCGGTGCGATTAAATTTAAATCGTGTGTTGCCACCAGCACACTGACGCCGACGTTATTAAAATCAGCGAATAATTTCATAATTTCTCCAGAAAGTTCTGGGTCAAGGTTACCGGTAGGTTCGTCGGCTAACA
Source organism: uncultured Legionellales bacterium (assembly GCA_964527645.1). GTDB lineage: Bacteria > Pseudomonadota > Gammaproteobacteria > CAZGQK01 > CAZGQK01 > CAZGQK01. The sequence goes on along the minus strand of CAZGQK010000001.1, from coordinate 78,362 downwards.
ATAATTTTGGTTTATTGACAACAGCGCGAGCAATACCCACGCGTTGTTGTTCGCCACTGGATAAAGCTGCCGGATAGGTTTTTTCTTTATTGAGCAAACCCACCTTAGCTAGGGCTGCATGTACCCGTCGTCGCGTTTCTTGGTGGCGAAAGCCAGCGATGACTAATGGCAAGGCAACATTGTTGAAAACATTGCAATTAGGCAGTAGCAAGGGATTTTGAAAAATCATACCGATGGCGCGGCGATGTGCGGGGACATGGCGCTTGGCTAAATGTGAAATATTTTTTCCATCGACAAAAATTTGTCCGAAAGATGCTGATTCAATCCGCATAATCAATTTTAATAAAGTGCTTTTCCCTGCACCAGAGTGGCCAGTTAAAAAAGCCATTTCGCCTTTTTTTAAATTAAAGCTTACATGTGCCAGCGCTTGATGTCCGGAGGCGTATTTTTTAGTAACGTGCAGTAATTGTATCACGGAGTCATATCCTTAATTTGCGCTAACCTTCCGTTAAAATCGCGAGACCAACACTCGCAGCACAATGGCTGTGGAATTTGACGCATTTCCCTGTTTTCAAGTTAGCATTATACGTGATGCTTCGGCGCTAACCAACTAAAGTGTGGCTTTGTCTTTGTTTAAGTAAATAAAGCCTGGATAAAGGCCCCGCTGTCAAAGGGTCTTAAATCATCGATTTGTTCACCGACGCCAATGAAACGGATGGGTAGCTGCAATTGTTGGGCAATAGCAAAAATAATACCCCCTTTGGCGGTGCCATCGAGTTTGGTAATGGCAATGCCGGTGAGATTGAGTGCTTGGTGAAACTCAAGCGCTTGTGTGAGGGCGTTTTGGCCGATGCCAGCATCAATAATCAACAGTGTTTCGTGAGGAGCCTGAGGGTCGATTTTAGCGATCACGCGTTTTATCTTTTTTAATTCTTCCATCAGGTGGCTTTGGGTGTGTAAGCGGCCAGCCGTATCGGCAATTAACAGATCGTAATCACGAGCCTTGGCGGCTTGTATCGCATCGTAAATTACCGAGGCGCTGTCAGCGCCGGAGTGTTGAGCAATCACGGGGGCGTCATTGCGCTCTCCCCAGACTTGTAATTGTTCTGTGGCTGCCGCACGAAAAGTATCACCTGCAGCCAACATCACACGTTTTTTTTGTTGCTGATAATAGTGAGCTAATTTTGCAACGCTGGTGGTTTTGCCGGCGCCGTTGACGCCAACCATGAGTAAGACATAGGGTTTTTTTTCACAATCGATTTGCAGGGGTTTGGAACAGGGCTGCAAAATTTCATTGAGAATCTCTTGCAGCGTGCTCATGATGCTATCGGCAAGTGCGGTTTCTTTACGCGTTACGCGCTGGTCGAGTTGTTCCATGATGTATTGAACGGTTTCGATGCCCATATCGGCAGTGATCAGTCGTGATTCTATTTCTTCCAGGAGATTATCATCGATATTTTTTTTGCCCAGCAGCAGGTCAGCGATACTATCGGTAAACTGGCCGCGGGTGCGCTTTAACCCCGTTTTGAGTCGTTCTCCCCAGGATTTTTTTGGCGCATCTGTTTGGTTTTTAGATTTTTTTTGTTTTAAAAACTTGAACATCGATTTATCCTAGATTACTGTGGTTTTGTCTGTAGAGAATATATCGGTGGATGATTTATTCTCAAGATTGATATCAGGATACCAATTCATGATGAGGGAACACAACAATGTTACGTAAATTGCTTTGCTTATTGCTACTTGGCGTGTGTTTTTCTCAGCTTTATGCGGATAACGTACAGCACTACCGGCTGCCCAATGGCTTACAAATTTTTGTAAAACCCGATAAACGTGTGCCGGTCGTGTTTTCATCCATCTGGTATAAGGTTGGCGGCAGTTATGAGGAAGATGGCATAACGGGCATCTCACATGTGTTGGAACACATGATGTTTCGTGGCACGCCAAAATATGGTCCAGGGCGTTTTGCCAAGCTAATAACAGAAGCAGGAGGCGAGCTAAACGCTGCCACGGCGGCAGATTTTACCTTGTATTATGAATTTTTGCCGAGCGATCAATTGGCCACAGCCTTGCGTTTAGAGGCGGATCGACTAACACATCTGACTTTAGCAGCAAAAGAATTTCACAATGAAATGAAAGTGGTGATGCAAGAGCGTCATATGCGGGTGGACGATAATCCGCGCTCACAGGTCTATGAACACTTTATGGCACTGGCATTTTTGAATAATCCTTATCACCATCCAGTGATTGGCTGGAAAACGGATTTGCTTAATATGCAAGTGAAGGATGTTCGGCGCTGGTATCATACTTGGTATGTGCCGAATAATGCCTTGTTAGTGGTTGTGGGTGATGTGAAACCAGCAAAAGTCTACGATCTGGCTAAAAAATATTTTGGCCCAATACCACGAAGAAAAGTTCCAGTTTTAAAACCAAGAAAAGAAACCGCTTTGTTGGGCAAGCGTCAATTAAAAGCATATTTAAATGCTAAAAATCCATGGCTTATTATGGGATACCCGGTACCAGCATTAACACAAACCAAAAAGCAGTGGCAGCCTTATGCTTTGTTAGTGTTGTCAGCGATTTTAGACGGTGGTGATAGTGCTCGTCTGCCGCAGGATTTAATTTACCAACAACAAATTGCTAGTGGCGTGAATGTCGATTACAGTCCATTTAGCTTACACAATACGTTGTTCACTTTCTCGGGGATACCCACGCCTAAAAATAGTTTATTAACACTTAAAAAAGCCTTTTTAGTTGAAATTAAACGGGTGCGCACTACCTTGGCCTCTCCCAGCGAGCTTGAGCGGATTAAAGCACAAGTCATCGCCGGCAATATTTTTGCAAAAGATTCATTAAGGCAGCAGGCTTATGAGATTGGCATGCGCGAAGTTATTGGGCTGCCTTGGGAAAGCGAAGATGCTTTTGTGAAAAATATACAAGCGGTCACGGCCAAACAAATTAGATTTGTTGCTAAAACTTATTTACAGCCCGGACATTTAACCGTTGCCTATTTGTATCCTAAATCTGCTAAGGTAAAATCACGATCCGTAGGGAGTTCACATGTTAAATAAGAAAAGATGGATACTGTTTTTTTGTCTTTGTTTGCCATGGATTGGTTTTGCAGCGACGCAGAAACCGTTAATCAACATACAGCACTGGCAAACTCGTCGCGGGGCAAAAGTTTATTTTGTTGCTGAAAAACAACTGCCCATGGTAGATGTTCGCGTTATTTTTCGTGCGGGATCGGCTGAGGACAGCGCGCATGCGGGCATAGCGAGTCTGGTGGGGGCGATGTTGCCAGAGGGAACACAGCAGTTAACACAGTCACAAATTGCGCTTAATTTCGATAAATCCGGGGCCATCTTTACAAAAAGTGTCAGCCGGGACAAAGCTTTTTTTAATTTACGTTCTTTGACTGATGAAAAATATTTACAACCGGCATTAATGACTTTTTCACAAGTATTAACCGCACCTGTTTTTCCGAAAAAATCTTTAGCACGTTTGCGCACGGAGTTTTTTGTTGCTCTAAAACAACAACAACAATCGCCATTGCAAACGGCGATGTTAGCTTTTTATCGTACTTTGTACGCTGGGCTGCCTTATGCGCATAATCCCCTTGGCAATCCAAAAAGCTTAACCGCCATTTCGGTGGCGCAATTGCAAAAGTTTTATCAGCGCTATTATGTTGCACAAAATGCCATAGTTGTCATTGTTGGTGATATTCATAAGATTCAAGCCAAGATTATTGCGCAATCGTTGATGGGACATTTAGCTAAAGGTAAACCAGCCCCGGAGAATGTGTTAGCAAAAAAATCTCAAAAACCAAAGACACTGCGTATCCCTTTCCCAGCGCAGCAAAGCACGGTGGTGGTGGGACAAGTAGGGATTTCTCATCAATCGCCAAACTATTTTCCTTTGCGGGTCGGCAATGATATTTTGGGGGCAAATCAATTAACCTCACGTTTATTTCAAGTGTTGCGCAATCAAAATGGGTTGGTTTATTTTGTCTCGAGTAGTTTTGTGGCGAAGTCTTATCGAGGACCTTTTTTTGTTGTGTTACAAACACAAAACGATAAAACGCAAAAAGCCATTAAATTGTTAATGACAACTTTGCATAAATTTATTCTGAATGGTCCCTCACCACAACGATTGCAACAAGCTAAAAAATCGATAGTTAATAGTTTTATGCTGTCGTTAGCCTCGAATTCAGCAATTATAAATAACATCAGTAATATTGTTTTTTATCATTTGCCTTTAAATTATTTGGATACGTACAGGGAAAAAATTGAAAAAGTTTCTTTGTCACAGGTTAAACAGGCGTTTTTAAAAACATTAAACACCAAAAATATGTTAACGGTTATTGTCGGGCCGAACCAGAAAGCTGATGAACACAAATAAAATATCAAAAGTGCGGATTATTGGTGGCACCTGGCGTGGCAGAAAGATTGAGTTCCCTGTGGTTGAAGGATTGCGGCCGACACCCGATCGTATCCGTGAAACTGTTTTTAACTGGCTAGCACCTAATCTTGCAAATGCTAATTGTTTGGATTTGTTTGCTGGCAGTGGTGTTTTGGGTTTTGAGGCGCTCTCGCGAGGGGCTAAAAGTGTGTCTTTGGTGGATAGTTCACAGCAGGTTGTTGAATATTTAGAGAAAAGCAAACAGCTCTTAAAGGCGAATACGGCGCAAATCATTGGCGCCACTTTTTCCGGGAAATTAATTTTATCCCGAGCTCCGTTTGATATTGTTTTTTTGGATCCACCGTATTTTAAAAACACAATTAAAGAGGCTTGTGCTTGGCTAAAAAATAAAAATTATCTTGCTGCGAAGGCTTTGATCTTTATTGAAGCAGAAAGCGCACTGCAACCTCTACCAGTTCCTGAAGAGTGGAGTTTACTAAAAAGTAAACAAACACCGACTATTCACTATGCGCTGTGGCAACTGAATGCCTAGAGGAATAGGCCTTGAGTTCCTGCAGTTACATTGCATTTGTCAGCAGATGCTTTACAATGCAGGCGAAGTACCAAAACTTAAGGGAACATGAACACAAAAACTCTCATTAAATCAATTTGTTGCAACTGGGATGTTGGCTTATTGATGGAGGGGATGGGTTTTTTTTAGCACTTAACTGTAATTGTGAGATGACTCTTGGGTCAGTATTAATGTCAAATTTGGTATTTTGTGGCGATAGTATCGCTTATAAATCGGTGTAAACAGGTCATCGACGCTATCAAATTAATTGCTTGATTGCGTGGATAAATGAGTTTAATAAGTAAAACAAGAGGTATTATATATGTTTCGTAAAATATTAATTTTAATGATTTCGGCGTTAGGCCTTATCTTTGTAAGTGCGAGTTGTTCGGCTTGGGGTTGGTGGGGAGCACAAAAAAGTTCAAGTTCAAGTGCCAATGGCTTTAATCCACAGCAAACTCAGCAGATTCAAAAAATTGTGCATGATTATTTGTTAGCTAATCCAGAAATTTTAATGGAAGTAGGAAAAAAATTGCAGCAAAAGCAAATGCAAGCACAGCAAACAAAAGCAAATCAAGCAATTACAGCTAACTACGATGCTCTATTTAATTCACCGTCAACACCTGCGGTGTTAAATCCCAAGGGTAAAGTGACATTGATTGAGTTTTCTGATTATCAGTGTCTTATTTGTATGCGCATGTATCCTGTAGTTGAGAAGGTAATTAAAGCGCATCCAAACTTGCGCGTGGTTTTCAAAGACTTTCCAATTTTTGGCCCAGCATCTACTTACGCAGCTAAAGCAGCCATAGCTGCAGGTTTGCAAGGCAAATATCTAGCTTTCCATAATGCCATGTTTACTTCTGCTCTAAACGGTGAGCATAAGATTGAGGGCTCCATGAAAAATACGGATGTTGATGCGCAGTTAGCTAAAGTTGGAGGTTTAAATCTTGCTAAAATAAAGACAGATATGCAGAGTCAGCAAGTGGCGAATACGCTGAAAGCGAATGCTAAGTTAGCGATGGCGCTGCAATTGCAAGGCACGCCGGCTTTTGTTATTGGTCCTACTACTGCAAATAGTACGGGTAAAGTAACATTTGTACCAGGAGGCACTTCTGCTGCAGCCCTAGATAGTGCGATTACAGCAGCGGCAAAATAAAGCTTGTAAATAATATTTTTAAATAAAAAAACGCCCCTTGAGGGCGTTTTTTTTGCCACAACCTCTCTCCTTGGTAGTTTTGTTGGGTCAATCTGTTTCTGTACTGATTTTTCATCTCAATGAAATGCAAGTATGTTATGATGGTACCTGCTTTGCAGGAGGGCATATGTCTACTGACCTACAACATATCATCTCAGTTGATCAGCTGGATAAAGTCTTTGTTGAAAAATTATTTTCCCGCGCCAATCAGCTATCAGAGCAAGATACAGCCACTTTGGTACAAACACTGCCGGGGCGGATTCTGGGCAGTATTTTTTTGGAACCCAGTACGCGGACGCGCATGAGTTTTGCTTCAGCCTTTATGCGATTGGGAGGTGGTGTTAACGAACTCTCGGGAGCGGAAGCCTCTTCTTTAGCAAAAGGCGAGAGTTTTGCTGATACCGTGCGTACGTTAGAAAACTATGCTGATATCTTAGTGATTCGTCATCCACAGTGTGGTTATTTGGATAATGTGGCTCGGCATGCCAAGGTGCCGATGATCAATGCTGGTGACGGTTCAGGGGAGCACCCTACGCAAGCACTGTTGGACCTTTATACGATTTTGCAGCAGAAAAAAAGCTTAGATGGTTTGACACTTGTATTTTCAGGTGATTTAAATCATGCGCGTACCGTGCATTCTTTAACAAAATTACTGATGTTGTACGATAATTTTCGCCTGATTTTTGCTGCGCCGGATTTGTTGCAAATTTCGGATGAGCTAAGCGATCGACTTAAAGAAACATCAATTAATTTCGAAATGATGGATGACTTTCATGCTGCTTTAGCTCAGGCGGATGTGCTGTACTTAACTCGCCTGCAACGTGAGCGCATAGCTGATATTACTGCCGCGGAAGAAGCCTTTCGTCCCTTTATGCTAAAGCGCGAAAAGGTGGAAAAACACTGCAAAAAAGACGTGATCGTCATGCATCCGCTACCCCGCACTCAAGAATTATCGGTTGATGTCGACGCTCTGGAAAACGCGGTTTATTTTCAGCAGATGGCTAATGGTTTATGGGTGCGTATGGCACTATTTAATTTACTGCTCTCCTGAAAAAAGTCTGCTTTATTAATTTATTGTTTCTAACCTTTCTCAACACCAGCGGAACTTTCATTTATAAAGCGCATACCGCGTATTGTTTTTTTTAATCCACGGTGTTTAATTTGACTTTAGCCGCAAATGGTTTTATAAGGAACTCGCATCTATGTTCGATGGAAGGAGAGGTTATGCAATTTATCTATAAATTCCTATTTGGTATTATTCTTGGCTTTTTTGCTGTGTCCTTTTCTTTTGCACAGCCAGCTCCTGTTGTGATCAATAAAATTATTGTCTTTGGTGATAGTTTAAGTGATACCGGTAATGATTATCAATTTAGTTATGGTTTGCGTCATCTCCTTAAAATGATGCCTAGCATGAAAAAAGAATTTCCAGATGGATTAATTCCTTCTGCTTATTCCATGCCTTATTTTCACGGTCGTTTTTCTGATGGTAAAAATTGGTTTGAAGATTTTGCAAATTTGTTTCATCTAACTGATACGGGTTTGCATCATCATGGGGACTTGGAAAATTTTGCTTATGGTGGCGCTTGGGCGGGTTCTTACACAAAAGATGACAACCCGGGTATAACCATTTTCCCGCCAGACTTAAAGGAACAGGTAGGAGAATTTAAACTGGGCCATCCGCTGCCTTTTTTAAACAATAAAAACGTATTGGTTATTATTTTTATGGGGGCCAATGATTACTTGGCTCCGGCTCCAGCAATAATAAACAAAGAAGCAGTAACGAAACGTGTAAATAGTGTAGTGGATGCAATAAGGAATGAAATTAAAACGCTACATGCGCCATCATTTAAGGGTAGTAACGTTTTTCATTTTATAATTATGGGAATGCCTGATTTAGCACTCACGCCTCATGCATATGATCTCAGAAAAGAAAAGGATGGGAAACAGAAAGTTGAGTTCTTGCATGATTTGAGTGTTGAAAACAATGAGCAGGTGCCGAAAATGATTGCTAAACAACTACCGAGCCCTCTTTATGACGTTACTTTTATCCGTTGGCTTGGAGATCATAAAACTATAATTGATAATTATAAACGTTATCATTTTGCTTATGGCCAAGATGCTCCCTGTCATGATTTTTTTCCATACCAAAGGCCGATCGTGATTCCTAAATCAAAGCCACTTGTTGCTTGGGATGGCAATCATGCTGCTAATAAACTCAGCTTATTACAGACACCAGTAAATTGGCTGTTGAACCTTAGCTCCGATCAAATAAAAAACCCGACTCATTGTGATAACGGGGCTCCTTCTTGGAAGCACGTTTACATGGATGATGTACATCCCACACGAATGGCTCAATGTATCCTTGCGTTGCGTGCGTGTAATAGTATTCGAAATAAATACGAATGGCAGGACAGCAATGGAAAAGCACATAGGCTTGATTGTGGTGCGGGTGTTGCTTTCCATTTGTGGACGAAGCCTGTTTCTCTCCAGCAAGCAGCTGATCAATGTTACAAGGCATTACAGCATCATGACCTGAGGGAAGATGCTCTTTTACCTTTTGAGGCAGCGGGTTAGAAAAATTAATGAATAATCTTGCGGTAAGAGGCGCCTAGTTCAGTTAAGTGGTGGGCTATAAGTAACTAGGCGTAACTTTAGATTAATAATTTAGGTTGAATATTTATTTTATATTGCGCTTTTTGCGGTGATTTTCTTTGTTTTTAGCCGGTTGGGGTTGAAGGATTGCTCACAGCTATATTTCCATCGCCTCTCTCACTGGGATGAGAGGCTTCACCTGTTATCACACGTCTTGCTCTTCTCCCTGCTAGCATTATTGCGAGCCTTTCTAGTAGCGGCATCAAGAAATATTTTGTATTAATCATTATGATAGAAAGGCTGGCACAGAATGAAAAAACAAAATTTTGGATGTTGTGGCTTCCCGGTTCTATTGGTCCTGTATTGGCTGTTAAATTTGAAGTATTAGGTGACGCATTTGTTTTTGCTAATTTTCGACTTAGAGTTTCATGTGATAATATGTACGAAACAATCCCATCGAAAATTGTCATGGCAAGGAAAGCGAGTGCAATTAAATAAAAGATCCTTTTAGGAGATTCTGTTCTTATTTCTCTCCATGTCGTTGTCACTGTCTGCGGCGCTCTCTGTGCCTCATAACAATAAAAATTTGTTCTTAACACTATGGTAAACCAGAGAAGCGTTATGATGGTGACCTTAAGTACTGGCTTGTCTATTTTTGTAACATCACTTATGGCTCTTTCTGTTAATTCTGCTAATTTGATATACCAGACCTGTCCTAGGAGGCAAATAACTATCAGTACCAAACCAGGCGGAGTTAACTCTTCTCCTTCCCTTACCCGGTTAAAAAATTCTCTAGGGTTTCTGTAGATTGTTTGACAAAGTAGAATCAGTTTATTAAGTGATGGCACCAGCTGACAAAATATCCAATTCCAGTCAGAGTGGCTAAGGGGGCTACTGCTGTTGGGTCTATGACCTCTTGTCCTTTTTTATAGGTTATGTAGGTGGGCATTAGTGTCCCGAGTATGCTTATCAGTACCATTGCGACAGTTTTTTTGAGGTTGTTGAGGTAGTTTATATTCAGCGCTTCATAGCTTGCACCTGTACCGACAGAGATGCGCATAATGGCCGTACAAATCACGAGCAAGGCTCGTATTGCTCCATCTCCGGCCCCTACAGCCGTTATAATATAAGGTATGCTGCAGAACCAACCCATCAGAAAACTGAATGCTTTTCGTAGAAACGCTGTGTTTAAATCAGATCTCAGACTGTTGAAAATAACCGTGTCCCTTCCTCTTTTTAGCAATCCTTTTTTACTGAGGTTACTGGTATTTGATATTAAATTTTAATATTTTTAAGCTGCTATTTTTTTCATGTGAGGTTGTGTCTTGATCCTGAGAAAATTTTATAAAGCTATGGCTATATATCAATATTCTCTGCGTCTAAAGCATTATTCTGAATAAAATCACGACGTGGTTCGACCTGATCACCCATCAGCGTGGTAAAGATTTCATCGGCTTGTACCGCGTCTTCAATGCTTACTCTAAGCATATGACGGGTTTCTGGATCCATCGTGGTTTCCCATAATTGTTCCGGATTCATTTCACCTAAACCTTTATAGCGCTGTAAATATAGGCCTTTTTTGCTTTCTGCGAGCAACCAATCGAGCGCTTCGCCAAAACTCTGAATAGCTAATTGTTTCTCTCCACGCTTAATATAAGCGCCGGGTTCGATTAAACCGGCAAGTTTAGCCTGTAATTTGGTAAGGTGGAGATAATCGCCGGAGCTAAAAAACTCTGGGTTTATAGGATGTTTTTTGCGGATGCCGTGGGTGACTAGGGTCATTTTTGGCAGCCAAATTTGTTGATCTGCGTTTAATTCGCATGTTATTTCGTATTGGGTGCTGGATGTTTTCTGTTGATTAAGTGCTGTTTCTAGCGATTTTGCCCAGTTTTTTACTTGTTTTTCGTCACTTAGCTTTTCTGCTGTCAATGGATCAATCACCATCAACTGTTGCAGCATGGCCTCAGGGTGTCGTCGTGCCATGCGTTTGATAGCGTACTGTACTTGGCGATAGTGACAGCAAAGATCTTCCAGCGCCGTTCCTTGGATGCCAGGAGCGTCTGCATTGGGATGTAGGCTGGTGTCTTCTAGAGCGATCGTTAATAGGTGGGCATCTAAGGCTTCGTCGTCCTTGAGATATTGCTCTTGCTTACCTTTTTTGATTTTATAAAGGGGTGGTTGTGCAATGTAAATATGCCCGCGCTCGATCATTCCGGGCATTTGACGATAGAAAAAAGTCAGCAGCAGCGTTCTTATGTGCGCCCCATCTACATCAGCATCCGTCATGATGACGATTTGATGATAACGCAGTTTATCAGGATTATATTCCTCCGGTCCGATGCCACAACCCAGCGCAGTAATTAATGCCGTAAGTTCGGTGGAAGAAAGCATTTTATCAAAACGCGCTTTTTCGACATTTAAAATTTTACCACGCAGCGGCAAAATAGCCTGGTTTTTACGGTTTCTAGCTTGTTTTGCTGAGCCGCCTGCGGAGTCACCCTCAACGATATAAATTTCACAAAGGGCGGGATCTTGTTCTTGGCAATCTGCTAGTTTTCCAGGTAATCCACCTAAATCCAGCACATTTTTGCGACGCGTGAGTTCACGTGCTTTGCGCGCTGCTTCACGTGCGCGTGCTGCATCGAGCATTTTCATGACAATAGTTTTTGATGTTTTCGGGTTTTCTAGCAGGAATTCCTGCAGTTTTTCCGCCATCACAGATTCTACCGCAGGCTTAACTTCGGAAGAAACGAGCTTGTCTTTGGTTTGTGACGAAAACTTAGGGTCTGGCACTTTAACCGATAAAACAGCAGTTAATCCTTCACGAGAGTCGTCTCCGGTGGTTGATACTTTGTGTTTTTTTGCCAGTCCTTCTTTATCGATATAGGTGTTTAAAGTACGCGTTAGAGCAGCGCGAAAACCCGCTAGGTGAGTTCCACCATCGCGTTGAGGAATGTTGTTGGTAAAACAAAATAACGTCTCCTGATAGGTGTCATTCCATTGCAGGGCACCTTCGACAATAATGCCATTTTTCTCACTGCTGAAATAAAAAATGGTAGGATTAATAGCGGTTTTATTGCGATTTAAAAATTCGACAAAAGCTTTGATGCCACCTTCGTATTCAAAAACATCATGTTGATCTCTGCGCTCGTCAATCAATTCAATGCGTACTCCAGAATTGAGAAAGGACAGTTCGCGCAAGCGCTTGGCTAGAATATCATAGTGGAATTCGGTATCACCAAAAATGGTGGGGCTGGGAGTGAAACGCACCATGGTGCCAGTTGCGTCGCTATCGCCAATCTCGGCAATAGGCGCTTCTGGTTCGCCCATATGATAGGTTTGCTGGTGTATTTTGCCATTTTGATAAACGGTTAAAATCAACGGATCTGAAAGTGCATTAACCACCGAGACACCAACGCCATGCAGTCCGCCTGAGACCTTGTAAGCGTCTTTTTCGAATTTACCACCGGCATGCAGCACAGTCATAATAACTTCGGCTGCGGAGCGACCTTCTTCTTCGTGAATGCCAACCGGGATACCGCGACCATTATCTTTGACGCTGACGGAACCATCGTTGTGAATGGTGACTAGGATCTCTGTGCAGTGCCCAGCCAGAGCTTCATCGATGGAGTTGTCAACGACTTCAAAAACCAGGTGGTGTAAGCCGGTACCGTCGTCGGTGTCGCCGATATACATGCCGGGGCGTTTGCGCACCGCTTCGAGTCCTTTGAGGACTTTAATCATGGAAGAATCGTATTTTTTCTCGTCTGGTTTATTGGCCATTGAGCGCTCCATCTGCTGTCAATTATCTATTTTTTAAGAGGCGTCATTGTAGCATAAAACGGGTGGGTTTCAGACATATTTGAGTGCCTATTGCGAGTGTGATTGTTCGCTTAGGCTCGTGGTGTGAACGGTTAAGCAGGCAGTGCCAATCGGAGACTGCCTTTTGTCTGTGACTATCGAGACGCTGGTTTTTTTCTCCGCTCCTGTGGGTGGCCAGGCGTACATAAGCTTATTGACCCTGGAGCTCGTGAGGCGTCCTTTGCCAGTCTTACGGCCTACCTTTCTCTAGCCGCACATCAGCACGTTGGAGCTAGCGCTACAGTCCCTTCTTCTTCTGGGCTTTTCTCCCTCAGTCTTCTGTTTGTCTTATTTCACTTTTTCTTGTTTTATTACTTCCTTGGATTGAGTGATATTTTATTCATTACATTTAAAATATTTACTGTTGAGGATATTTTTTGAAGTAAAAATAATTAATAATTTTTTAATGCGCTCACGTGGAGGTAAATTTTTTTGTGTTGGAGGTATGGTATAGTTTTTACAATTTGGGAGTTTAAAGCGTTATACTCTTAATTGTGCCAACATGCTCACAAGAGTTTTATTCGCCACCATAGGCTGTTTTACGGCCATCTGAAAGAGTGATGAAGGAGGGTGACAATGCTAAAGACTTGGTTTCATTTTCAACCCAGTGTCTAAACAGGTGTGGCATTTTTAACAGCGGTTTTGATGGTGCCGGTTTATTATATAGGGACTCACTTCCTGTCATCGATCGGTTTTTTTATTTTTATTATCATGGGCAATTTGATCCTTAATGTATTATTTCCTGTTTTTACGTAGTATTTATTAAAAAATCTACGTTATGTGATTTAGGTATCACTACGAAATGGTGGAAAACCTCCTTGTTTCTCTCGATTGCTTTGGCGGCGCTATCGGTGCCGCAATTACTGCACGTGTCAGCAGGCAAATCAATGACAATGGTGTTGCACCAGATTATTTTTAATGGCTTGAGTTTGTGGGAGGTATTTTTCGTTTATGCTTGGCTATTGCTTTGCTTTGATCGGGCATTTGGAGCTATTTTTGCCGTCATTTTAACAGTATTATGCTTTTTAGCGTACCATATCGGCTCCTATCCTTGGCAAGGGATGATCCCCTTAGCGATTTCTGCGTTTATTCTAGGTATTTTTTTTCGAGTTACAAAAAATATACTTTTATTATGGCCGTTTGTTTGGGCGGTGAGTGCCAGTATCGGTACTATGCAGGCGGGCTTGGTTTTTTCATTGGATGATATTTTGATGCATGCGGTTATTTTAATTGTACAGATAATCTTTATAGTTTTTTGTGCAAATCGGGTGATACAGCGCAATCATTTGAGTCCGTAATTCGTCTTGCGCTTCTTCTTTGTCTAATGCTAGTAAGCTAATTAGCCTAGGTTGAGGATAAGTTGAACAAATTTATTTATCTTTTCCGTTTTTTGCAACTTGAATATTTTCTATTTTAGCTATATTTTCGGAGATTATGCCAGCATTTTCGGCGATTATAGCTGAAGATAGCAATATAGAAAATAATGATTTTGGGCCCACTTGTGTTTTTGCTAGATAATTTGTCACTTTTAGCTGTGAGTGGCGGCAAGCGTTTTGTCAGATATATCAAAGTAGCGACATTTAGCGTCATTTTCGCCGAAGAAGGCTACTAGATCTTGCGAGATGGCGGTAATAAAGATTTGCGTATTGAACTTGGATAACGTTTTGTAGAGTTGCTCTCGTTTGCCGGCATCTAATTCTGAGGGTAAATCATCGATAAGGTAAATGGGGTGTTGCTCGGTTTTTTCATGCAGCAGTAATCCTTGTGCAAGTTGTAGCGCATAGCTGGTGAGCTTGAGTTGTCCTTGCGAGAGGATATCCGCAGCAGGAATGCCATTAATGTAAATTTGTAGATCAGCACGTTGAGGACCGTATTCAGTATGCCCAATGATTCTCTCTTTGCTTAAATTGTCTTTTAAGATGTTCTCAAGTGATTCGTTTATGCTCCAACCACGCTTGTAGCGCAGTTCCATATTATAGCTACTCAGCAATCTAGCTATTTGTTGGGAGAAGTGTCGTTTAAGATCATCGATGTATTCAGCGCGGTATTGATCGATTTCACTGCTTAGTTGGCAGAACTCTTTATTCCAGAGTTCTATCTGATCGGTGCTGGATCTGCTTTTGAGACTTGCATTACGCTGTTTAAGTACATGTTGAAGTCTTTGCCAGCAAGAGATAAACGGAGGTTTCACGTGAAACACTCCCCAATCAAGGAATTGCCGTCGAATTCTCGGGCCATCAGTGAAGAAGCGGTAGCTCAGGGTGCTGATCATTTGTATAGGGATCAGCTTGGCTAGAGTGGAGACACCTGAAATCGATTTGCCAGAAAGCTTGACCCGCAATGGTTGTTTGCGTTTCCTTTCAATACCAATTTGCACCAGGTTATTTGATTTAGTGAGTTCCGCGTAGATGGAGAAGCTTTCTTCCTGGTGTTGAATAACACGCTCATATTGATGGGTGCGAAATGATTTTCCAAGCCCAAGGTGATAAATGGCTTCCAGTAGACTGGTTTTCCCTGTGCCATTGTCACCGTAGATTAGGTTGATTTCAGGGCCAGGGGATATGGAAAGGGTATTAAAGTTTCTAAAATTAGTTAGTTTTAGTGAGGTAATGGCCATGAAAGCACCCGTCACAGGCGCATAGGCATCACAACAAAAAAGCTCTCACTAGTGGCTTTTTCTTCCTCAATCAAAATGCTGCTATTGGAGTCTGTAAAGGTGAGCATAACGTTTCCTGGTTTAAGGGTATTTAAGATTTCCAGAAAATAATTGACGTTAAAGCCGATGTCTAGTTCCTCTTTGTTGTAGTCGATAGACAACTCTTCTTCAGCAAATTCTTGCTCTGGGTTGTTGGCGGATAATTTTAACGTGTTTTCACTGAGCTGTAGGCGTATGCCGCGAAATTTCTCGTTAGATAAAATAGAGGCGCGTTGCAGTGCTTGTTTGAGTATGTCTCGATCAATAATGATTTCTTTATCACCTGATTTGGGGATTACCCGTTTATAGTCGGGAAAGCGCCCTTCCAGCAATTTTGAGGTAAAGCGATAAGAGTCACTGATGACCTGAATATGGTTGGTGCCGACTTCAATGTTTACAGCGTCATCTTTATTATCGAGAAGTCGCATAAGTTCGTTGACCCCTTTGCGAGGTACAATTATTTGTAGACGATGATCACATTTTATTTCAGATTGGAAAGCGTTGACGGCTAAGCGATGACCGTCCGTCGCTATGGTTCGCAAAGTATTAGCATGGACCTCTAACAGCATACCATTTAAATAGTAGCGCACATCTTGGTGTGCCATAGAAAAATGGGTGCGTTGTAGCAGTTTGAGGAGTTTATTTTGACTTATGCTAAACGACAATTGCGCGTCTTGAGTTTCTACGTTAGGGAAATCTGCGGCTGGCAGTGTAGATAGCGTAAAACGACTGCGACCCGAGCGTAAAATAACTTGCTGTTTTTCGGTGTAAAGTTCGATGGGTGCGCCCTCTGGCAAGGCTTTACAAATATCCATCAACTTACGTCCAGGCAAGGTTAGATGAGACAGAGTTTTTGCTGAGGCTTCCAGTGGGGACTTGCCAATTAATTCAACCTCTAAATCGGTGCCAGTAATGGATAGCGTATTTTTTTTTGCCGAAACCAAAACATTTGATAGGATAGGCAATGTTTGATGACGCTCGACTACACCAATAACCTGTTGCAGTGGCCTCAGTAGAGTTTCTCTCTGTAATTTAATTTCCATAATTGGGATTCCCCTCCCTGATGTTGACAAAGAAAACTTTTAAATCCATGGCATGATAATCACAGGTATCTTATTGTTGTTAAAATTCATTAATTGCCATTTATGCTGATAAAATTCTCAATAAATTTTTAAAATCTTCCTGAATATCAAGGTCACACGCTAACAGTTCTTTGACTTTTCTACAAGCATGTAAAACAGTTGTGTGATCGCGACCACCAAAAGCTTCGCCAATCTCAGGTAAGCTATGATTGGTTAATTGTTTGGCAAGAGCCATCGCTATTTGTCGAGGTCGTGCAATGGAGCGGCTACGACGTTTTGATAGTAAATCGTTAAGCTTGATCTTGTAATATTCGGCAACAGTTTTTTGAATGTTGCCAATGTTAACAAGCTTTGCTTGAAGGGTTAGTAAATCTTTCAAAGCTTCGCGGGTGAAGTCGAGTGTGATGGGTTGGCCAGTGAAATGAGAGTTTGCAATAACACGTTTTAATGCACCCTCCAGCTCACGCACATTTGATTGAATATGCTTGGCAATGAAAAAGGCCACTTCGTTGGGCAGGTGAATATTAACTCGTTCAGCTTTTGTCATTAAAATCGCGACCCGAGTTTCCAATTCTGGTGGCTCAATGGCTACTGTTAAGCCCCAGCCAAATCTTGATTTTAGGCGCTCCTCTAAGCCATTTATTTCTTTAGGATAGCGATCACAGGTTAGCACAATCTGTTGTTGCCCATCCAGTAACGCATTGAAAGTATGGAAGAATTCTTCCTGAGAGCGCTCCTTTCCAGCAAAAAATTGAATATCATCGATAAGTAATACATTCAGTGAACGATAGAAACGTTTAAATTCATTCATGGCATTACGTTGTAATGCTTTAATCATGTCTGCTACAAAACGTTCTGAATGTAAGTAGAGTACTTTTGCTTGTGAATTATTTTGTAAAATATAATTTCCCATGGCATGCATGAGGTGTGTTTTACCTAAGCCAACACCACCATAAAAAAACAAAGGGTTGTATGCTTGACCGGAATTTTTAGCGACTTGGATGGCAGCAGCTCGGGCTAACTGATTCGATTTACCTTCTACGAAAGTATCGTAGGTAAAATAGGGATTTAAATTACTGCCCGCAGCAAAAAAAGGAGGTTTATGTGGTTTTTTCCCGGACGAAAAGTTGCTGGAGACAACATTAGACCGGTTTGTTGATTGGACATGACTAGAGCCGCTCCCTGTAGAGGCTTCACTGCTACCAATCAGAAGTTTTATTTGTAGAACAGCGGCGCCAGGTTCAACAGATTGTTTTAAGATTTCGCCGATACGGGTTACAAACTTTTCTTGTATCCAGTCAAGTACAAAGCGGTTGGGGGCATATAGCATCAAGTAATCCCCGTCAACTTTTGCCTGAAGTGGTTTTATCCAGGTGTTAAATTGTTGCGTAGGAATTTCTTCACGCAGGGCGTCAAGGCAATGTTCCCAAACTGAAAAATTAACTGTTTGTACACTCAAATTTTATATCCTCTCCAGCAAGTATTAATAATTAAGGTTTCTGGCTCCAAACAAAATAGCTCGTTAAGTTTCAAAGATAACCTTTTATATTATCATGTATTATAATAAATAATGATTTTTAAAAGGACCACATATGAATGTGCCATTCTATATCGCAGGAGTAAAGTTATCCACATAAATTTGTGCAGTTTTCATTGGTACGTGGCGTAAGTATATTCCTGATATGACCGAGTGTTTCTGTTGTAACGAGAGGATATACTTGCCGGGAGCAAATGGTTATGAAATACACTACAGTAGGCAGTTGTCGCAAGATAGTCTGGGAAAGATCACCTGTTCTGTTTGAGCCAATCTTCAAGAATAAGTTTTGCGGCGTAGCTATCAATAGGTTGAGAGTCTAGCTGATGTGGTTGATCTTGGCTTGCAATTTGGTGTTTTGCCTCTACCGTGGTCAAACGTTCATCCATTTCATAGACCGGCAAATGAAAGCGATTGTGTAACCGGCGCGCAAAGCGCCGTGCTGCGTGCGTGATGGGTTGATCCGTGCCATCCATGTTAATTGGAATACCAACGATAATTGCCTCAGCGTGCCAGTGGGAAATTAGTGCAGCAATCTCATCCCAGTTAGGGATACCGTCTTTGGCTCTGAGCGTCGCTAGAGGAGATGCTGTGGCGGTAATCCTTTGTCCTACGGCAACCCCCAGATTTTTCATGCCAAAATCAAAACCGAGTAATACATTAATAGACGTTGGCTTAGGCATGACCGACTAAGCCAGAGAGTTGATTAAGGTTGATCCCCAAAAGTCTGCCCGCTTGTTGCCAGCGATTTTTCATGGGTGTTTGAAATACTAGGTCGCGGCAAAATGGAGCAATTAGCCAGTGGTTCTCAGCAATTTCCATTTCTAGCTGATCGGCTGTCCAGCTGGCATAACCCAAACTGACAAAAAAATTTTCAGGCCCTTTGCCGTGTGCAATTTCTGATAGTGTTTGTTTTGAGGTAGAGACACTGAGAGGATATTGCTTTTTTTTCGGTTGTTGATAAAGAATTAGACCGTTGTTCTGGTTTACCGGGCCACCGATTAAAACTTGATGTTGTTGTCGAGTGGGGTCGCTGCATTCAATGCTTAAATAGTCTAACAATTTACCTAACTTGATATTGGCCGGTTTATTAATAACAAGCCCTTGAGCGCCATGATCGTTGTGTTCATGCAGGTAAATCACTGATTTAGAAAAAAAGTCCGCCTTTTGTGATGGCATTGCAATAATAAAGTGGTGCGTTAGATCGGTTGTTTTGTTCATCAATCCAGTATGCGGTGTTGTTGGTTGATGTGCAATAGCAGGTAAGTTAGTTGAGAGATTTAGCAACATAGTCAAGAACCAGAAAGATATCTAGCGTGAGGGTTAGAAAAAATAGAGTAATCTGCAGAATCATCTGATAGGATTGGATCGGTTATCAATTGACAGGGCGAGGGGAGAGATGGTGACACAGGCTACTAACAAAACATATACGGATTTATCGACTAATGAATTGGTTAAGGCTGCTCTCGCCCGGGGAGAGGGGGTGTTAAGCGCCAATCAAGCTTTATCAGTGGAAACGGGCAAGCGGACCGGGCGCTCTCCTAAAGATCGGTTTATTGTCAAAGATGCGATGACAGAAAAGACCGTTGATTGGGGCGAGGTTAATCAGCCAATAGCGCCCCAGATTTTTGAAAAATTATGGCAGCGTTGTGAAGCTTATTTAAGTGAGCGTGAAATTTTTATTTCTCATTTACAAGTGGGGGCAGATCCTACTTATTTCTTACCAGTTAAAGTCATTACTCAAACAGCTTGGCACAATTTATTTGCCCGACATTTATTTATTGTGCCAGAAGGTGATTATGCGCAAGACAAACCACACTGGACAATTTTAAGTGCACCAGGCATGGTGCTTGACCCCGCTAGTGATGGCACCGGCGGCGATGGCGCGGTTATCATTAACCTGCAGGCAAGAAAAGTTTTGTTATGCGGCATGAGGTATGCTGGAGAAATGAAAAAAGCCATGTTTTCTGTGCAGAATTTTTTTCTACCAGAACAAGATGTACTCTCCATGCATTGTTCAGCAAATTGTGGCGAAGCCGGGGATGTCGCCTTGTTTTTTGGTTTGTCTGGCACAGGGAAAACCACGTTATCTGCAGATCCAGATCGCTATTTAATTGGCGATGATGAACATGCTTGGAGTCGGACCGGAGTTTTTAATTTGGAAGGGGGTTGTTACGCAAAATGTATTAATTTATCTTCGGAAAGGGAACCGGTTATTTGGCAGGCAATACGTCATGGTGCAGTGATGGAAAATGTGGTGCTGGATAAAAAAACCCAACAACCAGATTTTACTGATACCAGTTTAACGCAAAATACGCGAGCAGCTTATCCACGGGGGCACATTGAAAAACGTGTGCCAGCGAATTGTGGCGGCATTCCCAAAGTTGTCATTTTTTTAACTTGCGATTTATATGGTGTGTTGCCGCCCGTTGCCTTATTAACAAAAGAACAAGCGGCGTATCATTTTTTAAGTGGTTATACGGCGCTAGTGGGTAGTACGGAAGTAGGTGGTGGCAAAGGCATTAGTCCAACGTTTAGCACTTGTTTTGGTGCGCCCTTCTTTCCTCGGGTAGCAACGGTCTATGCAGAATTATTAATGCGGCGCATTGCTGAAAGTGGCTGTCAGGTGTACTTGGTAAATACCGGCTGGACCGGAGGCGCTTATAAACAGGGCGGAGAGCGCTTTAGTATTCCGACAACGCGCGCAATTATTCGCGCCATATTATCGGGTGAACTTCGTAGTGTGCCAACACAACTTTTGCCAGGTTTTAATTTAAGGGTGCCGCAAACGATATCGGGAGTTGATGAAAACTTATTAAATCCACGTAATACTTGGTCTGATGCCGATGCCTATGATCAACAACTGCAGCTGTTAATTGAGAAGTTTGTGAAGAATTTTCGCAAATTTACAGTGTCTGACGTGATTCGTGAGGCGGGCCCCTATTAAATGTGATTTATTATGTCGATAGCAGAGCGTTTGCAACACATTAAAAAAGATTTGGCCAGGCAATGTGTTGCTCGGCATAAAACGGCAGAGGCTATACGTTTAATCGCTGTGAGCAAGGGCCAGACACTGGCTAGTATGCAGCAAGCGATTGCTGCTGGCCAGCTTAGCTTTGGTGAAAACTATGTGCAAGAAGCACGAGAAAAGATGCGGGCTTTATCAGAACATGCACTGGAATGGCATTTTATCGGACGGATTCAATTAAATAAAATACGTGAAATTGCTGAGAATTTTTCTTGGGTGCAAAGTGTTTGTGACCGCCGTGTTGCCGAGCAATTAAGTGCACGGCGTAGTGAGCAGCTGCCGCCATTGAATATTTGTGTACAAGTGAATGTTGATAATGATGCTAATAAAGCAGGGATAGAGCTGTCCGAATTAGATGATTTTTTATCGGATATTTCTAATTTACCACGGTTGTGTATAAGAGGTTTAATGGTCGTTCCAGAATTGACATCGGATCAAATGCAAACACAAAGAAGTTTTGCTTTGATGCAGGTAACTTTTCAAAAGCTGATTGCGCAGGGTTATGCTTTTGATACGCTTTCTATGGGCATGTCGAACGATTATGAATTAGCCATTGCCTCCGGCAGTACAATGGTGCGGATAGGTACAGTGATTTTTGGGCCGCGAATAAAAAAACAAGATGGAGAGGGTAATGCAACCAGCTAAAATTTGTTTTATTGGCGCCGGGAATATGGCTTATAGTTTAATTAGTGGCTTGATTTCCGATGGTTATTCACCCCAAAATATTTGGGCTAGTCGTCGTGACGAAATAGCTTTGCAGCGATTGAAAGACGCTTTTGATATTCATTTTGCAACAGACAATGTGGTTGTTGCTGAGCAAACGGATGTTTGGGTATTGACCGTGAAGCCACATACGATTCCTGTTGTTTGTCGGCAACTACAGGATCTGGCGAAAGAAAAAAAACCATTGATTGTTTCTGTTGCTGCGGCATTGCGTTTGGCACAAATACAGCGTTGGTTGGGGTGTGATTGCCCGATTGTTCGTGCTATGCCGAATATAGCTGCTTTGTTAAGGGTAGGCGCCACTGGATTATTGGCAAATGGATTTGTTGACAGTAATCAAAAACAATTAGCTGAATCCATAATGCGTGCCGTGGGATTGGTGGTTTGGTTGGAAAATGATGACCAGGTGGATGTGGTGGCCGCTTTGTCAGGTAGTGGCCCAGCGTATTTCTTTTTTATTATGGAAATATTAGAGGAGATATCGGAACAGCTTGGTTTGTCAAAAGAGGTGGCGCAGACATTAATTTTACAGACAGCGCTAGGTGTGGCTCGTATGGGATTAGAGAGCGAAAAAAATATAAGGGAGTTGCGCTCTCAAGTGACGTCGCCTGGGGGTACTACAGAGGTAGCGTTAAAGATACTAGAACATGGTAATATCAAACAATTATTTATGGATGCTTTGTCTGCTGCGTGCAATCGCGCACAGGAATTATCGCAGTTGATTGATGATGGCAACGAATAGAGAAGAGGGGCGCTACGATGCAAACACTGGATAATGCGTTGGTTTTTATTGTCGGCGCTATTTTTGATTTTTACATTTATGTATTATTGTTTTGCTTTTTGTTACAAAAGATACGCGCTAATTATTATAATCCAGTTAGCCAATTTGTGCTTATCTTAACTCAACCTTTGGTAAAGCCTCTGCGGCGCATTTTGCCGAGATTTTGTGGGCATGGTTCGGCTATTTTTGTATTGGTCATTTTTTTTGAACTTATTAAATTATATGCGATCATTTATTTCTCATCAGGTCACCTAGTTCCTAATTGGGGCATAGGAATTTGGGCTTTAGCGGAAATAATCAATAAAATAATTAATATCTTTTTCTTTGCCGTGATTATTTGTGCACTAATGAGCTGGATACCAAGATTACAGCAAAGTCCAATAGCGGCTGTGGTGATTTTGCTCACAGCACCTTTGACGAATAAGGTGCGTCGCTTTATACCATCTATTGCAGGCTTTGATTTATCTCCGCTTATCATTATTGTTATATTGCAGCTGATTTCACTAGTTTTAGTGAACCCACTGATGCGCCTGGGGATGGGTTTGGTTTTTTAAATTGAGGGCTGCATAGCGCGTGTACGTTAGGGTTGCTAGGAACATGTCTTAATTCTAGCGGATATTGCGGTTGGTTGATTCGGCTAGCTGTTTGGATTAGGATGTCCCTTTGCACATTTTGACAGGAGATTTTGGTTATGGCAGAGAATGTTGTAGCAACCAGTGATAGTAGTTTTGACCTTGATGTTCTGCAATCTGACTTGCCTGTATTAGTAGATTTTTGGGCGCCCTGGTGTGGTCCATGCAAGATGATTAGTCCTATTCTAGATGAACTTGCCGAGGAACAGGCGGCTCGTATAAAGATTGTTAAAGTGAACGTGGATGAGTGTAAGGAAATTTCCGTCAAATATGCCGTAAGAGGTATTCCGAGTTTGTTGCTCTTTAAGCAGGGTAACCTGTTGGGAAGTGTAGTGGGTGCTTTATCTAAGTCTCAGTTGCAAGAGTTTTTAGACGAGCATTTATAAAAAATTGCCCAAAATATATTTATTCTTTAAAATCAATTGGATGCGTCTTATTTTCCGAGAAATGACGGGAAGATTGGGGGGATAAAGTACTTGCAATTAGCTAAAGAACCTTCTAAACTGCGGCTGTGTCATGTGGTCCAACCCGGTGTAGAATAATCGAAATTAAAGCTATTCGGCGGATTTTCTGAAATCAAATGTATCTCTATAACATTCCATTAACTCTAAAAGTGAATAACTATGAATTTAACTGAACTCAAGCAAAAAAGCCCTGAGCAGCTTGTAAAAATTAGTCAAGAAATGAAACTCGATAATATTTCGCGTGCGCGTAAGCAAGATATTATCTTTGCTATTCTCAAAGCGCATGCGAAGAAAGGAGAGGATATCTTTGGCGATGGTGTACTAGAAGTCCTGCAAGATGGCTTCGGTTTTTTGCGATCATCCACCAGTTCTTATTTGGCCGGCCCGGCTGATATTTATGTTTCTCCTAGTCAAATTCGTCGCTTTAATTTGCGTACTGGTGATACCGTTTCGGGTAAGATTCGCCCACCTAAAGAAGGCGAACGTTATTTTGCTTTATTGAAAGTTGATAAAGTTAATTTTAATCAGCCTTCTGATCGTGTCAAAATTAATTTCGAAAATCTTACACCTTTATTTCCTCAAGAGCGTCTAAATTTAGAAAAGGGAAATGGTAGTACGGAAGATATTTCAGCACGTATCATTGATTTAATTGTCCCTATTGGCAAGGGGCAGCGTGGATTGATTGTTTCTCCACCGAAAGCGGGTAAAACGATGATGCTGCAAAATGTTGCGCATTCAATCACACACAACCATCCAGAATGTCAATTAATGGTCTTGTTAATTGATGAACGTCCCGAGGAAGTGACAGAGATGCAGCGCTCTGTGCAGGGGGAAGTAATTGCTAGTACATTTGATGAGCCGATGGCGCGTCACGTGCAAGTTGCAGAAATGGTCATTGAAAAAGCGAAGCGTTTGGTTGAAAGCAAACAGGATGTCGTGATTTTGTTGGATTCAATTACGCGCTTGGCGAGAGCTTATAACACGGTTATTCCTTCTTCGGGAAAAGTATTGACCGGTGGTGTGGATGCAAATGCCCTGCAACGACCTAAACGATTTTTTGGTGCCGCACGTAATATTGAAGGAGGTGGTAGCCTGACGATTATTGCTACCGCGTTGGTGGAAACAGGCTCCAAAATGGATGATGTTATTTACGAAGAATTTAAAGGTACTGGTAATATGGAGATTCATCTGGATCGACGCATTGCTGAAAAACGCGTATTTCCTGCGATTAATATTACTCGTTCTGGAACACGTCGAGAGGAACTTATTACTAAGCCGGATGAATTGAAGAAAATGTGGATCTTACGCAAAATCTTGCACCCAATGGATGAATTGGCTGCTAGTGAATTTTTAATTGATCGTTTACGACGCAGCAAGACCAATGATGAATTTTTTGATTCAATGAAAGGCTAGATCATTCGGAATTAGTTTTATTTATGCAGCAAATGACCTATCGCATTGTTGAGTACAGCGCTTACAATGATACTTTGTTTCATTTACGGATAGTCCCTGAAGATGGCGCGACAGCAATAACTTATCAGGCAGGTCAATACGTTAAATTTTTATTACCCAATCAGCGGGAACTTCTGTTTTCAATTGCAAATGCTCCTCGAGCAGACCAGCAATTGGAATTTTTTATTCGTTTGCTCCCGCAAGATCTAGATTCGGTGTTGTTGCAGAAAATGCTACAGAAAAAGGGGAATTTAACACTCACGGGGGCCTATGGTAATTGCATTTATCGTCAGTCAGAACAGTCGTTGATTTTAATTGCAGGAGGCACAGGTTTGGCGCCGATGAAAGCAATCTTGGAACAAGCCAGTCAGCATCAAGACCGGTGTCCCATGCATTTATACTGGAGTATTAAACAGCAGCAAGATTTTCCGCCGCAAAATTTTTTGCCGTTTTTAGTAGCCTTGCCACACTTCCACTACGATACCATTATATCAAGAACAGAGGATGAAAATTGGCACGGGCGCAAAGGTTTTGTGGCGGATGCTGTGCTTGCTGATTATGACGATTTAAGTCACCATCATTTTTACCTCAGCGGTCCCCCGGCAATGGTTTTTGCGGTTTGTGATGCGTTATTAAAAAAAGGAATATTACAGCGTCAGATATGTTCGGATCTGTTTTAGAGAATTTGAGTTACAACTTAGGTATCCGCTAACCGATTCGCTAACTCGAAGCCTTGTCGATAGCAAGCCAATGCTTCTTGGGTCTCATCGGCACCTTCCAGCGCCTGTCCTAACACCTGATAAGTTTCCGTGCGCAGCGCTATTTTAAGGCTTTTTTGTAAATGCTCTTTCGCTTGGCTCCACAATTCAAGTTTAATGCACAATCTACCTAGACACAGTAATAAATCGGGATCATTGGGATGGGATTTTAACCATTTTTCAGCGCAGTTAAGTTGAGGTTTTAAATCATCTGTAACCAGCAAACCATACTGAGTGACCAAGTCAGCGTGCCAGTGCTTTTTTAAAGTAGATTCAATTAATGAAAGTGCTCTTTTGTCTTGGTGGTGCTCACATAGGTAGTGTGCATATTGACTGATGAGGCTAGGTTGTTCTCTCAAGTATTTGGGAATATTAAGCCAGGTGTTTGTCAAGGCATTTGCTTCGCTACTATGTGCGGCACGAGTGAGAGCGGATAGATAGGTTTCGTGTTCCAATTTTTTCTGTTCTGGCGCGGGTAAAATATGTTGTTTGCGTAATTGTGGCAGGATGTTTTCGAGTTGCTGAAAGTCTTGCAATTGCAAGCAGACTTCTTTTAATAATGCTAGAATATAAGGGTGTTTAGGCGATTTTTTTTGTAAATGCACCAAGGTAGTCAGTGCATCTTGCCACTGCTGTGAGCTGATTTGTAACTGTGCTTGGGTGATGCCAACTGCCAACTCGCTGTCGTCGGTAGATTCATGTGCCTTTTGTAGGTATTGGTCGCGTCGCTTATAGGCTTGCTGTGCTTGGGCAGCACGTGCCGCACCTAAATAATTAATTAAAGGACTGGGACCTTGTTTGGCGCTTTTGATGAGACTGCGTTCGGCAATTTTCCAGTTACCGGCAGCTAATTCACATAAACCAAAATTTGCCAATTGTTTTGCTTTGTTAAAATTACGCTTCTCTCGCCAATGACGAATTTGTAGCGACCAAATGGCTGTGCGATTAGTGGTGCGCAATAACAGATAAAATAGGAAAAAAAGAATGAGCAGGGCGGCCACTGCAGTCCACATGCTGGTCTCGATGCTCCAGTTTTGTAGAGAGATTAACACATACCCTGGGTCTTTTTGTATTTGCACACCGAGAGCAAAGGCAATCAGTAATAAAAAAATGGTGATAAGAAGTATTTTCATTGCGTTAAATCTCCACGCTGGCAGGAGGGGTTGGCGTGCTAACGGGTGGTTTTATTGATTTGGATGGTGTTTTTTTATTTTGTGGCTCAACACTTTGCTGTTTAGGTGTTAGATTTGAGGTGGGCTGTTTATTAAATGTTTTCTGCGCATTTATTTTTAACATTTTTTCAATTGTCGTTAGTGAGGAAAGTACAGCCGGCATTTTAGGATTGACGTTGCGCGTTTGCAATGTTGTTAATTGTTGATTAATGCTGAACAGTTGAGTTAAGTTTTTGTTGAAATATTGATTAACCCAACGCTTGATCATAGCTAAATTTTCCAGGTAGATCAGTTGATTTTGGTGCAGTACGGCCCACTGCGCTTGCGATATTTTTAAGCTTATATTTTCTTTCAAAAAACTAAGTTGCGATGGTGGCAACAAGGGGGTAATAGGTTGTTTGAGGTGTCGAATAACGAATAAACTTTTAAGTTTATTCAGGGTGGCCTGCCAGTGAGACTGCGCTTTGCTGTTGTTGGCAGTGGCTGGTAAAGCATTGCCAGGGGCAGGATACGGAGCAAGTATGGGCAGTTGCGTGATTTGTTGATCCAACGTGTTTAAGCGCATGATAATGCCCACGACATCGACTTTGGGGATAGCGGAAAGTGTGGCAATATTATTGCTTAAAGCGGCACGAACATTATTTAAACTTAAATCATTTAAGCTGCTCAAACGTTGATCGGCCAATTTAAGTAGGCGAATGCAGCTAGTTAAATTGTGGCCTAGGCTCAAGTTTAGATTGGCCAGGTGAATTAAATATTGTGCTTCAGTTAGAGTCCACTGTTCGTTATTTTTGCCACTTATTTGCAGCAGGTGATTTAAGGTTGCTTGGGTGGCGAGCAGGCTTTGTTGTTGGCGTTGTAAATCTTTTTGAAACTGCTGACGATAACTGGCCAATTGCGTTTGTAATTGTTGCTGCGTAGTTTGAGCAATATGATTAGCTACAGTTTGCAGATGAAGGGCTTGCTGTGTTTGTGCTTGATTAACTCGCTTAAATTGCAGCCATAAATATCCACTCCCGGCAATGCTTAGTGCGGCTAGTACGATAGCCAAAAAAATGAGAACACGAACACAGAGAGACGTTTTGATTTTTGCCGTTGTGGGCGCTTCGTTGTCGTGCATAATTTGTCCTCATTTAGAGAGATTTTTGCTTAGTATACCAGTTTATTAGCGTATTGAGGATAGCCTCAGCGCTGGCATCTGGTGAGACAATAACGTTGCGGTGCTCGGCTTGTTGCTTTGCCCATTGCAACATGGAGGGTTTAATGACTAACAAGGTTTGTTGATTAAGCCAGCTGCGATTTTTTTCAGCGATCATGGCATAAAGGTTGGTTAATGTTTCCATGCTAGTGGTTACGATAATATCGAGGTGCTGGCTTTGTAATGCATCTAGGGGAAGAGCCAATTCCTTCGGGCAGCGGCGGCGATAACACAATGCCAGCTTAATCGTGGCACCACGGTTTTGTAATTCTTTTTTTAAATGGGGCCGTGGATTTTCACCGCAAAAAATAAGAATTTTTTTGCCTTTAATGGATTGTAGCGAGTCTAGTTCAAGTAGCCCTTCGCTGGAGTAGTGATGTGGTATGGCGCTCACTTGTAATTGCTGTTCTGTTAATGCCTGTGCTGTGCCAGGACCGATAGCAATAACCGTGTGATTTTGTGAACGCTCAGATAGATAAGGGGTTGCTTGGCGAGCCGCGTTGGCGCTGAGGAAAATAGCAATATCGAAGGTGTGCCATTGTCGGCAATAAGCTTGCATGGCCGCTATATTTTGTGGCGGTAAAATTTCAATCGTTGGTAAGCACAGGCAATTACCACCATAATTTTTTATCTTTTCACATAATGGGGCGTTTTGGCCTTGTGGCCGTGTGAGCAAGATGGTGCAATTGGTGAGAACTTTTTTATTTGTATCGGTCATTATAGATCCAAAATTTCCCATACTTGATAAGCAGGTGTTTCATAGGAATGCGCTTGTTTTAGAGCAGCAATAATAGCTGTGATTTTTTCAGTTGGGCACACTATTTCAACTAAATATTCTTCAACCTTGGTTAAGGTGTCATGTTGGCCAATGGCAGGGTCACTACCGGCTAATGGGCGAAATTGCCCCTGGCCTTTGGTTTGCCAGCAGCAGTGTTCGTAAGCACCTATGCTCCCGGCGCCTGCAGCAAAAATGGCCTGTTTCACGGGTTCAAGATCAGACTCGGGGACATAAAAGATTAATTTATACATGAGAATTATTCCTAATACTTTTTTAGTATTTTATCAGCACCTTGCTGCAGTAATTTTTCTGCTACCTCCAGTCCTATGCTTTGTGCGCATTTTAATTCACCTTGTAAATCGGCCTTGAAGATTAAACTGCCGTCTTCCATGCCGACCATGGCTTTTAAATAGAGTTTGTTTTTAAGTAAATGCGCATGTGCAGCCAAGGGCACGAAACAGTTGCCACCGAGTTTTTGGTTAACAGCGCGTTCAGCTAGGATGCAATGATAGGTTGGCTCATGATTTAATGGCTGCAAAAAATCAAGTAAAGCGGTGTCGTCTGCGCGGCACTCGATACCAATGGCACCTTGTCCAATGGCGGGAATGAAGGATTCTGGGTCTAAATATTCCGAGATATGGTTTGCCAGTCCCAATCGGCATAACCCAGCGGCGGCTAAAATAATAGCGTCATAATTTTGCGTAGCTAATTTTTTTAGTCGCGTTTCAACATTGCCGCGCAATAATTCAATGATCAAATCTGGGCGTATCGCTTTTAATTGACTTTTGCGACGCGGGCTACCGGTGCCGACAATGGCAGCATGAGGCAGGCTTCCTAGAGAGGAATTTTGTTTGCCGATAAATACATCTCGAGGATCAGCGCGTTCACAAATGGCGGCGAGGATTAAATTATCGGGCTCGTATACGGGTAAATCTTTGATTGAGTGAACAGCAATATCCGCTTCGTGGTTAAGTAGTGCGGTTTGTAGTTCTTTTACGTATAACGATTTACCGCCCATTGTGGCTAGATTAGCTTGTTTGTGACGATCGGCAGTGGTGGTTAAGCCAATTAAATTAACTTGTAGTCTGGGGTTAAGTTTTTCAAGTTGTGTGCGGACAAAATTGGCTTGCCACATGGCTAGTGCACTTTTGCGCGTTACAATATTAAGAACTTCCTTCATGATATTCGCTTTTTATTTGTTGAATTTCTTTATCTTTGGCTTGCCACAGTTTGTTAAGCCAGAGTTGAAAATTGCGACGATATTCTCGATCATTGTAGTAATCACCGACCAGTTCTTTAGTAATGGGGAGCACTTGGTAATGTACGGAAATAGTTGCTCGCCAGCCAGTGATAAATTTCCAAAGCGTCATGGGCGCACCAGAGTAGACCAGGGTAACGTGAAGGATGCCTTGTAATTCGTGTTCCAGCTCGTTGACAACCATAGCTAGTCCACCAGCACGGGGCTTGAGTAAATTTTTATACGGAGATCTTTGGCGCTGATGTTTGGTGGGAGTGAAACGTGTTCCTTCGACGAAATTAATCATGGTGCTGGGGAATTCTCTAATTTTATCACAGGCTTTTTTTGCAGACAGTGAATCTTTGTATTTTAATTTTGGATTTTTTTTAATTTCCGATTTACTATGTCTGCCCATCAAAGGGAAACCCAGAGCCCAACAGGCAAGGCCAGCAAGAGGCAAAGACCAAACTAGTTGTTTTTTCATGAAAAATTTAAACGGAGGTGTTTTATGATTAAAAATACTGCATAGTACTAAAATATCAAGGCCTGATAGATGATTGGACATTAATAAATAGCTTTTTTTAGGATGCAGTTGTTCGGTTCCCTGAATATCCCACTGTGGGTGGCTTAGGCGCATTATCTGCGCATTAATGTCTCCCCACAAGACAGATATTTTTTGCAATTGTTTGCTGATAAAATGGCGTCCTTTGTGACTGGGAGTGAGGACGACAAAGATAGATCCGAGGATGATAACAAGGGCCATAATAACTAAATTGGTAGTATATAATAAACTAGCAAATACTCCGCGGATAATCTTCATGATGGTGTAGCCATTATATAATTTCTCCCTGAAAAATAATTAAAAATCGATGCTTCAGCAGCTCCCCCATAAGCACAGGGGATGGTTTGCTTTAATCTGTATGGGAATCATCGGCTTTTAATTGTTTCACTTGTTGATAGATATTCTTTTCTGGTGTCGTTATTTTATAAGCAAAAGGGCAGTCTGAAATGATTATACCTGTACCCTTACAGTTTTTATAGCCACCAAGATTGCGCGACCACTTGCCTTCCGTTGGACTTTTAGACATTTTATTAGATATTAATTTAATTGCAAAAGTACCGGGTTCTGGGCTGCGGTAAATACAAATAATTTGTCCTAGTTTGGCACCCAGCCATTGGGCACCGACAAACTCAGTGACTTTCTTAGCCATGGAGTAATCGTAGCTTTTCCAGCCGGGGGCTGTTTTCTTTGTTTGTTGTGTGAGATGGGATGTTTTAATTGTGGATTGCACATACCAGGTCATGTTTTTTAAGTTTTGTCTTAATTGGCTAGGTTTAGGACACTGGGTGTGAAAGTACTTTTGTGTGGGGTTAGTGGGTGTTTGTGGCTTAGTTTGGTTAGCGCTGGGCGTTGCCGCTAGCCCGGCTACGGGGATCGCAATCGACAATAGTGCATGTAACCATTTGATTTTATGTAACATAGTGTTTTCCAACGCACTCATTCAAGTCCATTATGGTATAGCACCGATCGGCGAATGTCACGGGTTCAAAAACACCCTGTGCTAGCCCTGGGGGGAAGATTCCTCGGCAGTGGCCAGTGTGTGAGCGTGACATTTTTTATTGTAGCCGTGAGGATTGTTATATTGGTATTAATTAACTATCTTTATGTTTTTTCAATAAAAATTAATAAGAACATACCAATTCATAATATATATTACTATCCTATTTGGGTGTTAAGTGTATTAATTGGTTGAATGGAGTTTGAGCTGGTGCATAAAGTACCTAAGACCGATGGGATATGTGGCTAAGTACGTTTATTCCTTTGGTTTTTTTCAATCATAGTGATCCAGAATTATTTGCCGATTTTCTTTTGTGGGGGCGAAGGGAAAGATATGGAAGTAGAATCTATTATGATTATATTGATCTTGCCGGTTTTAAATATGGTGATCTTGACGATGGTAGAAAATGTGAGATTGACAAAAAACTAATGGGGTGCATGGAGTCTGGCACTGTTTGCCTCATAGACTTTAGTGTCTCGCCTACGCGAAGCAAGTTCGCGTGCACGGCGATTTAAGGGGAGAACTGCGATGCTCGCGTTAAAAACTCTCATCGAGATAAGTGTTTCACTCTTTGCAAGCGCGAAATTCCTGGTTATAATTTCTCACGATGAATTTTTAAACAGAGGCTAATGTGGCAAAGTTACACTTTTACTATTCAGCGATGAACGCCGGCAAGAGCACAACCTTGTTGCAATCGAGTCACAACTACAACGAGCGCGGCATGGATACTTTGCTTTTTGCGCCTGAGGTTGACACGCGCTATGGCAGCGGGATGATTTCAACACGCATAGGGTTACAGTCAAATGCTATTGTAGTAGATAAACAGTTTAATCTATTTGCTTATGTTACTGAGGCTTTGAAGGAAAATAGCAATATTAAGTGTATCTTGGTGGATGAGGCACAGTTTTTGACAAAACAGCAGGTTGAACAGCTCACGTGGATTACCGATCAGTTGAATACACCGGTATTGGCTTATGGCTTGCGTTCAGATTTTCAGGGAGAACCTTTTCCAGGGAGCCAGTATTTATTGGTCTGGGCGGATCAAATCATTGAGATTAAAACTATTTGTCATTGTGGTCACAAAGCCACCATGAATTTACGCATTGATGCCCAGGGTCGCCCGGTGTTGGAGGGGGAGCAAGTGCAAGTGGGAGGCAATGAAAGCTATCTGGCGGTGTGCCGCAAACACTTTCGTATGGGCCAAGCGCACAGTACTCCTATTGCAGAAATGATCTTGGAATCTGCGCAGGACTAGCTGGGTTTTAAGGCATTTTTCCGATATACTGGTTTCAAATTTTCATCACTATCTGGGAAGGGATTTTCTATGTCATCTGTGGTTGAGGCTTCGTCTCCCAATCTGGTTGAGTCAAAATCTTCTGCTTTTCAACCTTGGTTGGTGGTTTTTTCGGCAGCATTGTTTTTTTTCTTTGAGTTTATGCAGCTGAATATGTTTAATGCCTTAAATCCCTATTTCATTAAGGCATTCTCTGTCTCAGCAGCTCAATTAGGCTCTTTGTCGGCCAATTATTTTTATGCGACAGTACTATTTCTTATACCGGCAGGATTATTGCTAGACCGTTTTTCAACCCGCAAGATACTGATCATTGCCATGTTAATTTGTTTGCTTTGTACTTTTGCGTTTGCCGCATCACACGTTTTGTGGCAGGCAGCACTGTGCCGTTTTATTACAGGATTGGGGGCTTCTTTTTGTTTGCTCAGTTGCGTGCGCTTAGCATCGCGCTGGTTTCCTCCTCACAAGATGGCATTAGTGATTGGCTTGGTTGTTACTTTTGCGATGGTAGGCGGCATGGTGGCACAGGCACCTTTCACCCTATTGAGTGATAGTATTGGTTGGCGCAACACCTTGTTTTTAGATGCCGGTGTGGGTGTATTAATGTGGTTTATGATTATTGCTTGTGTGCGTGATTATCCGCCCGAGCAGGCAAAGAAGCTGGTGGGACAGCAAGAACATGTGCAAAGTTTGGGGATGTGGCGCAGCTTATTTTTAGTGCTAAAAAATCTGCAAAATTGGTTGGCAGGCTTGTACACCAGTTTAATTAATTTACCTATATTTTTGTTGGGTGCTATGTGGGGCAGCATGTATTTGGTACAAATTCGTCATCTAACACGTCCGCAAGCATCTGTAGTTACTTCGATGATTTTTATTGGTACCATCGTGGGTTCACCATTGTTAGGTAATTTATCCGATCGGATTGGTCGACGGCGCTTGCCGATGGTGGTGGGGGCGATCTTATCGTTGTGTACAATTTTATTATTGATGTATGCACCGCACTTATCGATGATAAGTTTGATTTTTACTTTTTTAGCTTTAGGTTTTTTCACCAGTGTGCAGATTATCAGTTATCCGTTGGTTGTTGAGAGCAACCCACTGGCATTAACGGGTGTGGCAGAGAGTATTGCTTCTGTTTTAATTATGGCGGGTGGTTTTAGTCAGCCTTTTTTTGGCTGGTTAATGGGCTTGCACTGGCAGCATACGATGGTGAACAATTTGCCGGTTTATTCGGTCAGTGATTTTCGTTTAGCGTTTGCTATTATGCCGGTGGGCTTTATTATTGCACTACTGGCTACCTGGCGTATTCGAGAAACGTATTGCAAGTCTTTGGAAGGCATTAAGGATAACTAAGTAATCTTTAAAAGGTTTATTCATGCATTCAACACATCATCTTGGCGCTGGGGCAGAAAAAAAAGAACCTACGGTGGACCTAAAAAAAGCTTGGCTTGTATGTTTTTGTGCCTCTTTGTTTTTCTTTTATGAATTTATTCAGATGAATATGTTCAATGCCATTAGCACCCCATTAATGCATGTCTATCACTTAAATGCGACACAGCTGGGTCGTTTGTCTTCCGCTTATTTTGTTTCTAATGTGTTATTTTTATTTCCTGCTGGCATTATTTTAGATCGTCTATCGACGCGTAAAGTTATTTTAGTCTCTTTGTTGTTGTGTGTGTTGGGCACGGCGTTGTTTGCGGTAGCGCCGACAGAAGGCTGGGCAGCATTTTTTCGCTTTTTGACTGGTATCGGTAGCGCTTTTTGTTTTTTAAGCTGTATTCGTATTGCCTCACGTTGGTTTCCTGCTAAGCGTTTGGCGTTGGTGACGGGGTTTGTCGTTACCATGGCCATGGTTGGCGGCATGGTTGCGCAAACACCTTTAATTTTGTTGGTGCAAGTGGTGAAGTGGCGAGGTGCGTTGTTGGTGGATGCTGGTTTTGGCTTAGTTGTTTTGTTGATTATTGCCTTATTTGTCCAGGATTATCCGCAAGAAAAAGCCGAGGAACAGCAGCAACAAAAACATCACCTACAGCAACTTGGCTATTGGAAAAGTATGGCCATGGCTTTTTTACGCCTACAAAATTGGTTGGGTGGAATTTATACTTGCTTGATGAACTTGCCGTTGATATTGCTCGGCGGTTTATGGGGCACCTTGTATTTAAGTAAGGTACATCATTTAACACAAGTGCAAGCATCGTATATAACTTCGATGTTGTTTGTTGGCACCATTTTTGGTGCACCGCTGGCTGGTTGGTTTTCAGATCGCATTGGCCGGCGTAAGTTTCCCATGTTTTTAGGTGGTATTTTGTCATTATTAATCATGTGGTATTTGCTGACGCATGCTGGATTATCGATGTCATGGTTGCTACTTCTCTTCTTTTTAATTGGGTTTGTGACTAGCACACAAATTATTAGTTATCCGATCGTCACTGAAGGCAGTCCGCAAATGCTGACAGCGATGTCAGTGAGCGTTGTTTCTTTTACCTGCATGGGTGGGCAGGTGGTGTTTCAGCCTTTGTTTGGTTGGTTGATGGACTTGCATAGCAGTGCAGTATTGCGACATGGGCATGTGATTTATTCTGCGGGGGACTTTCGTTTAGCGATGCTGATTTTCCCGGTCTCTTTTGTCATCGCCATGTTGGCGGTGTGTTTTATTCATGAGACGTATTGTCAGGTTCAATGTTAATTACTTGAGAATGTATCTCTAACTTGCTCGGGTATCGTAATTTTGTTAAGCTGGCGTTCATTGTCTTTATTGTACATGCTTCGGAGGAACTCAAGATGCCTAGTAACCGTTCTATATATTTATTTATCTTTATCCTTTGCATACTATTGTTAGCGTTTGGCATCTATATTGAACAAACCTATGATCTTATGCCTTGTCCGTTGTGTATGTTACAGCGCTTTTCTTTTGCTGGCATTATTATCGTTGTTTTTATTGCTTTTTGCCATAACCTAAAATCGTCAGGCGCGCGTTTTTACGGGTTTTTAGGCCTTATATTTTCAGGTATTGGCTCGGGCTTGGCTATTCGTCAGATTTGGTTGGAATATCAACCTCCAGGTACGAATGAGACTTGTTTGCCGGGCTTGGCTTATTTATTTAAGTCAATGCCGTTTGGTAAGGCTTTAAAGTTAGCCTTACATGGTTCGGCAAGTTGTGGCCAGGTGCATTGGCGCTTATGGGGCTTAAGTTTGGCAGAATGGTCATTGATTTCCTTTGTTGTATTGGCTGTTTTGATGTTGGTCGTGCTTTTCCGTCCGGCGCGTAGAACATAAAATTAAAGCGTTGCCCTTGTGAGAACCGGAAAGCGGACTTACTATTAATATGTTAAATAGTATAAATTATTTTCTCCAGTTAATTCGCTGGGACAAACCCATTGGCAGCTTGTTGCTGCTTTGGCCGACTTTAGCGGCTGTTTGGCTTGCTGGCCAAGGGCGACCACATGCGCTGATTTTATTTATTTTTATTCTCGGCACTTTTGTAATGCGTGCAGCGGGGTGCATTATCAACGATTATGCCGATCGTCATTGGGATGGCAAAGTGGCCAGAACGCAGCATCGCCCCCTGGTTACGGGAAAAATATCCGTTAAACAAGCGTTGAGCTTTTGTGGTTTGTTGTTGTTGGTTGCATTGATATTGGTATTGCAGCTTAACCTTTTCACCATTTTGATGGCTGTTGTGGGCGTTGTGTTAGCGGCGATTTATCCGTTTTTAAAACGTTTCACGAATTTTCCGCAATTAGGTTTAGGTGTCGCCTGGAATTGGGGTATTTTAATGGCGTTTACCGCGGAGCAAAATGCAATTCCAACTGTGGCTGTTTTATTTTATGTGGCGGGGCTATTAATTACCATTGCTTATGACACCATGTATGGCATGGTAGATCGTGAGGACGATGTAAAAATAGGCATTAAATCTACGGCTATTTTATTTGGTCGCTATGATCGCTTGATCATTGCTATCTTACACTTGATGGCCTTGGTTTTATTATTTTTAGTTGGCAGACTGCTTAGTCTTAATGTTTGGTACAATCTAGGTTTGGTTTTTTGGCTAGGATTTATTATCTACCAACATTATTTAATTAAAGACCGCGAACCGCGGCAATGCTTTAAAGCGTTTTTGAATAACAATCTCTCTTGCTTGATGGTGTTTGTCGGCGTTGTCTTGGCGTATTGTCGATAGTGTTTGTGGTGCTGTGGCTGGTAGCCTATTCGTACAGTAGAAGCTTGCCCTAAGTGTTTCTTTGATCTAGTATAGATGTCGCTATGCTTACGTTTTGATAAGAGAGGAGAGGGGTATGAGAGGTTATGGTTTTTGGTTTCTTAATTGGCGCTTTTTTCTCAATGCATGGCATTTTTTAGCTAAAAACAAAGATTTATTTTGGCTGCCCGTTGCTGGGATATGCTCAGTTGCGTTACTGGCGATTATGTTGGTCGTGCTCGAAGGGTACTGGGTGATCAATCATGCGGCCTTGGCCTGGATTGTTATTTCAGGATTGATTGGACTATTATTGTCTGCTTTTGTTGTATCGTATTTTCAGGCAGCACTGCTTTGTTGCGTCGCTCAGCGTCTTCAAAATAAACCGGGCTCCTTAGCTGATGGCCTCGGTGTAGCAGCACAGCAATGGCTGGCCTTGCTGTGCTGGACTGTTATTCGGTATACAGTGGGAACCCTTTTACACGCGTTAGAGAGTTCACACGATATTTTAGCGGATATTGTGGTTTCTATAGTTGGGGTGGCTTGGTCCATAGCGTCGTTTTTTACATTACCTTTTATCGTGTTCGAGCGACAAGGTTCGATTGCTGCCTTGCGGAGCTCGATTAAATTGTGTAAAGCTATTTGGCAAGGGCGTATGCGCAGTCGTGTTCGAGTGGCATCGTTATTTTTTTTATTGGCGTGTATATTATTAATATTTATCGGTTATATTGCTTCACTGATTTTGGGCATAGCCATCATAAAAATTTATTTTATAAACCATCTGTTGGCATCATCCATTTTTATTATTGCTTTATTAACGGTCTTGTCTCTTATGGGTCTAGCATTTCATGCTGTTGTGAGCGCATCACTGTTTCTTTTCTATACAAAACCAGAACTGGACACGACAGTGATGCCTTATCATGCTGATTTGCTGGCGCAAGCATTTCAGCCAAGGCGGGGGAGTATTGTCAAGTAGCCTTGTCAGTCGATCTGTAAAGTCAACACTGTGTGCTCGCATGTGCAGGTTTCCTAACTAGGTGTAGGTAGAAGTGAGAGAAAATTTTTTACGCCTCCTATGAGGGGGAAAGAAGAATCACCTTCGTCTTCGCCTGTTTCCTTCCCGAAGCAAGAAGCGCGCGACGACCATACAACGGGAAGGGGGGTAAGATTGTTTGGTGCTGGTAGAAAGGAGAAGCCAGAGGGTAAAGAGGTGCGCAGGATAGTCCTCGACGAGCCTGATGGCCTCCCTAGGAAAGCTTAGCAAACTTGGTAACTAACCACTTAGCTCCTGCTTTTTCAAATTTAACTTGCACGCGGGTATTTTCGCCGCGGCCTTCGTAATTAATAATAATGCCACGACCGAATTTGGCGTGTGTAACGGATTGTCCCACTTGCAAATCGGTGCCTTCAATGTCGTGTTTTTTTAAATTAATCGGGCGAGCTGATGGTGCGCGGCTTTGGCGGTATTGGGTTGGGCGTGATATTTTTGTACGGGTGCGCACGGTATCAATTAAATTTGTGGGGACTTCTGCAATAAAACGTGATGGCGGATTAAATTGTTCCATGTGATAAAGCCGTCGACATTCGGCGTGG
This sequence comes from uncultured Legionellales bacterium, assembly GCA_964527645.1. Taxonomy (GTDB): domain Bacteria; phylum Pseudomonadota; class Gammaproteobacteria; order CAZGQK01; family CAZGQK01; genus CAZGQK01. Next base: position 39,576 of record CAZGQK010000001.1, on the reverse strand, counting down.
GTTAAATACAATTTATGCATGGCGCGTGTCATGCCGACATAACACAAGCGGCGTTCTTCTTCTAAGCCATGTGCCTCTTCGGTCGACATTTTATGTGGGAATAAACCTTCTTCCATACCGCTGATAAAAACCAAAGGAAACTCAAGGCCCTTGGCGGCGTGTAGTGTCATTAGACTGACGCTATCGGTGTGTTCGTCGGCTTGTTGTTCGCCAGCTTCTAGGGCTACGTGTGCTAAAAAGGCAGCCAGCGGGCTGAATTCTTCGTCGGCTTCGCCGGGAGTGAATTGATCGGCAGCGGTGATAAATTCTTCCAAGTTCTCGCTACGCGATAGACCTTTTTCCGTTTTATCTTTGCGATACATCGCTAACAGTCCGCTGAATTGCAGCGTATGTTGGGCTTGTTCGCCGAGTGTGGCGCTTTGGGTTTCTTGATCGAGTTTTTCAATTAATTGCGTGAAATTTTTTAACGCGGTTAATGCGCGAGCACTTAAGGCAACCGCTTGAATGACTTGTTGTGTTGCCTGCCATAACGATAGCGTTTGTTCGCGTGCTAACAGGCGCAACTGTGACAAAGTCGTGTTGCCAATGCCGCGCGTAGGTGTATTGACAATGCGTTCAAAGGCGGCGTCGTCGTTGCGATTGGCAACAAGGCGTAAATAGGCGAGCACGTCTTTAATTTCTGCGCGTTCAAAGAATTTTTGTCCACCGTAAATGCGATAAGGAATTTGCATTTCCAGTAATTTTTCTTCCAGCACACGTGATTGCGCGTTGGAACGGTATAAAATAGCAATGGCACTGCGGGCATAGCCTTGGCTGAGCCAATGCTGGATTTGGCAGGTAATAAAATGTGCCTCATCGCGCTCATTAAAAGCTGCATAAAGGCTAATGGGGGCCCCCTGTTCGCCTTGCGTCCAAAGTTTTTTGCCCATACGGTTTTGGTTATTATCAATGACCGCGTTAGCAGCGCTTAAAATAGTTTGCGTGGAACGGTAATTTTGTTCGAGGCGTATAATTTTAATGGGTGCAAAGTCTTGTTCAAAACGCTGAATGTTTTCAACCTTCGCACCACGCCAACTGTAAATGGATTGGTCGTCATCACCGACCGCCATCACGTGATTGTTCGCGTGGTTTAAAATTTGTATCCAACGATACTGGATGGTATTGGTATCTTGAAATTCGTCGATTAATAAATGTTGAAAACGTTGTTGATAGTGTTTGCGCAGGTCAGCATTTTTTTCCAATAATTCGGAAAAATCGACTAGGCCGCTAGTTTGGCAAATGGTTTCATAAGCAGAATAAACTTTTAGCATGATTTCTGTGAAATAACTCTGATCGTTGGCTATGTCACGGCAGCGTCGGCCTTCTTCTTTTTGTTTATTGATAAACCATTGCGATTGTTTGGGCGCCCATTTTTTTTCATCAAGCTCAAGGCTTTTGTGAATGCGACGTACTAAGCGTAATTGATCATCACCGTCAAGCAGTTGAAAGCTCTCCGGCAATTGGGCAGCTTGCCAATGGGCACGCAATAAGCGATGGGCAATGCCGTGAAAAGTGCCGACCCACATGCCAGCGATCGGCATATCTAGCAAGGTTTCGATACGTCCGCGCATTTCACGGGCAGCCTTGTTGGTGAAAGTGACGGCTAAAATGGCGTAAGGAGAGACTTGTTGTTCGGTGATCAACCAGGCGATGCGATGCACTAGCACGCGTGTTTTGCCGCTGCCGGCGCCAGCAAGAACAAGTGTATGGCCATCTGGCGTTGTGATAGCTTCCACTTGGGCTGGGTTTAATGATTCGATTAAGCTTGGTTTCGACATGGTGGTATTGTAACCAAACTAGTGAAAATTACCTAGCAATATATGGGTTTTTTCTGTGTTGAGGAAGAATCTTACACGGTGGGGTGGGTAAAACTATTTGTATTATATCGTTATTTTTATTTTTTTTTGTTTCTCCGGTGAAAAGTAACGTTTTAGGGAGCCTTTTGTTATAATGATTTCCAATGACATAATTGTACTCAAGTTGTGCTTGGGCGTATAATTCAGGCAACTTTTCAGGTTTCAGTAGCTAGCATTTTTATAGAAAGTACAGGCTCATGGATAAGGACATAACTTTAAACGGACTGGAGGTTTTGCTGGATCAGATTCCAGGTTATGTCTATTGGTTAGATCGTTCACACAGATTCTTAGGGTGTAACGCCCGTCAAGCAAAAATGTTAGGTTTTGAGTCGCGTCATGAAGTACGTGGCAGATTGTTAACTGAATTATTAGATCCGGAAGATTCTGCACGATTGATGGCGATTAATGCGCGAGTCATTTCTTCTGGGGTGAGTCAGACCATAGAAGAGCGAGTTATTAGGGATGATGAAGTAAGGGTGTTTATTTCTAGTAAATCGCCATTTTACAATGAACAAGGACATGTGATTGGATTAATTGGTATTTCGCAAGATATTACTGAGATGACGGAGACGATTAGTGAGCTACATCATCAAAAAGACGATTTGGAAAAAGGTCGCCAGCAGGATTTGGAATTAGTTAGAAAATTATACGGCATGATCACTGGGCAAAAAGTCTCGCCAACTACGTCAATTGCCGACTACATCAAACAGATTCGCTATTATTATGAACAGCTGCTTAATTTGATACCTGCGCATATTTATTGGGTTGATGCAGAAGGACTTGTTTTGGGCTGCAACGATTATCAAGCGCAATCGTTTGGTTATGCATCCCGACATGATATTATTGGAAAAACCTGTTACGACTTAATGTCGCACAAAGTGGCTACAAAGGTGCTGGAAAATAATGCCAAAGTGATTGCTAGTCGGACTGTTCTGGCGGCAGAAGAAACCGTGGAGTTGGTGGAAGGAAAAAAATCTACCTTTTACTCTCGCAAAGCGCCTTTGCTTGATTATAAAGACAATCCTGTCGGTGTTATTGGCGTTTCACTCGACGTCTCATCACGTAAACAGACGGAAGAGATGTTATTACTTGCTAAAGAGCAAGCAGAACACGCTAATCGAGTAAAAACCGAATTTTTAATGAATATGAGTCACGATATTCGCACCCCAGCTAGCGGCATTTTGGGTTTTGCCAAAATCTTATATTTAGAAGAAAGCGATGCTGAAAAAAAACAAAAATTAGATTATTTAGTGCAGTCCAGTGAGCGTCTACTAACTTTGCTGAATGAAATTATTGATTTTTCTTCTAATGATGCCATAGGCATGCCTATTCTGCATACTCGCTTTAATCTGAAGGCATTGGTGCGGGAATTATTTGCTTTGGTAGGCGCAGGGGTTAGACGTAAAAATATTAAACTAATATTCGATTTTCAGCCTGGTTTAGGTCATTATTTTGTGGGTGATAGAACAAGGGTCCATCGCATTTTGTTGAATTTGCTCACTAATGCTATTAAATTCACTGATAAGGGACAAATTAAGGTGTGCATTTATAAAAATCCCGCGATAAAAAGTAATAGAGTTTTTATAGATATAGAAGACACGGGGGTTGGCATTGCTGAAGAAAATTTAGAATGTATTTTTGACAAATTTAAACGTTTAGGGGTTGGTTCACGCGAAGGTGTGCACAGCAATGGTTTGGGCTTGAGTATTGTTAAGTACTTAGTGGATGAATTAGGAGGAGGAGTTTCTGTTGCTAGTGAGAGTGGCAAAGGTTCTGTATTTACAGTACAAATTCCATTAGCTGAGGAAACGAGTTCTATGCGGCAAGAGAAAGATCGACAAGTTGATTATTACGCCAAACCATTAATACCCTCACCGGTATTGTGCCTTACAGAAAAAAAACCAACGCGCGCACTGGTGGTCGAAGATGATAAAATATCTCAAAAGGTTACAGAGGTTCTGTTGCAGCTTTTTAACTGCCAAGTCGATGTTATCTCGCAGGGGTTGCCGGCGCTTAATATGGATTTGCGCCAGTATGATTTTATTATTTTAGATATTGGCTTGCCAGATACTGATGGTTTTAGTTTAGCAAAAGCTATTCGAAACCAGGAGCAAGAAGAAAAATCAAAAAAGTCATTGCTACCTATTATTGGTTTAACTGCACAAATTAGCCCTGGCTATCAGCGGCGTGCTCGCGCTGCAGGTATGAATTGGTTGTTAGATAAACCGTTGACCAAAGAAAGGCTGGAGCGGCTCTGAAAAGGTGGCCGGTGAGCTAGCTGTTCGTAACCCCGCCTCCACCGGGAGGGGCAGAGGAGGCTCGAACCTTCTTACTCCCCACAGGACGAACAACACGGAAGCTGCGGTTCCCCAACCGCCCTGTCATTGGGGGACCCGCCACAAGGTGAGGGTTCGGTACTTCCTGCGTTTGAAAGGGCTGTCCTCTCTTCGGGGTAGGGGGAGAAGGGGACCGACAAGAAGTGTCGTGGCCGCCCCGGCGGGGAAGAGATTCCCATCTGACAGGGGAAGTTGCTTGATCGGAACGAGAAGTTACTTTTTCCGGAGGTGCTTTTTGCCAACGAAACTTTATACTGGCAGCAATTATCGATCTACCAGGTTTCATCCTCATGTTCTTAAAAAGCAGGTTGACAAGGTTTCCAATGGGATAGGTTGTGGGATACATGAAAAGAAGCGCTCCGCTATCTTCATCTTCTCTTAACAAAAAGTGGCTGAACGCCTCATGTTCTGCTTCTGCGTATTGTAAACTTAATTCATACATTTTATTTCTGATGTCCTCTTCCCACCGTGCTCTTACTTTCTTTGCGTATTCTTCTTTAGTATCGCGGCGAAATAATAAGGACAAACACCCACCCCAGGCAGGGTGTGGCGTGTAAGCATCGAGAGCCTCTTTATATTTCATATCCAAAAATTCTCGGATATTGCGTCGTAGCATGAAGCGCTGGGTGTGTTCATCTGCATGCTCCATCTTTGGTGTTGTGGGGTGAACTTTGTTAGGACGACAAGAGCAACACCATCTACTTGCGCATGTTGTGGCAGGTGGATTATAAGGATTCGCATCTGGGGGCTTTTTGGAAAACTCACGCCACGACAGGATCTCGATCTTTAAGGGTTCTTTGCCCTCACGCGCAATATTCAATGTCGTTTTGCCTGACTCCTCTGTGCGCCCAAGAACGTTGAGACCTTCATCCTGCTTAATGGCGGTTAATAGCAATTCCTTAAAAGTCTCCGCTTTTACTTCACCATTTTTTTGATGCAACGGATCCAGCGAAGTTGGGTCACAGGCTAAAAATTCATCTACGCTCGGTTGAGTTACTTTGTTTCCACGAGGGGGTGATACACGACATTTAACCATTGTTATAGCAGCTAGTTTCCCTCCGGCGGCAACAAAGGTTGCTTTTTCTAACTTAGAGTAGGTAGCAACAACTTCTGGAAAGGGTGCAACCATCTGTTTAATTGTGGCACATGCTTCCCGTGCTAATCTTATGGCATCCGCTGGATAATAGAAGGCCTCAGTACTAACAGCGAAGAGCGCCGTTGAGGGTCTAATGGGGGTTTGGGCAATTGTGGTTTTTAGTATCTCCTCTGCTGATTTAACGATGTATATCTGTCTGTTGAGGCCGACGCTAGTCACCTTTTTTTTTGGAGTCATCTTTGCATTCTCCGCAAAATGGAGTATGTGTTTACAACTTTATAATGCAATATGCCAGGTATATCAAGAAAAATAGTTTATCAGAGTTAAAGGTAGATTTATCATAAAATATGTTATTTTAATTAACTATTTAAATCATGCGGTTGGTTATTTAAGTTAATTCAGTGGTCATGCTTGCAAGTAAATGTTTTTGCTAAATATAAGTTTTTAATTAGAGAGCTTCAAAATTTCACGCCCTTGCTGTAAAAGAGGCGCTAGTAGCTTGTATTTTACCGGTCAGCCGTTACATCGTTTGATTGAAGGTGTATGTAGATTTCAAATAACCTGTAGTTAATACGCAGGTGGTTTTTTTAGACAGCTAACACATTTAACCCTTCGCTTGGAGCTGGACCTGCTGGGCGCATCAATTCCAATCGTGTGATTACATCCTCTATTTCCTCATTGGTTCTAATTCGTTTGATGATACCTTCACTACCGAATGTTTTAGCCATTTTTTTCCATAAGCCAGATAACATCTCAGCAAATCCATAAATATTGAAGATTAATGTTATGTAAATGGCGAAGGGAGCGGTGTATTCATAGAGTGCCTCCCATTTAAATTCATCAGTCATCTCTTTGTTTAAATGCAGTGATGGTACCGAAGAAATGTAGGCCATGAATGTTGCGATCAGCATAAACGATGAGAACAAATAAGGTTGAAAAGCAAGCTGGGGAGCAAATACATCGGGGAATATCTTTTGTTTCCCCCTTTTTTCTTCGGGACTAGCTGTTGCTTTTATAATTTGCGCACGAGTGATGTAAGCTGCAATGAGTTCATTGAAGCGAGTTGCATGTTTGTTAAGAACCAAATCAACCAAACTGTAAAAAGGGAGAAATAAAAGAACGGCCGTGGGGATGGCCGCTGGTTTTGGCATATAGTTTAACATCGCTCGATAGGTATCGAACAAATATCCCATGACAGCAACAGGAGCTGGGAGTCGTAAAACAAGATGTGACCAAATGCTGAAGCACCAAGGTAATTGATAGTATACATTTCCTTCTGCAGATATCGCCTTAATTAGTTCATCTGGGTTGGTCCCTTGATATTGCCGATCGTTTATTTTGTAACAAAGTGCAAGTCGTTTAAAGTCACGTGTGCGGGCTTCGTTGGTTTTATTTTTTTTAGAGAGCAGATCAAGCAAATAATTTATTCCGTGCCAATGCAAAGCGGTATAACAAACAACGGAACAAATAATAACACCCGTCGACAAATCTGGATCTTCTTCTTTGCCCATGAGGGCATAAGGAATAGCAGAGGCAACCGATATAATGAAGGCGAAGATTTTACGGCACAGACCTACCTGCTGGCTGTCATCGTAGTTTCCTTCACGTTTTAGTTCTTCAACGATAGGATCCGGGGCAGCTGCTTTGGCCAGAAGTAGAAAGGTTAAATACGCGTTTAGAGCAACATTGATTCCGCAAGAAGAGATCACGGCAATTACTTTCGCGGCAGGAAGGGGCAGAAAGTTTGATCCGGGTAATAATTCTACGTATTCAGCAGGGTTTACAAATAACTGATAGGTGGGGGTGGTTAGAAAGAGGGTAGCGGTTACGATGGCAGGTGGACTACGGAGCTTTTCGCCAAGCCAGGCTCCAATAAGGCAAAGAAGATTTGTTGCCTGGGAAAAACGACATGTTGCTGCTGAAAGCCAGTCATTGCTCTCCTCAGGATTGGTGTGGCCAGTTGGGATTAGGAGCGGGGTTTGTTCGCTCATGGGCGCCTTCCTTTGTTTATTTCTAGTAAACTAATAAAAATTTATAGGTTTACAATAAGGGGCATGCTAGCGGAGTTTTGCTGTCTCTGCAAGTGGGGATTTGAGTTTTTTTAAAAAGGTCAAAGGTAAAATTTAGGTCAAAAATGGATGGTTGGCAAATGGGCATTTTTCTAATTTAAAAAAAGTAAAGTAATTTAATTTTTGTTTAATGAGGGTGGGGTTAAATACCTAAAAATAATTTCATACTTTTTAACAGTATCGGTGAATATATTTGTTAGAGGTAGTAAATTTATCTATTAATACCAATAATTTTACGTGCTTGTTGCAAAATAGGTCGAGCAATGGCTCGTGCTTTGGCGGCACCTGCAGCGAGTATTTTATCTAATTCGGCGGTGTTATTGATTAAAGCGTCATAGCGTTCTCGGGGTTCATTTAACAGTGTATCTAAGGCTTCAAACAGTGTTTGTTTGGCGTCTCCCCAGCCAATTCCAGTGAGGTAGCGTTGTCGCAAGGTTTCTACATCTTTGCCACTAGCGATTGCTTGGTAGATGCTAAAAACTGTGCAATTATTGGGATCTTTGGGTTCTTCTGGAGGTTGTGAGTTGGTGACGATTTTCATCACGGCTTTGCGTAATTGTTTTGACGTGGAAAAAATAGGAATAGTATTATTGTAGCTTTTACTCATTTTACGCCCGTCTAATCCTAGAATTGTTTGTGTATTTTTATCCACCACCGCTTCGGGTAGAACAAATAATTCTTGTTGATAAATATGATTAAAGCGTGCAGCTAAGTCGCGTGCGATTTCTAAATGTTGAATTTGGTCTTTGCCAACAGGCACCTTATGGGCATTGAAGGCTAATATGTCGGCGGCCATTAAAACCGGATAACAATAAAGTCCCATGGTGATGCTGGCATCGGGGTCTTGTTTATCTTCAATGTTTTTTGCAACCTTATCTTTGTAAGCGTGTGCGCGATTTAATAACCCTTTAGAGGCTACCGAGGTTAAAATCCAAGTCAGTTCCATCACTTCTGGCACATCGGATTGACGAAAGAAAATAGTTTTATCCGGGTCTAAACCGAGTGCTAGCCAAGTAGCAGCAATGTCATAAATATGCTGCCCGCGAGCTTTGGCATCCCAGAGTTTGACCAAAGAATGGTAGTCGGCAATGAAGTAGATATTTTGGCAGGCGTCATTTTGTGACTCGATAGCGGGTTTGATCGCACCAATGTAATTACCGATATGCGCTGTGCCAGAAGGGGTGATCCCTGTGAGAATGGTTTGTTGACTCATACGGTTCTCGAATTAATTCATGTCTGTGGTTTAATTTAACAAAGTCTAACTGCTTTGGCTATGTGCGAGCCAGCGATCGTGTTACATCAATGCATGAATAGCCGGGACTAGCATTTGCATAGCAATAGCTATGATGATTAATCCCATGATGCGGGTGGTTATCTTCATACCGCGACGGCCGAGTAATGTCCTGAGTAGCGGTGCAAAATACAAACAAAGTGCAATCAGCAAAGCCAGTGCTAGGCAGATCAAGCTTTCGACTAATTTATTACCCCAGTTGGTGAATTGATAAGCGTGGGCAATGACGGTTGCCATGGCGCCAGGACCAGCAATAATGGGGATGGCCAAGGGCACAACGGAAATATCGGATTTTTCTGGATGAGCAGAGCTTTCAATTTGCGTGTGGTATTCAGGCTGGTGGGGTTGAGCTCGAGTCATCGACAAACCAATCAATAAAACAATTAATCCCCCTGCTGCCTCAAAGGCGCTAAGGCTAATGCCAAAAAATTTCAATACTGGCATGCCAATCCAAATAGTAATAATCAAAATAATGCCGACCGCAATAGCCGTGCGCGTTGCTGTAGTGTGTTGTTCGGGGATGGATTGGTTGGCGACCAGACCTAAGTAAATGGCGGCGTTACCGATGGGGTTTAAAATAGCGATCATGGCAACGATGAAGGTTATATAACCGCTTATTAAAGAATGCATAACAATCCTCCTTGATGGCTATTATGCGCTTGAATTAGCAGAAACGCCACAGTTTCGGTTGTGGCGCTCTAGGGGCACAACCTACTTTAATAGCGGTAATCGTCGCGTTTAAAGGGGCCCTTTTGTTTAATATTTAAATATTTTGCTTGTTTTTCGCTGAGCGTGGTTAACTTAGCGTCGATGCGATCTAAGTGTAATTGAGCTACTTGCTCGTCTAAATGTTTCGGCAAAACGTGCACACCTAATGGGTAGTTATCGCTGTTTTGCCATAATTCCATTTGCGCTAAGGTTTGATTAACAAAGGAATGTGACATAACAAAGCTTGGGTGTCCGGTAGCACAGCCAAGATTGACTAGGCGGCCTCTTGCCAGGACGATTAGGCGTTTGCCATCGGGGAAAACCACGCGATCGACTTGCGGTTTTATACTCTGCCAATCGTATTTTTGCAAAGAAGCGACATCAATTTCCGTATCGAAATGGCCAATATTACAAACGATGGTGTTGTCTTTCATGTTTTGCATATGTTCGTGTGTAACCACATCACAGTTGCCGGTTGCGGTGACAATGATGTCTGCTTTATTCGCAACTTCATCCAAGCGCACCACGCGATAACCTTCCATGGCTGCTTGCATGGCACAAATAGGATCGACTTCAGTCACCCATACGGTGGCACCTAAGTTGCCTAAGGCCTGCGCACAACCTTTACCGACATCGCCATAACCACAAACAATAGCGAGTTTTCCAGCAATCATAATGCCGGTGGCGCGTTTAATGGCGTCAATTAATGATTCACGACAACCGTAAAGATTATCAAATTTGGATTTGGTCACGGAATCATTGACGTTAATGGCAGGAATTTTTAAAGTGCCATTTTCTTCCATTTCATACAAACGGTGTACGCCGGTGGTGGTTTCTTCGGTGATGCCTTTGATATCTTTTAATAATTCTGGAAATTTCTCATGTATGACTTGTGTCAAATCACCACCATCATCTAATAATAAATTGGGAGTCCAGTTATCTGGGCCAAAACAAGTGTTTTCAATGCATTGCCAGTATTCTTCTTCGGTTTCACCTTGCCAAGCAAAAACCGGAATGCCAGCTTTAGCAATGGCGGCGGCGGCTTGGTCTTGCGTTGAATAAATATTGCAAGAAGACCAGCGCACATCGGCACCTAAGTGCACTAATGTTTCGATTAATACAGCGGTTTCTTTGGTCATATGGATACAGCCAGCGATACGCGCACCTTTAAGAGGTTGTTCAGCACCGAATAATTCGCGCAACTTCATTAATCCGCTCATTTCGGTTTCAGCAATGGAAATTTCATTGCGGCCTAATTGGGCTAAGTTAATGTCTTTTACTTTATAATCGTTTTTGACGGTGTTAATTTTTTTCATAGTAGCTTCCATCATTAGTTTCCCGTGTTATTAGTGAGTTGTTTAAGTCCTGCTGCGTCGCGTAACACATCAATTTTATCGGTTTTCTCCCAAGTGAAATCGGGTTCTGTACGTCCAAAATGACCGTAAGCGGCTGTTTGACGATAAATAGGTCTTAATAAATTCAGTTCGCTGATAATGCCTGCGGGACTTAATTCAAAAAATTGTTGCACCAATTGACAGATGCGCTCGTCGCTAATTTTGCCAGTGCCAAAAGTGTTTACGCTAATTGAAGTAGGTTCGGCAACACCAATCGCATAGGAAATTTGCACTTCACAGCGTTCTGCTAGGCCAGCAGCAACAATATTTTTCGCCACATAACGTGCCGCATAAGCTGCACTGCGATCTACTTTTGTCGGGTCTTTTCCGGAGAAGCAGCCACCACCGTGATGTGCGCTGCCACCATAAGTATCGACAATAATTTTTCGCCCGGTTAAACCGCAATCGCCAACTGGTCCGCCAATGACAAAACGACCGCTGGGATTTATTAAATAACGGGTTTTTTTCGATAACCATTTTTGTGGTAATACCGGTTTGATAATTTCTTCCATAACACCCTCGATCAAAGTCGGTTGATCGATATCTGGCGCATGCTGTGTGGACAAGACAACGCAATCGATGCCCACCGGTTTGTCGTCTTCGTAGACAAAAGTTAGTTGTGATTTGGCATCGGGACGTAACCAAGGCAAGACCTGTTGCTTGCGCATTTGTGCTTGACGCTTGACGATGCGATGCGCATAGGTAATGGGCGCGGGCATCAAGACTTCTGTTTCATTGTCGGCATAGCCGAACATGAGCCCTTGATCACCAGCACCTAGCGCTTTATTTTCGCTGGCGTCGACACCCCCGGCAATATCCGGTGATTGCTTGCCAATGGCAGTGAGAATGGCACAGGTATCGCCATCAAAGCCGAACAGTGGGTTGTTGTAACCAATCTCATTAACCGTTTTGCGCACGGTTGCTTCAATATCGACCCAGCTGGTTGTGGTGATCTCACCGGCTACCAGGACCATGCCGGATTTCAGCAGCGTTTCACAGGCAACCCGCCCATGGGGGTCTTGAGCCAAGATGGCATCTAAGATGGCATCTGAAATTTGATCTGCAATCTTGTCTGGGTGCCCCTCAGAGACTGATTCAGAGGTAAATTGTTTACTTGTCATATTTTATCCTATCCCTTCAACATTTAGGTGCGCTATTGTAAAAGATTTACATTAAAAATGCACGGCGTGGCTTGGGCTATAATTACTGTATTGTGCGTTTACTTTGAATGCGTTAGTGTTTTGTTAGTGATGATTGGTTATGTAAGGAGAGCGATATGATAGATCCAAAGCAGATTAACGAGTTAGTGCAAAAATTTATGGATAATTTGCCCGAAGGGGTCAAAAAGTTGCCACAAGACGCGAAACAGAATTTTCGGGTCTATTTGCACGATATGTTCAGCAAAATGGATTTGGTGACACGCGAAGAATTTGATGCGCAAGTGGGCGTGCTGCAACGTACACGTAAGAAGGTTGAGGAACTGGAACTAAAGCTCAAAGACCTCGAGCCTAAGAAAAAGCAGCATTAGTTTCTGCCACTTTCGTCTAGCATTCGATGTCACTCGCTATTGTCTATAGCCGTGCCCATGTTGGGGTTGAGGCGCCGCTGGTTCGGGTTGAAGTCCATTTATCCAATGGCTTACCAGGCATGTCCATTGTTGGGTTGCCAGCTACAGCGGTGAAGGAAAGTAAAGATCGGGTGCGCAGCGCGATCATCAATAGCCAATTTGATTTTCCTGCGCGTCGCATCACCGTCAATTTGGCACCAGCAGATTTACCGAAACAAGGGGGGCGGTTTGATTTACCCATTGCCCTGGGGATCTTGGCAGCGTCTGGGCAAATTTCTAAGGAAGGGTTGGCTGGTTATGAGTTTGCGGGAGAGTTAGCTCTAAGCGGTGCGCTTTGTCCCATCAATGGTGCGTTGCCATTGGCGATGGCGACCAAGCGCAGCGAGCGCTGTTTAATTTTGCCAGCAGAGAATGCGGATGAGGCGGGTTTGTGCACGGGGCTGACCATTTACCAGGCACCACACTTGTTGGACCTGTGCGCTCACTTTTCGGGAGTTAACCTATTGCCTGCCTACGTGAGGCCCGCCATTAATGTGGACAATGTCAATTATGAAGACATGCGCGAGGTTAGAGGCCAGTATCATGCCAAGCGGGCTCTGGAAATAGCTGCAGTGGGTGGGCACAGTTTATTGTTGGTTGGTTCCCCGGGAGTGGGTAAAACCATGCTGGCTAATCGCTTAATTAGCCTTCTTCCATTGTTAGATGAGTCAACATCGCAAGAGGTGGCAGCTTTGTATTCAATTAGCCATCAGGGATTCAAACTGGAAAATTGGCGAGCTCGACCGTTTCGCTCGCCACACCACACGGCTTCGTCAGCAGCAATGGTGGGAGGAGGCAGTCCGCCAGCGCCAGGGGAAATTTCTTTAGCTCACCGTGGCGTTTTATTTTTAGATGAGCTGCCAGAATTTTCTCGCAGTGTGTTAGAAGCCTTGCGTGAACCTTTAGAGGCAGGTTACATAACGGTTTCGCGTGCC
>CAZGQK010000001.1:11880-26220 GCA_964527645.1 uncultured Legionellales bacterium | reverse complement strand
ACGCAGTTTCCGGCGGCGTTTCAATTGATTGCGGCGATGAACCCTTGTCCTTGTGGTTATCAAGGGAATCCTTCTGGACAGTGTCGTTGTACGAGTGAGCAGGTGCAGCGTTATCAATCGCGACTATCAGGCCCTTTATTGGATCGTATCGATATGTGTGTGTCATTGTCAGCATTAGCAATTGAAAGTTTGCAACATGAACCCGCGGGGGAAAACAGTGCAAAAATCCGTAAGCGCGTGTTGCAAGCCCAATGGTGGAGGGTTCAGCGCATGGAAAAAACAAACGTTACTTGGCATGAAAAAACCGATGAAGAACGAGCGGGGTTGGGCAAACAGGAAAAAGCCTATTTACAAAAAGCACTTTTGCAACTGAGGCTCTCACCGCGCAGTTATTATAAGTTATTAAGAGTTGCTCGCACAATTGCGGATTTAGATCAGAGTGACATGATTCTTAAGTCACACCTTGGTGAAGCGCTGAGCTTTAGGGCACAGATGGGTTAATCTGCAAACCGCTTGTTGAGGGAAAGTAGACTGCGTGAATAGTGTGTTTTCTGGACGGCTTCGTGGATATGGGGTATCTTGTGGGCCACGCGCCCGTAGCTCAGCTGGATAGAGTGTTGGCTTCCGAAGCCAAAGGTCGCAGGTTCGAATCCTGCCGGGCGCACCAAGGCATGTTCGTTGGCACCAAGAATTTTCCTGTCTTTTTTATTTCGCACCCGGCAATTTATATTTTTACCGGTGATACGGTTAAGTTTTAGACCAGCCCAGTAAAATCAACACGGCGCCCACGGAAGAGAGCGACCACGCCCAGGGTGTGAGATGAAAATAATGAAAGCCCACCGCTAAAATTAATAATACACCGACAATCATGCTCAATTGTCCCCAGCGAGATTTTTTGGCGGGTGTAGGCAGTGAAGGCAGTAGATGTTTAGGTTCTAGTAGTGAGAAGAATTGATGTACCAATTCAGGCGTTTTGATGAGTTTTTCGGCAACATCTGGAAATTTAACACCAAACAAACGGGCCACGTTTTTGATGCTTTTGCGATTTTTAATAAAGGTTTCCAATAAAGGCTTGGCAGTGCTCCATAAATCCAGATCTGGATAAAGCTGGCGGCCTAAGCCTTCAACATTTAATAAGGTTTTCTGCAGCAATAATAGTTGTGGTTGTACCGGCATATTAAAACGTTCAGCTGTTTGGAAAAGCCGCATTAATAGTTGGCCAAAAGAAATATCTTTTAGCGGTTTTTCAAAAATGGGTTCGCAAACCGCACGAATTGTCGCTTCAAATTGATCGATACGGGTATCTTTGGGTACCCAGCCAGATTCTACGTGGCTGGCGGCAACCAAACGATAGTCGCGCTTGAAAAAGCCCATGAGGTTTTCGGCTAAATAATGCTGATCCTCCGGCGTTAAGCCGCCCATAATACCAAAATCAACGCCGATATATTTGGGGTTTTTAGGATCGCTAACATCGACAAACAAATTGCCAGGATGCATGTCGGCATGAAAAAAACAATCGCGAAATACTTGAGTGAAAAATATTTCCACGCCTTTCTCAGCCAGCACTTTAAAATCAGTACCGTGTTCTTTTAAACTTTTGATGTCAGATATTTGTATACCATATATTCTTTCCATCACTAAGATATTGGTTTTGCAATATTCCCAATAAACCTTTGGCACGTAGAGAAGATCGGAGTCTTGAAAGTTGCGCCGCAGTTGTGAAGCATTGGCTGCTTCACGCAATAAATCAATTTCATCGGTGATGGTGGTTTCAAATTCTTCTACCATGCCGCGTGCACGTAAGCGTTTGCCTTGCGACCAAAAAATTTCCGTCAATTTGGCGGCTGTATGTAATAGAGCAAGATCACGGCGGATAAGTTTTCTGATGCGGGGGCGTAATATTTTAACCACAACTTCACTACCATCGTGTAATATCGCTGTATGTACCTGAGCGATGGATGCCGATGCTAATGGTTCAACGTCAAACGATTTAAATAATTCGTCAACGGGTTTATTAAAAGCGGTTTCAACCATTTGTTGGGCTTCTTCACCAGGAAAGGGTGGCACTTGATCTTGGAGTTTTTCCAATTCATCGACAATATCGTCTGGAAATAAATCACGACGCGTTGAGAGTATTTGTCCAAATTTAACAAAAATAGGGCCCAGTGATTCCAGTGCTAAGCGGATTGATTTGCCGCGGGAATGTTTAGTTGGTCGCCAACTCCAAGGATTTAAATAGGTTAAAACGCGCAACCATCGATATTTTCGACTGACTACCAAACGGTTGAGCATGTGGCGCATTAAGATAATATGGATTTGCAAGAGGCGGAATAATTGTAGTGGGCGGAACATGCTATTTTCCTTTTTGCGATTTTAGCAGTTTTTCAATACGTTTATTGATACGTTCAACATCGTGATTGAGTGTCGATACGTCTTGATAAAAATCATTGACTTCTGCTCGTGAAGGCAAGTGTTGTGCTTCATGTTGGGCGTATTCGGTTAAATTTTCACTCAAAGTTTGTAAAGTTTGTTTGCCGAAATCAACGATGTTTTTAAGATTGGTGTGTATCGTGTGTGCAGCGCTATCGCCGATGATACTGGATAAGTGTTCTTCCCAGTCGATGTCAATTTGCATCAGAACATCGCGCATCGCCTCACCCAGTTTATTATCCCCTTGGATTTCCAACTGACTTTTTAGCAGCGCTTGACTATTGCCACGCTTTAGACCGACGTGGAGAAAATCAAATGATTTTCCAGTTAGGGTCGCATCTGGTTTGCCGCTATGTTCAGCTTTTAGCGCAAAGCCATTGCGCCCAGGCAGTAAAAAGTAGTGAAAAGACCAGTCGGTGATTTCCACTTTAATCACTTTGCCCTGATAGGCGCTGATGCGCTTGATGGTTTCAGGGTCTAGCTGTAAATACGAGTTAATGGATTTTTCTAAGGCGGTTAATGCAAATTCTTTCATTAGTATTTCACTCCTGTGTGTACGGCGACAATGCCACCTGAAAGATTGTGGTAATTGCATTGTTCGAAACCAGCCGTTTGCATCATTTTTTTTAAAGTTTCTTGGTCCGGATGCATGCGAATCGATTCAGCCAAATAGCGATAGCTCTCGGCATCTTTAGCAATAAATTCACCCAGCCAGGGTAGCATTTTAAAAGAATAAAGGTCGTAAATGGGTTTTAATCCGGGGACCACAGGTTGTGAGAATTCTAAAATAATCGCTCGTCCACCGGGTCGTAAAACACGCAACATAGAGTTAAGTGCTTTTTCTTTGCGCGTCACATTACGTAAACCAAAACCGATGATGAGCCGATCAAAGTAATTATCTGGAAAAGGTAAGTCTTCAGCATCGGCTTGTACAAAGTTGACATTTTTGCTTAGGCCTTTATCCAAAAAACGATCACGGCCGCGGGTTAGCATGGAGGCATTGATATCACTGAGTACGATTTCGCCAGTTTCACCAACAATAGGGCTTAACAGTGCAGCCAAATCACCGCTGCCAGCAGCTAAGTCTAAGATACGCTGTCCGCGGCGTGCCTGCATGCATTTGATGGCAAAGCGTTTCCATAGGCGATGGGTGCCCATCGACATTAGATCGTTCATGATGTCGTATTGATCGGCTACTGAATGGAAGACATCAGCGACTTTTTGGGTTTTCTCCTCGAAAGAGACCTGCTCAAAGCCAAAATGTGTCTGTTTTTCTTTGTTAGACATGGCGTACCATCCATTGCTTAATCTATGGCAATCATAGCACAGCTGTCGGCTTTAGGGGACTATTGAATCTGCATGATTGATGCAACAAGCTGCCGATAAAGGCAGCCGTTTGCGTGTGCTGGCAAGTTATAAAATGTAATCGCTGAGATCGCGGTCTTCGACCAGTTTCTCCAGTTGTTTGTTGACGTAGGCGGCGTTGATTTTTATTTTTTCTCCACCGCGATCGCAAGCTTCAAATGAAAGGGTTTCAAGCAGACGTTCTAAAATGGTGTGTAGACGTCGTGCACCGATATTTTCCGCACGATCGTTCACCTGAAAAGCAATTTCGGCGATGCGCTTAATACCTTCTTTGGTGAAATTCAGCGTTAACTCTTCCGTTCCCATCAGTGCGGTATATTGTTCTGTTAAGGAAGCGTCTGGTTCGGTTAAGATGCGGGTAAAATCATCAGTGGATAGTGCGCTAAGTTCAACACGAATAGGAAAGCGCCCCTGTAATTCCGGTACCAAATCGGAAGGTTTAGCTAAATGAAAAGCACCGGAGGCAATAAATAGGATATGATCGGTTTTAATCATGCCGTATTTGGTAGAAACGGTACAACCTTCCACCAAGGGTAATAAATCACGTTGGACGCCTTCACGTGACACATCGGCGCCACGGGTTTCGCTGCTTCTAACAATTTTATCGATTTCATCCAGAAACA
The DNA here is from genome assembly GCA_964527645.1 of uncultured Legionellales bacterium. Taxonomy (GTDB): domain Bacteria; phylum Pseudomonadota; class Gammaproteobacteria; order CAZGQK01; family CAZGQK01; genus CAZGQK01. The sequence goes on along the minus strand of CAZGQK010000001.1, from coordinate 21,802 downwards.
CGATGCCGTTTTGTTCAACGCTCTCTAAAGCTTGCACTTTGATTTCTTCATCCTCCACCAATTTAGCAGCTTCTTCTTCTTGCATGAGTTTTAAAGCGTCTTTTACTTTTAAGCGCCGTTTCTTCGTGCGCCCACTGGAGATTTGTTCAACCATGTTTTGTAATTGACCGACCATATCTTCGTAGCCGGGTGGCCCCATGATTTCGACACCAGCACCGCGGGTGGCAAGATCCAGTTCAATTTCTTTGTCATCCAACTCACCATCGCGCAGTTTTTTGCGAAATAATTTGCGTGTTGCTGATTCTTTTTGACTGGCAACTTCGTCGCTAGGTTCGTCAGTGAATCCGCTTTGTGGTGCTGGAATTAATGCGTCAAGAATGCGTTCTTCGGCGGCTTCTTGTGCCCGATATTTCACCCGTTTCATAGCGTTTTCGCGTGTCATTTTAATAGCGGTTTCCACTAAATCACGAATAATTGATTCAACATCGCGTCCTACATAACCGACCTCGGTAAATTTGGTCGCTTCTACTTTAACAAAAGGTGCCTTTGCCAGTGTTGCTAGACGACGTGCAATTTCAGTTTTACCCACACCAGTAGGGCCGATCATTAATATATTTTTCGGCGTAATTTCACGGCGTAATTCTTCAGGTAACTGTTGGCGACGCCAGCGATTACGCAACGCAATAGCTACAGCACGTTTAGCGTCGTCTTGCCCAATAATGTGTTTGGATAGCGCATCGACAATTTCTTTTGGTGTCATGGTTTCAATAGCGGTTTCGGCAAAATTAGTTGAATCAGTAGTTGCAATATCTCTCATCGTTTTTCCTAGAGTTATGAATTCTTCGTTGATAACTCTTCAATTGAAAAGTTATGGTTAGTGAAAACACAGATATCACCAGCGATAGTTAATCCTTTTTTCACAATTTCAGTGGCGTCAAGCTCGGTGTTGTCCAGCAGTGCTTTGGCTGCCGCTTGTGCGTATGAGCCTCCAGAACCAATGGCCATAATACTGTGCTCGGGCTCAATGACATCACCGACTCCGGTAATGATTAAAGAAGACTTGGCATCAGCAACGCACAGTAGTGCTTCCAACTTGCGCAGTATTTTATCGGTTCGCCAATCTTTGGCGAGCTCAACGGCTGAGCGCATCAAGTTGCCCTGGTGCTTTTCCAGTTTGCCTTCAAACAGCTCAAACAGGGTAAAGGCATCTGCCGTGCCGCCGGCAAAGCCAGCAATGACTTTGCTGTTGTATAGGCGACGGACTTTACGTGCATTGCCCTTCATAATGGTGTTTTTGCCCATAGTTACCTGGCCGTCGCCGCCAATAACAACTTTATCGCCACGTCGTACAGATAGAATGGTTGTGCCACGAAATTGTTCCAACATCTTCTCCTCGCTAATTACATGGTTACTATGATGGGGGTTAGGCTGCGTTTTTCAAGGGATGGTGCCTAAATTTATGCCAGGATTGTGAAAAAAATACATTTTATTCATATTTTTCAGCTAGTTGAGAATTATTTTTTGTAAGAATTAAGGTCGTCGTCGGCCGTTGGAGAGGTTGGCGTACTGTCTGTGGTTGAAGTGCTTGATTCTTCCCTTCAGAGAGAGAAAAAAATTGTTGTCCAGGTTTTCTTTAAGGACACGTTTTAATTATTGGTAGGGCACAGATTTATTAATTGTCCGGGAGAATTTTTTATCCAATAAATAAATTATTCATTCATTTTAACCTTTTGCAGGAAGAATGATTATTTAGCCTGCACGCGAATGCTATCGAATCCCTTTTTCTGCAATATATTTTGTGTTTTTTGTGTTTGCTGTAGGTTTTGAAAGGGTCCCGCAACCACACGATGCCAAATTACATTATCGGTTTTAAATTTTTGTACCGTTGATACCACGCCCAGTTGTGATAATTTTTTTTGTAAGCGCTGTGCGTCGCGTGCGTGTTGTAGGGAGGCAATTTGCAGCAGATATACATTGGATGTGTTTGTTTGGTTTTGTGTGAGTTTATTTCCGTTGGGTACGGGCACTTGCATTTTTGGTAATAAGGTATAAAAATCAAAATGGGGCTGGTTGGCGTTGTGTTTTTTAGCGGTTTTTTTGGCAGTATTTTTCTTTGTGTTGATAGTAGTTGTGTTGTGAATCGGAGTAGTTTTTTGTTTAACGCCACCGTGATTGGTTTTGCCAACAAAGATGAAGCACAAAGCGATTAGAATAACTAAAGCGAGAAAAATAAACAGTCGGTGTCTCTTGGGTGGATGTTTCTTCCGTGGTGTGTAAGCATAATCCTTCATCATAGTGGCTAAGGATAGCAGGATTGGGGGGAGTTGCAATCATGCACATATCTGGTGTGTTTCAGGTTGGGGACACGCCTTAGCCTGGGCGAATAATGTCACCAGAAATAGCATCTCTGATTTGAGTTGGATTAGCTAATGTGCCAACGGGACCAGGTAAAACAGCCAGTTCTATTTCATGGTCAGTGAAATGAATTTCTTGGCTGGTACGGGCGGGGGGTGAGGCATGAAGATTGGCGCTGGTAGAGACGATCGCTCCGCCGTATTGTTCACACAGTGCTTGGGCTAAGGGATGCGCTGTGATGCGTAGTGCGATGTTATTGCTATGACCGCGTAGCCATTGCGGTACGTTTGATTTGGCTGGGAAAAGCCAGGTGGTTGGACCTGGCCAGGTAGCTAGAACATTGTTTAAGGCAATTTTAGGAATAGTTTCGATAAAGGGTTCGATCTGGGCAAAATTAGAGGCAATGAGAATAAAGCCTTTATTAAGGGAGCGTTGTTTGAGTTGTGCTAAGCGAGTGACGGCTTGTTCATTCCAGGGATCGCAGCCTAAACCATAAACCGCTTCGGTTGGGTAAGCGAGCAGCTTTCCTTGTCGTAACCAATTAACGGCTTGTTCTAAGTTTAAAGTTTTAAGTGACGTTGGCATCTTCTTCACTAAGTGCACTGTGCAATTGCGTATTTTGTGAAAGTATTTCTTGCTTTTTATTATCGCGAAATTGTTGCAATTTAGCATGGAGGTTGGTATCGCTGATTGCTAAAATTTGGGCGGCTAAAATAGCGGCATTACGTGCACCGTGTTTACCTATTCCCATACAAGCAACCGGCATGCCGGCTGGCATTTGCACCGTTGCTAGTAGTGCGTCCATACCCTTGAGTTCTCCTGCTGCCAAGGGGATGCCGATGACCGGGCGGAGGCAATGCGCAGCTACTGCGCCAGCCAAGTGGGCAGCCAAACCGGCTGCGGCAATAAATACCGCACAACCTCGAGATTGTGCATCACCAATATATTTTTGTGTTTCATTCGGTGTGCGGTGGGCGGATAGTATGTTGGCTTCAAAGGGGATTTCTAAGGTTTTTAAAATTTCAAAACAATGTTCAAGTGTGGACAAGTCGGATTGTGATCCCATTAATATAGCAACAAATGGTTTATTCATCAGCTTTTTCCTTTTTTTCATAAGGTAGACAAAATTTGCAATCTTTTTGTGGGCAGACTTTTTCTGTGCCGCGACTTTTGGTGGTTTTAATAGATAAAATCGGCCAGCCACAATCAGGACACTTTTCATTAAGCGGTTCATTCCAGATGGCGTATTTACAATCGGGGTAACGTGAACAGGAATAAAATATTTTACCGCGGCGCGATTTTCTTTGCATAATGGTACCGGTTTTACATTCGGGACATTTAACCCCGGTATCTTTAGGTTTTTCCAATGGCTCAATATGTTTGCAGTCGGGGTAACCGCTGCAACCAATAAATTTGCCGTAACGCCCATGTTTAATAACCAGGTCGGATTTACAGTCTGGACATACACGGCCCTCAATGGTTTTTTGTTCGTTGGTGTCTTCGGATAAATTGCGTGTGTATTTGCAGTCAGGATAAGCGGTGCAACCAATGAAGCGGCCGGCTTTGCCCAAGCGAATCGATAACGGTTGGCCGCACTCGGGGCATTTTTCATCCATTTTTTCTTGGGTCACATCACTGCGTTTAACATTTTCTTGCGTCTCGTCAATCAATTTCTTAAAGGGGGTCCAAAATTCTGCTAATAAGGGCGTCCATTCTTTTTTGCCGAGGGCAATTTTATCTAAATCATCTTCCAGTTCGGCGGTGAAATTATAGTCGACATATTTGGTAAAATACGTGGTTAAAAAGCGATTGACCACGCGGCCAACGTCGGTTGGCGTAAAGCGTTTATTATCGACATCAACATATTCGCGTGCTTTAAGTGTGGCGATAATACTAGCGTAGGTTGAGGGTCTGCCGATATCATATTCTTCGAGGGTTTTAATTAAGCTGGCTTCTGTAAACCGTGGTGGCGGTTCAGTAAAATGTTGTTCGCCAGTAATCGGCTTAATAGTGATTTTTTGTCCTTCTTCCAGTGGCGGTAACATTTTGTTGCCATCATCTGTTTTTTTGTCGTCCTGGTCTTCTTGATAAACGGTGATAAAGCCAGGGTTTGCAATAATCGAACCGTTCGCGCGGAAAACATTTTTATCGTCAGCCGCTAAATCAACCGATACCGTATTAAGCGTTGCTGGAATCATTTGGCAAGCGATGGTGCGTTTCCAAATTAAATTATAAAGTTTAAATTGCTCGGGTGTTAAATGGGATTTGATTTCTTCAGGTATGTTGTCGATAGAAGTAGGACGGACAGCTTCGTGTGCTTCCTGCGCATTTTTCGATTTTGAACGATAAATCGGTACTTCTTTCGGTACATTTTCTTTGCCGTAACGCGATTCAATACAAGCGCGAATTGATGCAATCGCCTCTTCGGCAAGATTGACGGAGTCGGTACGCATATAGGAGATTAAACCGGCAGCGCCTTCACCAATGTCAACGCCCTCGTATAACTGCTGTGCAATTTGCATGGTGCGTTTGGCCGAGTAGCCTAATTTGCGCGCGGCTTCTTGTTGCAGGGTGGAGGTAATGAAAGGTGCGGTAGGGTTGCGTTTACGTTCTTTTTTAACAATTTTACTAATGGTTAATTGACCATCGGCTATTTTATTTAATTGCTCGACTGCTGTGTTTGCCTTTTTTTCATCGGTAATGGTGAATTGCTCGAATTTTTCACCTTGATAAAGGATCAAGCGTGTAGTAAAGCTGGGTTCTTCGCTGGTTTCTGCGTGAATCGACCAATATTCTTGCGAGATAAATTTTTCGATTTCGTTTTCGCGCTCGGCAATTAAACGCAGCGCAGGACTTTGTACGCGACCGGCGGATAATCCCGCACGAATTTTTTTCCACAACAAAGGAGATAAGGTAAAGCCTACCAGAAAATCTAACGCACGACGTGCTTGCTGTGCATTAACTAGGTCCATCGATATTTCACGAGGGTTATTGATAGCTTTGTTGACAGCTGATTTGGTGATTTCGTGAAAAACTACCCGTGTTACTTTCTTGTCTTTCATCAGTCCGCGTTTTTTTGCTAACAATTGTTGGACATGCCAAGCAATAGCTTCGCCCTCACGATCCGGATCAGTGGCAAGATAAAGCGATTCGCATGGCTTCAACGCTTTGGCAATGGCATCCATGTGACCAGCATTACGGCTAATAGGCTCATAGCGCATGGCAAAATTATCTTCGGGATCTACGGCGCCTTCTTTGGGGACTAAATCACGGACATGACCGTATGAAGCTAGGACTTGGTAATCTTTGCCTAAATATTTTTTGATAGTTTTCGCTTTTGCAGGCGATTCAACAACGACAAGATGTTTTGGCATAGTTTAGTGCTCACCGGTTGATGTTTCGTTTAATACCAGCATTTCCAGATATTCAAGTGCTTCGCGGGAATCTTCTTGATTATACAAAGCCATTAGTGTTACCCACTTTATTAGGTTGACGTCAATTTCTTCACTTTCTAGGGCAATAACTAACTCAATGACAATTTCGCGCATATGAGGCGTTAAGATACCCTGTTGCTCCATTAATAAGATAAAGCGTCTGCACTCAATATCCAAAAGTTCACACTCGTAGGGCAAATAGATGCGCATAGAGGTATCGCTGGGATTGATGAGCGTTGCCTCGTTGCTTTTCTGGCTGAGGTTTTCCAGCCAAGTAAGTGCGTGATGAATAAGGTCGGGTTGAAAGCCGGCTTGTTCTAGCTCCTCGGTGAGCTGTGCTTCTGCACGCATGATTAGGCAGTTTTCTTGCATATGATTCTTAAATAAATACATTAGAATGTGTAACACGGAACCTTTCATTACTTCACTCGTCGATAACCATTAATCTCGCTACTAATATAACCTTTTAATTCAAGCAATAACAACATCGATGCAATTTTTGCTGCGCAGAAGTGGCTGTGCTTGATCAATACATCCATGGGGGTTGCTGTAAAACCCATACACTCTAGCAGTTGAAGGTGATCGGCATCAAGCCCTGGTTCATTGGAAGGATCGTCTGACATTGGTGTTGTGACTGAATTCGAGGTCAAATTTAGGTTGAGTTCGGTGAGGATATCTGCGGGAGATTCAACCAAGGTGGCTCCTTGGCGGAGAAGAAGGTGGCAGCCTTTTGATAAAGGATTGCGTGGCGAACCGGGGATGGCAAACACCTCTCGCCCCTGATCAGCTGCCAGTTGTGCGGTGATGAGTGAACCACTTTTGGGTGAGGCCTCCACGACTAACGTGCCAAGACTCAGTCCACTGATTAGGCGATTTCTTTGTGGAAAATGATGGGGTCGCGGTGGTGTTTTAAAACAGTATTCGGAGATCAGTGTACCTTGCTGCGCCAAGATATCGGTTGCTAATCGTCGGTGGGACCTGGGATAAACCGTGTCGATGCCACAACCCAATATAGCAATGGTTTGTTTTTGGGTGGATAGGGCGCCGCGGTGGGCGGCGCCATCAATGCCAAGCGCCAGTCCACTGGTGATGGTGAGCCCCGCTTGACTGATGGTTGCGGCAAATGAGTGGGCAAGCTCTCGACCACTGATGGTGGGGTTGCGTGAACCCACAATGGCGAGTTGATGCTTCTTTAAGTTTGCATCGTCACCTTTAATAAAAAGAAGGCATGGGGCGTCGGGGGTCTGTTTGAGTAAATCCGGATATTCTGGGTCGTCATAGACAAGAATGTGGTTACGGTCAACTTCATTCCAGCTTAACAGTTTATCGATGTGTTGGAGATTGGGATGTGTTAGTGCCTGAATGGTTTCTGGTGCTAATCGCAACTTTTGTAGTTGTTTTTGATCAGCGGATATCAGTGCCGTGAGATCATAATTAAAGTGTTTGAAGAGACGTTGGGTGTTGATTGGGCCCAACAAGGGCGCATAATGTAAAATAATCCAATTAATCAATTGGTTGTGTTTTTTCTGAGGGATATTCGGCAATGTTTAGTCCTGTCGTTGGCGTAGCGGGCGTGGTTATCATAGGTAAATTTTGCCGTTAAGATCCATACAGTATTATGATTGAGGTGACTTTTTGGCCAAAATTATTTATTATGTACATCTCTTAGAGTCCTTTCGTAACTATTTGATGTTGAGGTTATTTTAGATGACAGTGCTAAAGATATTGCAATACCCTGATCCGCGACTGCGAAAAAAAGCGCAGCCAGTGAGTGATTTTGGTGAAGCCACACAAAAGGTAATTCAGGATTTGTTTGATACTATGTATAGCATCTCTAATTCAGCGGGTTTGGCTGCTACGCAAGTTGATATTCAGCAACGTATTGTGGTGATTGATTTTTCTCCCGAAAAGAATAAGCCAGTTTGTTTGATCAATCCAGAGATTATCGAGTCATCTGAGGAAATAACGCATGAGTCCGAGGGGTGCTTATCGGTGCCAGTTGAGGTATCTGATCCTATTAAGCGGAACAAAGAAGTAAAGTTTCGTGCGTTCAATGAAAAAGGGGAATCCTTTGAAGTAGATGCCGATGGATTTTTAGCAAAATGCATTCAACATGAAATAGATCACTTGGATGGCAAATTATTTATTGATCATTTATCCTCATTAAAACGCGCGCGCGTGGATAAGCAAATTCGTGAATTGCAGCGTCAGCGAGCTAAACAAAAAGAAGAGTAACTATGTCGTTAAGGATAATTTTTGCTGGGACGCCTACTTTTGCCGAACCTTCTTTGTCGGCGCTCATAAATTCTAAACATGAAATGGTAGCTGTCTATACGCAACCCGATCGTCCTGCTGGGCGCGGTCGACATTTGCAAGCGAGTCCCGTTAAATTATTGGCTGAAAAACACGGTTTGTTGGTTGAGCAACCCGAGACGTTAAAAGAGGCCGGTGTACAGAAGCAATTAGCCACCTATGCTGCGGATGTGATGGTGGTAGTGGCCTACGGTTTATTGTTGCCAGAGTCTGTTTTAATGATTCCCAGCTACGGTTGTATTAATGTGCATGGGTCATTGTTGCCACGTTGGCGCGGTGCGGCGCCGATTCAACATGCCATTTTAGCGGGCGATGAACAAACAGGTGTCAGTATTATGCAACTGGATGCTGGCTTAGATACCGGCGATGTTTTGTTGGAGAAAACTTATTCCATTGCTGAGCATGATACGGCACAACATTGTCATGACCAGTTGGCATTGCTGGGTGCGCAAGCTTTAATGGAAGTTTTAACAAAAATAGAGCAGCAAACACTTGAGCCCATGCCACAAGAACAAGCACAAGCGTGTTATGCGCCGAAAATTAACAAGTCGATGGCAGAAATTAACTGGCGAGAAAGTGCGCTACAAATTGATCGACAAATTCGTGCGTTTAACGCTTGGCCTGTGGCTTTTACACGTTTTCATCAACAGGCTTTGCGCGTTTGGTGTGCCGAATTGGCGGATGCAAGTATCTCCGGTGCGCCGGGTGAGCTTTTGTCGTTAAAAAATGGTATCGAGGTGATGACCGGGGCAGGAAGCATTCGTTTGCTTGAGCTGCAATTACCCGGGGGGCGTAGGATCTCTGCGCAAGACTTTATCAATGCACAGGCTAATCATTTGTCCCTAGGTGAGATATTGTTCAGATGATGTGGCTTCTTCCCCTATTTTCAAAGCATTAAATTCTTTACAATGATCTCTTGATCCTTTTTAAGGATAGCAATATGGCTAAAATACTGGGTGGCATTTTATTAATTGTCGGCACTTCCATTGGCGGGGGTATGTTAGCTTTGCCGATGGTAACGGCACCAGCCGGCTTTTGGTGGTCTTCTGCTTTCATGATATTGGTGTGGTTGGTGATGACATTGGCCGCTTTCTGTTTGTTAGAAGTCAATCTCTATTCTAAAAAATACACAAATTTGATTTCTATGGCGCAATCGACACTGGGGACATGGGGACAAATTATTACCTGGATCGTTTATTTGTTGTTGCTTTACAGTTTGCTATCGGCTTATGTCTCTGCTGGGGCAGCCTTGTTGCGCTCTTTGTTGGCTTCCTTACATCTGTTTGTATCTTTTGGATTAAGTGCACTGCTGTTTGTGGTTGTGTTTGGATTTATTGTTTCCTTAGGTATTCAGGCGGTTGATAAAACCAATCGCGTGTTGATGGTGTTTAAGCTGAGTACATTTTTATTATTGATTGCTCTCATTTTACAGAAAGGAACTTCTTTGCATTTGCCCAGCGGGCATTTAGTCGGGTTGCCTATGGCTGTTATGCCGATTGTTACAGCGTTCGGTTTTGCTATTATTGTGCCGAGTTTGCGCGCTTATTTTCACAGTGATGTAAAAATACTGCGACGTGTGCTTTTGTGGGGTTCCTTGGTGCCATTGGTTTGTTATTTGTTGTGGAATTGCATCACGCAAGGAGTTATCCCTGCTGCTTCTTTAACTAAGTTTGCTTATGCTAGAAATGGTGTTGCGCACTTGATGTCTTTTTTAGGGGCTTATGCTCAGCGCCCGTTAGTTATCATTTTGGCACATATTTTTGTGCCTTTTTGTATTTTACCTTCATTTATAAATCTATTAAAAACAGTATTAATATTAT
>CAZGQK010000001.1:0-11870 GCA_964527645.1 uncultured Legionellales bacterium | reverse complement strand
CCTTGTGCTTGGGGGATTTTTTAACAGATGGTTTGCAAATACAAAGAAATTTTTTCGCAAAGACAAAAATAATAGTAATGACTTATATTCCGCCGCTATTGATTGCGATATTTGTTCCGCGGGCTTTTGTTTTAGGTTTAAGTTATGCCGGGATTTGGTGCGCGGTATTATTAATATTATTACCTGCGCTAATGGTTTGGGCTGGACGTAGCAAAAAACTAACAGGGTCCTATCGATTTTTTGGCAGTAAAGTTATTTTGGTGTTTTTGATTATGACAGCGCTGGCATTGATGGCTTTTGCTATCCATTTGGCTATTTAATTTATAGAAAAGGTGGAAAATGCTTATTATTCTCGATCGTGATGGTGTGATTAATAAAGATTCTGATTATTATATTAAATCACCGGCAGAATGGTTGCCAATTAAAGGCAGTTTGGCAGCAATTGCTCGATTAAAAAAAGCGGGACACCAGGTAGTGGTGGCTACTAATCAATCGGGTGTGGGGCGAGGTTTATATACAGAAGAAATGCTGGCAGCGATTCATAAAAAAATGACCAATGATTTGGCAGTTGCCGGCGGTAATATTGACGGTATTTATTATTGTCCGCATACACCCGATGATAATTGCGAGTGTCGTAAGCCGAAGGCGGGTTTGCTGGAAAAAATTGCAGATGATTTTCAACTTGATCTAACCAAGGCAATATTAATAGGTGACAGCTTGCGAGATATTCAAGCGGCACAAGCCGTAGGTTGTCCGGCTGTTTTGGTGCGAACTGGCAAGGGCCAGGCAGTTGCGGCGCAAGAACAGGGTTTGCAGGATGTACCCATTTACAAGGATTTGGCAGATGTAGTGACGGCAATTTTAGACGGCGAACTTGGCTTGCATGCTCCGTGAGGGGGGAGGGGGTGAGAGGGAAAATTGGCATATTACATGTAACCTATTGATTTAAAATGGATTAAATCTATTTGACTGTGGCTGGTTAGGCTTACAATTTGTTTTAATTGCGCGTATAATTTTTGCAAAATTGTCTATATTTAAAACATCCAGCTTTGATAGAGTGCCCATAAATCTGTTGCGTCATGTTAAGTGAACGGGTAGGAATTTATTAAAGTGAAATGTTGAGTTGACTATCCATTGGAGGGAAAGATGTCTCAATCATTAGAAGTGAAGAGTTCGAAGCGTACATTTGTTTATTTTGTCGGTTTGATCGCTGCGCTTGCCGGATTGTTGTTTGGTATGGATACGGGTGTTATTTCAGGTGCCCTGCCGCATCTAAGTGCTGACTTTCATTTATCGCATATGGAAGAGGGCTTGGTGGTTAGTATTTTGTTAATTGGTGCTGTGTTTGGTACTTTTCTTAGTAATTTGTTATCTGATCATTTAGGGCGACGCTGGTCTATTATTATCAGCACGATATTGTTTACGGTAGGAGCTGTTTTATCGGGGATTGCGCCATCGATTGATTTTTTAATTGTGGTGCGTTTTTTCCTGGGGGTTGCCTTGGGTATAGCCGCTTATGTAACACCGCTGTATTTGGCTGAGATTTCACCACGTCGCGTGCGCGGCGGTATGATCGCCGCCTATCAATTGATGATTACTATTGGTTTAGCGGCAGCTTTTATTAGTGATACTATTTTTACGCCGTATCAATCGTGGCGTTTGATGTTGGGGGTTGTTGCCGTACCCTCAGCGATTATGTTGTTATTTGTGACACGATTACCTTACAGTCCGCGTTGGTTGATGCTAAAAGAAAAAAGCGGGCGGGCTAGGAATGTGTTGAATAAAATATTTTCATCAAAAGAAGCAGATGCAGAATTTAAAGAAATTGCTGATTCGTTGAAAGAAGTTACGGATGCAATTTCTGGCTGGTCGATGTTACGCAATCGAAAATTTTGTTTGGTTTTATTGCTGGGCATTGGCGCACAATTGTTCCAGCAGTGGACGGGTATTAATGCGATTATGTATTATGCACCATCGGTGTTTAAGGCGGCCGGTTTTCAAAGTATTGAAGCGCAAATGTGGTGTACGATTGCTGTTGGAATAGTGAATGTGCTTACCACTGTGTTGGCAATTCGCTATGTTGATCGTATTGGACGGCGACCAATCTTATTTTTTGGTTTAACCATCATGACAATTGGTTTGGCTGTGTTGGGCTATGTTATGCACCTGCATACACAAGCAGAAAGTATCAAATTTTTAGGCGTGGTGGCAACGCTTTTTTATATTTTTGGTTTTGCCATTAGTTTGGGTCCTATTGTTTGGATTATTTGCGCGGAAGTTTTTCCTTTGCGAGGTCGTGATGTTGGGTTGCTATTTACTACCACGGCTAATTGGACTTTTAATGCCATTTTGGCGCAATTTTTCCCGGGATTAATTGGCCACTTTGGCTCAGGCAACGTATTTTTTGGTTTTGCAGTGATGAGTTTTCTCGGATTATTATTTATGTATCGTTTTATGCCAGAGACGAAGGGTATCTCTTTGGAAAAAATTGAGAAAAATTTATTTGCCGGCAAGCGGATGCGTGAGCTTGGTCGGTCGTTGAAGCATGAGGATTGATTGTGCCGAAATTTGTGTATCTGGCCTATTTGCTTGCGGCCAGATGTTTTCGGTGCTGATATTAAACAGGCAATATCACGCAAAGTTGCCTGTGGTTATTTAATACTAAAATCAGCATAGCCTGATAACTCTGCTTGAGTACAGTACTTCCAGTTAACATCGCTAACTTTGCTGAGGATCGGTCCTTTGCCTAACCAAGTAATAAATAGTTTTATCGCTTCTTGTTCGCCACATGCAATAACTTCGACTCGGCCATCACTTAGATTTTTAGTATAGCCAGTGAGATTCAGCTGGCGTGCTTTTTTTTGTGTTGCCGCACGGAACCTAACGCCTTGTACGCGGCCAGAAATAAAGGCATGTATTGTTGTGTTTGCCATTATATCCCTTGTTAACCTGCTGCCCTTGTGGGTTTGGTATAGATGTGGCGCAATAGGCTGATAATGATTAATAGTATCCCATAAACGACAGCGGCTTGCATTATTAGCAGTGCGGTGGAGAATATTTGCAGCGTGGTTAGTAAAAGTTGGGCGGCAAGCATAAGTAATAGTAGCCAGCCTAGTTTTTCTACATGAGAGAAATTTTTTATTAAGATTAGACAAAGTGCGAATGGCATTAAGTAGGCGGTAATAAAAAAAGTACTGTAGTTATGTGTCATTTCTAAGCTGTGTTGGGAGGCTTGAGCAATATGTTTGGCTGAACTGTAAGTTATTAATCCGCTGAGGGGGGGTGGGGCGTCATGTGTGTTTAATAGTGGAAAAATATGTGCATGGCAAAAAGGGGTGTTGGAACAGGTAAGCGCAATTAAATTGCCGTTAATCCAAGTATTAAGAAAAATTTCAATAAAAATTAAAATCAGGGCAATGATTGCCCACGGTTTTAGCGTTTGCAGGGAGTAGTTGGGCTGAACAAGAGGCTGAGTTGTAGAAATTAGGATAAACCATAAGATGCTGATGGTTATTGTGCCGACTAAGATTTGTGTAATGAGGCTCATTGGTAGCCACAGATCTCTAGACTCGAGTAGGCTAAATCCAACCTGAAACACAAATAAGAGGATTAATAGCCCTGGGGTCACTGCCGAAGTGATATGAAAATTTCGGTATAAATATGACAGAATGGCAAGAGCTATAATAAATAGACCTAATGCAGCCGTACAATAATTGTGAAATAATTGAATCAAATTAATATTTATCGCATTAATCCCAAAAAATTCTTTTAAATTAATTAAAAATCCAGACAGGAAAAGAGGCTTGTTAAAGCAATTGGGGTATAGCGGACAAGAGAAATGGGGATTGTTGAGTTGAATGTAAGTCGTAGAGAGAGTGACTAAAAATGCCAAAATAAAAGTTGCCCGGATCCACTGAAAATAGGTGCGATGTTTATTAGCCAATTTGTGATACCTCGAGTAGGCGTTGCATATCTTGGGAAATGGCACTGGCTGGCACATTGAGAGGGAAGTGCATCATCAGGTTGCCAAAAGGATTGATGAGATAAAAACCTTTGCTGCTCAAGTGGCCTGCTGAATTAAAAATAATCTTTGGTAAATGACTTTTTTTAGCAAGGAGGTGTTGTGTGCCAGCATATTGATGCGTTAATAAATAATCGAGCTTTTTATCTGTGTAAGCGTTATTGAAAGTCACAATGATTCGGCGGATGGATGGCTTGCTTTTATCAGCGGCAAGTTGAATTTGGCGCATTTTATATAGATTTTTTTCACATATCATTTTACAAGAGCCAGATTGTAAATAAAGGAAGCTCCAGGTTTCTTTAAAAACTTTTGCTGGGACGAGTTGATGTCGTTGATTGGTAAGTTGCAGTGTGACTGCTGGAATGCTTGGATTTAGCAGTATGCCTTTATTGGTGACGTTTATGGAGTGAGGAGTATTTGAGTATAAAAACCAGGCTATTACCCAGGGAGTAAAAAACAGTAAAAAAAGCAAGCAAACAAAAAGATGCACCTTACGCTTCCGCGGGGTTCCTTGGTAGTCCATGATGTCCTCTATTTCCTATAGCGTTTAATTATTCTACGCTAAATTTATACAAATGATAAGAGGGTGAGGTTGGTTTATAAGATGCATTGGGGTTATAAACTTAAGTTATTAAGCATCTATGTGCATTTGATGTGTTAATTAGGGAGAAAAATTATTGTAGGGCAGGGGATTCGTTTAGCCTTGGGGCTTTTTACTTTTCATAAAAGATTAAAAGTTGGTTTGAAGATTAAGGGCTAACGATTACTCCCAGTGTTGCAGAGCAATGCGCTTGTTTGTATGTTGTATTGGAGCATTCGTTCCTTGTTGCTTACACAAGCCATTAAGAGATTTATTGGGTAATAGATTTTTTCAAGTCATTCATGGAGGAACGTTTGAATTAATACGGTAACAGTTAACTGGAGAGAGCTTTTGAGGGAGAGACTGTGGTTAAGTGGGTTAATAGCATAAGATAATTTTTTACACACTTATTATTAAATGCTGCAGCAACGTTTCTGTTTTTATTATTTAGGTGTTGTGCGTTACTCTAATTTATGTCAAATTGTTGATTGGATGGGGAATGGGGAAAGATTTAATGCAAGTTTATTTAATTGCAGCGATGGCGCACAATCGTGTGATTGGCGCCAATAATCAAATCCCTTGGCACCTGCCGGAGGATTTACAACATTTTAAGCAATTGACCTTAGGTGATGTTATTGTCATGGGGCGTAAAACCTATGAAAGTTTGGGGCGGCCTTTGCCGGGGCGGCGCAATGTCGTGATTACGCGTCAAGCGGATTTAACGATTCCTGGGTGTGAGGTTGTTCACGGATTGGAAGAAGTCTATGCACGGTTCAAACAAGAAAAGCATATTTGGATCATCGGTGGTGCTTCTTTGTATCAGGCCGCTTTGCCTGTGGCAGCGCGATTGTACTTAACTTATATCGATTTAGAGGTTGCAGGTGATACGCGTTTCCCCGTCTGGGAGGCTAAGCAATGGCAATCAATTGCAACGGAGAAACATCAGACAGATGATGCGCAAAAGTATGCATATGAATTTGTGACCTTGCAGCGTATTGAATCCTAAAGATGACAGTTAGGTTTATGCTCGTGCTGGCACGCTAAAGCGTTGATGATCTTCTAGGCGAAAAGCGGTGAGCTCTCCGCCCCAAACGCAACCAGTGTCTAGGTTGTGAAATTTTCTCACCTCGCATTGGCCTTTAAGTGCTGCCCAGTGCCCAAAGAAAATATCAAAATCAGTTAAGCTTGGGTTGGCTATTTCAAACCAAGGAAAAAAAGATTTGGGATCAGGGGATTGAGTGCCTTTGGCAGTTAAATTAAGTTGACCCTCGTGCGTGCAAAAACGAATGCGTGTTAATGCATTAGTAATGTAACGAATGCGATCCCAGGATTTTAAGTGTTCATTCCAAGTATCCGGTTGGTTGCCGAACATGTGTTGCAGAAATGTTTTTGCTTCATTACTGCGTAATGTATTTTCGACCTCTTGTGCAAATTTTTGTGCTTGCTCTAGCTGCCATTGTGGCGGAATGCCGGCGTGTATCATGACAAATTTGCGTTCATGATCAACATGCAGCAGCGGTTGCTGGCGGAGCCAATCGAGTAGCAGTTGGCAGTTAGGTGCGGTTAAAATATCATTCATGGTGTGGGGGTGCAGGTCGGGAATGGCTTTATAACCCAATGCTAATAAATGCAAGTCGTGATTACCTAAAATAATTTGGGAGTTGGGTAGTTCGTGAATGAAATTTAATACTTCCAGTGATTTTGGACCACGATTAACTAAATCACCAACAAAATTTAGTTGATCAATGTTACGATTAAAATCGATCAGAGTTAGTAGGTCTTGTAATTCGTCGAGGCATCCTTGCACATCGCCGATAAAATAGGTGGCCATTTTTAGTACTTCAATCCTTAATATAATACTTCTTTAAGGGAGGTTTGGTTATCCTGCAAACCCAAATTTAATTTACTGTCGACCCCACTAAATAAGCTGTGTAGTAATGAGGGTTTAATGCTGTAGTTACGATATTGATTCACATGGAATTGGCTTTTCATTACTGACCACAAATTACCGGTGCCATCAGCAAGTCCAAGTTTCACCGCTTGTTGACCGGTCCAGAAATCACCAGAGAATAATTCTTGGCGGTTACCTCGTAATTTGTCACCACGACCGTTAATGACATCATCGATAAAATTTTGATGCACTTGGTTTAAAACACTATGAATTTTTTTAACGTCTTGTGGATTCAAGGGTTCAAAGGGGTCTAGTCGAGCTTTGTTATCTCCCGAAGTATAGAGGCGGCGAGAAATACCTAATTTTTGGATAGCTTTATTTAGGCCAAAACTACTTAAGACGACGCCAATAGAGCCAGTTAGTGTGTCAGGGCTCACATAGATTTTATCAGCTGCAGTGGCTACTAAATAAGCACCAGAAGCCAGCGCATCTTCACCGACAACAATTACTTTTTTACGGGGATATTTTTTCTTCAATACGATAATTTGGTCGTGAATAATGGAGGCTTGCACGGGGCTGCCGCCGGGGGAGTTGATATCAAGAATAACACCGCGTGCTTTTTTATCAGCAAATGCCTTTTTTAATCGCGGGATTACTTTTGCGGCAGAAAAATTCTTCCCGGGCATAATGACCCCATTGAGGCGTATGAGTGCTACATAAGGTTTAGCGCTGTCTTTCAGCCCTGGTGATTGTTGTGTTGAGCGACCGAGGAGTAGGATTAAGTAAAATAAAATAAGAAAAATAAGAATAAAAAAGCGAATATTGCGCCAGCGTCGATCTTTTTTGCGCTGCAGTGCCAATTCTTTGATGACTTCATTTTCCAGGGTGGTGGCCATTCAATTTTTTCCTTTTTTTATAGCTCGCTACGAACGTTTCCTTGTTAGGCGAAAAGTGTTAATTAGTGTATGCCCACGGGACTAGAAAGGTTTTTTTAATCTTTCACGCGAATGGCTAATACGTCACACGGCGCACTGTGCAAAATGGCATTGGCACGAGATCCGAGTAAAACCTCTATGCCATGATGTCCGTGTGAGCCCACTATAATTAAATCGGCGTTTATTTTGTTAACGAGTTTGACAACCTCAAATTTAACAGCGCCAGTCGACAAATACAAACGATCCTCGGGGACTTTTAAACTTTTGGCCAGTTTAAGCAGCCCGGCTCCTGCATGTTGCTCAAAGGTTCTTTGCAAATTAGTATCAATCGGCACAGAAAATTCACCACCATAGGCCAATGGAGAGTGTTCTACCACATGGATAATGCTCAGTTGGGCGTTGGCATCCGCGGCTATTTCGCTCGCTTGTTGGGCTATCTGTTGTGCGTTTGCCGATAAATCGGTTGCCAGCAGGATGTGTTGGTAAGCAATCATGGTATCTCCTTAGACGAGTTATCTGGTCCGAGGCTATTATACCCCAATCTTGTTGCTGATACGTACAAATTGTTCAATGGATAATTGTTGTGGGCGAAATTTTGGATCAATATTGAGCGCATTGAGTTGTTGTGCCGAAATAAAGGGCTTGAGGCTGTTGGCAACTGTTTTGCGGCGTTGACTAAAGGCCTGTTTCACAACATGTGAAAAAAGTGTGAAATCTTCAGCAATTACACTTGTTTTTTTATGTGGAATTAAACGAATAAAAGTGGATTGTACTTTGGGAGGTGGGTAAAAAGCGCTGGCTTCGACATCAAATAACCCCTCCGGTTGGCAAAAATATTGTACCATGATGCTGAGTCGGCCATAGTTGCTATCGCCAACAGCTGAAGTGATACGGGCAACTATTTCTCTTTGCAGAAGAAAATGCATGTCTTCAATGCTACTTATTTGCGTGAATAAATGAAAAATTAAAGGCGTTGAAATGTTGTAAGGTAGGTTACCCACAATACGTAATTTTTGCCCATTTTTGATTAATTGATTGAAATCGAAACTTAAAACATCGGCCTGGTGGATTTGTAACGTTTTATGGTTGGCATAATGTTGTTGCAAGTGTTCTACCAGATCACGATCAATTTCGATGAGATCCAGTTGTGGGCAGATGGGTTCTATGTGCTGGGTTAAAGCACCTTGACCTGGACCGATCTCCACTAGATGTTGATTGGGCCGTGGGTTAATGGCATCAACCATTTGCGCTAATACCGCTTGGTCTTGCAGAAAATTTTGTCCGAAGCGTTTGCGTGGTCGGTGGGTAGAGGTCATGGACATAGGATAACACAGTTGGAAGCGACTACTACTAATAACGCAGTGATACAGAACCACTCACTTATATATGGGGAGACGTATATATTATAATGCAAGACCGCTAATAGCCCTAATGAATAAATACAAAAGAATATGAGATTACCTAAGTTCAGTATATAGATTCATGTGATAGAACATAATATTTTTGAGAAACTAGATAAGCATTCATTTTGTTATGACAGCGTATTGTGGGATGACTTTATTTGACTGGGGTGTCGTTGCTGCGATGCTTGCCCTTTATGAACATTAACGGTAGATGTTTTTAATTGTGTTGAGCTGGCTTGGCTGATGTAATCCCTCGTTTATTACCCCCCCCCTGACGGGGGGGGTAGGTTTATTTTTTCACGGAGTTGACATGACTCATTCCGGTTGGTTTGAGTCGCAGGGGGGCTTGCCGTTGTTATTGATATTTTTACATATGCTAGCTAGCTCCGCTTGCCAAGTCATGCTTTGCTTGTAAATTGCCCCAAGAAAAGTACGAGTAGCCTGGGCGTGTAATACATCGTACCAGCCGTGCACCCCATGGTTTGGGTTGCGTATCCCCATTAGACTCCACGCTCCATAATTGCGAAAGCCAGATGGAGGTGTCGTGAGGGTTAACAAGTCCTTCTGATCGGCCTTAAGCGCGGGCTGTTCGTTGTTATCCAGCGACCAGAAAATCATTCCTGGTTTACTTATGCTGTACTGCTTGGCCGAGGCAGTTAGCATGGGCACAAGTTTATTAGGTAACAACCAATATTGGTTGTTATAGTCTTTCCAATTGGGAAGGAGAGGGGACATACCCTCCGTTGTACCACCATTGGGCGCGCAGGATGTGTTTTTGATCGGGCATTGTTCCTTCTCAACCGGCTCGATATACTGGACGAACCATTGCGGTGGTTGTGTTTCTTCCGTACTAGATGGGTATGGAGGACTTGTTAGTGGTATGTCAAAGGGCATATCATAGTCCCCAAAGCGCAGCCCATCATTTGCCCCGTTTATTGGGTAGTTGGGATAAGCGGATTCCAGCCCTATATCAATGTATGGCTGACCCGCATTTGCGTTTTCCTGAAAGTACTGATGAAACATATAGTAATAGCCGTTGCCGATTGCCAGCGTTTGACTCATGACAGAGCACGATATATCTGCTAATGCCTTATCTTTTGGTATCGGGTCACGCGCAACAGGGTAGTGATACCCTGTTGGTGTTGTCCCAGAGCCTGCCTTATATTGCCCGAACCCTAAGCACCACTCGCTTTTATTATTGAGAGGGGCAGTCTTCGCATCCGTGGAGTTAGGACTAATAGACACCCACCCGTCGTCTAGGTCATAGCTCATTACACCAACCACATTTATGTTTGGGTAGGTGAGGATGTTTTTGCCGTTTAACTTAAACAACGAGCTGTTCATCGCCGGCAAGGGGTAGAGCGCCTTTGGCGGTAGTGGCATGCTTATGTCGTGGTCGTAGAACAATATATTGTATATAAGACCTTTTGACGTTGCTGGGCCACTCAGCCACAACCAATTCCCTGCCTTGCTAGTGAGCTCCCCGGGCTGCGCGCTAGCTGACTGGGGTGGATAGTATTTAGCATCGACATTGACATCAAAAGCTCCTTGTGCACCAGCGGCGATGGATACGCCCATCCCTGTGATCTTCTGTGCCGACATTTCCAGATTTTTCAGATACACAGCATATTTAATGGTTTGTATATTGTTTAGGCTGGGCGTGCCGTAGTTGCCTTGAACTAAACACCTTGCTACTGCTGCTCCAGATAGTGCTGATTGTTGACAATCATTGACATGTACGTACGTCCAGTTCCATGCGGGGTTAATGTCACAGATATGGTCATGTTTGGCGCTGAAGGTCGTAAGTTTTTGGCCGTGGTAGCAAGCTTCGATTGGTAGCCAATATTCTTCGTAGTCCAAATCGACTCCATTTGCGCCCAACGCCTTCGCCGCTTCGACCCAAGCATCAGTCATGGAACTCGTTTGGACTTTTTGCCAATTAGCTTCGTGTGCTGGTGGTGGTACAGCCTTTCCACCGTATTGAAAATCTGAGGTGCTGGGGGTGGCGGTGTTACTCACCAAAAAGTTTTCCCCGGACTTATCAGTACGAACATAACTTATTAGTGACGTATATACATCCTTGGTCAAAGGAAAATTAGTTGCCTTTTTGTTGCCATTATGACCTGTGCCCTCACTGTCGGCCCACCCACCAAAGGAGAGGTAAACATTCTTATGTTGTACATTCTCAAGCGTGGTGATCATTTTCCAAAGTGTGTAGCCTTCCGTGGGTGTGGCTGGCGGCTGCGCCGCATTGCCAAATTGGTTGCCTGGATGGAATAGCGTGCTGGCCAGCTGATCGTAATAGTCGGCGTAACCATCATTAGTTCCACTACTCTGTTCCCATTCTTTGAGGGTACAACTGTCATTACTCCAGCATCCATCCTTGCTCAGGGCCAGGATTTTTTTGGCAAGCTTGCTCAAACTGTTCGGGTCCATTGCTGGTGAGGCAAATCCGAGATTAAGCTGGCTAAAATTATCTGCGTGGGGTAGCTTGTTTTCGGTTGTGGGGAGGAACGTGTTGGCGGCCCAGCCTGACTGCAATGCTGCACCTGGGTTAAACACTGCGGTCACTACTGGTAGTACGCTTCCCCCTAACGTATTGTTCTGGCCCGGATGAATTGTACTAATATCGGGCATGGCACCTAGTAGAGCGTAGGCAACGACATAGCTGGATTTGGATCCGGATGGTGGTGGGCTACTAACTGTAATATTAAAGGTAGCTGGTTCAACGTGAGACGCACTATCACTCACCTGAACCTTTGCTGTTGTTGTACCCGATTTAGCCGTCTTTGTGGCCGTAACTGTAAAGTTTGCTGTCGTGTCCGTAACTGTAGCAGCTGTCACCTTTAAACCCTCCAGAGATGGAGATAGTGAGACGACGCTATCGGTATACGGCTCTGTACCGCCAGAGATAGCACAGTTCTCAGTGCTCGTGGTTCCCGGCGTTAAGGATAAATCGTGGCATGTTAAAGTTAAAGGTTTTTTTGGGCTACTAACTGTAATATTAAAGGTAGCTGGTTCAACGTGAGACGCACTATCA